>CAZNAI010000004.1:0-701940 GCA_964571235.1 uncultured Ignavibacteriales bacterium | reverse complement strand
CGCCCGTATCAGATAGGGACCGAACTGTCTCACGACGTTCTAAACCCAGCTCACGTACCACTTTAATTGGCGAACAGCCAAACCCTTGGGACCTTCTCCAGCCCCAGGATGTGATGAGCCGACATCGAGGTGCCAAACCCCCTCGTCGATATGAACTCTCGGAGGGGATAAGCCTGTTATCCCCAGAGTACCTTTTATCCGTTAAGCGACGGCCTTTCCACACAGCACCGCCGGATCACTAGGACCTGCTTTCGCACCTGCTCGACTAGTATGTCTCGCAGTTAAGCTCTCTTATACCCTTACGCTCAAAAGCCGATTACCACCCGGCTTGAGAGAACCATTGCGCGCCTCCGTTACACTTTAGGAGGCAACCGCCCCAGTTAAACTACCCACCTGACAATGTTCCTGAACCCGTCACGGGTTCCGAGGTTAGATATTCAATAACATGAGGGTGGTATTTCACCGATGACTCCACCGATCCTAGCGGACCAGCTTCAACGTCTCCCACCTATGCTACACACACGGCACCAAACACCAATGTCAGGATATAGTAAAGGTTCACGGGGTCTTTCCGTCCCGATACGGGTAAGCGGCATCTTCACCGCTGCTACAGTTTCACCGGGGCTCATGTTGAGACAGCGCCGCAATTGTTATACCATTCGTGCAGGTCGGAATTTACCCGACAAGGAATTTCGCTACCTTAGGACCGTTATAGTTACGGCCGCCGTTTACTGGGGCTTCAATTCAACGCTTCACCTTGCGGCTGACATCTCCTTTTAACCTTCCAGCACCGGGCAGGTATCACTCCCTATACGTCGTCTTTTTAGACTTAGCAGAGAGATGTGTTTTTAGTAAACAGTCATCGCGGCCATTTTACTGCGGCCATATTGGGCTTTGTACGCGGGTACATCACCTACTAATGGCACTCCTTCTCCCGAAGTTACGGAGTAAATTTGCCTAGTTCCTTAACATGAGTTATCCCGAGCACCTTAGGATATTCTCCTCGCCTACCTGTGGCGGATTGCGGTACGGATTATATGCAGACTCACATAGAGGCTTTTCTCGGCAGTCTGATTAGGGTGAGTTCCGGTCTTACGACCACCTCATAACCTCTCGATGTTAGGACCGTGGTTTTTCCTGCGGTCCCCATCTACGGGCTTAAACCACCATCCGATAGGTGGCTCACCTTTCACTTCTGCGTCACCCCATAGTTCCAAACGTATGCATATAAGTACAGGAATATTCACCTGTTTTCCATCGCCTACGCCTTTCGGCCTCGGCTTAGGTTCCGACTGACCCTGGGAGGTTTAGCCTTGCCCAGGAAACCTTAGGCTTTCGGTGTGCAAGTTTATTGTCTTGCATTCTCGCTACTCGTTCCGACATAATCTCTTGTCTTTTGTCCACCCAGTCTCGCGACTGAACTTCGCTCATAAGACAATGCTCCCCTACCACTCACGCTTGCGCGTGAATCCAGAGCTTCGGTGTCATACATAGTCCCTTGAATTATCGGCGCGGAGTCACTAGACTAGTGATCTGTTACGAACTCTTTAAATGATGGCTGCTTCTAAGCCAACATCCTAGCTGTTTAAGTAATTCCACATCCTTTACCACTTAGTATGACTTAGGGACCTTAGCTGCTGATCTGGGTTGTTTCCCTTTCGGCAATGAAGCTTATCCCTCACTGCCTGACTCCCGGAAAACATCTAACGGCATTCGGAGTTTGATTGGGTTTGGTAGTCTTGTAGGACCCCTAGCCCATTCAGTGCTCTACCTCCGTCAGACTCTGTTCCGAGGCTAGCCCTAAAGCTATTTCGAGGAGAACCAGCTATTTCCAAGTTTGATTGGCCTTTCACCCCTATGCACAGTTCATCACCCAGCTTTTCAACACCGGTGTGTTCGGACCTCCAGCTCCTTTTACGGAACTTTCATCCTGACCATGCATAGATCACTTGGCTTCGGGTCTACTCCCTGCCACTGAATCGCCCTATTCAGACTTGCTTTCGCTACGGGTGCACGAGTGTTTCGCTTACCCTTGCGACAGAGAAGTAACTCGCCGGATCATTATTCAATAGGCACGCCGTCAGTCCGGCCGATCCGAAGACCGACCTTTCCTCCGACCGCTTGTAAGCACACGGTTTCAGGTACTTTTAACTCCCCTCTCGGGGTACTTTTCACCTTTCCCTCACGGTACTGGTTCACTATCGGTCACCGATGAGTATTTAGCCTTACCAGATGGTCCTGGTGGATTCGGACAGGATTCCACGTGTCCCGCCCTACTTGGGAGCGTCCTATGGAGCCACATGCATTTCGACTACGGGGCTGTCACCCACTATGGCCGAGCTTTCCAGAATGTTCGTCTATACATATGGTTTTTGACTCCATGACCGATCAGACACTCGGTCAAAGGCGTCCCGCGACACCGGAGGCACAACACTGTCAGGTTTTAACGTGCCGACCGGTTTAGGCTTTTCCCCGTTCGCTCGCCGCTACTAAGGGAATCACTACTGTTTTCTATTCCTACAGGTACGTCGAGGTTTCAGTTCCCTGCGGTAGCGTCAGGCGCCTATGAATTCAGCGCCAGATGATCCGTTTCACAACGGATCGGGTTACCCCATTCGGAAATCTCCGTCTCAGAGCTTGTTTGCAGCTAAACGGAGCTTATCGCAGCTTACCACGTCCTTCATCGCCTATCGGTGCCAAGGCATCCTCCGTGTGCTCTTAGTAGCTTAATCGAAATCATAACCGAAGAGCATATCGTTGCCGCGCCCAATGGCGCGGCCGGTTGGAAGATACATGCGATGTTAATTTGATATCGCTTACCTATGAAGTTGTCAAAGAACCGTATTGATCTTTCGATCAAAGTCTTTATGTATGGCCGGCGTTTGTGCCGCGAGTCGACTTTGTGGAGCTGACCGGGATCGAACCGGTGACCTGTGGCTTGCAAAGCCACCGCTCTCCCAACTGAGCTACAGCCCCTCGTCTGTTACACTGGGCCTAAGTGGAATTGAACCACTGACCTCGCGCTTATCAGGCGCGCGCTCTAACCATCTGAGCTATAGGCCCAATCGTTACTTGCGTCGCCTGCAGACGGGACTCCGCCTTTTGGCGGCCATATTTTTACATAGCCAACTGAAGAAAGTATGTCCAACACGCTATTTGTCGCTCGACCATCGATGCGATCTCTCTTTAGTAGAGGGATCTTTTACACCTATGCTCCTTAGAAAGGAGGTGATCCAGCCACAGCTTCCGCTACGGCTACCTTGTTACGACTTAGCCCCAGTCATCAGTATCACCTTCGGCGCCGCCCTCCTTGCGGTTAGGCAAGCGACTTCGGGTGCTCCCAACTTCCGTGGCTTGACGGGCGGTGTGTACAAGGCCCGGGAACGTATTCACCGCTACCTGCTGATTAGCGATTACTAGCGATTCCACCTTCATGGAGTCGAGTTGCAGACTCCAATCTGAACTGAGGCCGACTTTGGGGATTAGCTCCACCTCGCGGTCTTGCATCCTTCTGTATCGGCCATTGTAGTACGTGTGTAGCCCTGGGCGTAAGGGCCATGATGACTTGACGTCATCCCCACCTTCCTCCGGCTTGTCACCGGCAGTCTCCACAGAGTTCCCAGCATTACCTGATGGCAACTGTGGATGAGGGTTGCGCTCGTTGCGGGACTTAACCCAACACCTCACGGCACGAGCTGACGACAGCCATGCAGCACCTGTGCTTCGGTCTCCGAAGAGAAAGGCGACTTTCACCGCCGGTCCCAAGCATGTCAAGCCCAGGTAAGGTTCTGCGCGTTGCGTCGAATTAAACCACATACTCCACCGCTTGTGCGGGCCCCCGTCAATTCCTTTGAGTTTCAATCTTGCGATCGTACTCCCCAGGCGGGGTACTTATTGCGTTAGCTGCGGCACCGAGGGGGTCGATACCCCCGACACCTAGTACCCATAGTTTACCGCTTGGACTACCAGGGTATCTAATCCTGTTTGCTCCCCAAGCCTTCGCGCTTTAGCGTCAGTATTGGTCCAGAGAACCGCCTTCGCTACTGGTGTTCTTTCAGATATCTACGCATTTCACCGCTACACCTGAAATTCCATTCTCCTCTCCCATACTCAAGGCCAACAGTATCGAATGCAGGCTGGTGGTTAAGCCGCCAGGTTTCACATCCGACTTGAAGGTCCGCCTACGCGCCCTTTACGCCCAGTAAATCCGAACAACGCTTGTCCCCCCCGTATTACCGCGGCTGCTGGCACGGAGTTAGCCGGGACTTCCTCTGCGGGTACCGTCAGGTACCGGGCAGTTACTCCCGATACTTTTCTTCCCCACTGACAGGGTTTTACACACCGAAATGCTTCATCACCCACGCGGCGTTGCTGCGTCAGACTTTCGTCCATTGCGCAATATTCCCTACTGCTGCCTCCCGTAGGAGTCTGGGCCGTATCTCAGTCCCAGTGTGGCCGATCACCCTCTCAGGCCGGCTACCCATCGGAGCCTTGGTGGGCCGTTACCCCGCCAACAAGCTAATGGGACGCGGATCCATCTGCTCACGACAGCTTGCGCCGTCTTTGATTCCAAGGCGATGCCGTCTCGGAATTTTATCCGGTATTAGGCCCCCTTTCGAAGGATTATCCCAGATGTGCAGGCAGGTTATCCACGTGTTACTCACCCGTTCGCCACTTTACTATCCCAACCGAAGCCGGGAATTCTCGTACGACTTGCATGTATTAAGCACGCCGCCAGCGTTCGTTCTGAGCCAGGATCAAACTCTCCGTAAATATTGCTACTTACAATTCGTTCGATTCCATAGCGCACGAATAAACGTACGCGTTATGTTCTTGATTCATTGGTAGATCTTAAAAATCTCAATTACGAAATTCAAAGACCCGCGACAAATTTGACAAGTTGGTTTCATACTTGTCTTCAATGTGGCTATGAAATTGTCAAAGAGCCAAAAAAAACCCGCCACCGTTTCCAGCGGCAGACCCGGAGTATAGCCGGGCCGAAAGTTCAAGTCAAGTCATTTTTTTGTGGCCGTTATATTATTTGCGGCCGCCGAGTCAAGCTCCCACCCAACCCGACCCCGAAGACTGCAAAGCATTAGACGCGATGAAGTTCCAGAAAGATCGCCGTCCATAGCATCTATCGGGATTTCGATCATAACCCTTAGTCCGACTGCTGTCAAGTGGGGACCGGAATCTTTTTTTGAAAAGATTTGGGGAGGCTCCAAAGATACCGATCCCCCTCTTTTTGAGTTGAGGCAAGAACGGGCACATCGACCGTATCGCACTACTAATTAATGCGTTACAGCGATTTGCAACGCTACATATTCCCTTGACGAAATTTCAACTCAAATTATCTTCGATATATATGAGCGGTGTGAATCGCATACTTGCGGCACGGAGCTTGGTCGTTGGCCTCGCATTACTGGCAGGCCAGGTAGGTGCTCAAGCCCTGTGCGACAGTACCTCGAAAATGCTAACGCCTCTGGATGAGCTGGTCGGGACTTACAATGGGTACGCAGGAGGGCTCTACCCGGGTGGGTCGAATCTTCCGCCCTCATCGCACGACTCAGCCGGAAAAGCGATTGCGCTTCAATTCGTGCCACTGGATAGCTTTGGTGTCGCCAATTCTGTTTCAGGGAAATGGGTTCTACTTTCGATCGGAATGTCGAACGCAACGCAAGAGTTTAGTCGATTTGTAACGAATACAAATAGCGACACCTCCCTCCACCCATACCTCAAAATAGTCGACGGCGCTCAAGGCGGTCAGACCGCGGCGCGAATCAAGTATGACACGGCGATTTTCTGGTCGGTGATCCTGTCACGGTTGGCAACTCGTGGCTTGTCGGCCAAACAGGTTCAGGCGGTTTGGATTAAGGAGGCAAACGGCGGACCATCGGGCGGATTTCCGCTGGCTACTACAATTCTGAAAAATGATCTCATTGAAGTGATCAGGATCGCCAAGTCGAAATTCCCGAATTTGCGGCAGGCATTCTTGTCCTCACGCATTTACGCGGGTTACGCTTCGACGAATCTGAACCCTGAACCGTATGCATACGAAGGCGGCTTCGCGATGAGATGGGTCATAGAGGCGCAACTTAACGGAAATGACTCGCTCAACTATATTCCTGATTCCGGGGCTGTGAATTCTCCGTGGCTCGCTTGGGGTCCGTATTTATGGGGAAACGGTGTAATTCCTCGCCAGAGTGATTCGCTGATATGGTTGTGCACGGATTTTCAGTCGGACGGGACACATCCCAGCTCCTCAGGGCAACAGAAGGTGGCGGGCCTTCTTGAGAAGTTTTTCAAAAGTAGCATTTACACAAAGCCATGGTTTCTCAAGTCCAGCGGTTCTTGTTGTATCGGGGTCCGGGGAAATGTCGATTGCGACGGATCGGGACTGGTCGACATTTCCGATCTGACACGCCTGATCGACTATCTGTATTTATCGTTTGCCCCACTTTGCTGTATCGAAGAAGCAGATGTTGATGCGACCGGCTCGGCGGACATAGCCGATCTCACCACGTTGATCGATCACCTGTACTTATCGTTTGCGCCGCCTGGCCACTGTCCATAAAAGTCGACGAATCTCATCATTTTTAGTTCTCAACATCTGGCGAACTTCCATTATATTGAGCCTATGAATCGACAACCGATAATTCATGAAGCGAGTACCCGTGTTTGAAGTAACTGATCGCGCCGGCGGCGAATTGCGCAAACTTTTTGAATCAGAATCGCACAGCAAGGATAATCTGGTCATCTACTTTCAAGGGTTCGGGTGAAGCGGTCCCCAACTGGGGATGACTCTGGAAGAGTCAGTCGACGGTCTTGAAAAACTGGAATCGAACGGTGTCACCGCCTGGATCGATCCACGCGTCAATGAATATCTAGCCAAGCTGGGCGGGATGAGTATTGACTTTGTTGACGACGGTACCCGTCGCGGGTATGTCGTGACCACTGGGAATCCCGACGGAGAATCGAAAAACTGTGGCGGCGGTTGCAGTTGCGGGTGATCGCTCGACAGATAACTAACACTCATGCCATCCCTTATATAAGAGATCTCATTTATCCGTTGATTTTTGGGGGAATAGGTGGATAACAAGTGGGCAATAGCTCGTTTTTGTGAGCAAAAAGTACTTGACAACAATGCGGACACCCAGTAGGCTTTCATTGTATAAGAAATCAAATGCACAGCAAAAGTGAGGAGGAGCTTTGAAACTGGCTCGAACTGTACTCGTCTTAGTTGCAAGTATGACCTTGTTCGCCGGGCTCGCGAAGGCAATACTTGTAATCGGCGGCTAAACGCAGAAATGGTGCCGGAGGATTCTTTTCCGAGCATCGCCTGCCTTGTTTTTCTCTCGCATTAGATTATTATTGGGAGCGCTAAGGATTGGTTAGGAGCGAACCTAACTGGAGGGAGGATTTATGTCCATTTTTCGTTCAACCAAGGAACCTGGGGATAATAGCCCGGGATGGGTCGGTCCGGAACTAACAATCTTTGGGATTTCTCTTGGAACGGCAATAGCATTGTCCAAAATCACAAATTTGCCAACGTGGGCAAACGCTCATCCACAAGCACAATTGTTTTTTGGTGTATTCGTGTTCTTGGCCATGTACACTTTTCTTAGAGTTGTGCTACTGGCTTCACTAATTTCTCGCAGAAAGAGTCCTGGACTCCGTTTGGTTTTGACATTCGCGTCTGTCTTTGTCACGTCTTTGTTTTACATCTCAGTTAATCAGACGTTTGCTCAACGGAGCCAAGTCCGACTTTCCGATTTAATGCAAATCGAGCGTTCAGACTTTTCCGTTGAATTGGATTGCTATGGTAATGCGACGGTTACCAGACAACAGACAATAGTTCCCTTCGAACAGCTGAATAGGATTCCAGAAACAGACTTCTATTCGTCGGGAGACTTGAGCGATTCAAATTTTTCAGTTGAAATACGTCGATTTTCTTCCGACGGGAACGGCGAAGTTATTCCCAGTCGCTTAACCTACGACAAGTACACTAGGCGCGTAATAAATACTATCGACGGAGATAACATTCTCGCAAAAGGATCAAGGTATACGAGGAGGACTACCATAGTCGCTCATGGTGCTTTCAGAGACACGATTGGCGACGCCTTTTTCGTTAACATTTCTTATCAAACCAATGGCCTAGAAATCAACTTACGTCTTGTTGGTGGCTGTCAATTTGATTCGTTGCGTTGTGAAAAATTGAAGGAAGGTGGTCGGTTACTTGATCGCCCTGACCAATTGACCATTCTGAATAGAGTAGATGGAACTCAAGCCAAGGTCTTCGTAGAGAATCCAAAGCCTGGGGATCAGTATGCACTGATTTGGAAGTATCGTAGTCCACCTCGTTCGATACCTCGCACTTAGCACGTTATGGTGTAGTAGTCATTCCGGCGGGCTCCATATGGTGGTGGCATTCCTCACCGGCAAAATATTATTGTAATTATTGCCGAAGTAAGGTAAATTCCCAGCTCTTGTCTCTTGCCGGGGTAGCTCAGTTGGTTAGAGCACCTGCCTGTGGAGCAGGGGGTCGACAGTTCGAGTCTGTCCCCCGGTATTTCTAACAAATTTCCCGTAAATTAACCAAGGGGCAGGCAGGATGCCTGCCGCCCACAGGAACGAAGGCCGCTTTGGCAAGAAGCGGCCTTTATCGTTTGCCTAACTCGCGCTGACTATTGACAGGCGGCCGGTGGCGCGAAGCTGATGTACAAATAGTCGATCAGGGCGGAAAGATCAGAGATGTCGATGCCCGGCTGACCGTCGACATTGGCCTCAGCCTTACAGCACAGCGGTGAGAACGAAATGTACAGATAGTCGATGAGCGCAGACAGATCAGCGATATCCGTACCGCCGGAAATGTCGCAATCAACATTGCCGGCCAGACCCGCGCAACACACCGGGGGATCAATGACCAAACCCGAATCGGCATTTATTCGGTAAATGAAATCATCACCTCCCGCGATAAGCATACCGTTGGCGGCTTCAATGAAGCACCTCACTTGGGTCTCAAATGGCAGTCCATCAGAATATTGTGCCCATGTGTTTCCATTGTCAGGAGAGCGAAACACCTCGTTTCTTCCGGCGAAGAGATTTCCCTTGCTGTCGGCGTACAACACATGACATAGGTCCTGAGCTTTTGAATGGACTTGGGACCAGGAGACGCCATCATCCGTGGACCTATAAATCGTAAGCGTGTCGTGTGAAAACTGATCTGTAATGAAGTCTGCCGCAAAAGCCAACCCTGCGGATCGACCGCTCGTAAGGGCGGTCGTCTGATGAGGTGACCTGAATGGGCCGCTAATGAAACTCCAGTTCTGCCCATTGTTGGTCGTCCGGAATAACCCCTCAAGCAATGTCGATTCTAAGAGTGTTCCTGCGGTCGTGATAGTGAGCCCATCGCCGAATTGACCAAGCGGTGCATGCACATGAGTCCATGAATCGCCATTGTTATCAGAGACGAAAGTACCACCGGAACCTGAAACCCACAGATGCCCGTTAGGAGAAACCTCCATCGAATAAGCGCCCACAACTTCGTCGCCGAGAAAATCCCAGGTGAGCCCGTTGTTATTCGAGCGATAAACACCAGTTTCAACGCTTATGAAGAGATAGTTGCTGACGGCATCGAATTCGATAGCAAAGCAGTCGGCGTATTTGGAGCTGTCCTCGTAAACCTGCCAGGAGGCACCGTTGTCCACGGAGAGAAATACGCCGGCACTGGAGCCGGCAAAGAGTCGCCCGCTGGAATCGCGAGCGAGTGATTTCGCCGCGATTACGGTGGGATTGGCCACTTGCCAGGTGGCCGCCTGAGACGCGCAGACTACTACACCCATTGTCGCGAGCACCACGAGCGCGGTTCTGATGACTTGCATGAGACATCTCCTTAGGACATCGTTGAAGACTTGTTGTTCAGGGTCTCGGTGAGGGTATTCAAATAATAAGATGGACTCTTGCAGTATACAATAGGGTCTTTGGGGATACAAGATAATTTCGATATTGCGAATAGCGAAATCTGAATGACCGATGTTGCATTGGTATTACTTCCAATCATCTGCCCCGTACGCGCTTTCCCGGCCCGACGCCTGTGCTACTTTTCGGTCACATACGACACTACGATTTCGCAACGGCATTTCGCTGGCGGCAGACGCCCCCGTCTGCCCCGACACTACGAATCTTTCTCCAAGGCGCTGAAGGTCCCGGCCGGTGGCCCCGCCGCCCGCTTGCGTTAAGTCTCCCCTGTTGCTATCGTGGGTCATTACAATTTGAGTCGCAAGGAGAGATCGCGTGAAGAAACGTGGAATCATCGTGTTCATGACAGTGGCCGTAGCAGGAACTCTGTTTGCTCAATCACCAAAGCCAGGCGCGATCACACCCGAGACGCTGGCCGGATTTGACAAGCAGTTGGCGGCAGATCCGTCGCTGACTCGGATTGTCAATGCCGCGACCAATAACAGTATCAAGGACCTCTCGCTGAACCGTGAGATGGTGACCAAGTTCGACGGCCGTTTTAATTTCGAGCTAAAGAGTTCGAAGGTCATCGATCAAAAAAGTAGCGGGCGGTGCTGGATGTTTGCCGGGGCAAACACGGTGACGCCCAAGGCAATGTCCAAACTGAAACTTTCGGAATTTACGCTCTCGCAAGCCTACATCTCTTTTTATGATCGGCTGGAGAAATCCAACTTCTTTCTCGAAACGATGATTACTATGCGCGAGCGGCAGATTACAGACCGTGCCTTGCAAATGTATCTTGAAAATCCAATCGGCGACGGCGGCTGGTGGCAGTACTTTGAAGGGTTGATTCGGAAGTATGGAGTCGTACCGTCCTCGGCGATGCCGGAAACCAAGCAGTCAAGTTCGACCGGCACGACCAATTCACTTATTTCTACCCTGTTGCGTAAATCGGCGGCCGGAATCCGGCAGATGGCCAAAGCTGGCGAGAAAGAGCCGGCTATACGTAAGTACAAAGAGAAAATGCTCGGGGATATCTATCGCTTATTAATATGTGCCTACGGCAAGCCGCCAAAAGAATTTGTCTTCCGCTACGAAGCGACACCGGAAAAAGATACGAGTCTGCTCACTGTGGCTGATTCGACCAAGAAAGACGACAAGAGCGACAAGAAGACCTGGGTGGAGAAGACATTTACTCCCCAGTCGTTCTTCACTGAAATGTACGGCGACCTGTCGACTGACTATGTTGCAATTGTTCACAATCCCGCCGAGAAAGACAAAACGCTTTTCGAATTAGTGAGCAGTAGGAATATTTTTGAGCAACCAGACGTTCGATTTCTGAATATGCCAATTGCGACCCTCAAAAAGTATGCGCAGGCGATGATTCGCGATAGCCAGATTGTCTGGTTTGCCTGTGATGTCGGCCGAGACAATTACGGCGACAGCGGAATGTTTGCGGCAAACGTGTGGGATTATTCCACGTCGTTGGGCATCGACTTCTCCACCAACAAAGCTGACCGGATAGCATACCGGGATGAGAATCCCAATCACGCCATGGTGCTGTTGGGAATAGATACCTCGCTCGATGGATCGGTGCGGAAATGGAAAGTCGAAAATTCGTGGGGATCGTCCGCCGGGAGCGGCGGATTCTGGACGATGTATGATTCCTGGTTTGACGACAATGTATTGCTTGTTATGGTCGACAAGAAATTACTCAGCCCAGAGGATTCAGCTCTACTTGAGCAGAAGCCAACCAGAATCGAAGACTGGCAGACGTTTTACAAAGCGTTGACCGAGCTGAAATAGTGCGATGTATTAGTGGGCAAAACAAACATTGACAGACTGACTCCCTGTTGTTTCCTTGTAGGGCCGTTCGCCGATTAGTCGAAAGATCATTAGTTTCGGCGGCTGGTTATCACACTTGAACAACCTACAACCCTCACTGTCAGGAGGACTTTGTGAAGAGAACTGCCTCTATTGCATTTGCGTTGGTCGCCATTGTGTTTGTGTCTTTTGGATCGGTCTGGGCGACTGATCCCCAGCACGCGGATATCGAGGGGACGTATAAATTGGTTGGCCGGACGATGATCGACAGCACGGTCAAGACCGCGCCGGAAGTGATCGGCATGATGACGTTTACCAAAACCTACCGCAACTTGAATGTTGCCTGGAAGGACGCCAACGGTAAATCGTTTTCATACTCTGTAATCTCGAAGTACGTGTTGACCGACACAAGCTATACCGAGACCAAGTTGTTCAGTAGCATGAACGACGAGTTGTCCGGTGCGGGCCTGAAACAGGACTACGCGTCGAGCACGCAGACTGTTCCGGTCACTTTTGATAACGGTAAGGTGAGTTTTAAATTCCCCTTTGATCCGGTTTCAGTGGTCTTCGATGGCGACAAAATTACCGCCACGGCCAACATGGGGTTTATCGATTCATGGTTTAAGATCAGGTAATCGGGAAACTCCTATAGAACAATTATTGAAGGGCCTCGCATCGAGGCCCTTTTGTTTTGCGGTCAACCGGGAAAACATGACTACAGCTACTTCGTCGATTCCAGGTCACGGAGGTCGTAAATCGGTTGCACCGTTCTGCGCCACCGCGGAATTATTCTTAAAAATATCAGACCACCGAAAATACAGATTATCCCGGAAATCAGGATAGTGTGTGAGGTGCCGACGCTCTCCGCCATGAGCCCACCGAGCATACTCCCAAACGGCGCCACGCCGCGAATCGACATAGTGTACAGCCCCATCATCCTCCCCCGCTTGTCTTCATCGACAATTGTCTGGAGTACCGTGTTCGACGAGGCCATTTGAACGATCATCCCGAATCCGGCGATTCCCATGCAAAGCATTGACAGGAGAAGCGATCGCGAGAGCGCCAGTCCTATTAATCCGACACCGAAGACGGCGGCCATGATCGGGATGACAATTTCGAGCCCGCGCACACTTTTTCGCAATGCCAGATAGACAGCGCCAATGAGCGCGCCGACCCCGGCGCACGAGACGAGCGTTCCCATTGTTCGCGAGTCACCGTGAAGCAGATCTTTGGCAATCGCCGGCATCAGGACCATATAGGGCATTCCAATGATGCTGACCAACGTGAGGAGCAAAAGAATCGAGCGAATGGGCAGAAAATCAAAAGAGTATTTGAAACCGTCGGCTAAGCCCCTGAGAATAGGAACACTGTCGGTTACCAGTTTTGGTGGATCGACCTTCATCGCCAGCAGAGCGGCAATTACCGCCACATAACTTAGTCCATTTATGAGAAAACAGTACCCCTCGCCCACTGCGGCGATGAGCACACCGGCGACTGCGGGTCCAACCAGCCGCGCCATGTTGAACATCGAGGAATTGAGCGCGATGGCGTTGCTCAAATCGGAACGGTCTTCGATCATTTCGACGATATATGACTGGCGAATAGGCATGTCAAAAGCGTTGATGACGCCAAGCGAAATTGAAAGCACAATAATCTCCCAAATGACGATGACATCGGCCAGGACAAGTGCCGCGAGCACCAGCGCTTGTATGAGTGCCGCGATCTGAATGATTACGATCATTTTGTGCCGATTCCATCGATCGGCCAAAAGACCGGCGACGGGAGCGATTAAGATGATCGGGACATTTCCAAGAAAGCTGACCAGACCGAGCATCCACTCCGATGAGGTCAGCCGGTAGACCAGCCAACTCATCGCGATCTGTTGCATCCAGGTTCCGATCAGAGAAATACTCTGGCCGGCGAAAAACAGACGGTAGTTGCGATACTTGAGCGATCGCGCGGCTTCTTTGAGTCGCGCGACTATTGTGAAAGAAGTGCTCTTAGAGAAAAGGGGCATGCCCTCAGTCTATCGCGATGTAGTAGATCGCGAGTTCATGCAGTCGATTTCCAGGGTGTCACCGTCGACGACCACTCGATGGCCGCCGGTGGTTGCGATGTCCGCGCGGCTGACGACCGAAAGCCGGCGACTGAGACTTCGATTCGGTATGCGGTGATTCGACTGGGCGATATGACAGTTCCTCAGGATCGGATTTCCCGTCCCCTTTTCCCGCGGGAAGAAGCGGCGGGACTTTTGAGATGGGGAGTGCGGTGCGGAGGAGTTTTTCAATATTCCAGATGTCGCCGCGCTGATCAAACGTGGCAAAAGAGATGGCGCGTCCGGGTCTTCCGGCGCGGGCGGTTCTGCCGATCCGATGCACATAGTCTTCCGAATTCGACGGCAGATCGTAGTTGACTACCAGTTCAATGCCGGTGACATCAATCCCCCTCGCGGCAATATCGGTCGCGACGAGAATACGGTGTCGGCCAGACTTGAAACCGTCGAGTGCTTCCCGCCTCTGCGCCAGACTTCGGTCGGAGTGAATCTCGGCCGCTTTGTGTCCAAGACTTTTTACCTGACGAGTGAGTTTTCGGGCGCCGTGTTTGGTGCGTGTGAATACCAGGACCGGTCCGGGAATCTGGCCGAGGAAGAGTTCCAGAAGACGTATCTTGGTTTCTTTGGAGACGAAGAATACTTCCTGCGCGATTTTGTCGGCAGTAGTCCCCGATGGTGCAATTTCGACATTGATGGGAAGTTCCATGTGCCGTCTGGCTATGTCGACGATGGCAGTCGGCATGGTCGCGGAAAAGAGCATGGTCTGCCGCTTGTGCGGAATCACCTGCATAATCCGGTTGAGCTGAGGGGCAAAGCCCATGTCGAGCATCCGGTCGGCCTCGTCCAGAACGAGGATGCACGTTTCGGCAAGTGAAACAGTTCTTTGCTCCATATGGTCGATCAGTCGTCCGGGAGTGGCAATGATTACTCTTGGCTTTTTGGAAATGGCCGAAATCTGGTTGTGCATAGAAGCGCCGCCAATGAGTACGCACGACTTAATTCCCATCGCTTGGCAAAACGGGGTCAGCGCTTGCTCGACTTGCAGAGCCAGTTCCCGGGTTGGCACCAAAATCAGGGATATCCCCTTCATTTGCACCAGACGTTGAACTATGGGAATACCGAAAGCCAGGGTCTTGCCAGTGCCGGTCTGGGCGATGGCTATGATGTCTTTGCCTTCTATTCCGATAGGAATGGACCGGGCCTGAATGGGTGTTGGCTCTACGAACTTCAGTTTGTCGATTACGTCCAGGAGACGGGGGGCAATTCCGAGCCCGGAAAAGCCGGCTTTCAATTTGTTTACGATTGTCATGGAATGAAGGTACTACACCTTTAATTCATTTCATAGCAACAAATTCTCCTTGGAATCATGGCTCGGCATTGCGCACTTTTGGGGGACTCCAAATTGCGGGAGAGTTAGTGCCAACCGGCAGAAAATCCTTGCCAGACTGAGTTTTACGCATATATTTTCGGTGGTAAGCCTCACTTACCCATATTTACAACTCGGCAGTAGTCGCAAAATCGCTTTTGGAGGATGACACCAACATGGAATTGAGACAGACAATTACCGTCGGACTAAGAACTCGCCTGGTTTGTACAACTGCTCTGGTAACGATTCTTTTGGCCGTTGCGGATGTATCTATTGCTCAACAAGCCAAACCGATAGATGTACCCGGTTTTGGAACGTGTGGCACTCAGGCGATTTGGGAGGCCAAACCAGCGGCCCGTGCCCGCAAGGCGGCCGGCCTTTGTGATCAGGGGCCGTGCGATCCTCCGGCAGTTCGCGACACGTGGATTCCAACGGGTAGTACCACGCTCACCTTTTTCAAGCTGTATTTCAACGTCTTTCGCGAGGATAACGGCGCCGCGGCCGCCTGTTCAGCCGCTGATGTGGACAGTCAAATTGCCCAGATGAATACTGACTATCTCCCCTACCGGATTCAATTTGAGAAAGCCGGAATGCGGTTTGTGAACTCCACCCAGTACCGCTATATCACCACCAATGGGGAGTTTGACGCCATGAAACTGGCGTATGCAGTGGATGCCGACTCACAATGTAATGTGTATGTAGTCTCGGTGAATATCGGCGGTGATGTCTTTTCCTTTGCGACTTTCCCGTGGGATGGCGATGCGCTGACTTCGTACGGCGGCATTGTCATGAATCGGACGCAATTTTTCCCGTTCAACGATCATACTCTGACGCATGAAATGGGGCACTGCCTTGGCTTGTGGCACACACATCATGGCGTCTCGGAAGTGGGACAATGCAGTTTGTGTTATGAGTCGGCAACTCAAGCCTCGGATCTGACCGGCGATTTGTGCGCCGATACCGATCCGACACCCACTAACTTCAATTGTGGCGGTCCCGGCGGCACCGATCCGTGCAACGGGTTTGCGTGGGGGGCCACCGATCCGCAGAACTACATGGGGTATGCCGGCAATTCCTGTGTTCACGAGTTCAGCTCGCAACAATCAGGACGAATGCTCTGTTGGGCGAATGATAAGTTGACCCCCTGGATGTCGGGCGTTCGATTCGCTTCCGATGCGACGTTTGGACCGGCTCCGCTCGATGTTAATTTTACGGGCGAATCCGCTCAGACGGTAACGGCGTGGGACTGGGACTTTGGCGACGGTAATCATGCGGCCACGCAGGATGCCTCGCATACGTTCGGTCCGGGGAATTTCGACGTCTCATTATCGATCCAATCTGGCGGCGGCCCGTACATAACAACCAAGAAGGATTATGTTTGGGCATATGCAGATACGTTCAAAGTAGCCAACGCCATGGGCCGGAATAACAAGACGGTTCGTGTTGACATCTCGGCGCTCAATTATCTGCCTTTGACTCGGATGGTGATCCCGGTAACCTGGACTGGTCCGTACAATATCGTTTTTGATTCGGCTCGCAATGCAGGAACAAGAACAGCCGGGTGGACGCTGAATTTGGCTCAAATCGACTCCACCAATAAGCGAAGATCCTATGAAATGAACTTCGCCACTCCGGGTGGTCCGGGAATATTCCTGCCAGCCGGTGACGGACCAGTAATGAGCCTGTATTTCAGAATCCCCTCAAACATGCCGCAGGGATCAAGCACTCCGCTCTCTGTTTTGGCGTACGGATTCCAGACTCCGACATTTGAAGCCCAACCGGGGACCTATTTGGGCGGCACAGTAGCAGGATCGATTACGGTCTGTCGGGCTGGTGATGTCGATAATGACGGTATTGGACCAGATATTTCCGACCTTGCCGTTCTCATCGCCTATTTGTATCTCAACGGCCCGACACCACCAGTTTTAGTTCAATGCGATATCGACGGCACTGCGGGTGTCGATATCGGTGATATCACCGCGTTAATTAGTTATCTCTATCTGGGAGGACCGGTCAATCATTGTAATCTGTAAGGGTGAATAATTCCGGCCAAATGGCCGATAATTGAGGGGACAATGATGACGTCCCGTAGCCTGACAGCATTTACTGCTTTGCGCCGCTCCCTCACGCGGGGTGCGGCGTTTTTATTGCTTGGATTTTGCCTGATTTGGGGACAGAGTGCACAAGCCCAAGGCTGGTGTTCTTCGCATCGGCTTGATTCCACACTCCGCGGGGAACTCGGACTCTCGGCGGCCGCGTGCACGCCGGCGGGAAGTTGTGATTTGCCTGCCACCAGGAATTTGTATACCGCCGACACCACCCAGCCAATCATAATGATCCGCACGCATGTAATCATTCTGCGGAACGATGATGGAAGCAACCCGGCCGCGTCGGCGGGTGATGTAACTGCGTCGATGAACCAGCTCAATGCCGACTTCTTGCCGGCTCGAATTCAGTTTGATTACGACTGGACATACTTTAATAGCACTACATACCGAACTGTGTCCGACGCCGAGGATTTCAGCATGAAGTGCGCGTCGACAGTCAGTCCGGAATCGACTTTGAATATCTGGGTGACCGATATATTTGAATCTGGAGTGCTTGGATACGCGTACCTGCCCTGGTCGCCCAACGTACTCCAGTGTTCATACGGGTGCGTGATAGAACAAACCTCATCCGGCGGATTCGGAGGCGGACGCCATGTGCTTTCGCACGAAGTTGGTCATGCATTGGGGCTGTTCCACACCTTTCACGGTGTCTCGGAAGTTACCCAGTGCAGTGGTTGCTATGAAAACCCCGGTGACCCGAATGCTGATTTGGTCGGCGATTTCTGTGCCGACACTCGACCGACACCGACCAACTTCAATTGTTCAGACATAGCGGGAACTTCTCCGTGCAACGGCGCCACGTGGGCCCCTACCGATTACAGAAACTACATGGGGTATGCGCCAACTTCCTGCCAGACTCATTTCAGCGCTCAGCAAATGGCGCGGATGCGGTGCTGGACACAGTCTGTTCTGAGTGGATGGATTCTCGGAGTGAAAATCACGGCCGATACGGTCTTTGGCCCGGCGCCTCTGGATGTCCAGTTCACGGGGCAGGCCTCGGTGCCGACGTCGTCGTGGTCTTGGGATTTCGGCGACGGCGGCTCGGCTGGTGTACAAAACCCAGCGCACACGTTTGGACCGGGTTTCTTCGACGTGCAGGCCACAGTGCAGGCGCTACCATCCGGATCATACTCAAGCAAACGCCCTGGATTTGTGTCTGTGTATGCTGATACACTGACGGCCGACTCCGTTGGCGCGAGACCCGGTAAACCGGTGAAACTTGAGATTATCGCGAAGAATAATATTCCGCTGACAAACCTCATCGTGCCGTTCACCTGGGCAGGCCCGCTAAATGTCATGCTTGATTCAGTGCGCACCGGTTTACGAACGACCGGTTGGACACTAAATATCATTCAACAAGATGATGCCAACAAAAGACGGTCGTACGGGTTTGATTTTTCAACCGGCGGACCTTCACCCGCGTTGCCGGCCGGTAACGGACCAGTACTGGCGCTTTGGTTTCGAGTTCCGGGAACAGCCCAGCCGGGAACAGTTCATCCTGTGACTGTTACTTCGTACGCACTGCAAGCACCTACGATGGTAGCGGTGGCGGGAACGTACGCACCTGACATAATCCCGGGCGCACTCGTTGTTTGCAAGGCCGGCGATGTGAATAGCGACGGAGTTGGTCCCGACATAGCGGATCTGACCTATCTGATTGGGTTCTTGTACATAGACGGCCCCCCGCCTCCGGTTACTGCCCAAGCTGACTGCGACGGACTACCGGGTATCGATATCGGCGATCTCACCAGACTGATCGACCACCTGTTCATTAGTTTCAGCCCGCTTACCTGCGGCAATTGAGTCGCCTACAGGCCTGACGACCTTTCAAAAGAGACAATCTCAAGCTATATTGCGGCTGTGATAGATGTTTCACAGCCAGTATCCGTCCATGTTAGAAGAGAATCTTCTGGCAGGGAAGGCGGAGTATGTTCTTAAGACGCGTATTTCACACAGGTTGGTGTGCGCTGGTGCTGGTCGGCGCGATTACTGGAAATACTCAGGCACAGGGTTCCAGTCGCCCGATACCCGGGCGATTTGCAGTGAAGTTTAAGTCCGGCGCACGGATCGAAAATGTCAATCAGTCACTAGCGCTGGGCGGGTCGGTCGAACGGCTGTCACTACTTGAGACCCGGTCAGACTTGCGGTTGGCTGAAGAATTCACCCGCTGGCGGTGTGTGTCATTATCTGATACCGGAGTCACAGCGGATTCAGTGCGAAAGATTCTGGGCGCTGACAATATTGAAATCGTTGAGCCAGAATACACTATCGAGTTCTTTGAGATTCCGACTGACAGTCTGTTTTCATATCAGTGGTATCTACGCAATGCGGGTCAGGAGTTTCCGTCGGTTCTGCGGCGGGCCGGCGATTTCAATGATTCGTTAGTCATGACCAGCGGTATTCCCGATGCTGATGTAAATCTCGAATCGGTCTATCAATCTCCTCCCGCTGAACACACGGCGGTAGTAATCGCGATTGTCGACACCGGTGTTGATCCGGACCACCCGGACCTTCAGGGACAATTCTGGCGAAACCCCGACGAGACCGCGGGGAATAACATTGATGACGATCACAATGGATTTGTGGACGATACTCTCGGTTACGACGTATCGGGAGACATACTCTCGATCAACAATCCAATTCCCGACAATGACCCTCGCGATTCGGTTGGCCACGGCACTCACATTGCGGGGATCATCGCGGCGGCGAGCAATCAATTCGGAATCGCAGGGATCGCTCCTCACGCGAAAATAATGGCGGTGAAAATCCGCCCGAATGCCACTACTTCGGTGGCGGCGGCAGGTATTGTATATGCAGTCAACGCCGGGGCCAAAGTAATTAATATTAGTTGGGGCACGGGGTACCGTTCTTTGCTCGTGGAAGATGCGCTGAGGATAGCTCGACGCAACGGCGTTTTTGTCGCGATCGCGGCCGGGAATTCAGGTTCAAACGATCGCCTCTACCCTGCCGCCGGTGATAGCGCCTTTTCGGTTGGCGCCGGAAACGCTAACGGCCAAATGGCGACTTTTTCGACTTTTAATCCGCAGGTGCAACTGGTTGCGCCGGGACAAGATATTTTATCCCTCCGAGCTACCGGCACCGACCTGTATGCCGGCGCGAATGAACCGCAAGTGCATGTGGTCGATTCGCAGTATTACTTGGCCGACGGCACCTCGATGGCGGCGCCTATGGTGGCCGGGGCCGCGGCGTTGATACTTGCAGTTCGACCTGATCTCGATCTGGAGCGGCTTGAAGATCTGCTCAGGTTTGGGGCAGATGATCTGCTCGATCCACGGTCTACAGGGGCAAATCTACCCGGAAAGGACACAATATCCGGGTATGGATATCTCAATATCGGTAACTCACTGGGCCTTGTGTCCGGCGGAGGACTGGAGATTGTCTTGCCGCTTGAAAAGGAACGAGTCCTCGATTCAGTAGAAGTGAGAATTGCTCCGGTCGGCTTGTATGAGGGGAAATGGGAATTGTCATGGGGCCACGGAGTTTCTCCCACCATCTGGACCAGCGTCGCAGACGGCCAGGCGGTTCCGCCCGATTCGCTCGCAATAGTGTTAAGAAGCGGTGACTTGCCCTCCGGCCCTGTTACGCTGAGACTGGCCGATTCAATCGGCAACATGACGTATCGCCGGTTCACGTTTGTTTCCGGAAAAACAGTCGATGTTACTTCTCCGCGGGCCGGCGACACGGTGACCTACTTCGTTCCTATAACTGGATCGTTTTTCGGTGAAGACTTCGACTCGACCGTTGTCGCCTATCAGGACGGCGGCCCACCGGTTCGGCTTGGACTATCGACCGCAGAATGTTTCGACACTACGCTCTTGATTTGGAGCGCCTCCGGGATTCCCACTGGAGACTACACGCTTAAAGTTAGTGGTTATTTTTCATCGGGTGTAATCGAACGGACTATACCGGTTGTGGTCAAGGCGGCGTTTGCGGCCGGTTGGCCCCAGACATTGGCCGGTCGCTCCGGGCTGTCTCCCATTTGCGCCGATCTCGATCACAACGGGGCCAAGGAAATTGTTGTAGCCACCTCTACCGGTGTCGAGGCTTTTCGTTTCGACGGGACGCGTCTTCCGGGGTTTCCGGCGTTGAACTTTTTAGATGCCCGGTGTATTCCTGCCATTTACGATATAGATCGGGACAACAAAGAAGAAATAGTCGTGGCGGCGATAGATGGTCTTCATGCGGTGCGCCTAAATGGCTCCGAGCCGACCGGCTGGCCGATTCGTCTTGAACTCACCTCAAGTGGATACGGCTACCCGACACCGACTATTACGTCGTTCGGCTACGGATCAGATACGGTCGTCACGATCATTGACAATCACGGATTGATTCGGGCGTACAGAAAGAACGGCAACCCGTTTCTCTTTTCACTGGGCGGGAGATACAACAGTTTTTCGACCGGATCGGCCGGCGCTTCGTTTTTTAATGGCAACAGCGTAACGGCCGCCGATCTCAATGGCGACACCAAGACTGAAGTCATAGCGACATATTCCGCGCTGGTGCCGGGATCGGGGATAAATATTTTCGACGGTCGAACCGCCCAGCCGGCCTTCGGACTGCCGTCGGCAAGCGCCGTCTATGGCTATGGCACCTACGGTACCGTGCTGGCTGATTTGAACGGAGATCGACTCCCTGAAATCATATGTGTAGGGCATGGTACCGATGGCGTTCGTACGGTGTGGGTCAAGACCCGAGGGGTGGACGATTTGCCGGGGTGGCCGAGGTCGTTTCCGGAAATTCCGGGATGGCGCGGCAACTATCCGATGGCGGCAGATTTGGATCGTGATGGGGTTCCGGAAATTCTCGTGACGTTTTTCGAATTTGATATCGGTGTACTTTACGTGTTCCGGGCCGACGGCACTCCGTTTATCGACCGTCCGGGCGTACCTCCCGGTGAGATCTTCCGGGCCGCCACGACTCTTTCTTCTCCGACGGTGGCCGATCTCGTAGGCGATGAACATCCTGAAATCGCCTTGCGGGGAGGGCATATCCTGCCGGGCGCCGGAACTGAGATGATCTACGTACTCTCTTACGAGGGGATTCCCGTGCCGGGCTGGCCGATCGCCACGCCTGCCTCGCCGATCGATGTTTTTTCTACTCCATTTGCGCCGATGGTCGATGACCTGGACGGCGACGGCAAAGCGGAAATGGCGCTTATCAGTGAACCCGGCGTTCTTTACGTTTGGGATTTCACCTCACCATTCGATTCAACACAAACATTCGGCAAGATTCTTTTGGATAAGCGTAACGGCGGCGTGCTTCCGGCAATCAAGATACCGACTGACGTTGGCGATGATGAGTTGCCGTTGCCGGACAAAGTCTCTCTTAGCCAGAACTACCCGAACCCGTTCAATCCAAAAACGACAATTCAATTCGAGTTGCCGTCGCGTCAGGTAGTCAGGTTGGACGTATACAATCTGCTTGGACAGAAGGTTCGGCAATTGGTCAACGGAAATCTGGCGGCCGGAAAGTACACCGCCACTTTCGACGGAACCGACCTGGCGTCGGGCGCATATTTTTATCGACTACAAACGGGGGAACGTGTCGAAACCAAGAAAATGCTATTGTTAAAATGAAACGGTGGTTGCGCACACTTTGCGGGCTATGTCTAACTTTGGCGATTCAGACGGCTGTAGCCGCGCCCAAGAGTGTAACTCATGTTTTGCAGAATGATTTTACGGCCCTTTGTGTTGTTGATACAGTTTTGGTGGCCGCTGGCAATAACTCTCTGTTCACTGCCGTATTCGACAAACAAAATCAGCAGTTCCAGCCGACCCAACTTTCAGACTATGCCGGTCCGGCGAGGCGAATCAAGAGATTTGGAGATGTGATTGCCGTCCAGTCACACTCAGGTTTCTTGACAATACTGTCGTCGAATGCGCTTCCGAACATTCAGATATTGGACGTGGTCCCACCGCTTGACCCGTACCTGGATTTCACTTTTCTCAATGGACAGCTCTTTCTGGCCTGCGGATTCGACGGCCTCCGCCAGTATCAATTGGCTGGTGACGGGAGCGCCGTTTTGATAGATAGCACTTTGACGCCGGTCCATGCAATCGAAGTAACTTCGGCGGCTGGACATGTCTTTGTAGCCGATGACTACACCGGCCTGGTCGTGTTTGAACCGTCGATAGGGGGAATTGGTGCGGCAACTATTGTCGCTCCGCTTACCGATCCAACAACCTCTATTGCCGTTCGAAACGACACTGTATTTTCCGGGTCGGGTATGGGAGGAATTTCACTTTTCCGAATAGCCGGCGATTCTCTTGTTCCGCTAAATGTGCTACCCACTCATGTATCCTCTGATCGAATTGTATTGGCTGATTCACTCGTGCTGAGTATTTCGGCTGACGGCCTCGGGGCCGATCTAGTCAGTCTGGGCGGTCATGCCAACCCGATAGCTGTTGCTCCTTCCAATTTGTTTCTCGGTGGATCGGCGTTTGTGTCGGGGAGCGATGTGTTGTTCGTGGCGCCGACTACCTTCGGCGATCTGAGTCTGTACGATCTCGGCCGGTTTGAGTCGGGGGGATCGCAACCGCGTCCGGCGAATCCGCAGGGTGGCGCTATCTCCGACGTGGCGGTCGTCGAGGACAGAGTTCTGCTCACGCGTGAGACCTCGCCATCTCTCTCTTTTTCGCTCGCCGACCAATCCACACAGACCGGCAGTTTGATATTCCCCGGACTTGGCGGGATGACACACGCGGCAACTGCCGACGGACATGTCTTTTTCTACTCCCGTGATGATCAAGTGGTTTATGCGGCATCGGAACAGAACGGCGAAATTCAGTTGGACACCATGATTGTACTTGAGGATACGAGTTTCAGGTCGATCGGGATTACCGGACTTGTGCATGACAGCCTCAGGCTCTTGAGTATTCTGGCCGCCACGAGCATTGAGTTGTACCGAATTGGACCGGATTGGGCGATCAGTCCGGTTGCTCGGCTGTACCTGCCCGAACAACCAATCGACTTTACATCAATTGATACACTCCTGGCGGTTGGATGTGCCGCGAATGTCTACCTGTATTCGATCAGTGTCGATTTGCTTCTGAGTTACCGGGCAACGGTTAGCCAGCCCGCCGGAAGTGGTCACTTAGTGAGATTGTTGTCCGATCCGGGTCAGCCAAGAATCTTGTCGGTTGCGAGTTCAGGCGGCGTCAACAACTATGATTTAACGTTGCCGACATCGCCTCTGAATACGGGCATTCTGGAGGTTGACGGCGGCATAGTCGAGGCGGTTCAAAGTGGTGACTATCTCTATCTGGCGACCAGCGATGACGGCGTATTAAAAGTCCATTCCCCAGCCGGAAGTAATCCGGCTGTAGTTGACAGCGTGCGCCTTTTGGGCGACAAACTTGCGGTGGCCGGCTCGACGGTCGTAGTCGCATCGGACCATGGCCTCTGGGTTGTGGATTGGAGCGTGGGGTCAGATGTTCGTGATAACGGATACGCCGGGTTGCCGTCGGGGTTTCGACTTCAGCAGAATTTCCCCAATCCGTTTAATCCCGAAACTCACATTTCATACGAGTTGAGCAAACCGGGGCGAGTTGAGTTGACCGTATACAACCTGCTTGGACAGCCCGTGAGCAGATTGGTAGAAACGACGCAGGGTGTTGGTATTCATACAGCGGTCTTTGATGGCCGCGATGTGGCATCGGGAGTGTACATTTACCGTCTGACAACCCCCGGTGGCTCAGACTCGCGCAAAATGGTGTTAGTAAAATGAGAGGCTCGTTTTTCATAGTTATCGCGCTGGTGTGCCTCGCGACGAGTGGACAGGCGATCACCGTAAAGTCGGAGCCGGACTTTCGATTTGCCTGGAATCTGTTCAAGGTTGTCGGCGGGGATGATTCCATAGCTGTTCTTGCAGGAATTGAGGGAGTGCAATCAGCCGTCTATGACAAGTCGACTGATAACTTCGTGGCTGTTGACCAGTTGCTAACCAACGGCGACCCTTGGAGAATTGTATCATCTGACAACGTACTGCTCGTGATTTTTAAAGACCGTCGTGCGGTTATTCTCGATCACGCCGCTCTTCCTCGTCTGGTAGTGCGCGGGACTGTCCAGTTGCCAATCGAAGCTCTGGATCTGGCGGTTCGTGATTCCACTCTCTTTATCGCGGCGGGATTCAGAGGATTACTTCGTATGACTTTGCACGAGTTCTCACACATGGGAGTCGTTGATTCAACGCTTGATGCAGTCCACGCTGTGGCGGTGGACATTTCGGAAAACCGGCTTGTGGTATTGGATGACTACAACGGATTCATCGAGTATAGCATGTCTCCATCGGGGGAACCGCAATTTGAGTCCAGACAAGATTTGTACTTTCAAGGCGGGGACGTTGTTCTAATTGGCGACACAGTTCTCACTTCAACGGCCGGCCAGGATTCTCTTGTAATGTCGGTTAGAGATTCAGCCGGTTGGGCTTTGAACAAGATATTCCTCGTGCCATTTGGTTGCCAGAGCTTGTTTGTGATGGACACTTTTGTTGTGACCATCGCCCATGACTATGCAGGATTTTCGGTGATGGATCGACGCACACTTTCAACGATCGGGACTGTTACGAATCTGACCGGCCCGACCATCGCTTTCCCCGCTCAGTTCGGCGACCAGGGGTCGACTCGCTTGGTTGTTCCCGGTCAGAACGGCGGCCTTCTACAGTATTGGCTTGATTGGTTTGATCACAGTTACGGCGCACAAGAGGCGTACTTCCCGTCGGGTTCAGTCAACTCGATTACTTTCGCCGATGATTGGCTGGTTGCGGCCGGAGTCGGCGGCTGGTGCCATGCCTTCGACTGTACTGACTCCCCGATTCCGGACACGGAGATTGTGGTGTATGATAATATCGGGATTGTGTCGCAAGTTCGGGATACCCGTGATGGTGTCGCTATTCTCAACAGCGCACTTCGAAAGATCAACCTCACTCGCGACGCCGGCCACGGGCCGAAGCCATATGCGACATTCTTCTTCGGACATGCCACGTCGAGTTTCTTCTGGGGAGAGACACGTAGAAACGGTGCTACTCCGGTCTTTGTATGGAGCGGGCAAAACGGATACCTGTACGCGTTTGAAAATGACAACACGCTCACGTTCAAAAGACACATCGCGGTACCGATCGCGATCCGCTCGGCGATTATCCGCGATACACTCCTGATTGTGTCGGTCGCAAAATTCGGGCTTCAAGTGTACCGCATCGGTGCTGACTTTTCACTCCCCTTCCTCAGCACGTTGAGCGATTTGCCGGAGATCGAACTTCTATTGGACATGCCAACCTGGCCGGGCGCCATTGCGGCGGTCAGAGGAAACCAGTTCAGCCGTATCGATATCGCCAACCCGCTGAACCCCCGGTTGGACACGACTGTCGAATTGACCATGAACGTACTAACCGGGATAACCAAAGATTCACTGCTCTTCCTGACCGGGCCGGAAACCACAGGAGTCTGGCGGCTAAACACAGGTGATACTCTGTTAGCTCTGGCCGGAGTTACTCCGTTTGGCGGGCATGCGGTGGCTTCCAACGGCGGGACAATGGCGATTACGAATGGAAGCGCCATTTACACGTTTGACCTGCGCGGGCCAACCGATGTCGAGGATGAACCGGAGCTGTTGCCGAGATCTTCCACACTGCTTGTCAATTACCCCAATCCGTTTAATCCAGTGACGACCATTGAATATGAGATTACAACGCCAGGTGAGATAGCGCTCGAGATTTATAATTCCCTTGGTCAGAAAGTCCGCACACTTGAGAAGTTGACTCGGTCGATCGGCAAATTTACCACCGAGTGGAATGGTCGGGATGATCTTGGGAAGACTTGTGCGAGCGGAACGTATTTTTGCCGGTTGACCGCGGGGGGCTCGACCAGAACCGGAAAGATGTTACTGTTGAAATGATCCTCCGATCCCTCACGGTTCCATTGTTGGTGTTGGTACTCCTCACGGCGGTGTCCTTTGGCTCTATCGTGGGCGCGACGGTGTTTCGCGTGTCCAACTCGGCTGACACCCCGGATGCTACCCCCGGCGACGGTCTCTGCGCCGACATCAGTGGCAACTGTACACTTCGTGCGGCGGTTATGGAATCTGCGCACTCGGCGACAGACTCGGTTATCATCTCCTCTGATATCGGAGCAATTTACCTAAGACTTGGGGCCATCGTTGTCACCTCTCCCAATCTGACCATCGTCGGCGAGAATGAACCGACCGAGATCGATGGCTCGCTCAATCCCGAAGGCACGGATTTGTTTGAGATCGCCGGACAGAATTGTAGACTCTCGGGATTAGCGATACTGCACTCGCGGAGGCATGGTATTAGGGTTCGTGCAAACGGCGCTCGCATCGGAAGCGCCGAAAATACGACTATTGTCGCCGGAAACGGGATGGCCGATACTCTTTCCTCTGGAATTCTTATCGACGGAGTTTCCGATGCAGAAATTGCAAACGTTTGGATAGGCGTAGCCGGGAACGGCACGACTACAGAGAGCAACCAGCGAGGAATTTGGGTACGGGGTTCATCGGGAATCAAAATAGGTGGGAATTCGGCGACGAATAGAAATATCATTTCAGGGAATTTTGGCGATGGCATTCTCATTGACGGCGGATCCGCTGACATATCGGTTCAAGGGAATATTGTCGGTCTTGATGTGACGGGGCGTATACCCGCGCCTAACGGAGGGGACGGAATACGAATAGCCGGCGGATCGCACGCCGTTACAATAGGCGGGACAAGTGGACCTGAACGCAATATCATCTCCGCTAACCTACAAAATGGAATCGCTATCCTCGGTCCGGAGACCAGAGATAATTTGGTAGCGGCGAATTTTGTCGGACTGGACAGTACCGGATTTTTCGAGGCGGGAAACTCAGGCGCGGGTGTCTTGATCGCCGATGGTGCGAAAAACAACCAGATCGGAAAAGACTCGGCAGGTTCTGCGCCACGACTGGTCATTGCAGGCAGTCGCGGGAACGGGATTGAGATTCGTGGAGCCCGAACCGATTCAAATGTTGTCGATTGGACACTGGTCGGGACAGACAGTCGCGGTGACAGCGACCGACCCAACGGACGCGACCACGGGCAGGGAGTTGCTATTTTCGGCGGCGCAAAGTGCAACCGAATTGGCAGTGAGAATCCGGGGCCACGAAATATCATTGACGGCAATTTTGGCCCCGGTGTTGTGATTTTTGGAAACGGCACCGACTCAAACGGAGTGCTTGGCAACTATATCGGAGTATATCGACTTGGCAATGCGCCATTTGGAAATTCGGCCGGCCTGGTCATTCGCGATTCGGCACGATACAATACGATCGGCGTCCCGGGCGGTGGAAATCTGATCTCCGGCAATAGGGGTGATCTCTTCCCTCTTGGGGCAGGCGTGGCGATATTCGGAGACCGCACCGAATTCAATGTTGTCCAGAACAACTTGATCGGCACGGATTATACCGGCACACGGGCAATTCGGAATCTATCCGCAGGAGTTATCATCGGCGGAGGGGCCTCGCGCAATCTCATCGGTGGCGATACCTCTACCGGCAATCAGATTTCCGGCAACGGGACATCACCCCTTCTCCGAGCATTGGCGGCTGGAATTCACGTATTCGGAGTTGGGACAGATTCGAATGTGATCGCCGGAAATCTGATTGGGGTGGCGGCCGACGGCGTCACGCCACTTGGAAATACGGGGCATGGTGTTGGAGTATATGCGGGGGCGGCGCACACGGTCGTGGGCGGCGATTCGGCCTCCGCTGGAAATACCATAGCGCGTAATAAGTACGCGGCAGTTTGGCTCGAGGGCAACGGCACGGACGGCAATTTTGTCCGGTACAATTCGATAGTCTCAAATGACAGTGGCGGAATTGTTTTGGCCGGTGGAGCTAATGGCGGATTGACGCCACCAACCCTCCTGGGATCAAGCATCGACTCAGCCTGGGGGACGGCTGAAGTTGGCGCAACGATTGACCTCTATACGGCGCAAGTTGGCGCTACTTCCGGCATTCAGGGGAATAAGTTGGTCGGTACGGCTACCGCACAGGGCGATGGGAGATTCACCTGCCACATTTCGGACGTGGTTGCCGGGAGCAAGCTGACCGCGGTTCAGAGTGTTCAAGCGCTCGGGAGCTCGCCCTTTTCACTCCCCGCGACTGTTTCCGAAGCGGTTTCCCAGCCGCGCGATTCGGCGACGCCGATTCAATTTATGCTTTATCAAAATGTGCCCAACCCGTTTAACAGTAACACGATCATTTCATTCACTTTGGTGGAGGCCGATTCTCCGGAGCTTGCGATTTATAACATCTCCGGTCAGCGAGTTCGCTGTTTCACCGAGTCGTCTTTGCCGCCGGGCCGACACGTTTTCGAATGGGATGGGAAGAATGATCGGGGTGAGTCGGTATCGTCGGGGACGTATTTCTACCGACTGACGACGAAAGAAGGTGCCATCACCAAGAAGATGGTATTGCTGAAATAATCCGGAATTTCACCCGGACATTTCCGCTATCCTGCAGATTATATTCCATTCTGGCAGGCTTACCGGCTGAATTGACAGACGCGCACCGCGCTGACAGACCATCATTTTTTCAAGCCCCTTGGTTTGCTTCAGGCGGGCTAATAGGACAATTTCGGCAAACGCCGTTATCAGGCGGACGTCGACCGCGCACCAGACCGGTTTGTCCGCACTTGATTTAGGATCAAAGTAATCAGAGGACTTGTCAAGAGCAGTTGGATCAGGGTAGGCGGCACGGACAATTTCAGCTATGCCGGCTATTCCCTTGTCGACGATACTGCTGTGATAAATGAAGACTCTGTCCCCCACTTGCACCTTGTCACGCAGGAGATTTCGCGCCATGTAGTTTCGAATCCCGGTCCACGAGGTTGCCTGGTTGGGAGAGCCGATGAGATCTTCGATTCCAAACTCTGAAGGCTCGGTTTTGAACAGCCAATATTGCATTGCGGGCATAGTGCACTTTCAAGCGATTGTTTCCGATAATAGTACGAGATTGCGGCTGGGCTGGCAACCAATGTACGGTTGGCGTCCCCGGCGGGTTGAAACAAATTGACAACAAAGACTTAACGGGTATATTTATCAACGACAACGACTTTTCATCCTTACTTCGACAGCGGCGGAAATGTGATTAGAGTTTCAGGTCGCAACATTGTACAGCTTGCTTTGGTATACTTAGCCTTGGCGTGGGCGCCGTCGCATCTGAACGCGACCGAGCAGACCGACTTCACCATCCGCTTTGCCGCCGGTGAAATGACCCCCAGCCGACAGGCAATCACATCATTATCAAGTTACAGCGGCCACTTCCTGATTCAATTTAATCATCCGATAAGCTACGACGAAAAAGCCGAATTAGAGCAGTCTGGTATCCGACTTATCGAGTATATCCCCGAATTGTGTTATGTCGCAGTTCGAACGCACCCAGAGCGAGGTCTTGATGTTTCCCGCGCCGGACTACGCTGGGCAGGGAAACTTACCACAGAGCAGAAATTGTCGTCGGCCTTTCTGGCCGGAGAAATTCCCGAGTGGGCACGTCGGTCCGGCGACTCGATTCAGATCACGGTCGCGGTGCATCGAGATGTAGAGATCGCGGCGTGGGCAAAGGGAGTCGCACAGTCGGTTGGCGCACGCCTGCTCGGCTCGCAGTCGATCTCAAATGCGGCTGAATTTATAGTGCCTAAGAATCGCTTGTTGGATTTTGCCGGAATGGATGAAGTCGCTTTTGTCCAGCCTTGCCTTCCATTTCCAGTTGAACACAATGACGGAGTACGGGTGACGGCAAGGGTTGACTCGGCCCAGATTGCACCGTATAGCCTGACCGGCAGTGGCGAGTTTGTCGCAATGTGGGATGGCGGTCGAGCCGACGGTGCTCATGCCGACTTGACTCCGCGGGTAGTCTCCCTGGACGCGTCGGCGATTACGTCGCATGCGACGCATGTGGCCGGTACGATTCTTGGCTCCGGGGCTGAATCGGCTGGAACCTACAAAGGAATGGCGCCATCGGCAACGCTCCTCACCCGGCTCTGGTGGAATACGTCGTCGGAAATGGTGACGCACTACACTGATGTCATCGATAACTATTCAGCGCGCATCTCAAATAATTCCTGGGGAGTTGGACTTCCCTCGCCGGTTACCAATTCTTCGTGTGCGGCGACATTAGGGAACTATTTTGTGGAAGACGCCACCATCGATAATATCGTGCGCGGTGACGCCGGTGCACCGATGACAATTGTCTGGTCGGCGGGAAATATGCGGAGCGCCAGCCCTCAGTATTGCGGATCGATCGGGTGGACATACAATACAGTTGATCCCCTCAGTTGCTCCAAGAACGTAATCTGTGTCGGAGCGGTTATTTCAAACGACAATACTATGAGCACTTTTTCCGGCTGGGGGCCGACCGACGACGGCCGGGTCAAGCCGGACATTTGTGCACCGGGTTGCCAGATAGGCGGCGACAACGGCGTTACAAGCACCAAAGTCTCTACCGGGTATGCGGTGCAGTGCGGGACGTCGATGGCCGCGCCGGTGGTGTCGGGAGTTGTCGCACTGCTACAGGAAAGATGGAATCAACTGCTTCCCTCGGACAATCTGGCTCCGGCCACGATCAAAGGGATTTTGATAAATTCAGCGACCGACAAAGGACCGGTCGGACCTGATTATCAATATGGTCACGGTGTCCTCAATGCAGTAGCGGCGGTGCGCAAAGTAAGTGTCGGCGCGGGATCGTATGTAGAGGCATCGATGATAACAGGTGTCACCCATGACTATGCGATTAGCATTACGCCGGGAGTAACTAAGATTCGTGCTACTCTTGTCTGGGACGATCCCGGAGGAACGGCGATCTCTGGAAATGCGCTCATTAATGATCTTGATCTGAAACTGATTGACCCAAGCGCGGTGGTTACGTTGCCGTGGGTACTTTCTCCTGGCAGTCCAAGTGCGGCGGCGACAAGGGGGGCCGATCACAAGAACAATGTCGAGACTGCCGAGCTTAATTCGCCGACCAGCGGGGTCTGGCTTGCGCAGGTATCAGGATTCAATGTCCCGAACGGCCCGCAGAAATACTCACTCGTGGTTACGCCGGATTCGTCAAACACCACCGACACCGCAAGAGCAGTTGATTCTCGCGCCTCGACTGATATCTCCGGCTATCCCGGAGACACACTATCGAGAACATTTTGGGGGGTCAACAATGGCGGCGGGTACGATTCGGTGCGAATCCGAATCACTGATTCGCTTGGTTGGCAGTTGTCGGCGGTCGACTCAACAGTTTGGCTTGCCCCTTTTGATTCGACATCGGTATCAGTACAACTGAATATTCCGCCGGGGACATTGCCGGGTGTACTGACGCGGGTCAATTGCCTCGTGAATAGTCAGGGAGACACACTTACAACCGACAGCTCCTCTTTGACCGTAACCACGCTCGCGCTCTATCGCCTCTCAGCGTCGGCGCCAGTTGCAGATACCGCCCTATCACCGGAAACGATCGCTGTCAGTGTACGGGTTTACAACACCGGCAATGTAGCCAATGCCGTTCAATTGAACATTCTCAATGATTCCGGCTGGTCGATAGCGCCCTCGCTTATCGATACAATCCTGCCCGCCGGTGACTCGGCGTTACTCACGTGCCAGTTAATTGTACCGGCCGAAGTGCCGGATGGCGCTATTGCCGAAGTGACCTTTGCCGTGAGCGGTGAAAATTCAAGCACTGCGAGTGCGCAAACATCGATACTGATTCAAAATCCATTTCCACCTCCGCATTTGAGGCTACCTGATACCACGGTCTATTTCACCAATCGTGCGCCGGAGTTTGTCTGGACTACACAGGGGACCTCGTATCGACTGGTGGTCGCGAGCGATACTTCGCTTTTGGCACCCGTACGCTCATATGCCGCAATCACTGATACAAGCTTTGACATGCCTCTTGTCGATTCACTCCCGGATGGCATCTACTACTGGGGAGTGAAGGCGTTCGGCGCGGGTGATTCGTCGTCATTCCAGAGATTCCCTCGAACACTGGTGATAGATAATCTTCCGCCACCCTCTGCAAACCCACTCTATCCGGTGGCTGGACAATATCCTCAGATCGAGCATTTTCAATTCAATATCGCGCTCGGCCCGATAACCAATCCGGTGCATGCGCCCGAATACAATGTGATCGAGTTGGCACAAGACTCACTCTTTGGTGGGATTGTGACCACGTATCAGCCGATCTCCTCGCTTTTGTTTACACTGCCTGATTTGATTACCGAAGGTCGCTGGTACTGGCGAGTCAAACGGATTGATAGCGCCGGTAATGGCGTGCCATTTTCTTCGACTGCCACTTTTGTGCTCGATACGACCGCGCCGCCGACACCAACCATCCTGCGGCCGAGGGACACATCACTTGTTGGCGGTTCGCCTCAAGTGGTCTTCGCCTGGACAGCGTCGCCGACTTTCCCGCATGAATCCTCGCCGGACTATTATCACGTGGTGATTTCGACGTTACCTGATTTCTCGACTACTTTTGCCGATACCACAGTCCTTCGCGACACGGTAATCTTTGACCGATTCCGGTTTACTGTCGGAGACACGCTGTATTGGAAAGTAACCGCCGGCGACTCGGCAGGATGGATGGCCGACCCAACAGGAGAACTTGAGTTTAGAACCGCCTCGTATGTCTGCGGCGATATGGACTCAACCGATAACCCGGATATTTCCGATTTGACTGCACTCATCGCGTATCTCTATCTGAGCGGTCCGGCGCTGGTCCCACCGGGGAGTGGGTCAGTCGACTGTGATGAAGGGATCGATATTTCGGATTTGAGTGCTCTGATCGGGTTCCTTTATCTCGACGGCCCTCCCCCCTGCTGTTATTGACTGAATTCCCGCGTAGAGTAACGCTAGACCCATTTTCGAATTTGCTTCCTTTTGTCTTCTCATCTGCTTAATTCAAGCTCATGAATGACCCAGCAATCGTCGACCGGTACGCGCAAATGCGCCGGGCAATGGTAACCGAACAACTGCTGACGCGCGACATTTCTGATCGAGCGGTCCTAAAGGCAATGGGCGAAATTCCCAGAGAGCTATTTGTTCCTGATGACCAGCAGGCAAACGCCTACACCGACCAACCGCTCGATATTGGTTTCAAGCAGACAATTTCACAGCCGTATATAGTTGCGTCGATGACTCAAGCTCTTGAGCTCGGAGCCACCTCAAAGGTCCTCGAAATTGGCACCGGTTCCGGGTATCAGACTGCAGTCCTTGCGAGTATCGCACAGTCGGTATATTCAATTGAGATAATTCCAGAGTTTTCTGAACGATCATGGCAACTGCTCGCCCGATTGGGATTCAAGAACCTTCACTTTAGGACAGGCGATGGCAAAGCTGGGTGGCCGGATTCAGCCCCCTTTGACGGTATTCTGGTGGCGGCCGCTACCCCCAGAGTGCCGCAAGCCTGGCTTGACCAATTGAAGCCGGGTGGCAAAATGGTGGTCCCGGTTGTCGCGCAGGAAAGGCATCAGGAGTTACGTTGCTACGAGAAGACGTCGCACGGGGTCGAGAACCGCTTTATGTATGATGTCCGATTTGTTCCCCTGCAATGACTTGGCTCGGGTGTGTGGCCGACCATCTTGACAGCGGCGGACTTTGGTCCTATGTTGTCCCCCCAAGCCCATGCGAACTCAACCTCGTCTAGTCACACATTGCCGACTTCCGGTTTCCTCCAATTTTGACCCACACACTTTGATTTCTTTGCAACTCGCGGGCGTCTAATTCGTTTATACCCTGATACTTGTCATACCATTTGTTGAATAGGAAAGGACCAACCATGAAGGGAATGCGTAATGCCCTGACACTCGCTTTGGCGGTGTTATTCCTCATCGGCGCAACAGAAAGTCGCGCCGGCCTCCAGCGAGGGTACACGGGCTTCAAAACCGGATCAGCCAAACCGGCGGGAAAACCGGCGGGGAGCGGTGATGAAAAACCGTTTGCTGAGCTTATCAAAGACAAAGTTGTCACACCGGGACTGTTCACGTTTTACCGTGACACCCTCGACAACTCGGTGATGATGTCGATCAAACCGTCACAGTTCGGACCGGTCTATCTGTACGGCGGGACGATCTCCAAGTCGGACGGCGAATTTTCCGACAACGGTAGTATGTCCGAGACTTTCCCCTTCTATTTGAAGCGGGTAGGCAAAACGGTCATGTTGATGGAAAAGAACCTGAGGCTTCGCGCCGATTCGGGCTCGACTATGGTCAAGGCGATTGGCGGAGCAAAATCAGACGGTCTCTTTGCCTCGACCAAAGTAAAATCTCAACCGGATACTTCGGGTGCGATTCTCATCGATGCCTCGTCGTTCTTCATAAAGGATGGCGAGAATGTCGGATATTTCGCCGGACAGTTGGGTCAGACCGGAGTGGGATTTGACGCATCAAACAGCTATTTCGGGACGATCAAATCGTTCCCCGAGAATTCCGAAATTGACGCTGTCCTGCACTACAAGACCTCCAAGCCACAGGGGGCGGTAACTCTGCAGAACGCCTACAGTTTCTTCTGGACCTACCACATTTCGCTGACTTCCCTCCCTACGGATGGATATGTCGCAAGAATTGCCGATGACCGGGTTGGATATTTCATGACGCAGTACCTGGACTACACAGGTATCTCCAAGGAATCGCCCTATGTCCGTTTCATCGACCGCTGGGACATCAGAAAGAAAAACCCTGATGCCCGTCTGTCCGAACCGGTCACACCAGTTGTCTATTGGATTGAAAACACCTGGCCGGTCGAGTTCCGCGACGCGGTCGCCGAGGGAATAGAATACTGGAACAAGTCGTTTGAAAAAATTGGAATCCGCAACGCGATTGTCGCCAAACAAATGGAAGACACCGCGACCTGGGACCCGGCCGATGTTCGCTATAGCACAGTCCGCTGGATTGTTGTGCCAGGCGGCGGGTATGCGGTCGGACCGCATCGCGCCAATCCGTTTACCGGGCAGATTCTCGATGCCGACGTACGTGTCTCGTCGGACTTTCTGCGCTTCATGTTCAACACGGCCGAGAATTTCATCAAGCCGGTCTCATTCGACGGAAGCACACCGTTCGATCCCGACGCACTGGCTCAGAAGTTCCCGCGCTCCACTGCCCCCCACGCCTGCACCTACGGCGCGGAATCGGCAATGGAGGGTGCGTTTGGGCTCAATTACATTTTGAGTGCGGTCGGAGAGCTGGCCGATAAAGACTCTATCACCCGCGAGTACATTCACTCGTATGTCGCTAACCTGGTCGCTCACGAGGTTGGTCATACTATCGGTATGCGGCACAATTATAAGGCTTCGACGATCTATACTCCCGAGCAGATCAATGACCGCAGTTTCACAACTGTACATTCAAACGTCGGTACCTGTATGGAATATGCGGCGCCGAACATTGCGGGCAAAGGAAAAGCGCAGGGTGAATTCTACAATTCAGTTCCCGGACCGTATGACGACTGGGTGATCGAATACGGATACTCCGAACTGGGCGGAAAAACTCCGCTTGAGGACCTTCCGAAATTGAAGGAAATCGCCGCCAGATCGGCTGAGCCCCTCCTGACCTACGGCACCGATGAGGATGCCATGGGCGGCTCGGCAGTGTCGGTAGATCCGTCCTGCAATTACTTTGATCTTGGTAACGACCCGATCGGTTTTGCCGAGCACAAGATCAAACTCACTCGCGAGCTCTGGACAAACGGCATCAAGCAGTTCGAGAAACCGGGCGAGCGATACAACAAGTTGTACAATGTCTTCATGTACGGTTGGAGAGCGTTTGGTGAGGCCGCCACTTGGGCGCCAAAATATGTCGGCGGCATTTACACCGCCCGCAATCATATCGGCGACGCCAACGGCAAACTTCCCTTCCGCCCGACCCCGGCCGCGGAACAACGCCGCGCGATGAATTTCCTGAAAGACTATATTTTCGCCGCCGACGCTTTTGATGTTCCCGCGGAATTGCTGAATAAACTCGGACCGGATCGTTTTCCTAATTTCGACTACTCAAACCTGTACGGTCCACCGATCGACTACCCATTCCATCAGGTGGTGCTGAATGTGCAAAATGGCGCACTGGCCAAGTTGTACAGCCCGCAGACTTTGGGTCGACTGGTGAATAACCTTGCCCGAGTAAAGGCAGGCGATGAAAAGTACACGATGTTTGATATGTTCAGTGACGCTCGTAAATCGATCTGGAGCGAACTGAATGGACCGTCGAATATCAACTCGTTCCGCCGCCAGCTCCAGTTGATACATCTACAGCGTCTGGTGAATATTTACCTGAGCGCACCGGCCGCTTTCCCGCCCGATGCCCGCACTCTGGCCGCCAACGACCTCGATCTGATCGAAGAGTCAGCCGGACGTGGCGCCCGATCGAGTGGTGTTGACGGAATGACACAGGCACACTTGAAAGAAGTGATTCGCCAGATTGCCGCGGCCAAGAAGGCCCAGCGGAACTATAGCGAGATGTGATCTTTCGTTGACCGCGTTTGACGCGTTCGTATATTCACGGCCGGACCATCAAGGTCCGGCCGTTTTGTTTTAGGAGAAAAAGATAAATGAAGAACGTGTTGGAGTTTCTCAATAGCCACGTATCTGTGCGCCAATACACCGGGCGTGAAATATCGGCTGAGGATGAACAGACAATTATCACAACTGCCCAGCGCTCCCCTACCTCGTCGAATTTGCAGGCATACACAATAGTGGGCATCAGATCGCAGGCGACCAAAGACAAGTTGGCTCAATTGTGCGGGGATCAGGCGCACGTTGCTCGGTCTTCACTTTTTCTCGTTTTCTGTGCCGATCTTTATCGCCTGCAGAGAATCAACTCGGCGAAGGGTTATCCGTTTCAGGGCGACTATACCGAACTCGGTTTGGTAGCCACTGTTGATACTGCACTTGCCGCCAGCCGCGCTCTGATGGCGGCGCAGGCGATGGGCATGGGTGGAGTGATGGTCGGCTCGATCAGAAATCATCCAACAGAGGTAACCAGACTGCTTGACTTGCCGCGTCATACATTTGCGGTCATGGGGATGTCGCTTGGGTATCCGACGGTAGTGCCGCCGATCAAGCCGCGTCTGCCAATTGAGGGAATTTACTGTCGGGAGAAGTACTCGGATGAGATCTTTGATCGAGCGATAGCCGAATATGATTTGGAGATCGACAAAGGCGGGCATCTCAAAGGTCGAGAAGTTCAGAAAGGATTGTATCCGAATTTTACCGGGAATTACACTTGGTCGGAACATTCCGCGCGGCGGGTAGCAGATACGTCACCGCTGACTCTTCGCGCACACATGAAACCGTATTTGAACTCGCAGGGGCTATTTGTCAAGTAGCCCGATGGGCTACTTGCCGTTCTTGCCGTTTCCTTCGGCCTGCCAGAAGTATTTGATATATTTCCAGGCGTCGGCCGCTTTGTCGGCGTAGACAAAGAGCTTGATGTCGTCGGGGTCGATTGTCCCCTCCTGCACCAGATAATCAAAGTTGATCACATTGCGCCAGTAAGTTTCGCCAAATAGGACGATGGGAAGGCGGTCGACTTTACGGGTTTGGACGAGCGTGAGCGCCTCGAATAATTCGTCGAGGGTGCCATATCCCCCGGGAAAAGCTAAGAGTGCTTTGGCCCGCATCAGGAAGTGCATTTTGCGAATGGCAAAGTAATGAAATTGCAGACAGAGTTCCGGATCGATGAAAGCGTTCGGTTCCTGTTCCATCGGCAGAGTGATATTGAGGCCGATTGACTTAGCGCCAACTTCATAGGCGCCGCGGTTGGCGGCTTCCATGATCCCCGGCCCGCCACCGGTGACGATTACATAGTCATGCGGCTTGTTACTCTGGCATTCGGTTGAAACCAACCGGGCGAATTCGCGGGCCTCGTCGTAGTATTTCGATTTGGCCAGCACCGCTCGCGCAACCGCCATGCGGCGGCGCAGTTCTTTGTCGCTGGGTTTTCTCTTGAGTTTGATTTCGAGTTCTCGGACAACGCGGCGGGCATCTTTCGGTTCGGCGATGCGCGTTCCGCCAAATACCACAACGGTCGACCTGATCTGATGCGCCTGCATCAGCAGTTCGGCTTTCATTAGTTCGAGTTGTAGTCGGCTGGCGCGAGTGTCGCGGGCGGCAAGAAAATCGGGGTCTTTGTAGGCGACCCGGTAGGCCGGCGAAGTTTTGAGTCGTTCGATCAATTTCCGGCGATTAATTGGTGATCCCATTGGTGTAGACTGCACTCCTGTGACTAAAGACCCTTGCTGATCGCATCTTCTCGATCAGGATACATACTCTTCAAGCGGGACCTCAACCGGCGCCCCGAGACAAATACCCAGCGAATTGGCCGCTTTGATCCACGGATGGTCGGGGGTAACTTTTCGTTGTTTCCCTGCCACTTCGGAAATCGGAATCGACGTAATTTCATTTCCGCGAAGCGAGACCATTCGACCGGTGTTTCCGTTTGCCACCAGATGCACTGCTTCTATGCCAAAGCGCATTGCCAACATCCGGTCATGAGCGCTGGGACTTCCACCGCGCAAGAGATGCCCAAGAATGGTGACGCGGCACTCGATATGAGTGAGCGCTTCAAGTTGGGCCGCAATTCGGTGGGATACGCCACCCAGGCGGATGGCGTCGGGAGAATTCTTCACTGTTCTACTGACATGCATCTGCCCGCCCATCGGGTGCGCCCCCTCGCCGACCACGACGATAGAAAATGTTTTACCCTGAGCGTTGCGACGCCGGATCGCGTCACAGATAGCACTGATATCATACGGAATCTCCGGAATCAGAATAATGTCTCCGCCGCCGGCCAAACCGGCGCCAAGGGCGATCCATCCGGCATACCGACCCATTACTTCGACCAGCATCACCCGGTGGTGCGACTGCGCGGTGGTGTGAATTCGGTCAATGGCGTCGGTGGCGATCTGAAGAGCGGTATCGAATCCGAAAGTTACATCGGTGCCCATCAGATCATTATCGATTGTCTTGGGCACACCAACTATCTGAAGACCTTTGGCGGCCATCCCGGCAGAGGCGGCCATGGTGCCATCACCGCCGATTGCTATGAGTGCCTCAAGGCCAAGCGATTCGTAATTGAGAACACCCTGCTGGGAGCGATCAAGATAGACAAACTCTTCATCACCCTGCATGACCGGATATTTGAAGGGGTCAGCCCGGTTTGAAGTCCCCAGTATTGTCCCACCCTGAGAGAGAATACCGGAAACGTCTTTGGAACCAAGGACACGAAAGCGGTTTTCGATCAGCCCTTCGTAGCCGTCGGAAAAACCGATCACTTCCATGTCGTAATCGTTTTGGGCGGTGCGCACGATTGCGCGAAGAACAGCGTTGAGGCCGGGGCAATCTCCCCCGCCGGTCAGGACTCCGATTCGTCTGGTTTGTCGTTTCATAGTGGTATGTAGTCTAAGCAATTAGGGGCGGAAAAACAGTATTGTTTCAATTTCAGGGTTTTTTACCATATCTTACAGTCTTGTCGGCAATTTTCGCCGGCAGTTAAGGCATGGATGCGCCCGAAATGATTGCAGTAGGATCAGTTGTCTTCCCCGCTACGGTTAACCTACCACAGGTTCAGGCCGATATTACTCTTGTTCGGGTGGCCAAGTATTGTACCCCTATCCCCCCCCGATCAGGATGCTCATGCGCGTAAAACAACTTTTGGTTCTTCCTAGCGTGCCCGAGCGGATTCGTCCGCTTCAGGAAATGGCCAACAATCTTTGGTATTCCTGGAATTGGGATCTGGTGAATTTGTTTATCAGTCTCGATCCAGACCTGTGGGAAGAGACGGCCCAGAATCCTATCGAGATGCTCTCGCACCTTCCTCAGCAACGCCTGCTGAAAGCCGCTGAGGACGAAGGATTTCTGGCAAACCTGGACAAGACCTACCGGCGGTACAAGCACTACCTTTCGCAGAAGCGCTGGTTCGGACACAAGTACCCACAACTTTCCGACAGCACAATCGCCTACTTCTCTTTAGAATACGGACTCGATACCGGCCTGCCCGTTTACTCCGGAGGGCTTGGTGTTCTGTCGGGCGACACTCTCAAATCCGGCTCAGATCTCGGACTGCCGATGGTGGCGGTGGGACTACTCTATCGCTACGGATATTTCAGGCAACACCTGGCAACCGACGGCTGGCAACAGGAACGGTACGAAGAAAACGACTGGTATCACATGCCTGTCGAACTGGTTACCGACACCGAAGGCCGCCCGCTCAAATTCAGCATCGCTCTGGACGGTGTTCCGGTGCAGGTTCAGATTTGGAAAGTCACGGTGGGCGTGATCCCGCTTTATCTGCTTGACACCAATGTACCGGAAAATTCATCGAAGGCCCGCGAGATTACCGATGTACTCTACGGTGGCGACAAGGACATGCGAATCCGGCAGGAGATTGTTCTCGGTGTCGGCGGCGTGAAGGCGCTCAAACTACTTGGTCTCTCTCCGGATATTTATCACTGCAACGAAGGCCACTCCTGGTTTCTGACACTGGAGCGTTTGCGGGTGTTGATGCAGGAACATCAGTTGAGTTTTGCTGAAGCAATGCAGTATGTCTGGACCACAACTGTTTTCACCACCCATACTCCAGTCCCAGCCGGAAACGAGAAATTCGACCCGGTATTGATTCAGCGTTATTTGGGTGACGCGGTTCGTCAACTTGGCCTTTCGTGGCAGGACTTTCTGGCGATGGGCAGAGTCAACCCCGGCGACGAGAACGAGCAGTTTGGCATGACGGTCGCCGCGCTCAAGTCGGCCGCTTTCTGTAACGGCGTTTCGGCCCTCCACGGTAAAGTATCTCGCCAAATGTGGCATCATATCTGGCCTAATCTGCCGGTTGAAGAAGTCCCGATTCAGTCGGTCACCAACGGCGTCCACCCGGCGTCGTGGATTTCGCATGACCTCAAAGAGCTGTACGAGTCATATTTCGGAGAGCGATACACCGAACGTCCCGGCGCCCCCGAGGTCTGGGAAAAGGTAAACAGGATTCCGAGTGTCGAACTCTGGCGCGTGCACTGCAAACGGCGCGAACGGCTGATATTCTTTGCCCGCAAACATTACAAACGCCAGTTGATTCGCGGCGGAGCGCCGAGTATCGACATTCAGCAGGCCGATCAGATTCTCGATCCGAATATTTTGACAATAGGATTTGCCCGCCGCTTTTCGACGTATAAACGTGGCTCACTTCTGTTCCACGATCTGGATCGGCTGGAAAAGATTCTCAACAACGACAAAATGCCGGTGCAGGTAATCATTGCCGGCAAGGCGCACCCGCTTGATCATCCCGGAAAAGAGATCATTAAGACGATTGTCGAATTCACCAAAGACAAACGGTTCCGCAACCGGGTGATTTTTCTCGAAGATTATGACATCAATATCGCCCGTTATTTGGTGCAGGGAGTCGATGTCTGGCTTAATAATCCGCGTCGGCCGGAAGAAGCCTCGGGAACCTCGGGTATGAAAGCCGCCCTGAACGGGGCGCTCAATTGTTCGATTCTCGACGGCTGGTGGGATGAAGGGTACAACGACGAAACCGGTTTCAAGATCGGCAATGGCGAGGAATTCGGGAACGCATCGGTGCAGGATACGATGGATTCCGAATCGTTGTACAGCGTGCTCGAACGCGAAGTTGTGCCGCTATTTTATCATCGCAACGAAATCGAGATTCCGGAGCGATGGATTTACAAGATGAAAAAGTCGATTCAGATGGCCGGTGAGCAATTCTCGGCCCAGCGGATGCTGATGGATTACGCCAATCAGTTCTACGTTCCGGCGATCGGCGCCGCTCGAATTCTCCGTTCAGATAACTTTGCGGTCGATAGAAGCGTCTCCACATGGATGGACAAAGTTGCCCAAAGCTGGGAGGCTATTGCGATCACCGACATTGAACTGGGAGAGACGGATGTGACGGTCCATGTCGGGCAGAGGATACCGGTGAAAATGAAAGTTCGACTGGGTACGCTTACGCCTGACGACGTACAGGTTGAAGTTGTCACCGGACGACTCAATTCGCGCGAAGAGATTCAGGCTCCTAATGCTGTTCTGACCAGTCTGAACGGTTCGCGTCCTCCGGAGGGATCAACCGAGGGGACGTACACATACAAAGGTGAGATCATCTGCACCGAGTCGGGACGATTTGGGATTACTGCGCGAGTTCTTCCCAGGAACGAGCATCTGCTACACAATAAGAGACCGAAGCTGATCAGTTACTGGCAGTAGTGGAAAGAGAGATTGCTTCGTCGCGTCGCGGACGGCGCTCCTCGCAACGACGGATTTGGGGACGACATTTTGAGCAGTGCATTTTGAGCAGTACATGAAGAAGGGCGGAGCCGATTGGCTCCGCCCTTTCTTTTGGGAATAGAGGGGCTTTCTATCGCTTGTAGTTGTAGTCGTCATCTTCGTCGTCTGAAGCGTGATAATACTCGTACCCTTCAGTCAGGTTGCGGGCGCGAGAAATCAGATCGACAAGTTCGCGGGTCTGCTCGCCGGGGAGCCGGCGGGAGATATTCTCGGCCAAGCTCTGCAGTTCATCGTATGATGTCTCTTCCGAGAAAGTCGTTCCTTTCAGCATTTCGCCAAACCGTGAGGCAACGACTGCCAGTTGAAGCTCTGGGCGGATCGAGCCAAATTGGATCGGACGACGGTCAAGGGTAGCTGACTCGGTTAATTCCTGAACGGTGCGTTGATTCGGTTCTTTCCAGCGAACAGTGACCGAGGCAAGCTGGGCCGAGCGGGACCGTTTGGCTAGGCGAATCTCGTAAACAGCGGTCACTTCGTGCCCCGCGCCAATTTCGCCGCCGTCGGTTTTGTTGTCGCGAAACTTGTTGTCGGCGACTGCTCGGTTTTCATATCCAATCAAACGGTATGAGGCAACGCTTGCCTGATCGAACGCGACCTGGATTTTTACATCGCGGGCCAGCACTTGCACGTTGGACACTAACTGCTCAACAAACTGCCGCTGGGCTTCGTCCCAATTGTTGATGTAGGCATACCGACCGTTGCCTTTTTGAGCCAACTTCTCCATTAAGACGTCGTTGTAGTTCCCCATTCCGAAACCAAAGGTCGAGAGCGTGATGCCCGTGCGCGAATTCTGAGTTACTTCGCTCATGATTGCTTCGGGGCCGGTCTGTCCGACATTGGCGACGCCGTCGCTACACAAGATGATCCGGTTGGTGCTTCCGGCTTGGTATTGCTCATTGGCGACTCTGTATCCGAGCTTGAGGCCGGCTTCGGCATAGGTAGAGCCGTCGGCATGCAGACTATGAATCACCTGCCGAATAGAGCGCTTTTTATCGCCGGTAGTCGGCGAGAGCGCAACTCGCGCAGTCGAACCGAAGGCGATGATGCCAATTTGGTCGTCAGCGGTCATCCGGTCGACGAGCATATCAACGGCGCGCTTGACCAACTCAAGCCGATTGTCGTACCCCATTGAACCGGAGACGTCGATCACCAAAGTCAGCCGGAGCGGGAGACGCTGAGATTCGACTACCTCTCTCCCCTTCACACCAATTTTCAAGAAGGCCGACTGATTGTCAAACGGCGACAGCGTGGTTTCGGTGAAGACGCGGAACTTGCCGTTGGTCGGACCCCGGTAGCCATAATTGAAGTGATTGATAAACTCTTCCACTCGCACAGCGTCGGCCGGCGGCAGATTGCCGTCGATCAGGTATTGCTTGACGATGTTAAACGAGGCGTCGTCGACATCGATTGCAAATGTCGACAGCGGATCGGCCGAGGCGCGAGTCCAGCCGTTGGTGCCGTAATCACGAAAATTCATGTCAAAAGGCGGCAATGCTGATTGCTGTAAGCCCGCCAAAGGGTCGGTTATCGGCACTCCGTTGAGGATATACGCCACTTCTCCGGCCCGCGAACCCCGCACAAATATTCGACTGTCCACAGTCGGCTTGTGTACCTCGGTTTGCACATCGACTCCAGCGGACGCCTCTGGCGCCCGCTTGCTTGGCTGGTCCTTCTCTTTCTGTACTTGTCCGCTCACCCCGAATTTGCTGATTACATCCCGCTTGGCTTTTAAAGTCTGCGTGGAAGAATCCGCGATTGCCTTGAGTTGTAGCGATTGGACTATTTCGGTCGTCAAATCACTCTTCACCTCGACATCCAGAATTTCGACTCGGCCGTACCCGACCCCCGAAATCACGAGCACATAAGTCCCAGGGTCGACCCGCTTGATGACAAAGTTGCCATCCAAATCGGTTAGGGCTCCGACGGCTGACCCTTTGATCTGAACAGAGACACCGACGGCTGGGTCGCCGGTGGCGGCGTCGGTGATCCTTCCTTTGATAGCGCCAAACTGGCCGGCCTGGCTGGCGGCCGTCATCATGGCGATCAGTAAGAGGATCATTGTGGTGGTGTAAAGCACCCGTTTCATACGTACCTCCTTTGAATACCTTTCCGTTACCTCTTCTTTCAAGAGGAATACCGCCCAGGCGAGAAAATCTTCCCTGCTATTTTGACGGGCGCAGGTAACATTTTGCGCAACCGAATCGTAGGGAATAGCTGGACAGGTATGCCTATTCCCCCGCCTTTCATTCAGCACCGCCACACAGATCGACAACTTGACATGCCCATCCAGCTTCTGTTTATTCGTTCAACTTTGACATCCAATTCTCGATTACCATGGAGGTATCAATGCAGTTTCGCCTGAATCGATCGGTCGCCGTCGCGGCTGTGCTGGTCGGCATCTGGTGTTCATCCGCCCTCGCGTTTGATTTCACCAAGCTCCAGAATTCAGTCGTGGAGCATACACTCAAAAACGGACTGAAAGTATTGGTCATGGAGCGTCACGAGGCGCCGGTCGCATCGTTTGTGACCTATGTCAACGCCGGAGCGGTCGACGACCCGAAGGGGTACACCGGCATAGCCCATATGTTTGAACATATGGCATTCAAGGGGACCTCAACTCTCGGAACTAAGGACTGGGAGGCCGAGCAAAAGCTGATGGCGATCGAGGATTCCATCTTCATGCTGTTGCGTGACGAACGAAATCGCGGTCGGTTTGCCGATTCAGTCAAAATCGCGGCTTTGACAGCCGCCTACGAAGAGGCTCGTGAAAAATCGTACGAGCTGGTTGTCCCTAATGCCTTTGGCCAGTTGGTCGAGCGCGAGGGAGCGGTCGGGCTTAACGCCGGCACCGGCGAGGACAACACGGTCTATTTCTACTCGTTGCCATCGAATAAAGCCGAACTCTGGTTCGCGACCGAATCGGAACGATTCTTAGCGCCGGTCTTTCGCGAAATGTACAAAGAACGGGATGTGGTAGCCGAAGAGCGCCGGATGCGCATTGAGTCCTCGCCGATCGGTCGAATGGTCGAGGAGTTCCTGACTCTCTCATTTAAGGCCCATCCGTACGGCGTTTCCGGTATTGGGAATATGTCCGACATCCAATACTACTCGCGTGACGAAGCCAAGGCATTCTTTGAAAAGTATTACGCCCCCGCCAATGCGGTGGTTGTGGTTGTGGGTGATGTCAAAGCCGACGCGATCTTCGCTCTGGCCGAAAAATACTTTGGCCGCATTCCCTATCGCCCGGCGCCACCGCGTATCGCCACGGTTGAGCCGCCTCAACAGGGTGAGAGACGAAGCTTTATGGAAGACCCCTCTCAGCCGGTCTACCTCGCCGGGTGGCATGTGCCGGACGGATGCTCACCCGAACGGCCGTCGCTTGATGCCCTGACCGATTACCTGGCCTCGGGCCGAACTTCGATTCTGTACAAAACGATGGTCAAGGAAAAGAAAATTGCAGTGCAAGTGCAGGCGCTGACCGGTTTCCCCGGCGACAAGTATCCGAATCTGTTCGGAGTCTTCGCCGTACCAGCCGCCGGGCATGACAACGATGAGTGCGAAAAAGAGATTCTCGACGCAGTGGAGAAATTGAAGTCCGAGCTGATCCCGCTTGAAGAGGTCAAGCGGATACAGGCCCGCGCCAGAGCAAGATTCATCAATCAACTCGGCGGCAACCAGGGTCTGGCGTTTCAGCTTGCAGGTTACCAGACCCAGTGGGGTGACTGGCGCGAGATGTTCCGCGAACTTGACCGGATCAATGCGGTTACTCCCGAGTCGATCCAGAAAGTTGCCCAGAAATATCTCACCAAACTCAACCGGACAGTCGTGTTGATGAACACGTCGAAAAGCTAAGCGGAGCGGACAGTCATGAAAAAAGTATCAATTGGAATTCTGGTTATGTTCGTCGCGCTCGTCGGCTCTCTGGCGGCCCAGCCGGTCGATGAGATTATCGCGCGATTCCCCAAATTGAATCCCTTGTCAATCCCGCAGGTTGACAAACAGACTCTTCCCAACGGCATGCGGATTTACTTGCTCGAAGATCATTCCCTGCCAACCGTGACCGCCTCGGTCCGGATCAACTGCGGCTCATATCTGGAACCGGCCGACAAAGTCGGCATGGCCGAAATGTGCGGCGAGGTTCTGCGTACCGGCGGAACTACCAAGTGGACAGGCGATCAGATCGACGAGCAACTTGAAGCTGTCGGCGCCACGGTCGAGACCGGGATCGATCTATTGTACGGCACGGCGTTCATGAATACCCTGAGTGATTACACCGATCTCGGCCTTGAAGTCCTCAGCGAAGTACTTCAGCGTCCGGTCTTTGATGCTGATAAGATCGAATTGGCGAAAGTCAGTCAACGGTCGACTATCGCGCGGCGCAATGACGACGCCGAAGAGATTGGCGAGCGGGAATTCAGAAAGATCATCTACGGCGTCGGTTCCCCCTACGCCCGCTACCCTGAATATGCGACCATCAACGCGGTGACACGCGAGGATCTTGCGGCTTTCCATAAGATGTGGTTTCACCCGGAAAATATTCAGATTGCCGTGTGGGGTGATTTCAAGAAGAGCGAGATGATTGCGAAGCTTACCAAGTACTTTGGCAAGTGGCAAAAGGGAACCACACCAGTTCCCCCACCGCCGAAAGTTGAGTACAAGTACGAATCGAAAGTACATTACGTTGAGAAGAACGACATCAATCAGTCAAAGATTTATGTGGGACATGTCGGCGGATTGCAGACTGATCCGGACTACGCTGATCTCACCGTGATGAATACGATTCTCGGTGGGTCATTCGGAAGCCGACTCTTCAACAGCGTCCGGTCCCGCGAGGGACTCGCGTATGCCGTTTTCGGCGTATACACTGCTAATGTGAGCTACCCCGGGATTTTCTATAACTATGCCTCAACCAAGTCTGAAACAACGGCCAAGGCGATTCGCGAGATCATTAAAGAAATCAAGCGGATACAGACGGACGCGCCCACGGCCGACGAAATGAAAGTGGGAAAAGACGGCTACCTCAATTCGTTTGTGTTCCAGTTTGATTCCAAGTCCAAAGTCATAAATCGACTTCTGAACTATGACTTCAACGGACTTCCCGCTGATTTCAACGTTCAACTCAAGCAAAAAATTGAGCAGGTGACGCCGGAAGCGGTCACCGCGGCCGCCAAGAACCGTTTGCACCCTGACGCCCTGCAGATTCTCGTCGTGGGTAAAGCAAAGGACTTTGATGTTCCGCTGGCTGATCTTGGTTTTGGCGCAGTGGAAAATATCGACGTCACCATTCCCTCGGGCGAGCCGACCAAAGAGGTCGCACTGACTGATGCCAACCTGACAAAGGGGAAACAGTTGTTGGACAAGGCTGTGGCGGCTCACGGAGGCCTGGCGGCATTCAAGGCTGTGAAGGCCATTTCGTACAAAGGGATTATCGCGGTCGTCACACCCAACGGTGAGTTCCCCATTAATGTCGAAGAGCTCAAAGCGTTACCCGATAAATCTCGCGGTAGTATGAGCATGATGGGCCAGACTATGTACGACATCAATAACGGCAACACCGGCTGGAAGACCGACCCAAGAGCTCGGGGCGTAGTAGCCAAGACCGAAGAGGATATGGTGAAAGCCCGCGACGAATGGAACCATGACCTGATAACCATATTCCAGACCTCAGACGCACCGGCTTACAAGGCTGTATACGACGGGCAGTCTGACTTAGCAGGCGCCACGGTTGATTGGGTCGCTATTGTCATGCCGGACGGCAAGACCGCGTGTCGGATGGCCCTTAACGCCTCGAGTGGAGCAATGGCCGGGATGGAATTTTTTGGTGAAACTCCTGCTGGCGAAGGACTTATACAGCAGGTCGTGGAGGCCTATTCGGAGGCGGGAGGCCTTAAGATTCCCCAGAAGTTTGTCCAGAATCTGGCCGGACAGAAGTTCGCGACCATTAACTGGTCTGAGATTTTAGTGAATCCGGAGGTTCCTGCAGGCGCCTTTGACAAGCCCTGATTGAGCACTCAATATCTGTAAAGACTCCGGCCGTCGGGCCGGAGTTTTTTTTGTGCGGTGTCGGTTATTTTGAGCCCGAGACTTCACAAACCAACCCGTTCGGGCGTCATAGGATAGCTTGACTTGGCCACCGCAGATCGATATAATTGGCGATTGTTAAGACTCATAGGTTGAGGAAAAGTGGAATGATTTCATTGCGAACCGTAAGGATAGCCGTTTGCCTTTGTGCAGGCGTATTTGGACTAACCCAATCCGTATTGGGCCGTGCAAGTTTCAACCCCGGAGATTCGGTCTATACGACTGCCGCGTCGCCATCGTATTGCCAGGCGATGCATCAGATCGGGAGAATCGTCCTGACCGTTAACAATAACGGGACGATCGGCACCGGGTATCAGAAGGGACCTCAGGATTGTTTTACCGGGGAAGTCAACCAGTCTTGCGAGTATCCTAAAGGGAGCCGCACCACGTATCTCTTCGCCGGACTATTTTGGATCGGTGCAGTGTCGGGACGCGACACGCTGGTATCTTCGGGTGGCGATGGTTGGGTGGGCGGCGGAAACGAATTTCACCCGGATCAGGCACCCATTGGAAACATGATCTATCGCTCCATAGTAGATCCATCCGCCTCGACGTTTGAAGGCGCGATTTCGGAGGAAGATTTCATATCGGTCTACTACGACACTTGTTCGCGTGATTGTCAGGGATTGGGACGAGACGCTATCGATCAGCGGTCACATCGCCCTTTGAATGTCGAGATCACCGAACGATCTTTTGCCTGGTCATATACGTACGCCGAGAGCTTTGTACTATTTGACTATGCAGTGCGCAACATCGGAAATTCGCGAATCAAGCGCGTGTATATGGGAGTGTATGTCGATGCCGACGTTGCGGCACAATCCAACCCGAACGGCTTTTCCGACGACATCTGCGGATTTCGTCAATCGCTACCGGCTTTCTATTCAACCAATCGTTGCGAATGGGAAGACACCATTAATATTGCGTGGATTGCCGATAATGATGGCGACCTGACCGGCCAGCCGCCGACTCCGGCGTTAACCGGTACCCGAATCGTCCGAACACCATCCGATTCGCTTGATGTTTCTTTCAACTGGTGGGTATCAAACGCCTCATCCCCTCTTGATTTCGGCCCACGGCACTTGAGTGACACACGCGACCTCGGAACCGGTGGCAACGGAACCCCCTCCGGTGACCGGAACAAGTACGCGTTTCTCAAAAATGGCGAGTTTGACTACGATCAGGTTTATACCGCATCGATCGAGCCGAGCGACACGATCTGGAAATATCCGACTCAAAGCCTCGCGGGAGACATTGCGGACGGTTTTGACACCCGCTATCTGCTCTCCTTCGGCCCCTTCGACATTGAACCTGGTCAGACTTTGCCAATTTCCTTTTCGTTTGTCGGCGGCGACAAATTTCACACCAAGCCCAATAATTTAAGCAATTTGCCGGGGAATCCCGAGGAGTATTACTCCAACGTGGATTTCTCAAATCTTGGATACAATGCGATTTGGTCGTCCTGGGTGTACGACAATCCTGGGTATGATACCGATACTGACGGCTTTGCCGGTATCTTTCATATCTGCAATGCCGGAAACGATTCAAGTTGCTGTTGGTATGACACCACCTATGACACCATTACCACAAACCCGCTGGTGATCGACACGTTGGCCGACTCTGGGTACGTGTATACGATTGCCGACACCGTCTGGTATCAGGGTGACGGCATTCCCGACTTTCAGGGTGCGTCGCCGCCACCCGCTCCCGATGTTCGTGTGTATCCGACAGTTGGAAAGATATTGGTCAAGTTTAACGGGGTCCGGTCCGAAGCGACGCGAGATGTCTTTTCGCGCGTCCTTGATTTCGAAGGCTACCGCGTGTATTTGGCGCGGGATGATCGTAGATCGAGTTACTCGATTCTCACCTCGTATGACCGCCTCGACTTTAGCAAGTACTTTTGGGATCCAAGTGAAGGGGCGGGCGGAAGCTGGGTGCTTAAAGATGCCCCGTTCTCACTTTCGGAACTGCGGTGCAAGTATGCTGAAGGCGGATGCAATGACACTTCATTTAAGCCCCTGGACTACAGAAGAGACAATCCGCTACAGCTTTCTGCTTTTCCAGAGTCGCTGTTTTTCTTTGTCCCACAGGATTTCAACCAGTCGGAGTTCGGCGTCTCGACCGATATTCGCAAGATCTACCCCAATCAGGCATACCCGATTTCGTTGGACAAAGATTCCTGTGCGGCGGATGACACCACGGCCGAGGGGTATTTCAAATACTTTGAGTATGAGTATGAGATCGTGGACCTGCTTCCCACGGTTCCCTATTATGTCAATGTGACCGCCTTCGATTTTGGTTCACCGAGATCGGGATTGGCATCACTTGAATCCTCTCCGAGCGTGAATTCAAAAGTGACGTATGCGCTGGCAAACTCAGAGGAAGTAGCCGCCCAGAACCTCGATGTATTCGTCTACCCCAATCCGTACCGAACAGACGGGAATTATCGACTTGACGGTTTTGAAGGCCGTGGCGACCGTGATCGCCCGGACGACCGAGTACGAGTCGTCCATTTTGCAAACTTGCCACCCAAGTGTATGATCCGCATTTTCACGATCGACGGTGACTTGGTGCGCGAAATCAACCATGACATTTCGGCCGCTGACCCCCTCTCCAACCACGACTATTGGGATCTGATCACCCGCAATACCCAATTGGCCGTTTCCGGACTCTATTACTGGACGGTTGAAGGAGAAGACGGGCGTGTACAAATCGGTAAGGTCGTACTCATTATGTAGGTTTCCGAGCCACACATGAGCTTTGCGGCGGCTGGACACCGATTGTCCGGCCGCTTTGCATTTTGGCCGCATTTTCTGCGTTCTCAGGCCGAAAACGAGCGAATAAACTTTTAGTGCCAAAGCGGTTGCCAAGCGGGGCGGAATACAATAGAATTGGGGTTCAAACTGGACGACCCCAACCGGCCGGAGCGGTTTTGGAATTGCCCAATTTCTGGCTTGGGACGTCTATGGTGAAATAGGTTGGTGCAAAGAGGCAGACATATGAAAAAGTCGGTAAACACTGGAATAATCCTCCTCGGGCTCACATGTGTATCAGCGACCGGCGTTCTGGGCCGGGCCAACTATGTTGGCGGAACAAACCCAGGCAACCAGTCAGCGGCAGGCCCGGCAGTCTGTATCACCGAACACAATATCGGCGATATGGTGCTGGGCGTTTCAAACAATGGTACTTTTGGCGATTACGATGATAACGGCGGCCCGGACTGCTTTACCGGAGCACGGGTCCATCCTTGTGAGTATCCCAAAGGTTCCAATACCAGGTATTTGTTTGCGGGGGCGTTTTGGATCGGCGCGGTCTCGGGCCGAGATACACTCGTTTCGACCGGCGCTGACGGCTGGTCGGTGACGGGCCACGAGTTGTTTCCCGATATCGCTCCTCTTGGCGACATCATCACCCGTTCGATTACAGATCCCTCCAAGCCGCAGTATGACGGCGCCATCTCCGAGCAGGACCTGATTGCAGTTTATTATGACACGTGCACCAGTAATTGTCCCGGATTAACTCGCGACGGTCTGGATAATCGTTCCCACCGGCCGCTACACATTGAAGTCAGCCAGCGCTCTTTCGCCTGGTCGTACTCATACGCCAAGGACTTTGTGTTGTTTGACTACGCCATCAGAAATATCGGTTCCACCCGTCTCAAACGAACATACATGGGGGTATACGTCGACGCCGATGTCTACCCGAGTTCAATCGGCAATGCGGGAGCCCAGGACGACGTGTGCGGGTTCCGTCGTGTACTTCCGGCTTGGTACTCCCCCAGCCAGGCGTGTCAGTATGACGACACGATTAATGCCGCCTGGATCGCTGATAACGACGGCGACCTGCTTTCTGAGGGAGGCGGTGTGCCGAGTGTTACCGGTACCCGAATTGTGCGAACGCCATCCGACTCTTTGGAAGTATCGTTCAATTGGTGGGTTGGCAACACGACGCCGTCACGCGATTTTGGCCCTCAGGGACGAGCTACGTACCGCGACTTGGGAACCGGTGGAATCGGCACACCCGAAGGCGACCGGAACAAATACTACTTCCTTAAGAATGGCGAGTTCGATTACGATCAGCCCTTCACCGCGAGCATTCGGCCGACCGACGAGCAGTGGATGTATCCGCCCCCGGAGGCGCCGACTATCTCCCAGTCGCTGGATACACGATACCTCCTGTCATTTGGGCCTTTTGATATTGAGCCGGGCCAGGTGCTACCGGTTTCCTTTGCCTATGTGGGCGGTCGAAAGTTTCACCATATTGAGAACAACCTGTCCAATCTGCCGGGAAATCCGGTGGCATACGAAGAGAACTTGGACTTTTCAAACTTTGGTTACAACTGCACATGGTCGTCGTGGATTTACGATACCCCGGGATATGACACCGATAGTGATGACTACTTTGGAACGTATCGGGTTTGCGCCTCGGGGGCTGTCCTCAGAGTTGATACAATTCTAAAAGGCAACCCACCTGACACCTTTACTGTTTTTGACACGGCATTTCAATTCGAAGATACCATTTGGGTACAGGGTGACGGCGTACCGGACTTCCGGGGAGCCTCACCGCCTCCGGCTCCCGGTTCATGGGGTGGACTGCGCGTTCTGCCGTCGGTCGGAGAGGTCAAAGTCTACTTCAATGGGCTTCTTTCCGAGACCTCGGCCGACGCTTTCTCACGTGAGAAGGATTTCGAAGGGTACCGCATTTACTACTCGCGCGATGACCGCTCGGCCAGCTACACACTGTTAGATTCATACGATAGAGAGGACTACAACAAATACCAGTGGGACCCTGAAGCCGGAGTCGGCGGAGATTTTGTCTTGAGAGACATCCCCTACACGCTGTCTGAACTCCGATGCGCCTATGCGTCAGGTGGATGCAATGATTCCTCATTCCATCCGCTGAATCACCCGCGCGGTAATCCGCTCCGTCTCCTTGCGTTTCCTGATTCGGTCTTCTATTTCACTGCCCAGGACTACAACCGCTCGGAACTGGGTGTGTCGACCAATATTCGCAAGCGTTTTCCTACTCAGGACAAGCCCACGACTATCAATAAAGACTCATGTCTGGCTACCGATACGACCGAGGACGGCTTCTTCAAGTACTACGAGTACGAGTACGACATTAAGGACCTTCTGCCCACGATCAAGTACTATGTCAGCGTGACATCTTTCGACTACGGCTCACCGTCGTCGGGTCTCCCGTCGCTTGAATCGGAGAGATCGCTCCGGCCTGCAGTTACGTACGCGCTTGAGTCACAGACTGCAGTTCAGGCCGAGAACCTCAAAGTAGAGGTCTACCCGAATCCGTACCGGCTCGATGGGGATTACGCCCTGAAGGGATTTGAGGGGACAACTCAGGCCGAACGGGCGCAAGTTCCCGATCGTAACCGAAAAGTGCACTTCTACAACCTGCCGCCCAAGTGCACAATCAGAATCTTCACGCTCGACGGTGATTTGGTGCGGGAGCTGTCTCACGATGTAGTGGCGGCGGATCCGCTGTCCACGCATGAGACGTGGGATATGATTACCCGCAACACCCAGCTTGTGGTCTCAGGATTGTATTACTGGACGGTGGAATCGCCAGACGGCAATGTTCAGATAGGCAAATTGGTCATTATCATGTAGCAAGCGTGTGATTGTATACATGATGTTCTCAGTTATCGGCCGCCGACTGCTCCTATATTCGGCGGCCGTTTTATTGCTCGGTAGCGGCAATCTCTTTTCTGAATCGAATCCCAAGCGCGACTATCCAATCAATCACCTCGGCCACGTCTCAGCGGACGGCCCCGTGTTGGACTATGGATTTCACTCGCGCAGTAATATGCAGTTGATCATAGCCAACGACGGGACCATCGGCACGTTTGGCCAGACCATGCTCGATCCCTTTACCGGCAAAAATGTTACATCTTGTTTTTACCCGAAAAACTCCGACATCACCAGTCTCTGGATTGGCGCTTTTTGGATTGGCGCGGTCGTGGGGCGCGACACGCTTGTTTCCTGCGGGTCGGAGGACTACTACGCGACGCAGGAATTTCAGCCGGATGTCGACCCCCTCGGCAAAGTGCAGATGTTGTCGATTGATCCGAATAGCAAGTTTTACGATCTGTCGGCTCGTTCCGAGGAAGATTTGAGAGTTGAATACTACGACACGCTCACCAATGGGTCGTTTGTTGGACGAGATCAAACCGACGGCCGGTCGCACCGACCATTGGGAGTCAAGGTCCGGCAAACTTCAATGGCCTGGAGCTACAGTTACGCTGACGACTTCATATTGTTTGACTACGACATCGAGAATATTGGCCAGTCGCGGCTGAAGCGAGTTTACATGGGGATTTGGATCGATGGCGACATGTGGCATATCTCTCGTAACGGTCCAGTGGGATGGGAAGATGACATTGTTGGATTCCGGCGTACCCAGCCTGCGCCCGAGGGATGCAACTTTATAGACACGGTGAATATTGCATACCACGGCGACAACGATGGCGACCCGGTTGGCGTAGAGTGGGATTTTCGTTCTACTCGAAGTGTGCTGGGGACTCGGGTTGTGCGAACCCCGTCAGATTCACTCGACTACTCGTTTAATTGGTGGATAACAAATTACTCAGACCCGTCGGCCGATTTCGGACCGCGCCAGATCGGGAACCCTGCTGATCCATTTCGTGCCATCGGCACCGGTTTGGGTACGCCGCAGGGTGATCGAGCCAAATATTATCTTATGAGGCACTCGGAATTCGATTACGACCTCTTGTTTTCGGCACTGGACCATTCGCAATCCGGGTGGCTTCCTCCCCCTCAAAATGCCGACCGTTTTGCCGCAGGATATGATTGCAGGTACTTGCTCTCTTTTGGACCATTCGATATCGAGCCTGGACAACACTTGCCGGTCTCGTTCGCCTGGGTTGGCGGTACGAACTTTCATAGTCACCCATCAGATTTTGCCGACCTTTTCAATTCTCAGTCGCCATCGGGATATTACGAAAGTCTGGATTTCTCGCAATTGGCGCTTAACTCGCGCTGGGCGTCGTGGGTGTACGACAATCCGGGAGTGGATACCGACGGAGACGAGTTTTTCGGCCGGTTTCGGGTGTGCGATTCAACCGACACTTTCTGGTATCAAGGAGATGGTGTTCCTGATTTCCGCGGAGCCAGCCCACCTCCTGCGCCAAAGCTGAAGGTCATTCCATCGGCCGGAAAGTTCTCTATTCGATGGAACGGGTTTCTCTCCGAGACGACCCCCGACGTGTTCCTACGGAGAGCAGATTTTGAGGGGTATAATGTCTATCTGGCCCGGGATGAACGGGCGTCGTCGTTTAGCTTGCTTTCATCGTATGACCGCGAAGATTACACCCGGTTTCGGTATGACCAGGAGTCTACCGACGGTTCCACGTGGGTGGTAGAAGAAATTCCATTTACAATAGACTCGCTCCGCCAGGTGTACGGCGAGTCGTTTTCGCCGTCGCTGTATCCTCGATCCAATCCACTCTATGACAACGGCGAGTACTACTATTTTGCGCCACACGCCGGGAATGTCGACGATTTGAATACTCCGAAGGGAATACACAAAGTGTATCCGGAGGCAATCGATCCGGGAGTGGATACATCGGCATGGCGCGACGAGGATGTGACGGTCGAACATGGGATCCGACTTCCCAAGTTTTATGAGTATGAATATGTGATCGAGGATCTATTGCCGACAGTCCCCTACTTTGTCTCAGTCACCGCGCTCGATTTCGGCTCTCCAAAGTCAGGACTGCCGCCACTGGAAACCCCTCCTGTGAACAACACGATTCAGGATTTCGCCCTCCCTTCGTCCGACAGCGTTTCTGATCAGCGGTTAAACGTGTATGTGTGGCCCAATCCATACCGGATCGATATCGACTATGCCGCTGACGGATACGAGAATCGTCAGGGGAATCTGGCGTCTGAGCGAGCGCGGCTTGTTCATTTTGCGAATCTGCCGGCTGTTTGTAAGATCTCGATATTGTCGTTGGATGGTGATCTTATCCGAGAGATCGACCACAACTTTCCACAAGGCGGGCCGATGTCGATGCATGACAGTTGGGACCTGATTACCCGAAACACCCAATCAGTCGTTTCGGGTCTCTACTATTGGGTTGTCGAAGCGGCAGAGCGGACACAGATCGGCAAACTCGTCATAATCAAGTAGCCTTGTCTGCGACTGCGGTTCGGTTGTTAAACTGGCGGGGCAAAACCTTTCCAAATATCCAGTACCCTATCGCGGCGAAGAGAGCGAGCGAGGAAATACCAAGCCACGCTATTCCGCGTTGTTCTGAGAAGACATCGAGAAACAAACCACCGTACATCGGCCCCATCGACCAGCCAAGGGTTTCGAAAAAGCCGCGAATGCCCATGTATCTCCCGAGGCGACCTTCCGGGGCCAACCGAGCTGTGAGTGTCATTCCAGGCGGCGACATGGTAACCTCACCAATTGTCACCACGAGAATAGCAACGGCAAACGGCCAGAAGCTATTCATGTAACCGACCATCCCATACCCGACGAAGTACAAAAGTGCGCCGGCGGCTATCTGAGTCGTGAATGACCAGCGAGTCAAGAGACGGGTGACGGGAAATTGAAGTAGTACGACAAATAATCCATTGAGCGTAAAGAGCAGTCCCAGCTCGCTTTCCGGAAGCCCTACAATTCCGACTGCGTACAATGAGAACGGCGCGATCAACTGCGCGACGACAAGATAGAGCATGAGGGTTAGACCAGAGTGAATCGCTAAATTTCTGTCATCCTTGACAGCCAGCAAATCTGAGTAGCGGAATCGATCCTGATTGAGCGTGATTTCTGGTGGCTTGAAGTAATACCGAAAGACAATCATCGACGCGAACGAAAACACTGCAGAAATATAAAAGAGCGCCGCATATGATGATGTCGCCATGAAACCGCCAATGGCAGGACCGACCGCCCACCCCAGATTTCCAGCCGAGCGTGCGATGGCGTAACCGTGGAGCCGTTTTTGGTCGGGCAAAAGATCAGAGACCATCGCCATCATCGCCGGCATGAAAAGCGAGCCAAAGATGGCGTTGATGCTAAAGAGCGCCGCCACCCACCAAAATCCCAGCCCAAATCCGACAGCCAACCCCAGAGTAATGAAGGAAATTGATCTGACAGTTTGAGAGTGAATGATCAATCCGTATCGTCCAAAGCGGTCGGAAAGTTCTCCCCCGATCGCCTGTGATCCTGCCCGAACTACCGCCATCACCAAAAAGAAGACGCCGATCTGCGATGTGGAGAGTCCGTAGTGGCTACTGAAGTAGATGGCCAGAAATGGGACCGAAATCGCAAAGCCGAGTGCGGCGATGAACCAACCAAAGGAGAGCACCCAGAAATCCCGGCCGAAGCCGCGCAGAGAGTCAGGGCGCCAGAGTGACATAGATTGGGTAATATGTCGACGCCGGAACCGAACGCCAGCACAAATTCAAAGGGATTTCAGGTGGATTTGAAACGCGAAATCAACTCGGTCGCGATGGTATCGAATCCGGCGATTGGATGGCTATTCCACCCGGCCTGGGACATTGTGGCCAATTTCCCGTCGCTGTGTAAACGGGAGACGTTCCAGTGAAAGGTGTTGGGAGGGCCTAATTCCACAGAACTGACAGCGACTCCGGCCCTGCAAACCAACTCAAGATTCAACGGCGCGTACGGCCCTGTTGTGGGCAGGAGAGCGACCATGGGTAGCCCTAGCCCAGCCGCCCAGTTGACCCGTTCGTGGGCCGGAGAAACAAAATAGTCCAAGTGCGAGAAGACCAACGACGTGAGCGTGTCGAGTTCGCGCCGGGTTCGATATTTCAGGAGAGTCGCCGGAGGAAGTTCGCGTGGAATTTCGGTGTCTGTAGATACTTCCACAACACCAGCGTCTGAGTTCTGAAACAGCCCTCGTACCAATGCCGCAAGTTTGCCACTTTGGCGGGCGACAATTACCGCTCGCCCCCCATTTCGCACAACGGAAAGAGCTGAAGCGGCCAGATAGCCAATGTGCTCTTTCGGTTCTGCGCCAGATGAAAAGAAACCGCCGCAAAGTTCACCGGGTGAGTTCAGACGATTCTGGCGGCGCGAGAAATTGTCCTTGGCCGAACCCACTAATTCCGGTTCTATGCAGAGTCCGGTCACACTCACTTGCCCCGACGAGTAACCGGCGCCCAAGAATCTATCAGCGACTTCAGTCGTGGGAACAAATACAAGAGATGCACCGGGGACAAACGATTCGTCCGGCGCAACCAATTCACCGTGCTGATATATAAGATTCTCCTTGCCCGTCAGAATGCCTATCAACACTGGGTGCGAAACCACCAGCGGTGTATTCGAACTACCAAACTTCTTGACAAGTTGGCGCCCAAGGAGCCAGCGCGAGATTGACGGTTTGGCGTAGTCCGAACCGCTACGGAGCCGTTCGTAAGCCGCCCGAACAGTGTGACCAGACGAGGCGGCGCTGTAAAGCCAGCCAGCGGCAGACCAACCCAGACGCGAGAGGCCGGTGCATTCGTCCAGTACCTCTCGGTGTGAACGTACCAAGGCAACGCCACCTCGGCGAATAAGTGCCGTGTGAATCCCATCGAGATAAAACGGGTGTCCCCGTCCGATTGACAGATTGAGCAGATCTATGGTGCCCGTACAACCCTACTTCTACCCGGCGTTGGGTGTGAACAATCCCAGGTGATTCCCCACCGGATCGGCGAAGTGGCCGTACCAGCCTGTTTCGGGAATTTCAGTCCGAGGAACGAGTACTCGACCACCGGCGCCGGCGATTCGAGCCAGAGTTGCAGAAATGTCGTCAACAGCGATATAAATAATAATCCCGCCGCCCGGTTTGACTTGGTCGGTTTTGTACAGTCCACCGCCGATTCCGTCACCGGAAGAAAAAGTGGTATACACTTTTGTCTGGGGATCAGAGACTTCCCAGTTAAACATCTCCATGTAAAACCTGGCTGTCTTAGGAACATCGGTGGTTCCGATTTCGACATAGCAGATCGGTCCCGGCTTGCTCATAACTTCTCCCTTATTTTTGAAAACAGTTGATGACCGCTTTGTGGAGCCTGCGATTGCTCGCAACGAATGACTTGATGCCAAAATCGAACGGCTTGCCTGTTATGTCACTCGTTCTCCCGCCCGCTTCTTCATAGATGCAGACAAACGGTGCAACATCGTACGGCTGGATTCCCACTTCGACAACCACATCCAAATGTCCAGCCGCACCCAAATGATACGGCCAAAGGTCGCCGAATGCTCTCTGACGGTCGACTTTGTCAAACAGGTTGAAAAGGCCTCTGTCGATCGGGCCGTGCGGGCGGCGAATCGTCTTGGCATATGAAAGCGACGCCGACTCAAGCTGTCGCGTCGATGAAACGTGAATGCGTTTGCCGTTTAGGAATGCCCCTTTTCCAGACTCGGCCCAAACCCGCTCTTTCATAAGCGGCACGTTTGAAACGCCGAGGATCACTTTGCCATTTCGGGAGAGGGCAAGAAGGTTTCCCCACAGCGGGACTTCGGCTATGAAGTTCTTGGTGCCGTCAATAGGGTCGATAATCCAGACAAACTCCTGCTCGCCGCGGTTATCGCCCGTTTCCTCGCCGAAAAAGCCGTGTTCGGGGAATGCCTTGCGGATTATCTCGATCATGGCCGATTCTGAATCGCGGTCAGCGATTGTCACCGGCGTATTATCGGATTTGGTGTGGACCTTTGGTTTTTGTCCGTACTGCGCCAGACAAATTCGCTCGGCCTTATCAACAGCGGACATTGCGACCTTCAAGAAAGACTTGCTCACTTCGGCTCCCCTGCCAGCAGTTCCAACAATCGGTACGCAGTCGTGGGCGCGTGGCCGGAAAAATGGTTATTGAAATAGGCGTAGATGTCGGTGGCATTTTGTTCGTACGATTTGATCAAGTCGTTCCACCAGGCCAGACGGTCCTCGTGCGGAAAGCGGACATAGGTGAAGTCATCATCGAATATCTTGTGATCTCCCAGGAATCGTATATACGCAAACGAGGCCGTTCGTTCAGTAATGCGGGGCATCCAGGGGTGGTCGACCTGGCAGAGAGCGACTCCCCGTTCTCTTAGCATTTGATACAGCGCCGGCCCAAGCCAGCTTTTATTGCGGACCTCGACGGAGAATCTCAGATCAGTCGGAAGCGAATCGAGTAGGCGGCGCAGGAAGTCGGCCTGATCCGGCTTGAAACTGTACGCGAATTGCAGAAGGAGCGGCCCCAGATGGTCTTCCATGTGCCGCATTGCCTCGCAAAATGCCAGTGCAGTGCTGATCCGCTCCGGCTCTTCCCCCTCGTGGGTTACGGCCTGCGGAAATTTGGCGGTGAATACAAATCCCTCGGGAACTGAGCCCGCCCACTTTTTGACCATAGCGGCTGTCGGAAGACGATAGAATGTGTTATCGAGCTCGACTGTCATAAACTTGGTTGTGTAGTACTTCAGATAATCTGTTTGGGGCAAAGTGCGCGGATAGAAATTCCCCAGCCAGTCCTTATAAGAAAAGCCCGAAGTCCCGATCCGCACATTGGCACTTGTCATCTACCTAATAAGCGAGACCAAGGCGTGTTCGTCAACCTCCGACGATTGTCCCACCCAGCCGATTGCGGGAGGGATTCCGATTGCGTATCTTTACGCCTATGATAGAGATTGACCATACCAAGGAGTCTACATGAGAGACAAACGACACGAAATACTGAGCAAACTGCTGATCGACTACTCCCTCGGAATGAAGAAGGGCGAGAAGCTATATCTTGAGATAAAGGGAAAAGAGACGATTGAGATGGCCAAGCAGATCGTCAAAGTCGCCACACAGCGCGGCGTGGCGGTCTTTTGGTATTACAATGACGAATCGCTCCTGCGCCAGTGGGTACAATTCGCCGGTGACGATCAGTTCAAGGCCCAGGCCGACCTGCACCTTCACCTGATGCAGAAAGCCGATGCCTATATCGGCGTACGCGGCTCGGACAATCCCTTTGATATGGCCGATATCGACCAGAAGCAAATCGACAAACACAATTCACTTTTCTACAAACCAGTCCACCTCGAAGAGCGCGTGAAGCGAACCCGCTGGGTGGTTCTGCGCTACCCGAACAACGCCATGGCCCAACTGGCGGAAACTTCACAGGAATCGTTCGAAGATTTCTACTTCAATGTCTGTTGCGCAGATTATGCCAAGATGTCGGTAGCGGAAGAAAAGCTAAAGGCGCTCATGAACGCCACTGATAAGGTTCATATCAAAAGCCCCGGCACTGACCTGACCTTTTCCATAAAGGGGATTCCGACCGTCAAGTGCGACGGCAAGCGGAACATCCCCGACGGCGAGGTGTACACCGCGCCGGTGCGCGATTCGGTGAACGGGACAATTACTTTTAATACGCCGTCGCTCTATCAGGGTGTTGTGTACAACAAGGTCTCGCTGACGTTTGAAAATGGCAAGATTATCAAGGCGACCGCCGACAGCAGTGTCGACAAACTGCAGAAGATTTTCGATACCGACGAGGGCGCCCGCTACATCGGTGAGTTCTCGCTGGGGGTGAACCCGTTCATTCTCCATCCGATGAAAGATACGCTTTTTGATGAGAAGATCGCCGGCTCAATGCACTTCACACCCGGCCAGTGCTACGACGAAGCATACAACGGCAACCAGTCGAACATCCATTGGGATCAGGTGCTGATCCAGCGCAAGGAATACGGTGGCGGCGAAATCTGGTTTGACGGCAAGCTCATCCGCAAGGACGGAATCTTTACCGACGCCGACATGGAGAAATCTTTTTCGCGCGAAAATCTCCGCGCCGAAGGGATGGAGTGAGCGATGAGCATACTTGACTATGCTATGCAGATGGAGCTCGACGGCCAAACATACTACGAGCAGAGCGCCCAGAAAATGCCGCGGCCGGAACTTAAGCAGATACTCATGACGTTGGCTGAAGAAGAAGTCAAGCACTACCAATTCTTCAAGAAACTGAAAGAAGGCGGCACGTCGGTGGCGCAGGGAGTAATGGACGCGACACCATCCGCCGCGTTACAGGTAAAAAATGTCTTTCGGGCGCTGGTCGATAATGGACAGGGGACTATGTACGGCGACGATGTCCGCGCGGTCTGGCAGAAAGCGCTTGAGGTCGAAGAAAAGGCTGAGCGGCTCTACCGTGAAGAAGCGACTAAGGAGATTGATCCGGTACGTAAGCAACTGCTCAATCGCATCGCCGACGAAGAAAAGACCCATGTCTATCTGGTCGACAACATGTTGTCATTTCTGGCCGACCCAAGCGGGTTTACCGAATCAGCTAACTACCGGCATTTTCAGAGCTGGGAAGGGCACTGAGACGAGGCAATAGGCAGACTATCCAAGAGCGGCGACCTCGCCGCTCTTTTCTTTTCCGGTCTCTGTGATAAGCACTCCGGCGAGTACAATTGCGCCACCGATGAAAAACGAAAACTGTGGCCTCTCCCCCAGCATTACCACCGCCACCGAAGTTGCAATCACCGGCTGGAGATTTTGAAAAACCGCCAGCCGCGAGGCAGGGAATTGTTTCAAAAGCCAGATCCAGAGTATGTACGCGGCGACTGATGTGCCAATCGCCATGTAGACAACAGTCATCCATGCGCCGGGTGTACTTTGTGAGTAGTCAAATGTCGCGGCGTGATAGATGCCGAAGGGAGAATACATAAGCGCACCGGCCGCCAGTGAATACGCTGTCACCCGAATCGCGCCGTATTTTTCTGCCAGCGGCTTGCTGTAGATCATATAGAGCGCCCAGGCGAGCACCGACACAAAGACGATAAAATCCCCCGCCAGGTATTCTGCGCCGATGACGAGAGCGCCGGAAGTCACAATTACCAGCGCCCCAACAAGGGCAATGATGATCCCGAGTCCGCGTCGCCACGATAGTTTTTCTTTGAGTATCCAGACAGCGAAGACAAATACCCAGATCGGAGTAGTGGCAAATAGAATCGAGGCATGCCCCGCGCCGGTCAGCGATTGCCCCCAGAGGTACATCGTCTGGTTTACGGGAATGATCAGAAACCCCAAAAACCAGATGCGGCCAGTATCATGGCCGGTGATAGGAGGATTGGTCGATTGAGTTCGCGCGATGAGTAGTAGCGCCGCTCCGGCGATGACGAATCGATAAAAGGCAAAGGTGAACGGCGGGATAAACTCAAGGCCATACTTGGACACCGGAAACGAAAGAGCCCCTAAGAATTGCTGAACGAAAATTATAGGAAGAAGCTGGTTGAGTCGGCGACCCTCTACTTGTGCCATCTGTAATGAGAACGGTCGCGCAATCGCTTAACAAATACTACCGATATTCACCGTAGTTACTTACCATACAATACGTTATAAAAGCGCCTTATTGGTGCCACCGTCGATCGGTATGGAAGCGCCTGTAATGAATGCCGCACGGTCGCTGGCCAAAAATGTAGCCAGCGAACCAAACTCTTCGGGGGTTCCGATGCGACCGGCCGGAATCGACGCGGCAAAGATCTTGAGCTGGTCATCGAGTGAGAGCTCCGAAGCCACCGCCCGCTTCTCGGCTAATTCGTTCAGTCGCTCAGTGGCCGTATATCCCGGACAAAGACAATTTGCGGTGATGCCATGCTTGGCGTAGGTGTTGGAAATCGTCTTGCAGAAGCCATGCACCCCCGCCCTGTAGGTGTTCGACAGAATGAGATCATCGATTGGTTGTAACGCGGCGATCGATGTGATATACAGAAGGCGTCCCCACTTACGCGCAACCATGCCGTCGATCAGACCGCGTGTTAATTCGACGGCCGACCTTAAGATCATTTCAAAGCCGATGTCCCAATTCTCGCGCGGCTGGTTGGCAAAAACCCCGGCCGGCGGACCGCCATTGTTGAAGACGAATATATCGACGTCTGAAAGGCCGCCCGAGCCTTTCACCTGTGTGAGCATGCGGGCGATATCGTCTTGGTTGGAGGTGTCACCAACCAGTATAGTCGGCCTCTTCCCCGATGCCTGCTCAATCTGTTTCGCCGCGCTCGCCAGACGGACCTCACTACGAGAGTTGATTGTCACATTGCATCCTTCTATGGCCAACTGCATGGCAGTAGCCAAGCCAAGCCCGGAGGATGCGCCGGTGACCAGCGCTCGCTTTCCAGTCAGGTTCAAATCCACAATTAGGCTTTCACTTTGGCCAATTCAAATGGTAAAACGGCCGCCGTTTTACATCCGCGCTCAAAGTCGATCACGCGAAAACGCTCGTTGGGTGAGTGGATGTTGTCATCTTGAAGCCCAAAGCCAATGAGGAGTGTATCCAAACCAAGCGTTTCCTTGAATTCGACGGTAACGGGAATTGATCCGCCTTCTTTCATGAAGACCGGCTTTTTGCCAAAGCCCGATTGAATCGCGCGGCCGGCGGCCTCAAGCCAGGGACCGTCGGTCGGTACTTGTACCGCCCGCGCCCCGCCATGTTTGTCGACGCGCACTCGCACGCTTTTGGGGGCGATTTTCTTGAGGAATCTTTCAAGCTTGTTGCAGACATCCATTGGCTTTTGTTCGCCCACCAGGCGCATTGTTATCTTGCAGGAAGCCTTGGAGGCGATAATTGTCTTGGCCCCCTCGCCCTGATACCCGCCGGTGAAACCGTTGACATCGAGGGTGGGGCGGCACCAGGCGCGTTCGAGCGTGGTGTACCCTTTTTCACCCTGCAGACCGGGAACTCCAAGCATCTTCTTGTAAGTAGCTTCTCTGAACGGGAGCTTCTTGAATTGCGTCCGTTCCCACTTGGTAGGCGGTTTTACTCCGGCATAAAAACCGGGAACTGCAACTTTGCCATTTTTGTCGTGCAACTGACCGACCATCCAACACAACGAGTTGATCGGATTGGCGATCGCGCCGCCGAAAGCGCCGGAGTGAACATCCCGGTCGGGACCGTCGACGAAGACCTCGCATGACGAAATCCCTCGCAAACCAAACGTGACAGCCGGTGTATTTTTGTCAAACTGGGCAGTATCGGAGATGACCACGATATCGGCTTTGAGCATTTCTTTGTTGGCCTTCAGAAACTTCGGCAGATTGACCGAGTGGGATTCTTCTTCTCCCTCGATCAAGAATTTTACATTCACCGGCAAAGTACCGGTCGCCTTGATGATCGCTTCGAGCCCTTTGATATGGGTGAAGGTCTGTCCTTTGTCGTCGCATGCTCCGCGGGCGTAGATGTATCCGTCGCGGATCTCTGCTTTAAACGGCGGCGTGGTCCACAACTCAAACGGCTCGGGTGGTTGGACATCGTAGTGGCCGTAATACAGAATTGTCGGTAGTTTCTTGTCGACCTGATATTCGGCAAATACGACCGGGTGTCCGCCGGTCGGCAGGAGTTGGGCTTTGAATCCGATTGCCTCGAGATGTTTGGTCAGCCAGGCGCCGCACGCGGCGACATCGTTTTTGCGCTCCGGTTGTCCGGAGACAGACGGGAAACTGATGAACTGAAACAGGTCGGTAAATCGTTGTTTCTCTGATTGGGCGAGATAGTCAAGCGCGGTCATGGTACTCTCCAAGTGGGAGTTAAGTGTTCTTTGCCCGCTAATATACCGTGCGGCAATTACAAATGTAAAGTGCGGGAAAGGGGATCCGAAGGGTTGTCGGGGATCAGGATTTTCGGTCGGCAAACCACCCGGCGGGGTCCTGGATAAAGCGCAGACAGGAAGTGATTACTTCGGAGTGGAGAGATTCTTCCTGAACAAGCCATTGGTAGAACGCCCGGACATCGGCGTTGTCACTTTTTTCCATCTGTTCCTGATAGAATTCAGCGGCGCCGTTCTCGAACTTGACCGCCCAAGTGTACGCCTCTATATCCGACGCCGAGGGGGAAATCTCGGCCTTGAGCTGGGCCAACTGATCGTTAAACTTCTTCACCCGTGCGTCAATTGACTCGGTGGCCGTGATCGGCGGCGCGGCGGTGCCGGCTTCGATAGACTGGGAGAACTCTTTGATTCGTTCGATGTGCCGGAGTTCCTCGTCGGCCAGGAACGATAATGTCTGGCGGGCATGGGGGTTTAGGACTCGAGCGGCCGCTTCGGCAAAGAACTTCTGGCCTTCTTCCTCAAGTCGGAGGGCCATCTTGAGCGGTTCGAGGACAAGTGTTTTCGGAGGTTGGGTCAATTGATTTCTTTCAGTCGTTGGGGGCCATCAAATCCTGTCGCGAAAGTTTAGCTATCGCGAAATATAGAGTCAAGCCGACTGAAAGTAAAGTCATCATCACCGGCGTGAAAAGCGCCGGAGTGCCACCTGAAGCAATCTTCTGTGCCGCCTCCCCCAATTCGGACATACGCGGCATGACGAATGAGAATGCGTTTATGACCGAATCTAAAAAGGGGATGTTCAGTTTCTCGCCCAGTTGGGTAGCCCGCGCCAGGACCAACTGGGTACCCCACAGTGCCAACGAAACCGCTATGACTTTGGTGGTCGACCGGAGGAAAATACCCAAAGCCACAATGAGTGTAAGCCAGACCCCACAGTTGAATACGTGAATGAGCAGGATCTCTCCGGCCCGGACATCGAAAAGGTAATGGCGTAAACTGGCGATAACAGCAACCGGCAGGGCCATAGCGAGAAGAAGGCCCAGGTAGACAATGACAATCGCCCAGAGTTTCTCAACTATCACCCGCCGCCGTGAGATAGGTCGGGTGAAGAGAAACCAAGCGGTGGTATCCTTGAGCATGGCCGGGATGACTCCGGCCGCCAAAAGACAGACAACGCCGGTAAGCACGGTGGCATAAGTCGAGAGGAAATGGAGCGAGATTTCGTCGACCGGCGCATAGGGCAATGTGGTATCGGTCTGCTCAAATGAGATGCGCAGTTTATCCCAGTCCGACGTGAGAACAATCCAGGCCCCTATCACAAGAGAAATAACCGCCACCAGCGCTCCCCTGCGGTCGATCATCTCTCCGAATGTGTGGCGAGTAATACCTCTCATCGACCCACTCCTGTGGCGTTGGCGGGCGAAGTAAGAAAGGTCGCTTCGGCTGAAGTGTCGCGCTTGCCGACTGAATGAATTGAAATGCCACTGATCCGAAGAAAATCTATGATACCGTTCACGGCATCTTCGTCATCGATTTCCACAATGAGTCGCTTTCGTGAGATCGACACCACATGGCCAAGTTCCGCCGGCAGATCGAGAATTCGTTCACCGATATCGGCGCTGATTTCCACGAGCGATCGCGAAGCGATCAACTCAGAGATCGTCGCGGCATTGACAATCCTCCCTCGGTCGAGAAACAAAACACGGTCGACACTTTTTTCAAGTAGCCGGACCGAATGCGCCAAATGGAGTAGCGTCACGCCCCGTTCTTTGGCGAAGGTGATTGTTTTGTCAAAATGACGGCGAGCTAGTTTGTCAAGACGCTCGGCGGGTTCATCGATTATCAATAGGTGCGGCATTGGCGCAAGCGCAATGGCCAGACCCAGGCGGCGGGTCATTTCCCGGGATAGTTTGTTAACCGGGGTATCGGCCCACTTTGACAGGTCCACCAATTCTAAGGCGGCCAGTGCACAGTCGGCCAGATCAATACCCTCAAGCCCATTCATTCTGCCGGAAAACTCAAGAGCCCCCAAGGCAGTCAAATTTGCCGGGAATCCCGGGTGTTCCGGCAGATATCCGACCCCGATCCGGGCTTTGTGATCGCCGGCTGGGCGGTCGTTTAGAAGTAGCTCTCCGGAGCTGAGGGTGACGAGCCCAGCTAAGGCCCGGAATAACGTGGACTTACCCGATCCAACCGGTCCCAGAATGCCAACCGTCTCTCCCTGATTGACCGTGAAGGTGACCGAGTCCAGCGAAACGACATTGCGCGTTTTACCGCTATAAATTTTTCCGATGTCCTTGGCAAAGATCAGTGACATTCCGATAGCTCTCCGGGCTCCCTTTCGGGAAAAGATTGGCCTTGACCTCTCTGCGAAACGCCATAAATTGCGTCGTTACTGGAACTTCCCGGCTCCAGTCGATTATAAAAGACTGACCGGCATATAAAGTATTATCGGCCAAAGGCCGACGGACATTTGTATAAATTCACGCTGAAACCACCGAGACAATCGGGAAGGTATACACGGACTATGAAGGTACTGAAAGCTCTGAGCGCCGCCATGTTGGCGGCCGTGATCTGCTCCGCTGAGTCAGTGATCGCGGCGCCGCGGATGGTGCTGGAAGAGACGACCTTCAACTTTGGGTATGTGCCGCAGAATGCGAAAATATCGCATGATTTCTGGCTGTTTTCCAAAGGTGAAGATTCGTTGCTCATTCTGAAAGTTGTGCCTGGCTGAGGATGCACTCAAGCGCCGCTCGAAAAGACGGCCGTTGCTGTCGGTGACAGCACAAGACTTGAGATTATCTTCGATACCAAGCACTACACGGACAAGATTTCGAAGCGTCCTCGGATCGAGACCAACGAGGGTCCGCCCGAAAAGTATGTGCAGATTGATTGTGAGGTGATGCGTCGCCCGGATTCGACATATCCGATTATCATCAAGCCGTATAAGTTGGATATTTCACAATTCGGAGAAAAGACACGTGATCAAATGAAGTTCACGATCACGAACGTGTCGGATTCGACGTACGATCTCTCGACCGTGGCGTGGCCGAAGCAACTCCTGACGGTCACTCTGCCCAAGAGCGTGGCGGCAGGACAATCGGCGGAAGGCATCATCAAGCTTTCCCCCGGCGCTTTGAAGAAGGAATTTGAGAAGTCGATCACGATTCAGTTGAGCGACACGAAAAAATCTCGGTTCACGATCCCGGTAAAGCGCGCGTTGCGCCTTCCCGGTGACACAACGAAGGCGACCAGTTCCCCCGGAGTGAGCCACTGACGGCACACTAACACTCCGAGATGGAAGTATTGAAAAGGTCGCCCAACGGCGGCCTTTTTGTTTGCCGTCTCGGATTGAAGAAAAGAAAACTGAGATAGGAAGAGAACGCCAAGAGCGAGGAGCCAAAGATGAGAGGATTCAGGTTAACCAGCGCGATCATCGTCGCCGGAATCGGTATGACCATCGCCAGTTCGGCGCTGGGCGCACCACGACTGGTCATACCGGAGACTGAGTACAATTTCGGAGCGGTGCCGCAGAACGCCAAGGTAAGCCATGTATTCTGGCTGTACTCAAAGGGAGACGATACTCTGCAGATTCTCAAAGTAATCCCCGGTTGCGGGTGTACTCAGGCCCCGCTGGAGAAAACTACCCTCGCGCCCGGCGATTCGACCCGCCTTGAAGTCATCTTCGACACTAAACACTATACCGGGAAGATCTCCAAAAGACCTCGCGTGGAATCGAACGAGGGCCCTCCCGAGAAGTATGTACAATTTAACTGCGAAGTCATGATCCGAGCCGACTCGACCTATCCGTTAATTGTGAAGCCGTACAAGCTGGATATCTCGCAGTTCGGTCAACAGGTGCGCGACCGCATGAAGTTCACCGTGACCAATGCATCGGCTGAGCCGCTGGAAATCACGTTGGTTTCTGCGCCGGATATTTTGACAGTGGATTGTCCAAAGACAGTAGGCGCCGGCGCCACCGTGCAAGGTTCCATTGTACTCGCCGAGCGAGCGCTCAAAACCGAATTTGAGAAATCGATTACCATTGAGGTTAACAACGCCGCTCATAATCGATTTACCATACCGGTGAAGCGTGCTTTGCGCCTGCCGAGCGACACGACTGCGAATGTCAACGTGTCGGCATCGGGTACAGTCGGCGGACACTGACCGATATATTCATTACGCCTGACCAAAAGAGGCCACCCTTGGGGGTGGCCTCTTCTTTGCGTACACTCTATGTAAGGAGTTGATCATCTATACATGTACAGGCGATCCTTAAAATACTCTTCCCATGTAGTATCATGCCGCTCACCGGTTGCATTTGAATGTACCATGCGGAAATCACCGATATTGCGGGTGTCTACAAATATGAAATAGTATCCCCTTTTTGACCGGTAGTGCCACACTTCATAAGGGGTTTGCTCAGACGGGAGGACCTGTTCGGTGCGCTCTTCCCAGGGACCGTACTTAAGATAGACTCGCCCCCGTTCGGTCGACCAGCCGTTGGTCTTGAATTCGTTGGAAGAAAATGTCGCATTTGCAAAATTGAAGCGCCGGGCGATTTCGTCCTGCGATACATAGTCGACCGCGCTCTTCTGGGCGTCATGCTCCTGCCAGTATTGCTTGATGAAGTTGCGCTTGCCCTCGTCGGGGAGTGATGACAGTAGAGTCGCTTCGTTGGGCGACATGAGGTACTTCATTGCAGAAATCTGATCCTTAAGCGATAGAGAATCAAAGGCCGTCGACGGCGTCGTCAGGTCGGCCGACGACTCTATGTGCCAGAAAGTCAGAAAGGCGGTATCGGATTTCCCTGCCGATTGGTCATCGACGATCATCCGAAGGAGGAACCCGCCGCGACCCAGCCCTTCCAGGCTGAATTTCTCAGACACCACCGCCGATGTTCCCGCTTTGGGGCGGAGCGTGTAGCCAAAATCTCTTGCAATGTTTCCTCCCCTGTCGAGCATCGCAAAGGCTAATCGATAGTTTGAAGGCGCCGCCGAATCGTGCGCAAGGCCGTACACTTCCGAATACAACCACAGCGCCGAATCGGAAAGATTGTACAACCCCAGTGGATTGGGGACTACCAGTAGGCCGTTATCCACGAGGCGAGAGAGCTGGTCGTCGACCGAATCTCCCACAAACTTCACGTTGTATGCGGCTACCAGGCCGCCGATTGTCAGTCCGCCGTCCCACTGAGACACGGAGATGACGCCGAAATCCAGCGATTCTTCTGCCTTGCTTACAATGTCAATCACGTTCAATTTGGCGCCGTAGATACCGGGAGGCAAGGCTTTAACAAAACGATCAAAGACTTTGTATCCGGTTGCAGTTATCTCCGGCTCGTGATCTACTGTTATGACCCGGTTGTTACTTTGAGAGGCAATCTGTTTTCCCGCAGTGTCAGTAATTATGAGTTCGGCAAACAGACCGGCTGAGAATTTGCCGGATGCCGAGTCTTTCAAGAATCGCAGGTCATCCCTATTGACAGTAAATGGGAATGAGATAAAGCAGAGCGAGTCGGTGTCAGGCGAATACGAGAGGATTGCCCGGCTCTGTACGTGGATTGCCGACACCGGTGGAGCGGAGAGGATCAAGACAGGTCCACAGAGGGACGCATACGATATCAACAGACAAATTAGTTTTCGCATGAAGCAATCAGAAATCCGGTCGCTGGTTCAGTCCATCGTAGGGGAATTGCAGGCGATAGTCGCCGTCGTCGTTCTTGTCAATAAAGACAAATCGACGATACCGTCCTTCGCTATAGTAGTGCCAAATCTGGTACGGAACAACATCAGGCGAATATGGCTCGTCGTCGATTTGGTCCGGCTCACCATGGATGATGTAAATTCGTCCGCGATCGGTTTTCCACCCCTCACGGCGCATCGATGAGAATTGTCGGTCAGCTACGTTGATCCGGTGATAGAACTGGCGTTTCGTTTCGTTCTCAGGGGTACCGATGGTTGGGTCGCGTTGATTCCAGTATTCGGAGAATGCAACTTGTCGTTCTTCAATTGTCTTGGCCTTTTTCAATTTCCCCAGCTCACCCGGCGAAGCGATATACCCCAGTTGCGATACCGCCGATTTCCAGTCCAACCTGAGGAGTGCTTCTTCGGTCCAGACGATTGAGAAAGTCTCAGCCCTCCGTTCCAGCTCTTTCATGCGCCGACCATGCAACGTTACTTCCAGTTCATAATCTCCCGGCGGAAAATCACGGACATTCGCAGTAAGCATACGAGACGCCACCGGATGGTCTAAAGATATTTGCGCGGTATCGCGAAAGACCACGCCACGGGAGCGCTGACGGATTGTAGCCTGGACCACGACATTTTTCTCTTCGGATGATCCCGGATAGACTTCGTAATAAAGACGAAGAACTGAATCCTCTTGCCCGCCGTAGTCGCGGCCGACCGAAGGTATGGCGACCTGGTCACCCTTGAGAAACACGTTGTTTGAGTCGACATTGCCAGCCGCCGGTGTAGCTGTTCTAATAAACTCGATCCCGGACAGCCCCGCGTATTTCCCGCCATAATCGGGAAGACTAGGCTTAATCTCGCGGCGAATCTGGGCGTTGTTCCCCCGGTCGGTCAGAAGCACACGTACAGTGTATTTGCCTGGCTTTAGTGACACTGAAAACTGGCTGGTGCGAAAATCGTATCGGGAACGGGTCTGGGCCTGAGAAGCGACTCTGATTTGACGAGAGCGCTCGTAGGTCTCTATTTGATTGTCGCCGTCGAATATCTCGGCAGAAATATCAAAATTGGCGACGTACTCCTTGCCGTCGACGGCATATTGTAACCCGAAATTGTATACCTGGTAGTAAACTTCAAGCCGAGTCTTTCCCTCTTCGGAAGAACGAAAGGTTGCCCAATCGACCTTGAGCACCGGCTCGAATTTCTCCGGGCTCCCACCGAAACCAGGCGCCTGACTCCGGGCCACAGCCGGGAGTAGCAGAAGACTGGCCAGCGCAAATCTATAAATAGCGTTTCTCATATCATATTCAACCTGTCCTCGGGGGACAGGTTCCAATCTATGAGACGTGCCAACCTTCGGGCAATCAAAAAAAATGTCTGTTGGGGGAGACTATTCGTACCTGAGTGACTCAATCGGGTCAAGACGGGCCGCTTTCATTGCAGGATAGATGCCTGAAATCAGGCCGACAGAAACCGATACGAAGAATCCGATGAGAATCCAGGTGATGGAGATTGTGGGGGGGAATCCAGCCAGCGCGTTAGCCCCGGTCCCCAGCAGGATGCCAAAAATGATGCCTATTATACCGCCCGTGCCCGAGAGAGCCATTGCCTCGGTCAGAAACTGTACGATGATATTTGATCGTTTGGCCCCGATTGCCTTGCGAACACCGATCTCGCGGGTGCGTTCGGTAACCGATACCAGCATGATATTGGCCACACCGATCCCTCCAACCATCAGGCCGACCGACGTGATAACAATCATCGCCAGATAGATGTACTTAGTGATATTATTGACGAAGCTCTTGAATTGCTCTTGAGTGGAGAGGGCAAAATTATTGTCTTTGCCGAAGGGCACTTTGCGAAACTGGCGCAGTGCCCCGATGATTTCTTCCTCCGCCTGCGGAATCAACTCACGGGTTTTCGCCTTGACCTGCAAGAACAGCTCTTTTTCCCACGGGTGAATTTTCTGGAATGTTGAGAGCGGCATCATTACGCCGGCCTGGGAACCGCCATCGAAAGTCGCTTTGATCTTTTCGAGCACACCGACGACCCGAAACATATTGCCATTTACTCTGATTTCCTTGTCGACCGCCGACTCCCCCTCAAAAAGAGCGTCGGCGAGGTCCTGCTCAATGACACAGGCCATCATCCGATACTGCTGTTCTGTTTCTGAAATGAATCTCCCCTGGATAATTGTACGGTTATTTACATTGATATAGTCGGGCCAGGTTCCCATTACGTACGGGTTATTCCCCTTGCGATTGGCGTACTTGATCTCGTTGCCGCCGGGGTTAAAGTAGTAATTTTGCGGCGAGACGCCGTCGACGCTCGGGCAGTGCGCCATGATCGCCTCGGCCTCGCCGACCGTGATCGGCGGGCGGTTACGCTGGCTCTCGTCAAGATCATCGTGATCCATCATCACATCATTGTTGGTTACCATGATGACGTTTGAGCCAAGCTGATCGATTTCCTTTTCCATCTGGCTGTTCATCCCGCCGATAATCGAGGCCAGACCAATCACAGAACTGACCCCCACCATAACTCCCAGCACGGTCAAAAAGGCACGAAATTTGTTAGCTATAATCGCTGACAGCGCCATTTTGATCGCTTCTTTGACTTCGCTTATCGACAACAGCATAGCACCCACCTATTCATACGACAGGGCCTTAATAGGATCGAGTCGGGCCGCTTTCATCGCCGGATATATTCCGAAAATGACACCGGTCCCGGTGGAGACCAACAGTCCGGCGATAATCGCCGGTACCGAGGGAGAAATAGTCATGTCCATAAGCCCGACCAACCCCCGGGCGGCGAAGAATCCGATGATGATGCCGATCAACCCGCCACTCAGCGTCACCATGAGCGCCTCAAACAAGAACTGGAGCAGAATATGTCGTTGACGGGCGCCAACAGCCTTGCGGATGCCAATTTCTCGGGTGCGTTCGGTCACGGAGACCATCATGATGTTCATCACGACTATACCGCCGACAACCAGGGCTATCGAGGAGATGCCGATGAGCGCAAACCGGAAGAGCCGGGTAAAACTGTTCAACATATCCAGAATCTGGTCGGCGGTCATCATGTCAAAGTCGTCTTCTTTATCGAAGGGAACATGGCGCGCCGCCCTAAGAACCATTCGGACTTGATCCTGCGTATCGCGCAATTGTTCGACCGATGGCGCTTTGATCATAAACGCGGTGCCAAATCGATTGGTGGCAAATTGCTTGTCAAAAACCGAATACGGGATAGCGATAAAGTTGTCGCGATTGTCTCCAAAAGTAGATCCCTGCTTCTTAGCGACACCGATAACCGTGTACCGTTGGTCACCGATCTTGATATCCCGACCAATCGGATCGAGTCCCTCAAAGAACTCCTCGCGTATGGCATCACCGATGTACGCGACATTCTTTTTGTAATAATCGTCTTCACTCGAATGGAATCTTCCCTGCGCCACAGTCAAGTCAATAATGTTCGGAAGATTGGAGGTCGAGCCCATGATCTGGACGTTTCGAAGCGCCTTGGTCTGATATTGGACTCGCGCCTGTGTCCGGGCCCTGGTGGCGATCTCCTCGCACATCGGACAACCTCTTTTTATCAGCGGGTAGAGGTCATCTTTGAGCGGTTTGCGCTTGATCTTTTCGCGAAACATCTCGTCGGATGTGACAATTGACATTTTTGAAACGATAAAGGTCGACGGTCCGAGAACGGCCAGGTCCGCCTTGATAGCTCCCATCATACCCTCAAGCGCCGAAACAATCGTCATCACCGAAGTCACGCCGATAAGAACGCCGAGCAAAGTGAGTCCCGAGCGGAGTTTGTTCGCGCGTAGGGCGTCGAATGCGAGCTTGAGCAGACCACCTATCATGAGTTGTTCCTTACGCGGCGCCTCGGTCGGTACGTTTGTCTGAGGCTATTTTGCCGTCGAAAATGGATACTACCCGGTGTGCCCGGTTGGCCACGTTGGGATCGTGGGTGACGATAATGACCGTATTCCCCTCGTGATGCAGTTGCTCGATCAGCCGGAGAATTTCTTCGGAGGTCTTGCTGTCAAGATTTCCCGTCGGTTCGTCGGCCAGCAAGAGCGATGGACTGTTTACCAGGGCACGGGCGATGGCCACGCGCTGGCGCTGACCGCCGGAAAGCTCATTCGGCTTGTGCATCATCCGGTCAGTCAGGTCAACTTTGCTCATGGCAATCTTCGCCTTTTCGGTGCGTTCACGCGAGGGTGTGCCGTTGTAAATGAGCGGCAACTCGACATTGTGAAGCGAAGTGGCGCGCGCGAGCAAATTGAAGGTCTGAAACACAAATCCAATTTCGCGATTCCGGATTGAGGCCAGCTCGTCGTCGTTCATCTGGCTGACTCGCCTGCTATTGAGATAGTATTCGCCGGAGGTCGGCGTATCCAGGCATCCAATCAGATTCATGAGGGTTGATTTCCCCGAACCGGACGGGCCGATGATGGCGACAAACTCACCCTTCTCGATCTGGAGATCGACTCCTCGCAGAGCATTGACCTGCTCGGAGCCCATCTGATAGGTCTTCCAAAGATCTTTGGTTTCGATGAGCGCCATCGTTAGGATTTCCCTTCTCCCGGCTTGGCCGCGAATTCTTTGGTCACCTGAATTTGATCGCCATCGTTGATGGTTCTCAAGATTCGATACGGGCCCGAGACTATAGAGTCACCCGGTTTGAGGCCGGAGACCACTTCAATATTTTGGGCATCGGAAATACCGGTGTGAATTGTCTCAAACCGGATCTTGCCGCCGGAGATTACGAACACGCCTTTTTGATCTTCTCGCTTCTTGTCGTCGTCTGACTTGACAGAAGATGTTTCAGCTCCAGCCGCCTGAACACCACCGGAGGATTCCGCCGGAACATTGGCGCGGGCATTTTTCAGCGAGTCCATGTCAAATTGACGAATCACCACCGAACTGAAGGGTATCGAAAGAGCTTCTTTCTTTTCGTTCGTGGTAATATCGACCGTCGCCGACATGCCGGGACGAATCCGCCCTTCGGCGTCGACAAGAATTACTTTGACCTTGAAATTGGTCGATTGATCCTGCGTCCCTGACCCGGCCAGAATAGCCGTGTTGCCGATTTCAACGACCTTGCCCTGAAAAGTGGTATCGGGGAAAGCGTCGATTTCGATCTTGGTCGACTGATCCATCCGGATTTTGCCGATTTCGGTCTCGTCTACTTCGACCTCTACCTCGAATACATCGAGATTTGAAATCGTAATGAGCGTCTTGCCCTGCGTAAAGGCGGTCTGGGCGGCGGCAATTTCGCCGACTTCGCAATCGACCAGAGTCAGCACACCGGGCATCGGCGCAACAATCTTGGTTTTGCTGAGATTGTCGAGTTGTTTCTCGTAGGCCGACTGCAATTGATTCGCCTGCGCCTTGGTCGCCTCATGATTGGCCTTGGCGCTTAAGAACTCATACTTGGAGTTCTTAAGTTGAGTCTCGGATGTCAGGTTTTGTGTGAACAGTTTCTGCTGGCGTTCATACTCCTCGGAGGCCTGATCGAGCGCGGATTTGGCGCCATCAAGACGGGCGCTGATTTCGTTCAAGGCATAGCGACCCTGTTCCGCTTCTGACTTAAGCTGAACGGTATCCAGAACAACCAACAGATCGCCGGCACGAACAGTGTCACCTTCTTTGGCCCGCAGGGCAACAACCTTGCCGTTGATCTGCGCAGTGATGTTCACCTTGGTCTGCGGCTGAACACGGCCGGAAGCCGATACCTGCTCCACTATGTCGGTGGTCTTGGCTACAGCGGCGTGGACTTCGACTCCCCCCTTGCCGCCGGAGTTAAGTTGGAAGATTACCAGGGCGGCCAGAACAACCACCACCAGTCCGACAATTACGATCGTTTTCTTTTTCATTGCTTGAACGCCTCAATCCGAGGGAATTAGATTTTCCCCATCGACTGTTCGAGTTTTGAGATAGCCAGGTTCAGATCAAAGTCGGCGCTGATACGCGACACCTCAGCCCGCTTGAGCGACACTTGGGCGTCCAGCAGGTCAAGAATAGTCGCGGCTCCGAGATTGTATTTCTCCTGAGTGATCTTTAGGTCTTCGGTGGCGGCGGCCACGTTTTCCTCCGCTACCGATTTTTGTTCTTTTAGTAAATTGATTTGAAGATAGGTCGCGGTGACGTCACTGATCATCCGATTGCGGGCGTCTGCCAGTGAGGCCATCGTGTTGTTCTTGGCAACTTTGGCGCCGACGTAATTCTGTTCTCGGTTGAACCCGTCGAAAAGCGTCCACGAGACGCCGTACCCATATGACTTCACTGTGCTACTGGCGCCGTGGTCGGGCATAACCCTCTGCCAGCCGGTATTGACAGAAAGTGTCGGCAGATAGTCAGATTTGGCGGACGTGAATCCTACTTTGGCGCTCTTTAGATTCTTTTCAAGGGAGAGCACCGATGGGCGATGAGTTAATCCATAGGCGATAGCCGAATCAAGTGGTCCTTCAAAAGTTCGGATGGAGTACTTCGACGAGAACTGCCAGTCGCCGTGAGGATCGACACCAATCGTATACGCAAGTTCAGACACCGCAGTCGTCACACTGTTTTTGGCCCGAAGAAGTTCCAGCCGGTCATTGCCCGATTGTACCTTTTGCTTGAGCACATCGGATTTCGAAGCGGACCCGAGATCAAACTTCGATTGGATCAGCTTGAGCTGTTCCTCTGACCGCTTGACTGCCTCTTCAAGTACCGAAACATTTTGAACATCGGCCAGATACCCATAGTATGAGACCTTTACCGCATAGATCAGGTCTTGCTCAGAGGCGATGACATCGAGTTTAGCGGCGGAGTGCTCGGCGCCGGCGGCGGAGATTCCCAGAGCGCTACGGACAACGTTGCTGACTCTGATTTCGGCGCCTATTTGACCACCACGAGTGGAACTGGCTGTGCCGTCGATATCCTGACGATCGTAATCGTACGAAGCCTGCACGGTAGGCAGGAAAGCGCCAAGCGCCGCCCACTTCCCCATTTTGGCAAGTTCTTCAGCGCCACGCGCCCTGATAATCGATTCGCGGTTTTTCAGCGCCAGATTGATGCAGTCGTCGAGCGTGAGTTCAGCCGCCTGCGCGGCCACGCCGGCAAGAAATGTCAGTCCGATGACGCCGATAAATAATCTGAATGATCGCATTCCATCTCCTTCGTTAGAACAATACCTAAAATGCCGCAAACAACACCTGCAGAATCGATATCATTCCCATCGATAAGACCGACAACAAGTACCCTTTGTTGCGCGGAAATCCGTAGAATATCGATAAACCAATGCCGACGGCAATAATCTCCCATATCAAGAACAGGTTCACTTTCGATAGCAGGACCCACACAAAGCTTTGCGGATCAGGTGGCACCAAAGCCGCCAACGACAAAGATATGTACATGGTCCCTTTGTAGAGCATGAGTGGAGCGGCCAACAGCCCCCCGACCAGGTAAATAATTTCGCCGTAGAGCATGATGGATAAAAGTTGCCCGAAAGTCGCCTTGCCGGCCATCACAAAGTTGCCAAACAGGAGTGCTAAAACTGCCGCTATTAGCGGACCCAACGCCCACATGAATGTACCCCCGCCGATAATCCACCACTTCATAGTCGCGGGCTCCAAATTGGCAGGAATATTGGGATTATCAATCGCTTGGCGCTTCATTTCGTCGATCTGGGCCTGCGCTATGAGAGACCACAGCAGAACGACAATGGTTAACATCAGAGCAAATCCCACCAGATACGGCACGAGAATTTTCGGGTCATTTTTCAGTTTGGTGAAAAATCCCGACGGATTGACAAAAACTTCGAACAGTCCCTTAAATCCGAGCGCCGAGTCGCGTTGGGCCGGCACTTGCGGTTGACTTTGTAGGAATTCGGTCGACATGACAGTTGATACCTCCTCCATGCTGTACTTAAACGAGTTGCGCCACACAAAGTTTCAGTGTGTGGGCGCTATTACCGTCACTTCTTCGCTCTTACCCGGCAAGCTAAGTAATATTCACAGCCAATCGCGATCCGTGCGAAGGAAATTGGCCCCGAAGCCGGCTATCCGCGCCGAGCATGACGATCTTCAAGCGACTCAATATACTTCTCCGCCGCGACTGCCGCCGTGGTGCCGTCGCCGACCGCATTGGTCACCTGCCGGACAAGTTGCGCACGGACATCGCCACAGGCGAAAATACCGGGAATATTTGTCTCCATGCGGTCGTTGGTGATGATGTACCCGCCGGCATCCAGCGTCAGCCCTTCCCTAACCAATTTCGAATTGGGAGTGAACCCGATGTATACAAAAATTGCCCCGATTTCCAGTTTCGAGATCGCACCCGTTTTGACATTCTTGAGCGTCAGGTCGGTTACTTGTCTGCCATTGCCGTTGATTGACTCAACCACGGTGTCAAAGGCAAAAGCCATCTTGGGGTTGTCGAACGCCCGTTGCTGAATGATTTTCTGGGCGCGCAGACTGTCGCGCCTGTGAATCAAGTGGACTTTGGTTCCGTACTTGGTCAGGTACCCACCTTCTTCGACTGCCGCATCGCCGCCACCTACCACCGCGATTACTTTTTCTTTAAAAAAGGCGCCGTCGCAAATGGCGCAATACGAAACTCCCTTGCCGGCATATTCCAACTCTCCCGTAATCCCCAATTTGACAGGTGTGCCACCGGTGGAGATTATCACCACTTTGGCCCGATAACTGTTACCACCCTCGCACCGTACGACCCGATCCTCGCCCTCGCAGTATACTTCGGCCACTTCCTCAAGGGCAATCTCCAGCCCGAACTTGCGGGCATGAGACTCAAACTTCGAGCCGAGTTCCGCGCCGGTGATATGCTCAAAGCCGGGGTAATCCTCGACCTCTCCGGTCATTGAAATCTGACCCCCGGGGATGAACTTCTCAAGGCAGATCGTCTTGCGGTTCGCGCGCGCGGCATACATCCCTGCACACAGACCACCTGGCCCGCCGCCGACGATTATGATGTCATATAATTTTTCGTTGTTCATACTTGCTAATCCTTCCAGAAACGTACTAACGCCACTTGGGCGTAAATGATCCCGCTTTTACCAGTCAATCCCCTTTTGCGCCAGAATCCCCTTTTGGTACGGGTGCTTGATTTCTCGCATCTCGGTGACCAAATCCGCCCGGCTGACTAACCAGTCGGCCGCGCCCCGTCCGGTAATCACCAAATTTTGCAGGGGTGGGCGAGTATCAACAATCGATTCAATTTCTTCCCGCGTTACCAGGCCCAAATCTGCGGCGACATTGAGTTCATCGAGAATAACCAACTGATACTGCCCCGAAGATACTTTTTCTCGGGCTAACACGATCCCGTCTTGAGCCGCTTTGCGGTGAACCTCGAAATCCTTGGTGTCGTCGACAATCCCCACAAACCCCTCGCCGATGACATGCAACTCAACATTTGCCTCTAGTCGCTTAATCCCCTTGAGCTCGCCGTATTTCCAACTCCCTTTGACAAACTGAATCAGGCAGATTTTCCAGTCATACCCAACCGCCCGTACGCACATCCCCAGCGCGGCAGTCGTTTTTCCCTTGCCGTCACCGGTGTACACAATCAGCAGTCCCACGGGCTTGTTGTCCAGAACCTGACTCCTTCCCAAAGACCGGTATTATACCGGTTCGGGAAACGTGCGAAAAGGGGATTTTTAGTTTAACCGTCGCCCGCCCGGAAACTTATGAGCCGTATCGATATCCAGTCCTTGTGAAAAAAGTCACTTATTTTTATTGACACTCTGGTCGACCTTGCCGATATTAAAACTGAATCTGCCCTTTTTGTGGCAGAATAGCCCTTTGTCCGGGCCTAAGTAGAAAGAAGGGTAAAATGCAGTTCACCAAGGCGGAAGAGTACGGCATGTTCGGTGTTTTGTACCTAGCCGAAAAAGACAGATCGGTTGTCACTCCGCTGTCCGAGATCGCTGAGTCACAAAGCATACCGGAGAAGTTCCTGGCCAAGATTTTCCAGTCGCTTTCCAAGGCGGGAATCGTTCGTTCCCACCGGGGAGTACGAGGCGGGTTTACCCTCTCGCGCGACCCACGGGAAATCACGATCAAAGAGGTATTGGAAACCATCCAGGGGCCGTATTTTCTGATGAAATGTCTGAAGGACAAGGATGCCTGCATTCGCGGACCAGAGGAATTTTGCGCACTTCGCGAAGTTCTGATGATCGGTCAGCAGAAACTGGTTGGCGTGTTCGAGCAGTACACGCTGAGCGACTTAGTGGAGTGGCAACAGAAGAAGGCTGTTACGAGATAAGACCGACCGCACAGACAATTTGAGGTACCGATTTACATACCGGGCGTCGTCGCGTATCTTCATGGACTCTAAGATTTGCGGAAGAGGAATGCCAGAATGGGTGTAAAATCGGACCGATGGATAATCGACATGGCGGAGCGGCACGCCATGATCGATCCCTTCTCTGCCGACCAGATTCGCTCCGGAATCAGCTTTGGCGTGTCGTCGTACGGTTACGATATCAGCCTGGCCGATGAATTCAAACTTCTTCGCCTCTCCCCCGGCTTAACGCTGGATCCCAAGCGCGATAATCACGACCTGTTTGAGGATATCAAGGCCGACTCGATTTTAATCCCGGCCAATTCGTTCGCGCTCGCCCGGACAAAAGAATATTTCAAAATTCCCCGCGATGTCATAACCATCTGCTTTGGCAAGTCGACCTACGCCCGCTCGGGTGTATTGGTCAATGTGACCCCGTTCGAGCCGGAATGGGAAGGATTCGCCACCATTTCACTGGCCAATACGTCGCCGGTGCCGGTCCGCGTATACGCCAATGAAGGAATCGCCCAACTTCTGTTCCTTGAAGGACCGGAAGTCTGCGCGGTGTCGTATAAAGACAAAAAAGGAAAATATCAGGGACAGAAGACCATTACTCTGTCCAAACGAGAATAGTTCGAAATAACGAAGGGCAGAGCGGTTGCTCTGGCCGGGAGAAACGATATGCCAACGCAAACGAGTCAGATGTCAGAATCGAAAGTCGCCACCTCGCGCAAACGACGCATGGTGACAATCGACGGCAACACCGCCGCCGCTCATGTCGCCCACGCGACCAACGAAGTCATTGCCATTTACCCGATCACGCCGTCGTCGAATATGGGCGAAATCTGCGACGCCAAATCGGCCGCCCATGAGAAGAATATCTGGGGAATCACACCGATAGTGGTTGAAATGCAGTCCGAAGCCGGCGCCGCCGGCGCGGTGCATGGCGCACTTTCGACCGGTGCGTTGACGACCACCTTCACTGCCTCGCAGGGACTCTTGCTCATGATCCCAAACATGTTCAAGATCGCGGGTGAACTGACACCCACCGTCTTTCATGTCACGGCGCGTGCAGTAGCTTCTCACGCCTTATCGATCTTTGGTGATCATTCAGATGTCATGGCCTGCCGTTCGACTGGCTTTGGCCTTTGGGCCTCCGGATCAGTTCAGGAAGTCATGGACTTTGCCATTATCACGCAGTCGGCCGCGCTGGCCAGCCGGATTCCGTATATCCATTTCTTCGACGGTTTCCGGACATCGCACGAAGTTCAAAAAGTCGAAGAGATCAACTTCGATGATATGCGCGATATGCTCGACGAACACCTGATCGGCAATCATCGTGCCCGCTCTCTCTCGCCGGACCGTCCAACAATTAAAGGCACGTCGCAAAACCCGGATGTCTTTTTCCAAAGCCGCGAAGCGATCAATCCCTACTACAACGCTGCGCCGGCTATTGCGCAGGCGATGATGGATCGGTTCGCGGGAATAGTTGGACGACAGTACCATCTGTTCGATTACTTTGGTCACCCCGAAGCCGAGCATGTCGTCGTTGTCATGGGAACCGGCGCTGAGGTGGTTCACGAAACGGTTGATGCGTTGGTTGCCAAGGGCGAAAAAGTCGGGCTTATTAAAGTGCGGCTGTACCGACCATTCTCAGTTGACGCGTTTATCGCCGCTCTCCCCCGCACTGTCAAGAAAATCGCCGTGCTTGACCGGACCAAAGAAGCCGGCTCCATTGGTGAGCCGCTCTATGGCGATATCCAAACCGCCATCAATGAGGGAATCGAACGGGGACTGCTGAAGGGAACACACCCGCTGGTGGTTGGTGGCCGTTACGGTCTCGGCTCGAAAGAATTCAATCCGCCAATGGCCAAAGCGGTATTTGACAATCTCAAATCAAACTCGACTCGCAATCACTTTACCGTTGGCATCAAAGACGATGTCACCAATTTATCGCTTACCCCTGACTGGTCATTTGACCTCGAGGGCGACAATTTCCGCGGCCTCTTTTTCGGACTTGGCTCAGACGGCACAGTTGGCGCCAACAAGAACTCGATCAAAATTATCGGCGAATACACCGACAACTACGCGCAAGGGTATTTTGTTTATGACTCAAAAAAAGCCGGCGCGGTTACGGTATCGCACGTCCGCTTTGGCAAAGAATTGATCCGTAAGCCGTATCTGATCCGGTCGGCCCAGTTTGTTGCCTGCCATAACTTCTCATTTGTCGAAAAATACGACATGGTTGACAAGTTGATCGAAGGTGGTACGTTCCTCTTAACTTGCCCCCACAGCGAGACCGAGGTCTGGGACAAGCTCCCTCGCGAAGTGCAGGCCCAGATCATCGAACGGAAGGCAAAGTTCTATGTGATCGATGCCATTTCGTTGGGCAAACAGCTCGGCCTTGGCGCCCGGATTAACATGATTATGCAGACGGCTTTCTTTGCGATTTCGAATATTCTCCCCCGCGACCAGTCGATAGCCGCGATTAAGAAAGCCATCGAGAAGACCTACGGCTCCAAGGGCGAAAAAGTCGTGAAGATGAACTTTGACGCAGTAGATGCCGCTGTCGCCGCGATCAAAGAAGTGAAGTACCCGACTGGAGTGACCTCGACGTTCTCGCGCCCTCCGCTTGTGCCGACCGACGCACCCGATTTTGTACAGCAAGTCACCGCTGAAATTATCGCCGGGCGTGGCGACGACCTCCCGGTCTCCGCTTTCCCCGACGACGGCACCTACATGACCGGCACCACTCAATTTGAAAAGCGGAATATTGCGGTCGACATCCCGGTATGGGAAAAAGAGATTTGCATACAGTGCAATATCTGTTCAATCGTTTGTCCGCACGCGGCGATTCGCCCGAAGGTGTACGACAAGAAGCACCTTGAGGGCGCACCGGCCGAGTTCGCTTGGATGGAAGCGATGAAACCGCTTACCGGCATGGCCTACACCCTTCAGGTCTATCCTGAAGATTGCACCGGATGCGAAGTATGCGTGTCGGCCTGTCCGGCGGTCAAGAAAGATGCCGACGGCAAGAAGACAAATATCAAAGCGATCAACATGGCGTTTCAACCGCCGATTCGCGAACAGGAACGTCGCAATGTCGAGTTCTTCGAGAAACTCCCCGAAGTTGATCTCAAGCTGATCAATCTTGAGACCACCAAGGGCTCGCAGTTTGTCAAACCGCTCTTTGAATTTTCCGGCGCCTGTGCCGGATGCGGCGAGACTCCGTATGTGAAGCTGATGTCGCAACTCTACGGCGATCGGGCGCTAATTGGTAATGCTACCGGTTGTAGCTCGATCTACGGCGGAAATCTCCCGACGACACCGTACTGCAAACGGAGCGACGGTCGCGGGCCGGCCTGGTCCAATTCGCTCTTTGAAGACAACGCCGAGTTCGGCTTTGGTATGCGCCTGACCGCCGACAAGCTCAAAGAGTACGCTCTCTCCCTGCTCAAGCTGTTGGTGCCGGATATGTACGACGAAATTGCCGGCGCCGATCAGAGCAGTCAGATCGCTATCGAAACGCAACGCACACGAATTGACAAACTACTTGTCAGACTCGACCAACTCGGAGCAACCGATCAGGTGATGGCGCTCAAGAGTGTCGCCTGGTACTTAGTAAACAAGTCGGTCTGGATTGTCGGTGGCGACGGCTGGGCGTATGACATTGGCTTCGGCGGATTGGATCATGTTCTATCGTCGGGGATGAATGTCAACGTGCTGGTGCTCGATACCGAGGTATACTCCAACACCGGCGGGCAGATGTCCAAAGCCACTCCACGCGGTTCGACGGCGCAATTTGCCGCGGCCGGGAAATCAACGCCCAAGAAAGATCTTGGATTGATGATGATGTCGTACACCAATGTCTATGTGGCGCAGGTAGCGATTGGCTCCAGCCATAATCAGACAGTGAAGGCATTTGTCGAAGCGGAGAAGTATAACGGACCGTCGCTAATTATCGCCTATGGTCATTGTATCGCCCACGGCATCAATATGGCTGTGGGACTGGACCAGGAAGATATGGCTGTGAAGAGCGGCCACTGGTTGTTGTATCGATACAATCCTGATCTTCTGGCCCAGGGTAAGAATCCGCTTCAGATCGACAGCAAGGAGCCGTCGATACCCTTTGCCCAGTATGCCTATTCGGAGAACCGCTACCGTACGCTTATCGCCAAAGATGCCGAGCGGGCGAAACGACTGGTCGAAGAAGGACAAAAAGACTGCGAACGCCGCTGGAACCTGTACCGTCAATTGGCGGGCATGGATTACTCCAAGGTCGCGGACTGATCAAATTCTGAGCAGTTGTGGGTAGGCGGATGGATTTCCATCCGCCTTTTTTTGTCCCCGACACCGAGCTTTCGCTCCGGGTTATCAAGAAGAGTCTCACCGATTCCGATATATAAGAAAAACGAATTCACGTCGGAATCGGAGGGAACATGCGTATCAAATTTGTAGTGGCCATGTTGTTTGTGGTTTTTGGCGGCGCCGCCGTCTGGGCCGGAGAGACCGAACAGGACATCATCAATCGGTACACCAAGAAGATCGAGAAGAAACATGTGAGCCATACCAGTTGGTTCTCAACAAATTTCACGATCAATCGGATTAATCGCGACAACGATTACAACAAGTTTGCGACCTATCAGACTGCCTACCTCAATAACAGTGAGCTCACCTGGCTCAATACCAGCAAGAGCTTCGGCGCTGATTTCGGTCTGTTGGTTACTCCCAAAATCGCCTGGACCCTTGGCGGCGAATTCTGGGGAAAATTCGGCCAGACCTTGAATGGTACCTTCACCTACACTCCGCCGAACTCCGGCGCCGTGCAGGTAACAGACCCGGAATCGAAAATCTCGGTTTACGGCATTACCAGTGGAATGCAGTATTTCATCTACAACGCCCCCGGCAAGAATTCCGTGGCCTCCAAGCCGTCGGTACACCTTTCAAGCACAGTCGGCTACTACAACGCTACGTGGGATGTCTGGAACGAGTACCAGAACCTGAACTTGTCGACCTCCGCCCCCGCCGGCACCAACAGCTCATTTAAGGGCAATACGGTCGGATTTACATTTGGTCTGGGTGGCGACTATCCGCTCAAGGTATGGGGTCTTAGCATGGGCTTTGATATGCACTACCTGTACCTGAACTTTAAGAACGTGGCGTGGTATAATACTGCGGGACAAGAAATCGTCGCCACCTACAATGACACTCCGGAAGGCCGCGTTACGCTGGGCCTGTCGGGTGTCCGTGGCAAGTTGGAATTGAAGAAGTATTTTACTTGGTGAGCCGGGTGTTCATTTCGGTTGACAGTCGTCGGCCGGACTGTATCTTGGCTCCGACTCGCAACCGAAATACTGGAGAACAGACTTGAACGCTCGAATCCTTCGATATGTGCCGGCGGTTGCAATGGCCGCCGGCCTTTTTGTGGCCGCCTCGGTGGCCGCTGTAACGCCGAAAATGCCCCTCGCCAAGGCCGGAACGATTGGCAAGCCGGCTGGCAAGATCGCCTTTATTCGCGAGAAAGACCTTTGGGTTATGGACGCCACCGGCGCCAACCAAAAGCTGGTCTCGCAAGTCAAGAACGCCGACGGCCGGATCAGTTGGTCCCCCGACGGTCGTCGGATTGTCTTTACCCGTTCGGGAAAGGTACAGACCAATCTCCCCGACAACAGCGGCGGCGTACATAAGGTCTATGACATCTTTCTGGCGTACCTTGACTCCGCCGAGCACAACAACAGTAACTGGTGGCGGCGTTTGACCGAAGACAACGGTTCACGCGATCCGGAGTGGTCGGCCGACGGAAGCCGGATCTATTTCAGTAAAGATCTCAATGCCAATCTGGTCAATGCCGCGAGCCCGAATTATCAGATCTGCTCGGTCGACGACGACGGCGGCTCGTACGAGATGTATCGCAAGGACTGGCAGAATGTCACCGGCTGGATGGCCTGCCCGACTCTTGGCCCCAAAGGCGAGATCGCCTTTGTGCTGTTAGTTCCACAGAAGCAGACCGAAGGAACTTCGATCAATCCGGCGGGTGTAGCAGTTGTGCCCAAGACTGGTCTGATGACTTCGATTGATTCGCTTACCAAGCTTTGTAAGAAAGCACAAGACGCTGTGGCGCCGTCATGGTCGCCCGATGGCCAGTGGATAGCGTATGTCGACAATAAGCTTACCGACGGTGGTTTGTATATCGCCACCCCTGATTTCAAAGAAAAGTATCTGGTGTTTGCCCCACCTGTGAATGTCAGCCTGTCGACCTCGCCGCCGTCTTTCTCCCCTGATTCCAAGTGGATGACCTTTGGTACAACCGACGGTTCAGTCTGGGTCATCGATATTACAGGAAACGGCGCCAAACGGCTCAGCGGTCCCGGTACCGACGCCGCGCCGGCCTGGTCGAGATCCGCAAAGTAGTCATTTGTAAGAAGTAAATTTCAAAGGCCGCTGGAGATTCTCCGGCGGCCTTTTCCTTTTGGCTATGAAAGTGGCCAGATCACATTTTCTTCCAATTGGACAGCAGATCAGTCAGGAGTCGAACCCCAAAACCGGTCGCGCCTTTGGGAGTGTACGGCCTCCCCTGATACTCCATGTCCATCCAGGCGATATCGATATGCGCCCACGGCCAGTCACCCACAAAATTCTCCAAGAACGCGGCGGCGGCGATCGTTCCGGCCGGTCGTCCTCCCGAGTTGACCAGATCGGCGATGGATGATTTCATCTGTTCGCGGTGATCATCCCAGATCGGAATGTGCCAAACCCGCTCGGATGTCACCTTCGCCGCACCTTCAAGCCGCTTTATCAACTCAAAGTTGTTGCCCATGATAGGCGCTCCAGCGTAGCCGAGAATGAACAACGCCGCTCCGGTCAGAGTGGCGATATCAAATACCGCCTGCGGCTGAAATCGGTTGGCATAATCGAGGGCGTCGGCGAGGATCAGGCGGCCTTCTGCGTCGGTGTTAGTAACCTCGACTGTCTTACCGCTTCGCATTGTCAGAATATCTCCGGGCTTCGTGGCGCGACCGGAGGGCATGTTCTCAGTGATAGGTAGCAGTGCCACTAGATTGAGCGGGAGTTTGAGGCGCGAAGCGGTGATGATGGTCGCAAGCATGACCGCCGAGCCAGTCATATCCTGCTTCATTTCACCCATATTTTCCGCCGGCTTGAGCGAGATACCACCGGTGTCGAATGTCACACCTTTACCAACCAGAACGATCGGTTTGCTCTTCGCGGCCGGCCGCTGGTATTTCAAAATCACGAAGCGCGGTGGTTCGTCTGATCCGCGCGAGACTCCCAGTAGCCCACCCATCTTTTCATTCGCGATTGCTTTTTCATCAAGTATCTGGCAGGTCACTCCGGCATCTTTGGCGAATTTGGCGATACGATTGGCATACAGGCGCGGAGTGAGATCATTACCCGGAGTCGCCGATAGACGGCGGACCATCAGTTGGCCTTCGGCGATGATCCGACCTCTCTCGAGTTCCCTCGTCGCTTTGGCCAGTTGCGCCTTCTTTGAGACCAGGAACTCGACGGCACTTAGCTTCGATGTATCCTTGCCCGATTCGCCGGTCTTGTATTCCAAAAATTTATGGCCGCCCAACAGGAGACCCTCGATTCCCGCCTGTATCATCCCGGCTGACTCAAAGCCCTCGAATGAAATCGCAACACTTCCGCTCGATGTCACCGCCTTGTGGCGCGAAAGATATCCGGATGCCCGCCTGATCGAGTCCGGAGTCAGCTTTTTTCGGTCTCCCGTACCTGCAAGAACCAGGCGTTTGGCTTTGAAACCGGCCGGAGAATAAAGCACTGCGATCTCGCCGTCTTTACCTGAAAATTCGCCGGATCCAAATATATTGGCAATTGCGCCGCCGACTTGTTTATCCAGAGACTTAAGGCGGGGCGAATCGACTTTGGTGGATTGCGAGATAAATAATACAACGCTGTCGGCGCTCACGCGCATAGCGTCGTCGACACGACAAGCAAACTTCACAGATTCTCCTTTCGGTTACTCAAGCCAGACAATCTTGAATAACATCACCGATAGTGTGATCATGATAACGCAGTATGATATCAGTCCGATAAGCTCCGATGACATTTGAGAGAGCGTCCCTCCGGCCAGCGCTTTGTCGGCGGCCGCCACCAGCCACCAAAGGGGCACGAGAAAGATCGGTAGACTAAGTACGGCGAAGAGCGCTCCTTTGGTACTCGCTTTAGCAACGATTGCGGCGACAAGCGTCGTTCCAGCGCAAAGTGCAACAATCCCCAGCAGAAGGACGAGAACGAATATCGGCCAGTTATCGGCCGGGGCGTCGGTGAATCCAAAAAATAATACGGTGATAATCCCCGACATCAACCCCAAAAGCACCAGATTGAAAACAAGTTTGCCGAGGTAAACCGCATCGGGGTCGGCGGAAAGCTGCAAGGCCAGTGCCGTACCGGTTTCTTCCTCGCGAATAAACACATGCGCCAATCCGGCCATCGAAGCGAAAAACATGATGATCCAAAACACCGCGGCCAAGAGTCGGGTCGGCAGATTCGATTGACCAATCGAAAACGACACCGCCACCAATGAAATGACGCCAAACATGAGAATCGTATTGAGCGCATACTTCGACCGCAGCTCCATCCGCAGGTCTTTGGCGAACACGGCGTACGCTTTACTCAGAAAGTGAGTAGACTGCTCGGGCAAGGGTGTACTCCTCGTGTTCGTTTGTAGCTATGATAATAATGCTCCGGGCGCGGTATTCCTCTATGAAGTCGGCGACAATTTTCTTCCCGGCGACATCCAGATTCGATCCCGGCTCGTCCAAAAACAGATAAGCCGGTTCCTTCAAAACGGCGACTGCGTATTTCAGGCGCTGTTTCATCCCCGAAGAATACGTGCGCACCAGATCGTCTCCGCGACCTTCCAACCCGACCCGTTTGAGTAGATCGTTGACCTGCCTGCCGGTGATATGCACCCCTGATACTGTCGCAAAAAAGCGAAGGTTTTCTTCGGCCGTCAGTTGATCGTACAAGCTTAGGTATGGTCCAACCAGCGAAGTGAGCCCGCGGACCTGGTCACCGTCAAGCCGGGCACCGTCGCGCAAATAGTCGACAGTTCCTTTGCTTGGATGATGGGTGGCAAGAAGCGTCATCAAGAGGGTTGTCTTGCCGGAACCATTTCGACCGGTTATCGCAATTGATTCACCCGTCTTGAGCGTGAAATTGACATCGGTAAGCACTTTGCGCGAACCGAAGCGCTTGGAGAGATTGTTGACCGCCAGCGAATACATCACGGAAATAAACACTGAGAACAGGCCGGCTCAAAACAAAAAAACGGCCGCCGGGCGGCCGTTAGATTAGCTGATTTGTGGCTATTTTCCGCCAGTTACGTTTACCGTGCTCGTGTCTTTAATGCGGTATATTCGTTCGATAGGGAGCGTGTACCGATCCCGCGACTCCGAACCGACCACCTCAAATGTAAACGACTCCCGAAACGACTTCTCAATCGCCGCCTTGTTGACGATTATCGTGCCTTTTACCGTTTCGCCGGCTCCAATTTTTGAGGGTAGCTCTATCGTGAAGCTCTTGTAGACCGTGTCGACCGGCGCAATCTTCAGGGGTTCGGACGACTTATTTACTATCTCAAAGGTCCCACGTCGCCGGGGTTGGACTGAAAACTGCGAAACATCGAGCCTCGCCGGACGAAGCACGACCGGCAGAGCGGACTCAGGATCGGTGAGGATTTCGGCAAAGATGCTCATTCCTGCGCTGGCCTGAGGGGCGTTGGTGACGATAAACGGCCGCTTGTTGACATTGCCGATGAATGACTTGGTTGAGAAAATAATCTGAAGCGGCGTGCTGTCGCCTACCGCGACGCTTGAGTCGGTCAGCGGCATCTGCGTGCAACCACATCCCGGTTCGACACCGGTAATATTCAGTGTCTCAGTTCCGGTCGATTTGATCCAGAACGCGTGCGTAGCGGTTGCATTCTGGATGACTTTGCCAAAGTCGAATGTGTCGTTGTTGATTTTTACACCCGGCGCGGACTCTCCCGCGTTTGTGAGCCCCAGTACAAGAGTGGCGGCTATCGCCAGATTCAAAGCATGTCTTCTCACAGACAGAGTCTCCATCAATCAGTTGATTGGTCTGAACAGTCGCTCCCAGCGAACTTTTTCAAAGAAGTGCACAGCGTTAAAAACAAATAAGCGGGGGACCGACAGAGGATCGGTCACTGATACCGGTGGCGACGCCAATCGCGTGAATTCCTCCGTACCCGGTACCGGTTCTTCCCAGGACCAATGGACCAGCATCGCCTGGCCAAGTACCAGCTCCTTTTTCACCGGGCCCCAAACACGCGAGTCCGAGGAATTGTCGCGATTGTCTCCCATCATGAAATAGCAGTCGGGCGGTACTACGTATGGCCCAAAAAAGTCGCGGCGGTTTTGTCCTAGAAATGTGGGCATCATAGCGTCGCCGCGACGATGGCTCGCCATATCGCTGAATTTGCTATGCGCAGGTCGAACCTGCGCGACGCCATTTACAAACACGGTCGTATCTTTGACTTCCACCGTGTCCCCCGGACCGGCCACGCATCGCTTGATATACTTTGTGACTCCATCTCCCGGCCAAAGGAAAATGACGACATCGCCGGGACGCGGATCATGAATCGCCGGCAGACGCCAGCCGACTAACGGCAACTGAGCGCCGTAGACAAATTTGTTGGCCAGCAAAAAATCGCCGATCAGAAGAGTATCTTCCATCGAAGCCGAGGGAATCTTGTACGCCTCGACAACCGAGGTTTTGATACAGAGGGCAAGAACGACCGCAATCAATATTTGCTTGGTGTTTTCCCAGATACCGCTACCCGGCGCCCGTTTCGTCGTTCTGCCGCTACTACGCCCGGCCATCAGTTTTCCTTTCGCTATCCACTCTTACTTCTACTCGCTATCCCTGAAAATGTTCAGTCGAAATAATAGACGCCTAAAGCCCGAATCGGCGGGATATGTCGTTATACATGACCACTACAATTAAGCCAAGCAGGATCACCAGCCCGAACTGCTGGGCAATCATCCGGGCCTTTTGCGATAGCGGTACGCCCCGGACTTTCTCGATCAACAGGAACATCAGATGGCCGCCGTCGAGAATCGGGATCGGTAGAACATTGAGCACCGCTAAATTGACCGACAAAAGCGCCATAAACCGAAAAAGCGCGGCCGATCCTCGGCGGGCTTCTTTCCCCGATTGCTCGGCGATAAACACGGGGCCGCCGATCAATCTAAGCGATACCTGCCCGGTGACCAGATTCTTGACAAACTTGACAGTTTCCCAGACCACGACATGGGTCCAGATGACGCCATCGCGGGTCGCCTCCCACAGCGATGTATGCTCATATCGAACCGGTTTGGCCGCAAAGCCGATGCGGCCAATCGAATCGTATTTCCCCTCTAAGTTCATTTCTTTTTCGATCTTTGTCCCCATGACCGCGGTCATGGTTTCGGTTCCCCGGAGCCAGGTGAGATGAAGGGAATCGTACACATGTTTGGCGATTCTCAGGCGAAGACTGTCGAAATTACTTACTGATACTCCATCGATACCAATAATCTGATCGTCTTCGCGAAGCCCAGCCGCCGCCGCCGGCAGGTCCTGGGTTACCTCCCCCACGATAATCCGGTCGGGATCATAAACTGGGGTGCCACTGAAATAGAGTACGCATACAGGAATAATGAGCGCCAGGACATAATTCATGAAGGGGCCGGCAAAAATCACGGCCGCGCGTTGCAGGAGAGTTTTGGACGAAAACTCGTTAGGATCACCGGTCGTTGGATCATCGGGGTTCTCCCCCGCCATCTTGACAAATCCACCTAGTGGAATGAGTCCTATCGAGTAGTCCGTTTCTCCGACTTTCTTACTAAAAATGTACGGCGGAAAACCGAGCGAGAACCGGTACACCTTGATTCCCACCCGCTTGGCAACAATGAAGTGCCCCAGCTCGTGGATGAAGATGAGAATACCCAGCACGAATATGGTCGAGAGAGCGGTCGTCAGCATGCAATTTTCTCCAGGCGTTCGCGGGCCAATTGTCGGGCCATTCGATCGGCAGAAAGGATATCGTCAAGATCCGGTTTGCCGATCATAGAAACGGAATCAAGAGTCCGCTCAATAATATCGGCAATTTCTGGGAATTTCACGCAGTGCCGCAGGAAAGCGTCAACCGCGATTTCGTTGGCGGCGTTGAAAATGGCCGGCGCCGTACCGCCGATTCGGGCAACTTCAAAGGCCGTCCGCAATATTGGGAATTTCTCCAAGTCCGGCGGTTCGAACTGTAGATTGATCGGCCGTGAGAAGTCCATTCGGCCGAAATCTGATTCCACGCGCTCGGGCCAGAATAGTGCATACGAAATCGGAAGGCGCATGTCCGGCTTTGAAAGTTGAGCAATCACCGACGAATCGACAAACTCCACCATCGAATGAACAATTGACTGCGGATGAATGACAACGTCAATCTGGTCAGCCGGCATACCAAACAGGGTGACGGCCTCGATAACTTCCAGCCCCTTATTCGCCAGTGTAGCCGAATCGATCGTAATCTTCGGGCCCATTTTCCAGGTCGGATGATTGAGCGCCTGATCGACAGTAATCGAATCAAATTGATCGACCGGCAGAGTTCGAAACGGACCGCCGGAGGAAGTAAGTAATATCTTTCGGATTTCGCTCTTGCGACCGGACAGCATCGCCTGCCAAACTGCCGAGTGTTCTGAATCGACCGGCAAGATGCTCGATGGACTCTCCGCTAAATACGATGCAAAAAGCGGCCCGCCAGTTACGAGAGATTCCTTGTTGGCCAGCGCCAACCGTTTGCCGTGTTTGAGTGTTTCCAGTGAAGCTCTTAGGCCGGCTGAACCGACTATCGCATTGAGCACGATGTCAGCCTCTGGAGCGGCGGCCAGTTCAAGACACGCTGATTCTCCGACCAGGATGCGGACTTTCTCCCGGCCGATCTGTCGCCGCAGTTCCTGTTCCATCGTGTCGTCGACGACGCATACATACTCAGGATGGTACTTGTGAAATTGTTCGACGAGCAAATCAACAGTGGAGCGGGCGGCCAGTCCGATTACTTTGAGCGACTCAGGGTGACGGTCGACAACATCAAGAGCCGACCGGCCGATTGAGCCGGTTGATCCGAGAATGACTAGGCCGCGTTGCTTCATACGTGGATAAACGTACATAACAGAGCCGTGTTTCAGCAGATGCGAAACACGGCTGTCATTACTTAACTGGTTTACTTGTCCTTTTTCTCGGCCGCTCCGGCAAGCGGACGACCTTCGGAATCCGACAAATAAACTTTGGTCATCGGCACATCTTTAAGCGGGCGATCCTGTGCCCCGGTTTGCACTCTTCCAATTGCCTGCAGGACATCATACCCTTTGAGCAATTGTCCGAACACCGTGTACTGACGATCCAGATGGGCCGCCCGGGCGAGACAAATGAAGAACTGGCACGACGCCGAGTTGGGATCCATCGTTCGGGCCATCGAGAGCGTACCTTCGATATGGGGGTTCTCGTTGAATTCAGCTTTCAGCTTGTAGCTGGCATTTCCAGTTCCGGTGCCGGTCGGGTCTCCCCCCTGAATCATGAAACCGGGGATCACACGGTGAAAAATTGTTCCATTGTAGAAACCGTCGGCGGCACGCGCCGCAAATGAATCGGCGTGAGCCGGCGCTACTTCGTGAAACAGTTCAAGCACCATTTTTCCATATGACGTTTCAATCGTCACACACTTGTTGGCCTTGTCGCGAACCGCGACCCGTTTGGCGGCCAATGTGTCGGTCGGGTTTGCTTTTGTCCCGGAGGGTGCGGCTTTTTCGTCGGCAGACATCGCGGTTACTCCAAGTACAGAAACAGCGAGAGCAATGGTAATCGAACGGAGCATGGCAGACCTTTCAATGCTATGTGTGAATTCATCTTCTTGAATATATCGATTGGCAATCCACTAAGTCAACAAACAGTCGGTCCCGCCAAATTGAGTGTTCACCGGATCGCTCCTTGCGGCATTGCGGGCCGCCGCAAACTAGCAGGAGCAGGCGCCGAGGGGCGGGAAAGGTGAATTTCGAATATCCGCCGCGGAGTCGCCTGATTGGCGTAGAAAGTTATCCCCAACGATCGATACACATACACCCAGGCGGCCGGCGGAGTCAGATCAAAGTAGGTTGTATCAGCCAGCCCAAAAATAGTATCCATTGCGCCAACGGTGGAATTGATTCCGAGCCCGCCCGCAAATGTCCCGGCGAATCCGCCGTTGACGATTATTCCCTGAACAGTTTCAAAGTCGGAGGCAACTTCGTTTTGGTCGACATCGTTGAGAATCACAACCACACCGAGCGCTGTCTCGTACACGGCGTACGTCAGCCAGAAATTCGGATCGACATCAACTCGCTCGGGCGTACCATTGAGAGCTTTGACTGTCTTGTAGGAGTCGCCGACAAGCACAAATTGTCCCTGTGCCGACTCACCCGCCTCTAAAACGCTGGCACGAAGAAAAACATCAAGCGTGTCTTTGCTCGGCCAGAGGGCACGGATTTGGGCGTTGCCTTTTGCTCCTGAGAACGTGTACGAGGGAGCGATTTTGCCGTTGGCATCGGTCATGAGCGAATCGGCGCCCAAGGCGCCATCGCCGGTCACCCTGATCAGATTAATCCACTGGTTGGCGCTTACTCCGGCTGAATCAGTGGCGGATATCGCCAGTTGGGGGGTGAGAGTATTGTTCCCGAGTGCGCCGCGATAGTACAGGCCGTTGTCGGCAGTCAGAACAAAGGGAATCAGCGCAAAAGTAGCCGCGATAGTGTGGTCAGTCGTGATATTTGCAAACGTAAACGAGGTCATCACTCCAACCGAGCTACCGTCAACGACGACATCTGTGATTCGATACCCAAAGTCAGGAGTTATCGTGTAGCTTCTGGATTCGCCTTCAGGCACCGTGATCGTTCCGGCAGGAGTGATCTGACCGTGAGCGCCAGCGGAGGACGTGATCTGATACACATGCGAAAACGAGACGTAGACATAGTGGTTGGCGCTGACATCAGAAAAAGTGAAACTGGTCACCGGCGAAACCGGGACGCCGTCGATGCGTACAGTGACCACGCTGTACCCGGAATCGGGGACAAACAAAAAGGACTGACTTTCTCCCGGCTTGACCGGGACCGAGCCAAGCGGGGTGACCGAGCCGTGCTGGCTCGATGTGGCATTGATAACAAATACCGGTTCAGTCGATTTCTTGTCGGTGCAGGAGAAAAACAGCGCCGCCGCTATCGCCGCACATCCGACTATCGCCACACACGATTTCTGAGTACTCGCAAAATTCAAACAACATACTCCCTATGGCAAGCCATTTACGGACGGAAGAAATATCGCAGGCCACCGCCGATATTCAGATACCGCGGGCGATCGCCGCCTGAAACGACAGTCCAGCTATTTATGGAAGAAAGTGTAATCAGACTGCGTTTATCTGGTGCCTGCCAGATTTTGACGTCCACCCCAAAATTGGCGTTTAATCCGAGATTGAACTGGCTCTGGGAACGATAACCCGGCGCCCGTTGTGAAGTTAATCCAAAACTCAGTCCGGGGCCAACATATGGCGTTACACTCTCAAACTGAGGGCTCACCGGGTAGAAATTCATGTCCACGTTGAAATCCCATTGATGAAAAGTCATGTCAGATGGCGTTATGGTGAAGTTCTTCTCGTCTATGTCGATCTTGGTATACTGCAATCCCAATCCGAAGTACATTCGAGATGCGCTGAGTTGGCCAACATTGACGCCGAAATGAAACGTGGGATCGTATAAATCCGAGGCTGGGACAGAGAAGGCCTCGTCCAACGGTTGGGGTCCGATTCCGCTGTAACTTCCGAATGGGGAACTCCACCCGGTATGAAAATCGATCATCGTTATTGACCCTGGGACCCTTGTGAGTGCTTGAGATTGAAGAGCCAAGAGCGCCACAAAGATCAATGATATAGACGCAATCTTCTTCATTCTATTCCTACCTCTCAGCCGGACCAACCCTAAGGCGAACTTCTGAATATGGCATCGCGATTAGTTGGTCGCCTTAAACTGTCGTTAGTTTTATATTATACAACAAGTTGCCGACATGGATGGCACAAAAATTCGACCCTCATAATTACTTTCGATCTGCCGAATCAATTGGTAAGAGAAACAAGTTGCGTCGCGTTGAGATTGTTATTAGTTTCACAATCTCAACATAGCTACAAGTAGGAATTGAAATGCCAAAAACGAAAATAGTCATTATCGGGGCGGGAGTCATGGGCCAGGGCCTCGCTGAGGCGGTATCGACTGCCGGCCATGAAGTTACACTCATCGACCGAACCTCCAAGATCGCTGAAAAAGGAATCAAAACAATCGGGGAGTCACTAAATCGGGAGATAAATAGGTGGGGATTGACCGCCTCAGATAAAAAGGCCATTCTTGCCCGAATCCATCCGTCGTCAGATTTGAGCGATGCCGAGGAGGCCGAAATAATTCTCGAGGCGGTACCGGAAGATATCGCCAAGAAGCGTGCTTTGTTTGAAAAACTCGATCAGGTTTGCGCGGCCGACGCGATGTTTATCACCAATACCTCTACCCTTTCGATTTCGGAAATCGCGGCCCTCACGCAACGCCCGGAGCGGGTCATCGGGATGCACTTCCTAAATCCCGTCACCAAAATACCAGTGGTGGAGATTGTTAAGGGACTCAAGACCGATCCCCAGACTTTTCAGAATGCGGTGGCTTTTGCCGAGCTTCTTGAAAAGAAGTGGATCACGGTTATCGAGTACCCCGGATATGTGACCACGCGCATCATTGTGCCGCTTCTCAACGAAGCGATGCACGTCCTCATGGAAGGTGTCGCGACCGCCGAGGATATTGACGACGCGATGAAACTTGGCTTTGGGTTTAATGTCGGTCCATTGGCGCTGGCCGATCAGATGGGACTCGATGTCGTCATGTCCTGGATGATGAATCTGCTCGGTGAGCTTTCCGACCACAAATACAATCCCTGCCCCCAACTACGGAAACTGGTCAGGGCGGGACACTTGGGCGTGAAGACCGGCAAGGGATTCTTCGAGTACGATAAGGAAGGGAATCGAATCGTAAACCGTCAACGGCCGACGACTGCGGAGGTGCACAAGTGAAAATACTCGTTATAAACTGCGGATCATCGTCGGTCAAATATCAGTTTGTCGACAGCCAAAGCGGCACTCCGCTGGCTAAAGGATTGGTCTCGCGTATTGGTATGGCCGAAGCGGTCGTAACGCACAAACCATTCGACCGCCCCGAAGTGAAAATTTCCGCCGAGATTCTCGATCATATCATTGCGATCGAGTACGTGATCACAATGCTGATGTCTCCCAATCACGGGGTCATCAAAGACAAAATGGAAATCGAAGCAGTTGGGCACCGCGTTGTTCATGGCGGCGAGGAATTTACTGATTCAGTTTTGATCACTCCCGAACTGATGTCACGCCTGCGGGCATTGATTGAACTGGCGCCGCTTCACAATCCGCACAATATCCGCGGTATCAACGCCTGCCAAAAAGCTCTTCCCCACGCTCCGCAGGTGGCTGTATTCGACACCGCATTTCACCACTCGATGCCCCCTCACGCCTATATCTATGGCATTCCATATGTGTTTTACAAACGATATGGAATTCGGCGGTACGGCTTTCACGGGACTTCGCACAAATTCGTGTGCGATCGCGCCTCAGCCATGCTTGGCAAGCCCCTCTCGAAACTGAAATTGATCACCTGCCATCTGGGAAATGGGAGTTCGATCTCGGCAGTCGACGGCGGCATTTCCATGGATACATCGATGGGATTTACTCCGCTCGAAGGTCTGCTGATGGGCACCCGCTCCGGCGACATCGATCCGGCCATTATTCTCCACATCATGTCGCGCGAGGAACTTTCGCTACACGAAGGGAATACTCTTCTCAATAAGCATTCCGGATTGGCCGGTATCTCGGGGGTCTCCTCGGATATGCGCGAGATAGTCGATTCGGCCAAGGCGGGCAACACCAATGCCAAGCTGGCGCTGGATGTCTTTTGTTACCGACTCAAGAAATACATCGGATCGTATATGACGGTGCTGGGCGGACTCGACGGCCTGGTCTTCACTGCCGGTATCGGCGAGAATTCAGCGGTAGTACGGTCCGAGACCTGCAAAGGACTTGAGTTTGCCGGAATCAGCATCGACTCTGTCGCCAACGAGAGTGCTATCGGCAAGGAAGTGGACATATCGTCGAGCAACGCGAAAGTCCGGACCTTGGTGATTCCAACCAATGAAGAATTGGTGATCGCCCACGACACCGAAAGGATCGTGAAGGGGTAGACAAGTCGAATCAAAGGCCGCCGCACTTTCTTGCCATTGCGGTGGCCAGACAGTATACTTTCTGCCGGTCGTTTCATAACCGGTCGCTGACTGCTAAATTCGGCGGCCCGATCGGCAGGTATGGCAGAACGTCGGCACTCACAATCCACAGACAAATTCGCACTGCTTATTTTCATTTTGGCGGTCGTCGTGATGGTCTATGTACATTCGCTGGCCGGATATACTCTGCCGGCGCCGTGGCCGGACGAGGCCCACTTTCTCTGGCAGTCAACCGCCTTTGCGGAACACGGAACTCTCTTTGCGCCTGAGCTTAATCCCGATCGCGAAATCTTGTGGCAACCGCCCGGATACTTCGTGCTAACCGGCGCGGCTTTCGAGATTTTTGGTAGTAGTCTTTCCGTTGCACGATTTTCCTCTCTCATATTCTTGCTGTGCGGGTTTGCAATATTCTGGCTGATCTTGCGCAGATTCGATCTTCCCTGGCCTGTTTATCTTCTGTCCGCCCTATTCTGGACCGGCTCAAACTTCGCGGCTTGCGGAAATGTCGCCCGGATGGAAGCACCGCTCATAGCCTTTGGGCTTCTTGGGATTTATCTTTTGCTCCGGCACCGTCCCGTCTCCGGAATGGCGATATTGTCAGTGACGCCGCTGATTCACCCGAACGGCATATTCTTCATCGCTGGCGGTATCCTGTTACTGATTCTGAATCGAGACGCTTTGACTGGCACACGACTGGCCTCTGACCGATTCGGTATACTTGCCTGTGTTCTGGCACTCGGCTTTTGGCTGTGGTATGCTGTCTATGTGGCAGGACACTGGAACTCCTTTGTGCACGACATGCAATTCCAGTTTGCCCGCAAGGGACAGCGTAGCTGGGTGAGCGAACTATATTCACAAGATTCAGTCCGTTTCATTGTGTATTTGCTTCCGGGATTGATTTGGTCATCGCTCGGTAAAAAGCAATTCCGATCTCTTTTAGCTGTGGCACTCTGTCTATGGCTACTATGGGTTGCTGGGGGCGAAATGTGGTACCGGATATTCTATCTATTGGCCGTTCTCCTGGCGCAAATTCTTCTCATTGCACTCGCATACTCAGCGTCTGACAATCTCAAGTTGTTCAACGGAAAATGGCGCAAGTATGTGTTAGCGGTGGCAGTTGGTGTATTTCTTCTTTTGACTAATCTGCGGTTCCACAATATTGAGCGGGTGTGGAATATCAACCAATCAATTAGTTTCTGCGACATGACTCCGCAGTTGAATCTCCCCTACAATGAACCTGACGACATTTCAATCGTCAGTGATAAAGTGCGGCAGATGGCACAACCCGGCGTGACGACAATCGAAATAGTGCCCTCGGCCGACGCCTTCCTCTTCATGCAACTTCGTGACAACGGTAATCAGTTTTCGATTCCGCTCTTTTGTGAGCGCACGCCCGATATACTTCTGTTTCACGATTCACCGACTCTTCCCGCCAAATTCCGTGTTTTGTGGCAGGAAGGACTGACGACACGAGGTATTGACACAGTCACAAGCCCGGAATTTCTCATTCACGAAAACCCGACCGGAGAAAAGTGGTATGCGCGGGCAATCAAGTAGCGCAATATGACGAAGAAGACACTGACATTGGTATTGCTATTTGTAGCGGTCGCGACGATTTATACATACGCCCATGTCGCACTCGGATTTGTTTGTCCGCTTCCCTGGCCCGACGAGTCTCACTTTATCTGGCCTGCAATATCGCTATCTGAGCACGGCACATTTGTTTCTCCCGAACTCAACCCCGACCGGGCGATCTATTGGATGCCCCCCGGCTATATGGCAGTTCTTGGCGGCATTTTTTCAGTGACGGAACCCTCGCTGGCAGTCGCCCGTTGGTTTTCGCTAATCTGTGTAATGGGTGCATTCGCTCTGTTTCTTCTGATACTACATCGATTGAAATTCACATGGCTCTCGATCACGCTTGCCGCGGCATTCTGGCTCAACGCCTCATTTGTCGCCTGCGGAAATGTCGCCCGCATGGAGGCACTGATACTCCTTTTGGTGATGGCGGCGCTTTGGCTCTTGATCGACGGGCGATTGTGGCTGTCCATCGGAATATTGGCACTCACCCCGCTTATCCATCCGAACGGGCTGTATTTTTTCCCTGCCGGAATAATTCCTGCGATAGTTCAATGGCGCACTGCTGACAACAAACCGCGAATAAGTATAATCGCCAAAGCCCTATTCGGTTTAGTAATCTTACTTTGGGGATTGTACCTCTGGCAGTGTATTGCAAATTGGAAAGATGTTTCAACCGACCTCGCTTTTCAATTCACTCGCAAAGGGGAAAGAAGTTTTCTCAATCAAGTACTCGATCGGGACAACCTGGCCCTTTTGGTGATGTTGATCGGCTGGGCGTTGGCCAAAGGATGGCGCGACCGAACAAAGTTCCCCCTGTTGGGATTGGCTCTTGCCGGCTGGCTGGCCGATATGGTCGGATTCGAAATGTGGTACCGGGTCTACTGGGTGCTCTCTGCGCTGATAATCGCCATGCTGTTTTTCGACTCAGTTTGGGCCTTCATGATAGACCGGCTAACTCAAGTTCGATCTTGGGCGAGATCCGGCCTGATGACTGCTGTGGTATTTGCAGTTGTCATCTGGCACTACGGACGCGAGAACCTCGAATCTCCCATCAACTATCCGTACCAGATGCTGTTTTTCGAGATGTCGGTGCCTGACGGTGTCACATATCTGACCGATGCCGATCGGGCGAATGTGAAAGCAATCATCGCCGCCGAATCGGCCACTCGGCCGATCACTGTTCAGTTTTTCCCTCGCGCCGAAGCGCTCTTCTATCTGGACATGCGCTCTCCGGTCGTGTTACTGTCCGATCCGCTCTTTTACAATCGCAAACCCGATCTCTGCATATTCCATGAATCAAAGTACATGCCTCCGCGCTGGACCTGGTTTTTGGGTAACGACATGCGGTCAGTCGGACTGGAGCCAAAGAATCGCGTACGATATGTGGTCTTTGAGCGTGAAGACCACGAGCGTTGGTACGGGTTCAAACCCTAACAACTCCCTTCTTACAATTAACAAGGCGGCGGGTGAGGACGCCCGCCGCCACTTTGGTTCGTACTAAATGAATAGTTGCGGTTGGTCCTTCCGAGCGCAAAGCGCGAGGTGAGACCTGCCGCAGTGAGAGGTCATCGGCTACAAATTCGCGATGATATGAGTCGCGTACTGCGAGCAACTCACTTTGGTTGCCCCTTGCATCATCCGTTCCAGATCGTACGTGACTGTTTTCTTCGCGATCGTCTTCTCAATGCCATCTTCAATCATCTTGGCGGCCTCGTCCCACCCCATATACTGGAGCATGAGGACAGCCGACAACATGAGCGATCCGGGATTGGACATATCCTTGTCGGCATACTTCGGTGCGGTGCCGTGAGTCGCCTCGAATAGTCCGATGAAATCGCCGATATTCGCCCCCGGCGCCATACCGAGCCCGCCGACCTGCGCCGCGCAGGCGTCGGAAAGATAGTCGCCGTTGAGATTGGGTGTCGCGAGGACATCGTATTCATCCGGCCTCAGCAGAATCTGCTGAAACATCGAGTCGGCAATACGATCCTTGACGATCAACTTGCCCTCCGGCGCCTTGCCGCCGAATTTGCTAAACACTTCGTCCTCGGTGACGATGAAACTACGAAATTCTTTCACCGCAACTTCGTACCCCCAGTCACGAAACGCACCCTCGGTGAATTTCATGATATTCCCTTTGTGTACCAGCGTGACTGATTTGCGTTTTTTGTCGATGGCAAACTGGATCGCCTTGCGAACCAGCCGTTTTGTTCCGGTGGCCGAAATCGGCTTGACACCGATGCCCGAATCCAGGCGAATCTGCGTCTTCATCGACTTGTTCAAAAAGCTGATGACTTTCTTGACTTCTTTCGACCCTTTTTGCCACTCAATACCGGCGTAAACATCTTCGGTGTTCTCGCGGAAAATGGTCACATTCAGTTTCTCCGGATGCACCACCGGCGATCCAACACCGGTAAACCAGCGAACCGGGCGCACGCAGGCGTAGAGATTCATCACCTGACGCAACGTGACATTGAGCGAGCGGAAACCGCCGCCGACTGGAGTCGTGAGCGGGCCTTTGAGCGCGACGATCTGCGCTTTGATGGCAGTAAAGGTCTCTTTGGGCATCCACTCGCCGTACAGCTCGTTGGCCTTCTCACCGGCGTAGACATCCATCCAGTGAATCTGTTTCTTGCCGCCGTACGCTTTCTTGACAGCGGCGTCGACCACCCGGCGGGTGGCTTTCATAATGTCGCGGCCGATTCCGTCTCCTTCGATCACGGGAATAATCGGATTATCCGGAACCACCAGTTTCTTATTCTTGACCGTAATGCTCGCGCCGTCTTTGGGCACCACGATATGTTTGTATTTAGGCATGTGCTCTCCTGTTAGTACCCCAGAATCTGCAGATGTTCTTTGTAGGTTGCGGCTGACTTCTGAAGCGAGCCGAGTTCGCCAGCATCCAGTTTCAGGTCGAGAATCTTCTCGACTCCGTTGGCGCCAAGCACCACCGGCACGCCGATGTACATATCTTTGATACCGTACTGTCCGGTCAGATAGGCCGAGGCCGGAAGGACTTTCTTTTCGTCCAAGAGTACCGCACGGCACATATCAACGCTGGCCGCGGCTGGCGCATAGTAAGCTGAGCCAGTCTTGAGCAGGCGAACGATTTCGCCGCCGCCGTCGGCAGTACGATCACAGATTGCTTTGATGCGCTCGGCAGAGATCAGCTCGCCGATCGGAATTCCGGCGACTGTAGAGTAGCGCGGAAGCGGGACCATCGTGTCGCCGTGGCCGCCAAGCACCATCGCCTGTGTGTCGCTCATCGCCACGCCGAGTTCCATCGCCACAAAAGCGCGAAACCGGATCGAGTCGAGCACACCCGCCTGACCGAACACCCGATTGGTCGGGAAACCGGTTTTCTTCATCATGTGGAATGTCATCAGATCGAGCGGATTGGACACGACAATCACAAACGCTTTGGGGCAGTATTTTTTGAGGTTGTCCGCCACTGTCCCGACGATCTGGGCGTTCATGTTCAACAGATCTTCACGGGTCATTCCGGGTTTGCGCGGAAGGCCGGCGGTGACAATCACGATGTCGGACCCTTCGAAGTCCTTGTAGTCATTGGTGCCGGTGACTCGGGCATTGTACCCACGCACTGGGCCGGCCTGGGTCAGATCGAGCGCTTTTCCCTGTGGCACACCTTCCAGGATGTCCAAGAGAACGACATCGGCGAGATTTGCTTCGGCCAGATACATGGCGCATGTGGCGCCAACATTTCCGGCTCCGACTACGGCTATCTTACGGTTCATAATTCCCTCCAAAACGGATTAATGAATCAATGAGTATTTGGAATCAACACAGTATGTCCGGCATTTCTCACCACCGCTACTCGGGCGCCGGAACCGAGACGGGTACCTAAGAACATTTCAAGGTTGTCTATTTTTTCGTAATACACTTGGCGACCGGTCTTGACCGGGAGCTCTGAGTAGAGTCCAACCATTATTCGCCCGCTCATGGCATTTACACGGGCAAGTTTGTGCGAACCGAACCGGGGGACGCCGTCCTTGGCGCGATTGCGGGCGCGATCCCAGATTTCGGCGAGTTTGAAGAAATGTTCCGAGCCGATCCCGCCTTTGCAGGCGGCGACAACAACACACGCGCCGCCGTCGCGGACCGCCAACTGGCAGTTTTCAAGCGCCTTTTGCACTTGGTAGAGATTTTCATCGAGCGGCGGCAATAGCTCACACAGACAGACATCGTACGGTTCGTCAAACTCGCAGGCGTAAATCTCTCTCGCCAATTTGCTGGCCTCGTGAAAACTATCACGAAGATTGCCACAAAAAATACCCGCAATGGTGTCCGTAGAATCCATTACTACCTGAATCGAAAAGACCTTCGATTGATCGATGAACTCCAGCAGGGAGTCAAGATGCATGGCCACTGGATTTCGTTCCAGTTTCATCGGCTGAGCGGCAAGAGAGTCGGCCATGTTATGGTTTCGCTCAATCGTCTTCAAATCGCAGATTCCGGGGAATATTCCCTTTCGGCCGCCGGTGAAACCGGCAAAGTAATGAGGCTCAACTGAACCGATAACGATGATTCGCTCGTGATTGAGCAGTAGTGAGTTGACAAGAACGGCTTCGCCGAAGCGGTCTGTGCCAACCGGAGTCATTGATTCGAGATTCTTCGCATCGTGGTAGTGCACACGTGAGCTTACGCGATCACACAGACTGCCGAAAATGGTGCGAAGGTGCTGTTCGGTTGGGGCCGAATGTGCGCCGTTGGCGATGAGAACAGTTGCGCGATCAATCACCAATGGCGCAATTTGTGAAAGCCATTCAAGTAATTTGGCGGTCGGCGTGTTGCGATACCCGTCGTTGACAATCACCAAAGGCGGCGATGAAAGAAACGACTCAAGCCCGGCACTCACGAGCGCGTCGCGAAGAGTCTCGATACCGGCAGGATTCTTCGCCGTTTCGGCCTTAAACTCCTCGCACATGACTCCCTCTGGAGCGGCGATTGAGAGATCGACGCCGCCGTAGGCTAATGTGATCTTGTGCGCCATGCTTACACTGCCGTCCGGGACTACGCGAAGAAGAATGCAATCTCCTTGGCGGCGTTGGCATCGGAGTCCGACGCATGCACCGAGTTCTTCTCGATATCGACCGCGATTTCGTAGCGAAGGGTGCCACAGGCGGCCTTTTTGGGATCGGTCGCGCCAATCAGAGCGCGAAGATCCTCCACTGCGTTTTCCTTTTCAAGAACCATCGGCACAACCGGGCCGGAGGTCATGAATGCGACCAGACTATCCAGAAACGGTTTGCCTTCATGCACCGCATAGAAATTCCGGGCCTGCTCTTTTGAAAGCCGCACCATGCGCATATCAACTACCGCAAAGCGGGCTTTTTCCAGGCGATTAACGACATGGCCAATCAGGTTTCGCTGGGTGGCGTCGGGTTTGACAATAAGAAGAGTACGACTCATTTCTTCCTCAGGGCTTTAAGTTTAGCGGCCTCACGATAACCGATCTCGACCGCTTTGCGATTTTTGTCTTCGGTGCCGCGCGGCGCCCGCGACAGCACAATCTGTTCGAGCGCCTCGCGCGAGACGATCCCGGTAATTTCGGCGATGGCGGCAAGGGCGATCACATTGGCAACCATGATGTGCCCGCACTCTTCACGCGCCAGCCGGGTAAACGGTAGACCGTAGAAGTCGTCGGTCGGCACATGGGTAACCAACACGTCGTCGACCATGAGAATGCCGTGGTCCTTGAGCGCCGAATAGTAACTGTCGAGCGCCTCCTGAGTCATGGCAAGCAGGAGATCAAGTTTGATCGCCTTGGGGTAGTAAATCTCGCCGTCGGAAACAACCACGTCTGCCTTCGATGCGCCGCCGCGGGCCTCGGGGCCGTACGACTGCGTCTGGGCAACACTCTTGTTCGATCCGGCGCCGATCGCGTCGCACAGGATGACCGCCGCGAGAATCATCCCCTGTCCGCCTGAGCCCGACAACCGGATCTCAAAACGGTCGGTGGGGAGTTTGATCTTTTCCATCAGGTTTTTCACGGCCGACCTCCCTTGCGGGTGTCGAGTAATTTCTGATATTCGTCGCAGAATTCCGTCTGATTTTTGTCTTCAAAGAGCGTACCTATGACATGTTTCCCCTTGAGTTCTTCGGGGGTCATCGTCTGGGCCTTGCCGAGCATGACCGCGTTTTCTTTGAACGAATTGACCATCGCGACGGCATCACCCTGTTTGTTCAAACGTCCAAAGTAGGTGTGGCAGTTGGAAATTACTTCGACCATCGAGAACCCTTTGTGCTCGATAGCCGCCATGATCATCTTTTCCATCTGCGGTGCATGGAAGACAGTAGTTCTCCCTACATACGACGCCCCCGCCGCTTCGGCCAGCTTGCACGGATCAAACTGCTTTTCCGTATTTCCATATGGAGTGGTGGTAGAAAATGCGCCGGGCGGAGTGGTGGGTGAACCCTGACCACCGGTCATACCGTAGATGTGATTATTAATCAGGATCGTCGTGATATCGATGTTCCGGCGACAGGCATGGATGAAATGGTTGCCGCCGATAGCGAGCGCGTCGCCGTCGCCGGTGATCACAATCACCTTCATTTTCGGTTGGGCAAACTTCACACCGGTAGCAAACGCCAGCGCCCGGCCATGAGCCGTGTGGAGTGAATTGAAATCAAGATAGACCGGCATACGGCTGGTACAACCGATTCCGGAGACGCAGGCGACTTCGTCACGCGAGTAGCCAAGCTTGTCAATCGCCCGGATGAGGGCACTCATGACGATCCCATTGCCGCAACCCGGACACCAGACCGACGGGAATTTCTTTTTGGGTCGGAGGTAGGATAAAATGACATCCGACCGTTGTTTTTCCGCGACTGCCATTAGAGTACCTCCTCCAGCTTTTCCAGCAACTGCATCGGCGTAAGGATGTCGCCGTCGTATCTTTGAACTGCGTGAATCTTTTTATCACGAGGCAATACGCGCTCGATTTCGGTGATAATCTGCCCCATGTTGAGTTCGGCCACGATCACACTCTTGCACCGCGACGTTAGTTCCCTGATTTGTTTGTCGGGAAACGGCCAGATGGTGTAGAGCTGTACCACACCGACTTTCACTCCCGCCTGTCGCGCCAGCGAGGCCGCCTGAAGCGCCGCGCGGGCCACCGATCCGTAGGCGATGAACGCGATCTCAGCGTCGTCCATCATCTCGGTGCGAATCTTGACGATTTCATCGGTGTAATTCATGATCTTATTGCGGAGTTTGTCGAGCTTGGGGAAAATCTCGTCGGCGCGGTTGGTGGAAAATCCCATCGTATCGTGAGTCAAGCCCGTCACATTAAACCGGTATCCCTCTCCATAACCGGCCATTGGTGACACTAAATTGGGTGTCATCGCAAACGGCTCGAATTTATCCGGCGGCACTGTCGGCTTCACACGGTTGAACACCGGCACTTCTCCCGGCTCGGGCAAAGCTATCAGCTCGCGCATGTGGCCGATGACTTCGTCCATCAGAACTGTCACCGGCGTGCGAAACCTCTCGGCCAGATTAAATGCGCGAATGGTCTCCGTGACCGCATCGGCGACAGTCGATGGCGCCACCGCAATCGCGGTGTAGTCGCCGTGGGTTCCCCAGCGGGCTTGCATCGTATCTGACTGGCTTACTTTAGTGGGAAGGCCGGTCGATGGTCCCCCGCGCTGGACGTTGACAATTACCAGCGGCGTTTCGGTTATGAAGGCATAGCCGATCAACTCGACCATCAGTGAATAGCCCGGCCCGGAGGTCGCGGTCATTGCTTTGCGTCCGGAGACCGAGGCTCCGATAGCGGCGGCAATGGACGCAATCTCATCTTCCATTTGTATAAATCGCCCACCGATTTTCGGCAGTTCGCGGGCGCTCCCTTCGGCCAGTTCAGTCGAAGGAGTAATTGGGTAACCGGCGAAAAAGTCCATGCCGGCGTAGAGCGCTCCCTGAACACAAGCGATATTCCCTTGCAGTAGTTTTCGTGGTGTTTTTGCCATTTCTGCACGCCTCACTTCGCGGTTGAGACTATGGCAAAGTCCGGGCAGTGCACCCAGCAGATTGTACACTGAGTGCAGGCCTCCGGTCTGGCCTGAATCGGTTTGCCATCGCGGTCTGGTTCAAACACCTGCGTCGGACACATGGCTATGCACAGGTTGCAGGCCTTGCACCATTTCATGTTTATCGCGAGCGGGAGATTATCTTTGGAGAAACCATACTTGTTCTTGGCGGCAGGTTTGGCATCCGCCTCACCTGCAGTGCCCGGCGCAGTCATATTGACTCCTTATCTCGATATATCAACATCAATAATTCTCGATCACTTTTTCTTACCGGCTGATTTTGCTTTGGTCGTGGCCGGCTTTTTCGCGGTGCTCTTTGCAGGCGACTTCTTGGTAGAAACTGTCCGGCTGGATTTTGATGCAAACTTCTTGATCTGTTCTTTGAGTAGCACCGGTATTTCAGTAGGAGAACCGGCTACTGGAATTCCCACCGCGTTGAGCGCTTCGATCTTGCCCTTGGCTGTTCCGGCGCCTCCGGAAACAATCGCGCCCGCGTGACCCATCCGCTTGTCGGCAGGCGCCGTCTGTCCAGCTATAAACGAGACCACCGGCTTTGTAACATGGGCCTTGATAAACGCGGCGGCGGTCTCTTCATCCGAGCCACCGATCTCACCGATCATGACAATCGATTTGGTGGCGGGATCGGCCTCGAACGCGGCCAGACAATCAATGAAGTTTGTCCCGATGATCGGATCACCGCCGATACCGATGCACGAGGTCTGACCCATATCGGCCTGTGTGAGCGCCCAAATCGCTTCATAGGTGAGCGTTCCAGAGCGCGAAACAACACCGACCGATCCTTTCTTCACGATAGTACCCGGCATGATGCCGACTTTGGCAAGTTCAGGCGAAATAAGCCCGGGGCAGTTGGGGCCGATCAGCCTTGCACCTTTGGCCTTCACATACTGCACCGCCTTAAGCATATCATTGGCGGGGACACCTTCAGTGATACAAACTATCAATTTGATTCCTGCATCAGCCGCTTCGTAGATCGCGTCGGCGGCGAACGCCGGCGGGACGTAGATAATCGACGAATTCGCATTTGTTGCCGCCACTGCTTCTTCAACAGAATTGTACACCGGAATGCCGGCGACTTTGGAGCCGCCCTTGCCGGGCGTGACGCCGGCAACAACGTCGGTACCGTATTTCTTCATCTGTTCGGCATGGAACGCGCCGTCGCGGCCTGTGATTCCCTGCACGACGAGTTTGGTCTTTTTGTCTATGAATATTGCCATGATCGGTTACGCCTCCGCCTTTGCCATATCAATTGCCGTCTTCACCGCTTCATCAAGAGTGCGGGCGGTGGGAAGTTTCATCCCGGCCAGAATTTTGGTCGCTTCTTTTTCGTTGGTGCCGGTCAGCCGGATCACCACGGGGACTCGCGGCTTGAGTTCATTGAAGGCCGCCACGATGCCATTGGCGACATCGTCAAGCCGGGTAATCCCGCCAAAAATGTTAAACAAAATCGATTTCACATTTCGATCAGACAAGATGATCTCAAGCGCCGAAACTACTTTGCGCGGATTTGATGATCCTCCGATATCCAGAAAGTTGGCCGGCTCGCCACCATACCGTTTTACCAGATCCATCGTCGCCATTGCAAGACCGGCGCCGTTGACTACACATCCGATATTTCCGTCGAGTTTGACAAACGACAGGTCGGCCTCGCGGGCTTTGACTTCTTCGGGCACTTCGGCGTCGGTGTCGCGCATCGCGGCAATCTCCGGCTGACGATACAGCGCGTTGTCGTCGATATTGAGCTTGGCGTCAAGCGCGATAACATTCCCACCTGGCGTGGTCACCAGCGGATTGATCTCGGCTAAGGTCGCATCGGCCGACCAAAAGACACCGTACAGTTTCATGATGATATCGGTCGCCTGACGCACCTGTCCCGGATCGCGATACAGTTTGTAGGCCAGATTGCGGGCCTGATAAGCACGGAGACCGTTATTGGGATCAACCCAGAGCTTATGGATCTTCTGAGGGGTCTTGGCGGCAACTTCTTCGATATCCACTCCACCGGCCGCAGAGACCATGATGACCGGGCACTGTTTGGCGCGGTCGACGATAATGCCTACGTACGACTCCGAGAGAATCTCTTCAGCGGCAGTGACCAGAACTTTTTTGACCTTGAGTCCCTTGATGTCCATACCAAGTATCTTAGTCGCCAGTACCTGAGCCGCCTCGGCGTTTTCGGCATATTGCACGCCGCCTGCCTTGCCGCGACCGCCGACATGCACCTGCGCTTTTACCATAACTGGTTTGTTTACTTTGCGAGCGATCTCGACCGCTTCGTGCGGCGTTGTCGCTATGTCCCCCGGCGGAACAGGAATGCCCGCCTTGGCGAATATCTGTTTCGCCTGATATTCATGCACTTTCATGAAACAGTGCCTTTCCGATGTAATGTATCATCACGTTCACGTATTTCTTCGTAGTAGGTACGGGCGAGATCAACCAGCCGCTCTCGCGAGTTGATCTGCGGATCATCCAGCGCCCGATCCATCAAGTATGCGAGAATTTTTCCGACCACTGGACCCGGCGGAATCGAAAACATTTCCATCAAGTCAGTCCCGTTAATTGCCAAGTCAGAGTATCCAAAGGGTGGCTTTTTGGCAAGTTCATCGCGAATTGCTTGCTCGAACTGGTCGACATCTTCAGTCTTGCCGCCCATCCCCTGCCCGGCGACATCGGCCCGGCGCAGATCGAGCAAATCAAAAATCAGGTCTACCCCTACACGCTTGACCAGTCGGCGCAGACCTTTGTCGGTTACGTCAGTGGTAAACATATGGCGCTCGACTAATGTGGCAACTTCGTCGGTCACGTTCTGCGGATAGCGGAGCCGCCTCATGATTTCCACTCCGGCCCGCGCACCGGTGACTTCGTGGCCGTAAAATGTGGCGCGATTTTCCGGCGCAGGACGCTTTGCCTGCGGCTTGCGTATATCATGGAAAACGGCCGCCAAGCGAACGCGCAATCGCGCGGGGGCGGCGTCAATTACATGCAAGGTGTGCTCGAACACATCGTATTTGTGATACGGCCCCGGTTGATCGACTCCGACACAGAGGTCAAGTTCGGGCATGATGAACTTAAGCAGTCCCGACTGTTGCAAAAGCCGAAACCCAATCGACGGCTTGGCCGCCAATAAGAGCAACTTGTTCAGTTCCTCGCCGACTCTTTCTGCCGAAACCGATTGAATCAACGCGGCGTGCTTTTTCATCGCCGCGAATGTCTCCGGCTCGATCTGGAATTCAAATCGTGCGGCGAATTGCACAGCGCGGAGCATCCGGAGCGGGTCTTCTTCGAATGACTTCGCTGAAGTCATCCGAAGTGTGCGTGCCGCCAGGTCTTTCTGGCCATCCAGTGGATCGACTATCGTCTTGTCAGCGAGCGAAAGCGCCATGGCGTTGATAGTAAAGTCCCGACGCGCCAGATCTTCCTCGACCGATAGATTCGGATCGAAATTAACTTCAAAATCTTTGTGCCCAACTCCGGTTGAATGTTCTTTGCGCGGCAGGGCAATATCACTAGTGATCGGCTGACCGTCGCGGAATTGCGTGAACTTAATCACACCAAAGCTCTTGCCAACCAACTCTACACGACCATGTGGCTTGAGCAGTCGGGTGAGTTCTTCGTATGGGATACCAGTCACGAGGTAATCGCGATCCTTGGGCGAGGTGTCAATCCCAAGCAGACGGTCGCGCACCACGCCACCGACTTCGTAGATTTTACCGGACTGACAAATCGTCTGCACTATTTCCTCAGGTAACTGATTCATGGTTAGTCTGGCACGACCCGAGTGCCTGCCTCGCCGACCAACGCTTTGCGGGCATTTCCAAACGACGAGATCGCCACCATCTTTCCGCCGCGCGAGATGAACTCGATAGCGGCGTCGACTTTTGGGCCCATCGATCCGGCCGGAAAGTGCTTTTCGTCGCGATATGTTCTGAGCTGGGAGAGACTGCACTCATCCAGCTCTTTCTGATCCGGCTTGCCATAGTTGATCGCGACTTTGTCGACCGAAGTCAGAATGCACAGCACTTCGGCCCCGATTTCTCGGCCTAATACCGCCGAACCAAGATCCTTGTCGATAACGGCATCCATTCCTTCGAGCAATCCTCGGTCATCTACGTACACCGGTATCCCGCCACCGCCGGTCGCGACCACAATCACGCCCGAGTCGACAAGATTGCGAATCACTTCGGCATTAATCGCTTTGATAGGTCTGGGTGACGGAACGACGCGACGCCATCCCCGATCGGCATCTTTTTTCATTTGCCAGCCACGCGTTTGTGAATAGATGCGGGATTCGTCTTCGGTGTAGAACTGGCCGACAAATTTGGTCGGATTCGTCACAGCCGGATCATGTTCGTCGACCAGCATCTGAGTGATGACCGTCACCACCGGACGGTCAATCCCTTCCTGCTTGAGACGATTTTGAAGCGACTGCTCGATCATATATCCCATGCCGCCTTCAGTATCGGCAACCAGCACACCCAGCGGCAGAATCGGTGCCTTGCCGCGTGCAAGTTCGATCCGCAGGAGGGCATTCCCCACCTGCGGACCATTGCCGTGAGTGACTGCCAGATTGTATCCGTCGCGCGCCAGTTCAATGATGCCGTCAAGCGACTTGCGCGTGTTGGCAAACTGGTTCGCAATCGTGTCCTCCTGGCCCGGCTGAGTGATGGCATTTCCACCCAGCGCAACCACTGCTGTTTTGCGGTGCGGTGTCATCGCACGTATCTATCAATTTCCGGTCGGGCCGTTAGCGGCGACGACCGGCTTTCTTCTTCGCGCTCTTCTTTGCGCCGCTTTTCTTCCGGCCGAATTTGGCGCCGAGTACTGTCATCAAATTCGGTTCGCCCAGTTCCTGCAGATCGTAAAATACCCGCACACTCGGCTTGTTGATCTTGACGATCTTTCCCAAATCGATCGGCGTGGCGATCACCACCAAATCACACTTGGCCTTGTTGATCGTGTCTTCAAGGTCTTTGACTTGCTTGTCGCCGTACCCCATTGCCGGCAACAGAATGCCGATATCGGGATATTTTTCGTAGGTCGCCGCAATCGAACGAACCGCGTACGGACGCGGGTCGACCAGTTCGGCCGCGCCGAACCGCTCGGCCGCCACCACACCGGCGCCATATTTCATCTCGCCGTGAGTGAGTGTCGGGCCGTCTTCGACAACCAAAACTTTTTTGCCACGCAGTGCGGCGGCATCGGATACCTGAATCGGCGAGGCGCCGTCGATCACGATTGCGTTCGGATTATAGGTAGCAATGCTCTGCCGAACCTCGGAGATTGAATCCGGATCAGCCGAATCGATCTTGTTGATCACGATCACATCGGCCATGATCAGATTGTTCTGGCCGGGGTAGTACGTGCGCTCATGACCCGGACGGTGCGGATCGACCACCGTGATGTGAATGTCCGGCGCGTAGAACGGCATGTCGTTATTGCCGCCGTCCCAGAGAATAACGTCGGCTTCTTTTTCCGCCTGACGGATAATCACTTCGTAGTCGACACCAGCATAGACCGTGATGCCGTTGACAATATGCGGTTCGTACTCTTCCCGCTCCTCGATTGTGCAGTTGTGTTTGACCAGGTCTTTAAGAGACGCAAATCGCTGACAGACCTGCTTGGTAAGGTCGCCGTACGGCATAGGGTGACGAATCGCTACTACCTTCTTGCCGAGCGCCTGAAGGGTCTTGGCTACTTTGCGGGTAGTCTGCGACTTGCCGCTACCGGTGCGCACCGCGCACACGGCCACCACCGGCTTTTTCGATTTAATCATGGTCGGGCGACCACCTTCGAACGCAAATCGAGCACCGGCGGCCATCACATGCGCCGCCTTCTCCATCACGTACTGATACGACACATCGGAATACGAGAAGATAACCTCGTCGATTCCATGCGTCTTGATCAGACTGAATAGATCGCTCTCCGGGAAAATCGGAATTCCCTTTGGATAGAGCTTGCCGGCCAATTGCGCCGGGTACTTGCGTCCGTCGATATCCGGAATCTGCGTGGCCGTGAACGCGATCACTTCCACTGTTTCGTTGTCGCGATAGAGGGTATTGAAATTATGGAAATCGCGGCCGGCCGCGCCCATGATAATGATCTTTTTCCGCTTATTCATTGTCGTTTGCTCCTGACTGGTTTCTCGTTCTTGTTTCTGCTTCATTTGCCCTACAGCCGGAAGATTATATCGACGACGACAACCAGATGAACTGGATCATCCGGTCAGGCGGAATTGTATAACGGGGCGGTTGCTTCACTGTATCATCTCTCGCTTACTGGTTATCAATCTGCGCCCGTTGGATTCGTCCGGAGAAATCGACATAGACCGATTTCCACTCGCTATACACGTCAAGGGCCGCAGTTGAGGCCTCACGATGCCCGTTCCCGGTGTCTTTCGTGCCACCGAATGGCAGATGAGTCTCGGCGCCGATCGTCGGAGCATTGACATAGAAAATACCGGTGTAGACATCGCGCATCGCCCGATACGCATTGTTGATATCGCGCGTGTAGATCGAGGCCGACAATCCGTAGATCGTGTCGTTGGCCATGGCGACGGCCTGGTCAAAGTTATCAAACGATCCGATACTGAGCACCGGCCCAAAGATTTCTTCTTTCCAAAGCCGCATCGACTGGGTGACTCCGCCAAAAATGGTCGGCTGAACAAAGAATCCTTTGTCGTAGTCGCCACCGGTCAGCCGTTTGCCGCCGGAGAGTAACTTGGCGCCTTCGTTCTTGCCGATCTCGATATACGACAGCACTGTGTCCAGTTGCGACTGATTGACACACGGTCCCATTTGAACCGCCTCTTGGAGTCCGTCACCAACTTTGATCTTCGAGGCCCGGTCGACCAGCATCTGTGATACTTTCTCGACTACACTCTTGTGGCAGATCAATCGGCTGGTTGCAGTACATCGTTGACCGGTAGTGCCGAACGCACCCCACAGCACTCCCTCAACCGCCAGTTCCAGATCGGCGTCGTCCATCACGATCTGCACGTTCTTCCCGCCCATCTCAAGACACGAATGTTTGAATTTCGCCGCGCACGACATCGACACTTTGCGCCCAATCTCAGTCGAGCCGGTAAACGAAACAACTTTCACCCGGTCATCAGAAATCAGTGCATCAGAAAGCGGCCCTCCAGGTCCGGTCACCAGGTTTACCACACCCGCTGGAATACCCACCCGCTCGCACGATTTCATCAGGTTAACAACAGACAGCGGCGTGTCGGTAGCAGGCTTAACGACAACAGTATTTCCGCAGATCAGCGCCGGCATCATTTTCCACGACGGTATCGCCATTGGGAAATTCCACGGCGTGATAAATGTGCAGACACCAAGCGGCTGGCGGACGGTCATGTTGAACTTATTGGGCAACTCCGAAGGTGTCGTCATGCCGTACAGACGGCGGCCTTCACCGGCCATATAAAACGTCATGTCGATCGCTTCCTGGACATCGCCGCGGGTTTCGGCAATCGCTTTCCCCATCTCTCGGGTCATATCGCGCGAATATTCTTCTTTATGTGCGAGAATATCCTCGGCCAGTTTGTACAGTAGCTCTCCCCGCTTCGGCGCGGGAAATAGTCGCCAGGTCTTGTAGGCCTCAGCGGCGGCGTCGATCGCCCGCTTGACATCATTGGCCGTCGACTTCTGAAAAAGCCCGACCACCTCGTTTGTGTTGGCAGGATTCCGGTTTTCAAATGTCTGCCCCGATTCGGAATCAACCCATTTGCCGTTTATGAAATTTTTGAAGACGTCCGATCCCATCGATAACTCCATGCCACTACGTGGCTTTGTTGCGCCAAAGGACTCCGCCCTTTTGTGAATTTATTCACAGGGGGCGATTAGGTTGGGTAATATACGAGCTTAAACTATAGTGTCAACGGATTTCCGGAGCTGGGATCTCCGACATAACCATATAATTGCCAATATATTACGCCGACGGCAACGCGCCAATTTGGAGCGAGATTGAAATGACAATTCAGACCGGGACAAAGTGGATATGAATTGACCACTTCACCACGTTTGATGCGCCAATGCTATTTGAGACCAAAAGACTCGACAAAACGCGAAAGTTCTGTAACTTGGACTAAACTGATCCGTATTAGATTATCCGAGACGGAGAGTCCGGTAGGTTGCCGGACACGAAAGAAATTCACAACATAGTTACGACGGAGTTGTCATGAATAATCCGAACAAGGCCTTGTGGGAAAAAGGAGACTTCACCATGATCGCCGCGACCATGCGCGAATCGGGTGAACAAATTGCACGGTCACTGCCCCTTCAGTTGCCGGCCAGAGTATTGGACCTGGGGTGTGGCGACGGTACCACTGCGATCCCGATCGCCCAGCGTGGCGCCGAAGTCATCGGTATCGACATCGCCCGGAATCTAGTCGAGGCCGGAAAGAAACGAGCGGCTGAATTGGCACTTGGGAAATTGTCATTTCACGAAGGCGACGCCAGCAATTTGCAGGGTGTCGATGACGATTCTTTCGATATGACCGTCTCCGTTTTCGGCGCCATGTTTGCGCCCAAGCCTTTCGACGTCGCCCGCGAAATGGTGCGAGTGACCCGATCCGGTGGACAAATCCTGATGGGTAACTGGATTCCCAACGACCCGACATCATTTGTATCGCAACTTCTCAAGATTAGTTCGTCGTATACTCCCCCGCCTCCGGACGGATTCATCAGCCCGATGACCTGGGGTATGGAGTCACATATTGTAGAGCGCTTCGAACAGGCGGGCGTTGCGGCTGAAAATGTGACGATGGAGAAAGACAAATACCAGTTCATTTCGTCGGCCTCGCCGGAAGAGTTCATCGACAATTTCCGGCAGTATTACGGCCCTACCATGAACGCCTTTGAGGCCGCCCAGAAAAACGGCACCGAGAAAGAACTGCATCAGCAATTGGTCGCGCTGGCCAAAGAACAGAACAGTTCGTCCAACGGCGGCGTCTCTATCTCGGCCACCTATATGCGGGTGATGGTGAGAGTGTAGCGACCGTCAATCGGATCGGTCGGCGTCGCGATTACCTTCTGATCGGTATTTCGAGAGAAATTCAGATCGGAACGCATCAAATCTCCCCTGCTCAATCGACTGCCGAATCCGCCGCATCAGATCCTGAAAGAAGAAACAGGAGTGGTACGTAGCCAGTACCATTCCTGTAATTTCGCGCTGGTTGTACATATGGCGCAGATAGGCGCGTGAATATTTCGTGCAGACGCGGCAATCGCAATTGGGATCGAGCGGACGGTCATCATCGGAATACTCTGCGTTGCGATAAACCACCGGACCTTCGGATGTGAATACCTGCCCCGTGCGGGCGTTGCGGGTCGGCAGGACACAGTCGAACATATCAATGCCGTACGAAACTGCCATTAGGATATCTTCGGGATACCCAACACCCATCAAGTAGCGCGGGCGATCTTGTGGGAGATACTCAATCGTGTGCGCGAGCATATCTTCCATTTCGGCTTTGCTCTCCCCCACCGACAATCCACCAATTGCGTAGCCGGGAAAATCAAGACTGGTGATCTGCTTGGCTGATTCAGATCGCAAATCAGTAAAGACCGATCCCTGCACGATGCCGAACATCACTTGTCCCGGATTGGGACCGTCGCCTTCAGCTTTTAATTCCGCATGCCGTGCTTTGCATCGCTTGGCCCAATCAAATGTCCGCTGGACTCCCAGAGTCGCGGCGTCTTTGTCGCACGGATACGGCACGCACTGATCAAAAGCCATGGCGATATCGGCCCCCAACGACCACTGAATCTCCATCACTTTTTCGGGAGTGAAACGGTGACGGGAGCCGTCGTGGTGCGACTGAAACTCAACACCGTCGTCGTCGATCGACGAAATGTCCTTCAGCGAAAAGACTTGAAATCCGCCTGAATCAGTCAACGTCGATTTGGGCCACCCGGCAAATCTGGCGAGGCCTCCCATCTTGCGAACGATTTTTTCGCCGGGCCTCAGGTACAGATGGTAGGTGTTGCCCAAAACAATTTCGGCGCTGATTTCTTCGAGGTCTTCGCTGGTCATCGCCTTGACCGCGCCGGAGGTCCCCACCGGCATGAATACCGGTGTCTGCGCCTTGCCGTGAGGTGTGACGAGTATTCCGCGGCGCGATTTGTTGTCGGTAGTCTTAAGTGTGAGCATCGGTCAGGTCAGAATGAGGTCGAGAGCATTTTGAATTTCCGAAACACCGGTCACTGAGATACCGGGCGCGTGCGACTGCGACTTGTTGGCCTTGGGCACAAAGGCCGCTCTAAATCCAAGCTTGGCCGCCTCGCTGATGCGTTTATCGCAAAGTGTCACTCCGCGAATCTCTCCCGATAGTCCGACTTCACCGATCACCACACCCAAACGACTCACGGGCTTGTTTAATAGTGACGACACAATCGCGGTCATCACCGGCAGATCAAGCGCCGGCTCGCTGACTTTCAGTCCGCTGGCGAGCGAGACAAAGACATCGTGCGATGACATCGGATACCCGCACCGCTTTTCAAGAATGGCCAGAAGTAGCGCAAGCTTGCGATGATCGATTCCACCCGCAACGCGCTGGGGGCTTCCGTAATTGGCGGGTGCAACCAATGCCTGTACTTCGATGAGAAGTGGACGATTCCCTTCGCAGATGCTGGTGACTACCGCGCCGATCCGCGAGCCGGTTGCTTCCCCGCTTAGGAAAAACGACGACGGGTTGGTGACTTCAGTCAGTCCTTTGGTTCCCATTTCAAATAATCCAATTTCGTCGACGGAACCGAACCGATTTTTGGTGGCGCGAAGAAGTCGATACAGATGTGACGAGTCCCCCTCGAAATAAATAACCGTGTCGACCATATGCTCAAGCACTTTGGGACCGGCGACCAAACCTTCTTTGGTCACATGGCCAACCATGATGAGCGCACAGTTTCCTTCTTTGGAAAGCCGGATCAACTGCTGAGCCGCCTCGCGGACTTGCGCTACTGTCCCCGGCGGCGAATCAAATTGCGAACTTGAAACGGTCTGGATGGAGTCGATCAACACAACCGCCGGATTTGTGCTTTGAATCACGGCAGAAATCTCTTCGATATCGGTGGCATTGAGCACAGTAATTCCGGTCCCGGCCACTCCGAGCCGCTGGGCGCGCATTTTGATTTGTGGGAGCGATTCCTCGCCGGTCACATAGAGCACCGCCAGATTGCGGCCACTATATGCCTCCGCCGCCTGCAGGAGCAGAGTCGATTTGCCAATCCCCGGATCGCCACCCAATAGGACTGTCATCCCCGGAAGTAGTCGTCCACCGAGCACGCGATCAAATTCACCGATCCCTGAGAAAAATCCCTGAGCCGGTTTTTCTGAAATGTCGGATAGCTTGACCTGTTCACTTCGGGTCGCGGCGGCTCGATGCTTTGCTTTGACCGGCACTCGTTCTTCAACCAGCGCATTCCACGCCGCGCATTCGCGGCACTGTCCCTGCCAGCGTGAATGTTCCGCGCCACACTGGGAACAGAAATAGGCGGTCTTTACTTTCTTTGATGTAATCATACAGCTCTGGTTAGCGGCCCTTCCGACCGCCCCTCGATAAACTGCCGCACCATTGGATCATTGCTACGCTGTATTTGTTCGGGTGTTCCGTCAAATACTATCTTACCCTGAGAGAGCATGACAATTCTCTGTCCAATCCGAAACGCCGAGGCCATGTCATGGGTAACGGCAATTGAGGTGGCGTTGATCTTCCGATTCAAGCTGACTATCAACTCGTTGATCGTATCGGCGGTCACCGGATCAAGGCCGGTGGTTGGTTCGTCATACAGAATGACTTCAGGTCTTCCGGCAATAGCCCGCGCCAGTCCGACTCGTTTGCGCATCCCGCCTGAAAGCTCCGCCGGATATTTGTCTTCGGCTCCCGACAAACCAACCAGCGCAAGCGATTCCTCTACAATCGGTGCGATCTCCGCCGCGCGCATATGCCTTGTCTCGCGCAAGCCAAGTCCGACATTTTCGGCCACAGTCAGCGAATCCAAAAGTGCCGCCGATTGAAAGACCATGCCGACCCGTTGGCGGACTTCTTTCAACTCGTCTGAAGTTAGCTCCGCCAAATCGCGGCCATCAAACGTGATTTCCCCCTCATCCGGTTCCAGCAAGCCGATCAGGTGGCGCAGAAAGACTGACTTCCCCGTGCCCGACTGGCCGATAATGACCAGCGACTCGCCTCGCTCAATCGACAGACTCAGGCTGTCCAGGACCGTGTGCTGGCCGAATCGTTTGGTCAAATTGCGCGTCTGTATGAGCGGCATATAATCTCAAATACGGAATAGAATCATTGCAAAGAGGAAATTTGATACTAAGATGAGCACCGACGCAATCACAACTGCAACAGTGGTGGATCTTCCCACTCCCGCCGCGCCACCCCAGGTGTAGTACCCTTCGTAGCAACCGACCAACCCGATCAACAGGCCGAACACACCGGCCTTGATCAGACCGTTGACGAAATCCGAAATCTGAAACGAGGCCCTGTACCCATTTAGGAAAGTCTCAGACGAAATATCAACACCCAGTGTCGAGACAGCCAGCGCACCCATAACTGCGACAAAGTTGGCGAATATGACCAGCAGAGGGACCATGAAGATACAGGCCAACATGCGCGGCATGACCAGATATCTGATCGGGTCGATTCCGAGCGACTCGACCGCGTCGATTTGCTCGGTCACCCGCATTGTTCCAAGTTCTGCGGCTATCCCTGCGCCAACTCTGCCTGCAAATACAAGCGCCGAAAGCACCGGAGCCAATTCGATTACGACCGCTTTCCCTACCGCGCTTCCCAATAGTCGCAGTGGTGCGCCAATGAATTTGAATTGATAGGCCGCCTGCCAGGCCGACACGGCACCCACAAAGATCGAAATGACAACAATTAGTGGCAGTGACTTCACCCCGATTTCGTACAACTGTTGAAATATCACATGCCCAGAACGCGGAATATCTTTGAGCGAGCCGGCAAACCGCCCGAGCATGATAGCCATGCCTCCGGCGCGATTGATAAGATTGATTCCCCGTCGGCCGACCGCCTCGACCGGATACTCCATCGGTTCCATAGTCTAGTACGGAACGTCGGGGCCGCTTACCGGAGCCACGCCGGGTGGCAATTCACGGTGCATCGTTTCAAGATTACCAAAGCGGGCGAATTCTTTGCGGAATGAAAGATGCACTGAGCCGGTTGGACCGTTACGTTGCTTGGCGACGATAATCTCGGCACGCCCGGCGGCTTCGCGATATTTCGGATCCTCACGATCCAGATGCGACAGATACATTTCAGGGCGATAGACAAACAGCACCAGATCGGCGTCCTGCTCGATTGCTCCCGATTCGCGAAGGTCTGACAGTTGCGGCCGTTTGTCTCCACCGCGCTGTTCTACCTGCCGCGACAACTGCGATATAGCTATCACCGGCACATTCAGTTCTTTGGCAAGCGCTTTCATGCCGCGCGAGATCATCGAGATTTCCTGCTGACGATTTTCGGAGAATCCCGATTGGTGCATCAGTTGAATATAGTCGACGACAATCAGACCCAAGTCATGCTGGGCTTTCAGGCGCCGCGCTTTGGCCCGCATTTCAAGTGTCGAGAGTGACGCCGAGTCGTCGATAAAAATCGGCGCCGGCGAAAGCATATTGCCGGCTATGGTAAGTTTCGGCCATTCGCGTTCTGAAAGTGTCCCCGAGCGCAGCTTGTGCTGATTGATTTCCGCCCGTCCGCACAGCATACGGAAAACCAACTGCTCCTTGGACATTTCCACCGAAAATATGCCGACTGCCTTTTTGAGTTCCGTTGCGACATACTCCGCCATATTCATTGCCAGGGCAGTTTTGCCCATCGATGGACGACCGGCGACCACGATCAGATCGGCCGGATGCAACCCAAGTGTCATGCTATCAAGCTCGGTAAACCCGGTCCGAATACCCGACATGAACTGCTCGTCACCCATGTGCTCAAGGGTGTCGGCGATCAGCCCTTTGATCGGCACGAATCCCTTACGGATTCTCCGCTCGGAAATATCAAAAATCGAACGCTCTGCTTCGTCCAGAAGTGTATCAACATTCTGATCGTACGACTCGCAACTGCGGATAATCTCAGTCGACGTAGTGATCAGATTCCGCATCAGCGAGGTCTCAAGAATGATCGACGCATATCTCGCCACATTAGCCGACGACACAACATCCTCGGCCAATTCAACTAAGTACACCCGCCCGCCGCTTTGCTCCAAAATCTGTTGGCGGAGCATCTCATTCGCGACTGTCGTAATGTCGCACGGTTCACCCCGCTCATACAGGGTGATCATGGCATTGAATATCGAGCGGTGGCGGGGGACATAGAAGTGGCGGTCGTCGTCGACGACATCGACCACCGCGTTGATCGCCTCGGCGTCTTTCAGGATTGCACCCAACAGCGAACGCTCGGCGTCGGTCGAATGCGGCGGTTCGAGTTTGGCGGTTGCCTTGTCGCGCTTGGTATCGTAATTCATTGCCATGAGTAGTTTCTTTGCTTACAACTGGTCGTACCGCGCCCGCAGTGTCTTCATGTCTTCCCAGGTATCTTTCTTGTATCCGGGAAAACGAAGTAGCGCCGCCGGGTGGTATGTGACAATCACCGGTACTCCGGCATATTCATGCCACTGTCCGCGCATTTTGCCAAGCGGTGTGGTCGTTTCAAAAAGCGCCTGAGCGGCAATCCGGCCAAGCAGGCAAATCAGTTTCGGTTGAATCAGGCGAATTTGCTCGTTTAGATACGGACGGCACTGGGACACTTCATCGGGAAGTGGATCGCGGTTGTTCGGTGGTCGGCACTTGAGAATGTTGGCGATATAGACTTCTTGTCGCGACAGATTGATCGCCGCCAAAATCTTGTCCAGCAACTGACCGGCTCTCCCGACAAACGGCTCGCCCAACCGGTCTTCGTCAGCTCCGGGCGCTTCGCCGATAATGAGCAATTTGGCGTTAGGATTGCCGACGCCATACACAAACTTGTTGCGTGTTTTACCGAGAGGACAAAGCTGACACTCACAAATCGCCGCGCGATGCTCGTCCATCGAGCCGAACTGCGCAACCGGTATTTCGGTCGCGAACCGATTGGCAATTGTGTTGGTCATCCCTGCTATTCGATTGACGGGTGCAGTTGTCACAATTGTAGACGAGGTCTCGGCCTTTGGTGTATTTTTTCGTCGGGTCAAGAGTACCTCGCGTGTTCCCAGTTCAATCTGTGATCGGAGCGCCTGCCGTAGTAGTCCATCGATTCTTTCAGATTTGGGCTTCATAGTGTACTGCGTCAAGTGTGACGCAAAGTTACAGCATGGACGCGACGATATCAATAACTCGGGCGGATATTTCACTTTTATCCGACAGCGGCAACTCAACCGGTTTGACTTTTCCACCACGAATGAGGATAACTCTGTTGGTATCGTGTGTAAATCCTTCACCCTTTCGAGTTGGATTGTTCAGCACGACCATGTCGAGCTTCTTTTCGATCAGCTTTCTGCGAGCATTGGCCAGCTCATCGTCGGTTTCAAGAGCGAATCCGATCACGCGCTGATTCTTCCGCCGTATACGCGCAACTTCCTTGAGAATATCAGTAGTCGGCTTGAGTTTCAGTTCGAGACTGGCTGTGGCTTTTTTGATTTTCGATTTCTGCGTAGTGGCAGGCGTGAAATCAGCCGGGGCGGCCGCCATAATGAGGCAGTCCGACTTGCCGAACTCTTTGAGTACCGCCCGTGCCATCTGGTCAGTTGTTTCGACACCCACGAACGAGGCACTCTTCGGTGGCTTCAAATCGGTTGGGCCGGAAATGAGAGTGACCTCAGCGCCCAAATCAAGCGCCGCCTGCGCCAGCGCATACCCCATTTTCCCCGATGACCTATTGGAAATGTATCTGACCGGATCGATTGCCTCGCGGCAGGGTCCGGCGGTGACTAAGATCCGCTTACCGTCTAAGACTTTTTTTTTTGACCCCTTCGCAAAGAAGGCGTCAATGGCCGCGAATATCTCTTCCGGTTCGGACATTCGTCCGACCCCCCAGTCATCGCAGGCCATTTCTCCCTGCGCGGGACCGATACTCTGAAAATTTAGCTCGTCGATAAGATAACGGTAATTCCGCTGGGTAACTTTGTTGCGCCACATGTTCGGATTCATAGCAGGGGCCATGAGAATCGGCTTGGTAGTTGCGCAGATAATGGTAGTCAGCAGATCATCAGAAACACCGCTCGCTACTTTGCCGAGAAAATTGGCGGTGGCAGGCGCAATTACAAACAGATCGGGCCATCCGGCCAGATCAATATGTCGAGTGGCGACATACTGCGTATCGGGAAACATCTGCCATTCAACCGGATGATTGGAAACTGTCTCAAGCGTCAGCGGCGTGATGAATTTGGTAGCCGACTCGGTCATCAGTACATGCACTTCGGCCTTTTGCTTGGTCAACAGCCGGACAAGATTGGGCACTTTGTAGCAGGCGATTCCGCCGGTCAGGCCGACTGCAATCTTCTTCCCGGCCAGCGACATGTCAATTCACCAGATCGGCGGATGTGTCGGAATAGTATTGCTCGGGCATTTCTGATTCGATTGCCTGCGAGATGGACTCAAGCTGATCGACATCGACCGGCATCGTTCCCAAGAATTCGACCCGATCGAGCAATTCTTCCAGCATTTGTCCGTCGATTTCACCGCTATGAGTGCGGGACATGAGATACGCGTACGCTTTGGAAGTAAACCTTGCCCGCTCAGCGGGACTTAAAATTCTGTGCCAGGGGCTCACAGTAGAAAGATCGGCCAGCACCACACCATGCGAACCGGTGACATTATCGAGCATCCAACTGTAGGCCGACGAAATTTCGTCCTCGGAATATCCCAGACTTCGCAGATCGCCTGAAATCTCGGAAAAAGACGATGGCTCCGCGGCACTGGTGCGGAGATTGTCCATCAAGTAAAAGACTATTTCCCAGATTCGGCTGTCCAACCGACGCTCCTTACACGTTGCAGGTTCTGGCAAAGTATACTCCGATTAGCCGGGGCATGCCAGCAAAAAACCGGCTCGCGGATCACTTCTTCTCGGGCCAGTCGGGGAGGACTATCTCGGTAGAGGGCAAGTTATTGGCGGCGGTGAAGATAACCTCGACATTGATCGTCTCCGCCAACTTGAGAAATAACGCCTTGGGGCGCGGGATACCGAACTCATCGAGCTTGATTGCGAAATTGGCCCGAACGGCCAGCACTTCTGAGTCAGCGACGCGCGTTCGTCGAACTGTGGTTGCTACAGTAATAGACCGCCAGGCTCCGTGGATATAGAATTTGCCGGCGGCTGTCAGTTGGTATGTCGAATCGATTGCAAGTTGAGTCGGTGCGTTGGAGATCGACGATATCTCAAAGAATGCATATGGATACTTGTCGGTCTCCAGATGCCGCGTGCGCATATGTTCGTCGCGGAGATCTATCCCCGTCTTCATCGTGCGCAGATCAACCCTGAAAATCCCCTTTGTGTTTCCAACGGAACTGTCCGGATTCACTTCGAGCGATCCGACAATGGAATTGGTCAGACCCTCAACGAATTCAAGTTTGGCCGATGACTGAAAGTGAACGGTGTCGGTAGCCGCTGTCGGTGATGTTTGGTAAGTTGTCGATCTCACCGAGCATGCCGCACCGACCGTGACGATGGTCACCAAAAGTAATTGAATGCTGGTCTTCTTCATCAGTTGTCTTTCGCTCCCTGATCAATCCACATGCGTAGAGTGTCAATGAATTCAGCGGACATATATGGGCCTCCGTACGGCATTTGTACACCGAATGGCGGCCCAGCCGACAATTTCTTCACGATGTTCGATCCGGCACCATCGCCGGGGACAATATTGGGCTGATGGTCCCCCGTGGTTTTTAGTGAATCCACCGATGTCACAAAGAAATTCCCTGATCCGCCGTGACAGCCTGAGCAGTATGTCTGCAAGGTCGGCTTGATCGACACCGAAAAGCTGACTTGTGGTCCAGGTGGCTCTGGTTGATACGGGTCCGGACCGTTCCCCATATCTGCACACGAAGCCATCGCGACACCCACAGCGATTAGTATTGATGGTCTTAACTGTCTCATCGCTGAACACCATCAATAGCCGACGTGGAATTGCACGAAGAAATCATCGCTCTGGCCGTGCACCGCCGGCTTGTAGTGCGAGATCGACGGCCTGATCTTTACATACGGAACCGGATAAAAATCTACCGAGATTCGGGTGAACCGCTCAAAGCCGCTGGTGTATTTCCGGTTCGGATCAAAGTAGTTGTATTCGCCGGTCAAATAGAGTCCCCATATGATTCGGGCGGTTGCCGCCGCATAAAACGCCGCAGAGTCGTTGCCATTGCCGATCAAGTCATATTCCCCGGAAATCGTAAATCGATCCCAGTTGACCGCTCCAAACATTGCCTTAGCTCTGGGGTATGCGCCGGTTGATCCGTTGATTCTTTCAGGATGTTGATAGGATGCCCCCAACATATAACCTATCGGACTAACATATCCGGTTCGAAATCCGTGCAACGCAAAAATCGTTCGGCCGTCCTGATTGAATGTCTCAGCGGTGAGATTCACGTCTTTGAACTCTGCGCCCAGGGATAAGCCGTCGAGATACGAATTGTACGGATGCCCGGTCTTCACCCTGGTGTACGAATTGTGGTCGTCCTGGCGCAGTCCAAAGGCGGGATAGAATGTACCCGCCTTCACCCAATATTTGGTATCACAAAAAGAGAACAGCGCATACTGCTCGGTAACCTGCATCGCCCCCGAACCGACCGGGCCGATTCTAAAGTGGTAATCGAAATGTTTGAACGGCGAGAGTGTTACGTACAAGTCAGATTGCATGCGGATAATACGCGGGTCGTCCAGTAGAAGCCAGCGAGAGTCAAAACCAACCAGCAAAGAGGGGCTCAGTCGTGGCGACGAATAGTGCGACGCCAGGAGTTTTTTCGTGGGAGGAATACAGAGTTCTTGAAAGGCCACGGCATGATTGCCGAATTCATTGCGTGCCCCTCCCCCGTTCGGGTTTATGTGGCACTGTTTGCAGGCGACCGCATGTTCCGCCGACAGCCGGGGCAGGGCCGAAATTCCAGCCCCAACTAGCCCCGCCATGATCAGTGTCGAACTGATGAGAGCCAAACGGCGGCCGATAGGCTGGCCTGATGGCTTCTGTGAGTGTGAACGAATGTATTTTCGCACTTTTTCTTCCCTCTCCAATTCACTACCTCCGGCACAACACTCCACTTGGCGACTGACTCTCCTTTAATGAGCACGGCCAACCGAATATCGTGCATCTCCGACGCCAGAATAGTAGCCGCCGAGAGTCATTGCCACTCAATTGTCAAATTGACCCAGGAGGAGTCTAGTTGTTCGGTGCCCCAGCGGCAATCCAAAGGATAATCAGCCTGATTTGATCGGCCGTCAGACTACCGATGGCGGGCATTTGAGGTCCGTACACACCAGTTCCCTTTACTTTATGAAAGAGGACTGATGCCAGTGTGTCGGACGGTACCACCCGAATCGCCGGAGCGTAACCGATTGACACCACATTTACGAGATTCGTATAGTGATTTCCTGCCGACAAGTCCATTCCGCCGGTGGGGAAAGCGCCGGTATGGCATCCGGATATGGCACAGCTACCAACAAAGATCGGTGCAATCTGACTTGCGTAGGAGCTAAATTCAACGGCACACGAGGCTGGCGGCGTAAAGCTTATGTACAGATAATCGATGAGCGCGGAGAGGTCGGCTATATCAATGCCGGCCGCCGGATCACCGTCGATATTGGCCTCGCTGGGGCAACACAACGGAGTGAAGCTGATGTACAAAAAGTCTATGAGAGCCGAAAGGTCGGCAATATCGACTCCATCCCCGCCGTCACAATCGACATTCCCTGTCAGTCCGACACAACAACCGGCCTGATGTGCCGGCACAAGCCATGTTGATCGAGTTTCCTGCCTCTCGGTCAAAATCGATCCTGCCCTGTTTTTTTCGTCGTCAGCAAGAGCCGTGGTCGCAATGGCGACTGTGGCGAAGCCGACAGTGACAATACCTCGTGCCGTCATAGTGTGACCTCCCGATGTCGATGTTGATTGGGCGCCCTCAGGGGTCATTAGAGTCCAACCTTAATCAAAGACGCATACTTTACCCTATAACCGCTGGCGTGTGACAGAGTTTCCCCGATTCGACATAGACCCCAGAAAAAGAGGTTTTTCGGTTAGTGCTTAAAGTGCCTGATCCCGGTGAAGACCATTGCCGCGCCGGCCCTATCAGCCGCCGCAATAGCCTCCTCGTCACCTTTCGATCCGCCCGGCTGAATGAACGCAGTCACACCGGCCGCCGTCGCAACTTCTACGCCATCCGGCATCGGAAAGAATGCATCCGAGGCACATACTGCGCCTCTAGCCCGTTCCCCCGCCCGCTTGACCGCCATAAATCCTGAATCAACGCGCGAGGTCTGGCCCATTCCAATACCGACTGTCGCCAGCCCATTGGCCAATACAATCGCATTAGACTTCGTGTGTTTGACTACTTTCCAGGCAAACAAGAGGGACTGAATCTCCGAGGGCGACGGCGCTCGTTTGGTTACCACTTTTAGATCCGACAATGCGACCACCGCACGGTCTTCCGATTGCACCAGCATTCCGCCCCGAATCGGCCGGAGTTGAAATTGCTCCGCTTGTGGTCGGCTTGTAATCGCCGGCAACGCGAGCAATCGCCGGGCTTTCTTCTTCTTAAGCAGTTCCAGAGACTCGGCCGAATACGACGGCGCCAAGATGCACTCCACAAATTCGGTTTCGTGCAATAATCGAGCGGCGTCAATTTCAACCGGTCGGTTCAGACCAATGATCGATCCGAACGCCGAGAGCGGATCGCTCTCGTAGGCCAATCGGTAGGCCTCAGCAACTTTGTCGGCGCTGGCCGCGCCGCATGGATTAGTGTGCTTGAGCACACAGGCGAAAGGTTCATCGAACTCCAAAAGGAGATCCAGGCTGGCTTCAAGATCGTTGTAATTATTGTACGACAGCTCTTTTCCGCTCAGAATCTGCGCGTCAAGCAAACTCGCCATGCCGGTATGCGCCCGCGCATAGATCGCCCCGTGCTGGTGCGGATTTTCGCCGTATCGCAGTCGCGATTTCAGCGATGTATTGATCGTGATGTTGCCGGGAAACAACTCATCGCTCGGCGGTTTGCCGGAGGCAAAGAAGCCTGAAATCGCACTGTCGTACTCGGCTGAAAGTGCATAGACTTTCCCTGCACATTTGCGTCTGAATTCAAGAGTCGTTTTTCCCGAATGACCCGACATTTGAGTAATAAGCTCATTGTAGTCGGCCGGATCTACCACCACTGTCACACTCTCAAAGTTTTTGGCGCCGGCGCGCAACAGCGACGGCCCCCCGATATCGATATTCTCGATAATCTCGTGTTCATCAGCCGTCTCTTTCTTTAGCGTCTCGCGAAAGGGATAAAGATTGACGACAATCAAGTCGATCGGCTTGGAATCAAGTTGTTCAAGTTGCTCGACATCGACCGGATTCCCACGGCGAAACAAAATGCCGCCGTGGATTTTCGGATGGAGTGTCTTCACCCGGCCGTCCATTACCTCTGGCGAACCGGTGAAAGTCGACACTGACACGACATGCACCCCCGCGTCGCGCAGAGCCTTTTGGGTGCCACCGGTCGAGATGATCTCAACCCCCATCTTGTCGAGAGCCACTCCAAGTTCGACAATGCCGGTCTTGTCGGAAACCGAAATGAGTGCCCGTTTTATTTTTGTGCTGGTAGTCACCTTACCCTCGCCCTGTCAAGAGCCGCATCGCCTCGGCATATCGATCAGCCGACGCCGCAATCACATTGTCTGGAAGTCTGGGTGCCGGTGGTTTTTTATTCCACCCGGTTGTCTCCAACCAGTCGCGGATCGGCTGTTTGTCAAACGACGGCTGGCTTTTGCCCACCTTGTATTCTTTCACTGGCCAGAATCGGCTTGAGTCAGGCGAGAGAACTTCATCAATCAAAATGAATTTTCCGTTCTTATACCCAAATTCAAACTTAGTGTCGGCAATGATAATCCCTTTGGTCAGCGCGTAATCAGCCGCTTTCTTGTACACCGCCAGCGATTTGGTCTGGCACAGACCGGCGCTTTCTTTGCCGATGAGCGCCGCCATTTGTTCAAATGAAATATTTTCGTCGTGGCCATCGTCGTTTTTCGACGACGGCGTAAACAGCGTCTGCGGCAACTTCTCCGATTCCTGAAGCGTCGGCGGGAAATCAAAACCGTGGACAGTGTTCGATCCGGACTTGCGAGCCGTCTGTAATTCTTTCCACATCGAACCTGAGATATACCCCCGCACAATACATTCGGCGTCGATCCGGTCGGCCTTGACCACAATCATCGAACGCCCTTCAAGTTGATCGCGATACGCTCGGAGCGGCGCCGGGTATTCGTCGACTTTGGCGGTTACCAGATGATTAGCGACCACATCAGAGAGAAACTCAAACCAAAAAAGCGACATTTGCGTGAGCACTCGCCCCTTTCCGGGAATGCCGTTCGGCATGACCACATCGAACGCCGAAATTCGATCGCTGGCGATAAACAAGAGAGTGTCGCCCAGATCGTAAATGTCGCGCACTTTCCCCCGCCGAATCAGCGGGTATTCTTTGATATGTGTTTCCAGAACTACATCAGACATGACTCGACTCATACTTTCCCTGTATCAATTTTTCTAATGCTTTAGGATAGATTTCATGTTCAGCTTTGAGCACCCGCTCGGCCAGTGTATCGGGTGTGTCACTTGAGAGCACCGGCACTGTTACTTGCTCAAGCACTTTTCCGTGATCGTAAATTTCGTCAACCAGATGTACAGTCGCGCCCGATTCTTTTTCACGCGCCGCGATTACCGCCTCGTGCACGAAGTGTCCGTACATCCCCTTGCCGCCGTGTTTAGGTAGCAATGCCGGGTGAATATTCATGACCTTACCGGGAAAAGCTCGCAGTACTAACGAAGGAATCATTCTGAGATATCCGGCCAGCGCGACGTACTCAACTCTGGATTCCAAAAGTCGCGTCAGCAGTGCCTCGGCGGCTTGCAGTGGCGACGGATATTCTTTCACATTGTATACAAATGTCGCAATCCCCTGTTCTTTCGCCCTCGTCAAACCATATGCGTCGGGATTGTTCGAAACGACGAGTATGATATCCGCCGAGAGTCGCCCGGCCTTCGACGCATCGACAAGCGCCTGCAGACCGGTTCCCCGCCCGGAAACAAAGACCGCGACTTTCGCACGCTCTGGCATTTAGCTGTCCAGTTTTTCCTTGAGCAGTTTGTTGACTAGTTCAGGATTGGCCTGACCTTTGGTCGCTTTCATTACTTGCCCCACAAAGAACCCGAAAACGTTGGTTTTTCCCGATTTGTATTTGGCGACATTGTCGCCGCTGGCGGCAAGGACTTCGTCGATGACTTTCGCAATTGCGCTGTCGTCGGAGATTTGGACCATTCCCTCCGTCTCGACAATCTGTTTGGGAGATTGGACCTGACCGAGGCCGTTGACCATTTTCTCGAAAACGATTTTCGCCATCTTTCCCGAAAGCGAACCGGTCGTAATCAGTCCAACCAACTCTCCGAGGTGATGCGGCCGTATTTTGTACGTAGTGATGTCTTCACCCGCCGCGTTTATCACACCCAGCAATTCCGTCTGCACCCAGTTCGAGGCCGCTTTGGCATCGCCGGAGAGTTTTGCGACTTCTTCATAATAGTCGGCCAGGTCGCGTGTCGCAGTCAGCACCTGCGCGTCGTATTCACGGATTCCATACAAAGAGACAAATCTCGACGCCCGTTGATCGGGCAGTTCCGGGAGATTACTTTTGACTTCACCCATCCAGTCGTGCGAGACAACCAGATTCACCAAGTCCGGCTCGGGGAAATACCGGTAGTCGTGCGACTCTTCTTTGGAGCGCATCATTTCGGCCACCACGCGTTTTTCATCCCACAAAAGGGTCGCCTGCGTGACCGACCCACCCGATCTGATCAGGTCGATTTGGCGATTGATCTCAAACGTAATTGCCCGCTCCACACCCTTGAACGAATTCATATTTTTCACTTCAGTCCGGGTGCCAAATTTCTCCTGCCCCTCAGGCCTGACCGAGACATTGGCGTCACACCGTAAGTGCCCCTTTTCCATATCACCGGTGCAGACACCCGTGTACTGCAATATTTGCTTGAGTTTGGTCAGGTAACCGTATGCCTCTTGGGGGGATCGGATATCGGCATGCGCAACAATCTCTATAAGCGGTGTGCCGCAGCGGTTCAAATCTACCCGCGTGTAAGCCTCTCCCGCCTCCGGATGAATCGACTTGCCGGCGTCTTCTTCAAGGTGAATGCGTATCAGGCGGCAGACTTTTTCCTCGCCCGACTCCAGTCGATACCGTATCTCGCCGCCCAATCCGATCGGCTTGTCAAACTGCGAAATCTGGTATCCTTTGGGCAGATCGGGATAGAAGTAGTTCTTGCGGGCGAAGACTGACCGGTGCTGAATCTCGCCGCCGGTCGCCAGAATCATCCGCATGGCGTACTCGACCGCCCGCTTGTTGAGCACCGGCAGAGCGCCCGGAAGCCCCAAACAGACCGGACAGGTGAGCGTATTGGACGGCTCGCCATAGCTGACCCGACACGAGCAAAAGATTTTTGTCTCGGTGGCGAGCTGGGCGTGGACTTCGAGTCCTATAACCGGTTCAAATCCGTTGATTACTGGCATGGCTTATCTCTAAGCCGCCGAATATGGCGGTTGGCGGGGGGAATGTCAAACGGGGGGATTTGCCTCCGGCCTCGTAGTATTTCCCTTTGACTCTGCCAGCGATCAGGAGAATATTGGAGATCATGAAGGATATTCAGCTCGCTTATCCAACTGAAGATATGGTTCGCCAGTACAATTCCAAATTCGATACGGACCCCGACGTTTCCCTGTCGGACATTACAGTGAAACGCCTTTTTGCAGAGCTACCTGAGAATCGAAATCTTGAGCTGGTGCTACGAAAGGTGATAGTATTGAATCAACTTTACAATACTCGGCTTTGGACCTCGGCTACAATCACAGTAGCCCGCCGAATTGTATCGCTGTCGATTGACGCCCGGCTCAAAAACCATGACCTACGAGTAGTGGCAGATATCGCCCTGAATACAATTAAGGGAAAGAACTGGCGTTTCTATTCCTTTGCTTCGAAGTACTGCTCTTTCCACCAACCCGAGCACTTTCCGATTTACGATCAGTACGTGGATCGATTGCTCAATCGGTATAGAAGAGAGTCGGAGTTTGCGACTTTTAGCGCGATCCAACTTAAGGACTATGAGACTTTCAACAGCGTCGTTCTCCAGTTTAGGAAATTCTACCGATTGGAGAAGCTCTCCATAAAGGAAATGGACAAATTTCTTTGGGCATACGGCACCGAAGTGTTCGCAACTCCGACTACTATTGCTGTACCTGAATGGCCCCCACCCAATCCCCCAAATCCTCATTGAACTTCTCCGGGATTTCCAGATTGATCATGTGCCCGACCTCCGGGTACTCGATCAACTTGCTACCGGCGATCCTGTCGTGTAGCTGTCGCGCCAACGGGATGAATATCCGGTCGCGGTCACCGATCATGATCAGCGTTGGCACTTTGATTTCGTGCACATGATCCAGATCAACCATGCGAGGGTATTTCCCACGCGACGGATCCGCCCAGATCGCTCCCGAATGGCTGAACATCATTTCGTTGATCGACTGCGCGACATGCAATAGATGCGGGTGCTTCTTGTAATATTTGAGCGACCAATTCATCCACTGCTTGAGCGCGTTCTTTACGCCTTTGGACTTGGCGACGTGATCGAGATTGCTGATCATCTTCCCGACATTCCACCCCGCCGCCCCGGTCGAAACAAGCGTGAGTGACAAGAGCCGCTCGGGATACTTGAGCGCAAATAAAATTCCGGTCGAACCGCCCATCGACAAACCCACCAGATGGCACTTGTCGATCCCCAATTGGTCAAGCGCCATGCGCAACTCTTCGACTCGAGTGTCGCGGGCGTAGTTGGTCGGCGGTGCATCGGACTGACCGTGCCCGCGCGAATCGTGAAGGATCACCCGGTAGTTTTTGGAGAAATACTCTGCCTGCGCCCGCCACATCCGGTGATCGAGCGTGAAGCCGTGGAGAAAGACAATCGGCACCCCCTCGCCCGATTCTTCATAGTAGAGCTTGATATTGTCGACACCGGTGGTGTATGGCATTAATCTAAAGACCCTCACCTGTCACTTCGTGACATCCTCTCCCAGAGGGAGAGGAATTGGCAACGTACATCCTCCGCAATATGTCTACATTGTTAGATCGAAAGATCGAAACAAACTCCCTTCTCCCTCTGGGAGAAGGTGGCCGGAGGCCGGATGAGGGCCATTCAGATTGTTTCTGATTTGTCATCTTCAATCTCAACTGCAATTTCAAGTATTCGCTCCAAAACTGCGCTTTCGGACTTGATTAGGTCACTATTCCAAAACCGAATCAATTTGATTCCGAGACCTCGAATAATTTCGTCTCTAGCCACATCCCTTATTGCTTTTGAGGCTCTGGCGTGCCCTGAACCGTCAAGTTCAATCGCCAGTTTTAATCGAGAGCAGTAAAAATCGAGGACATAAGGGCCAACAGGTTGTTGCCGACGAAACTTCAAGCCACCCAAGCGCCGGTTTCTTAAAAGTGTCCAAAGTTTAGCTTCAAGAGGATTTTTGCTCTTGCGTTGATTCCGGGCGCGGACAATAGTCGGTGAAGCCTGCTTATTCTTTTTCAAATCCCTCACCTGTCACTTCGTGACATCCTCTCCCAAAGGGAGAGGAAATTGTATCGTACCGTCACCGAAAACAGCTGGCTGCATTTCGAGAGCTTAAGCTAAATCCTTCTCCCTCTGGGAGAAGGTGGCCGACGGCCGGATGAGGGGCTCGGCCGATCAATCTCTTTTACAGCCCCTCCACCACCCGCGCTATCTGGAACAACTCCAGCTCGTTAAACCCCGCCGCGGTGAATTGCACGCCAATCGGGCGACCGTCGCTAGATTTTCCATACGGAATTGAAATAGCGGGAATGCCTGCTAGGCACGCAGGAATCGTATAAGCATCGCTCAAATACATAGCCAGTGGGTCATCTATTTTGTCGCCGATCGCAAATGCCGGCGTGGGCGCAGTCGGAGAGATGATCAGGTCAACCGACTTGAAGGCCTCTTCAAATTCACGGCGCATTAGTTCGCGCACTTTCGAGGCTTTGATGTAGTAGGCGTCGTAGTAGCCCGATGACAACACATACGTGCCGAGCATGATCCGCCGTTTGACTTCCGCGCCGAAACCGCCCGCACGAGTGTCGCCGTACATATCAGCCAGCGCCTTGTCGCCTGACTTGCGAAGCCCGTACTTGACACCGTCGAACCGCGCTAAATTAGCCGAGGCCTCAGCCGGCGCGACGATATAATATACCGCCACTCCCTTGTCGGTCATCGGGAGAGAAATTTCGGCAAACGAATGTCCGGCTTTTTTCAGTTCGGCGATACACTTTTGCACAACCGCGTTGACTTCCGGATCAAGCCCCTCCGCAAAATATTCTTTCGGAATGCCTATTTTGAATTTTTTTTGCGCCGACAAACTCTGGGGATAGTTCGGATGATCGAAAGCCACCGAAGTCGAATCCTGTGGGTCGCGCCCACACACGGCCCCAAACGCCAGCGCCGTGTCCTCGGCTGTTCTTGCGAAAGGCGAAATCTGGTCGGTCGAGGATGCAAACGCTACCAGACCGTACCGCGATATTCCTCCGTACGACGGCTTCATCCCGTACACCCCGCAGAACGAGGCCGGCTGGCGCACTGAACCACCCGTCTCTGAGCCATACGCAATCGGCACAATCCCCTGCGCAACTGCCGCCGCGGAGCCGCCCGATGATCCACCGGGGACAAGATTCTTTCCGTGAGGATTTTTCGCGGGGCCGTAGTACGAGTTCTCGGTCGAGGACCCCATGGCAAATTCATCCATATTGGTTTTGCCAACGATCACAGCGCCCGCCGAAATCAGTCGCGTTACCAACGTTGCGTCATAGGGCGGCACATACTTGTCGAGAATATGCGACCCGCACGAACAGAGATAGTCGGTGTAGGAGATATTGTCTTTGATCGCTACCGGCACACCGGCCAGCGGACCGGGATTCTCGCCCCGCTTCACTTTGTCGTCTACAGCTTTGGCCTGCTTGAGAGCTTTCTCTTCGCAGACTGTGACAAAGGCGTTGAGTTCTTTCCCCTCGGTCTTGGCCAGCCGAATCGATTCCTCGGCCAACGCGACAGCAGAGAGCTTACCCGCTCGCACACCTGATGCAATTTGAGATGCAGTTAGCTTTTTGAAATCTGACATAGGGGGAATATAGGAGCGCGGCAGACAATTGCAAGTCGACGCTTTGTGGCGCAAAAAAAAGGCGCACCCTTGGGTGCGCCTTTGATAGTCGATCATCTAGAAAACTATATCAGCGGAAGATACGTCTCCGTCTCATACTGGCTGACATGAATCCGGAACCGATCCCACTCTTTTTTCTTATTCTGGATCAGTTTCTCAAAGACATGTTCACCCAGCGCCTCGCGGGCCAGATTCGATTTCTCGAATTCGGCCAGCGCCTCTTGAAGCGACCCCGGCAACGCCGTGATCTTGTTCTTGGCCTTTTCTTCGTCCGACATCTTAAAGATGTTCGCCTCGACCGCCGCGCCAAGCTCGTACCCTTTTTCAATTCCCCGGAGGCCCGCCGCCAACATCACCGAAAAGGCCAGATACGGATTCGCCGCCGGATCGGGCGAACGCAGTTCGATACGCGTCGCTTTTTCTTTGCCCACGCGGTACCGCGGCACACGGATCAAGCTCGATCGGTTGCGTTGTCCCCACGCCACATACACCGGCGCTTCGTATCCGGGAACCAATCGCTTGTATGAATTCACCCACTGGTTTGTGACCAATGTGATCTCGCGAATATGTGTGAGAATGCCCGCCATGAATTGGCGAGCGGTCTTAGACAAAAAGAACTCCGCGTTCTTATCATAGAACAAATTGGTGCTGTCTTTGAACAGCGACATGTGGCAGTGCATCCCCGATCCGTTCTGCCCGAAAATCGGCTTGGGCATGAACGTCGCGTACACATTATTCGCGACTGCCACTTCTTTCACAATGCTCCGGTAAATCTGCACAAAGTCGGCCATCACCAGCGACTCCTGATATTTCAGGTCAATCTCGTGTTGCGACGGCGCTACTTCGTGGTGGGCGCATTCAACCGGAATACCCAGTAGTTCAAGCGCGTTCACAGTCTTAGTACGGATCTGAGTTCCCATGTCGACTGATTGATAGTCGAAATACCCGTCCTGATCTAAAATCGACGGCCCCTTTTCATTCTCGAAATAAAAGAACTCAAGTTCCGGGCCGACATAGAATGTCCAACCTTTGTCATGGACTTTTTTCAGATTACGTTGGAGAACTGCTCGCGGGTCGCCGTCGTACGGTTTCCCTTCGGGGGTCTGAATGTCGCAAAACATCAGCCCGACTTTCATGCCGTCGATCTCCCACGGCATCACGCGGAATGTCTTTGGATCGGGGATCGCCATCAGATCGGATTCATCGATCCGCGCGAATCCTTCCACCGATGATCCATCAAATCCCTGTCCTTCTTCAAGCACCTGCTCGATTTCCGAACGGGTGATATCCATCCCCTTGATCCGCCCGAGAATATCGGTCATACAGAGGCGGACATACCGCACTCCGCTCTCGTCGATCATCCGGAGGACGTCTTCTCTGGTCTTTGTCACGGCTACTGCTCCTGGCAAACGGTTACTGGCCTTCTGGAAAGGCGGTAATTTATCGGCCACGCCTGTTTCGACAAGCAAAAACTGGCCTGAATTGGGCGATTATTTCAAAGTGTGAATAACTTCGGTCTAAGCTACTCAGAAAGGCGGAGCGAGACCGTCGGCCGCACCGGCACAAACTTGCGGCACTTGACCCCAGCCAGATCGAAAATCCGCCGAGCCGCGATAAACTTATCATCCGTAGAATACTTGTCACTCAAATAGACCACTTCTCTAATGCCAACCTGTACAATGAGTTTAGCGCACTCATTGCAAGGAAAGAGTGAAACAAACATCGCGCCGCCGTCAAGGTCGGGCTTGTTGGAGGCGTTGGTGATCGCGTTCATTTCGGCGTGGCAAACGTATGGGTACTTGGTGTCGAGATACTCCCCCTCGCGCGCCCACGGAAGGTCGTCGTCGGACAGCCCGGCCGGGAAACCGTTATACCCGATTCCGATGATCCGCTTGTTTTTGTTCACGATGCAGGCCCCGACCTGGGTGGAGGGGTCTTTGGAGCGCTGGGCGGAGAGCTGGGCCACCGCCATAAAATACTCATCCCAGCTCAAGTAATCGGTGCGTTTAGTGGTCATGGGGTAACGATAACGCACCACGACGCGCACGTCAACTCGGACATGTTAACCACACGCTGTCATCGCGAGCCCGCCCCTTGGGGGGCGTCGCGATCTCTCTTCGTTCCAATTCCTGTCATAACCGGCGAAGGCCAGCATGAAGTTTTCTTTTGTAGGTCGAAACCCCTGCGGTTTCGACTTCTTCCACGCGCGGCTACCACCATGTCACCCACGACAAGGAACGACTTCAGTCGTTCCGCAGAGCGGGGGCCCAGACGGTGAATGGAATAGGACTCGCATCATATTGGGTTCTGGATTCCCGCTCTTCGGCGGGAATGACATGTTCGCTTCTGCAAAGGATGAAGACTGCCACTGACGCTACTCCAAACTACGATAGGATCGGTACCTTCTCGGCGCTCTAGCTTATTCCCAGCAATGCCGTGTCCCTGGCGTTCGGCGCCAGCCGAAGCGAGACCTGACTCCAAAAGTGACATAGTCACCGCCGGGTTTTCCCCCGAACTGAAGGGCATGTTGAAAAAGATCAAAACGCCATCGTTGCGAGGAGAGACGTCCCCGGCGCGTCTTCAACAATCTCTACTTGTTGAACCAAAATGGAACGAATAGGAGATTGCTTTCTCCGGCTTTCGCCGGAGTCGCAACGACAGAATCGAGCCCTTTTCAACAAGCCCTAATTAACGGGTCGAGGCCGCCGCGGTGGCCGAGCCTTTTGCGATCATGTGGGCGCCGTATCGCTTGTCTACCTGCTCGATGTGGCTGGTGAGCCATTTGGTAAGAAATGACATCAGATCAATCGTGATGGCCGTATTCCCGCTCTTGAACTTCTTCTGGAAATCGGTCACCTGTGCAATCAGTTTCTGGTGCTCGACCTTGTGCTCAGCGAGCTGAGGATATCCGGCCGACGCCATCAACTTTTCTTCGTTTGCAAAGTGAGTGACCGTATAAGAAACCAGTCCGTCGAGGATCTTCCCTGCCACATCTTTGCCTTTGCCCTGCTTCATCGCATCATTAAGCTCGTTAATCATGGCGATGAGTTTCTTGTGTTGGGCGTCCATCGACTCTACTTGTACGCTGAGTCGGTCGTTCCATTGGATCAAGCTCATTGCTGTCTACCTCTCGGTTGTAAGAGCGTTGCTTCAGTTTAGTTTCAAATCATATCGGAAATGTGACAACGCACCTTTACAAAGGTGCAATTGTGGGTGGAAGTAGTCTGTGTTGAAGAGAAAAGCGAAGAGCTACCGAGAGCTCAATACTTCTTCCGCCGTTCGAGCATGTAGTTCGAACCGGGCTTTTGTTTGACTGCCCGTTTCAGATCGGCCAGCATCTTGGACATTTCGCCAACATGCTTGAATCGACCATCTTCGTTCTGAACTACTGCGATACTGATCGTGAGAATCGGGAACTGTTCGATCTCGCCCTTGCGGTTGGTAGTCGTGATACTCCCGCGATCGCGATCCTCTTCTTTGTACCGATACGGGATCACCGCGTCGAACGTCTTGATAATCCACCGGCAGGTATTGTCGACCAGTTCTTTCGGCACGACAAAAATGAAATCATCCCCGGCGATATGCCCCACAAATCCCTCACGGCACAAATCGAACACAACATCGCGAAGTATCCGGGCGGTCAGCTTGATAATCTTATCCCCCGAGGCGTACCCGTAGTAATCGTTGAACGCTTTGAAATTGTCCAGATCGGCGTATCCGACCGCGAACTCTTCGCGACGGAGAATCTGCCGCTCGATTTCGTCTTCGATCATCGCCGGACCGGGAAGACGCGTGGAGGGATTGACCGCCAGGTCGCGACGGTTCCGTTCGATCACCCGGCGCACCCGCACCTCGACGATTTTTTCCATCCACTCACCGTGGATGAATTCCTCCGCCCCATTCTGATACGCGGCGACAATCATCGAATAATCCGGTTCCGGGTGATAGAGAATCACCGGGACAATCGAGAGAAAGACATTGTTTTTGATCGAGTGGATCAATTCGATTTCGCGTTGAAGATCAGACCGACAGCCAATCGCAATCGCCGCGACCGGATACCGGCGACAGATCGAAATCAGCGAAGTGAAATCGTCGAAATAGTGAAACGAAACCCGTTCCCCTCGAAAGAATTTCCCAAGATGAAAATCGAGATTTACGCCTGTCTGTCGGATGGCGAAATGATAAACGGAAGCAACCGGGAGATCAGCGGCGCTTGAGTCCTGCCAGTTCGCGAGGGTGATGTTTTCGATGTTCTGCAACTATGTAATCTCGGTCGATACGGGTGTAAATCTCTGTCGTACTTATATCGGCATGACCGAGCATTTCTTGCACCACGCGAAGATCGGCTCCCCCCTCAAGTAGATGGGTAGCAAAGGAATGGCGGAAAGTATGAGGTGTCACTTTTTTCGTTATCCCAGCCTTTTTGACCATTCGTCCAATCAGCTTCCACATTCCCACGCGCGAGAACCTCTTCCCCCCTCTACCGGCAAAAAGAACAGACCTCTCGCCTCTTTGCGAACTCGACGACAGCAGATGATTATTCAACGCCGCTACCGCCGGTTTTCCGATTGGTACCAATCGCTGTTTGCTCCCCTTGCCAAGAACACGAACGAAACCAGCTTCAAGCTCCAAATCAGCCGGTTTAAGATCGATGAGCTCTGAAATGCGAAGACCGCACCCGTAGAGCGTCTCAATGATTGCCTGGTCGCGGTCAGCGTTGTCTGTTGTCGTACCGGCTACTTTGATGATTGCAGAAACCTCGGCGGGAGACAAATAGTCGGGGTGGTACCTTGCCAATTTCGGCGTGGGATAACTCTCGACCGGACTTTTCGCAATTGTACCGGAGTCTTTCATGTACTGGAATATGTGCCGCAAGGCCGACAGTTTCCGCGCAATACTTGCCGGTTTTCGGCCCTTACGCCCAAGTACCGAAACATATTCGGCCAACTGAGCTGACCTGGTCTTGCGCAGGTCAACAACTTTAGTTTCAAGAATGAACTCGGACAAATCGACCCGATACGCAGAGAGCGTATTAACGGATAATCCCCGCTCCAACTTGAGATGCTGGAGGAAATCCTCGATGAGCAGTTCGTTGGCGCTATCGATCTTTGAAGATACTGATGTCACAGCTGTTCGCTTCATTACTTATCCCCGATGTGCGATAGCCAGCACACCAACAACTTTGTGGCCGGCCGCATGCAAGACCCGCGCCAGCTCGCCAACAGTGGCGCCGGAAGTAACCACGTCATCCACAATCAGCAGTCGGTCGCAGTTGTCCTCTGTAACCAGTGGTGAAAAGACGCCTTTCACGTTAGCCAGCCGTTGTTCCGTCCCTGAGATTCTCGACTGTACCCCCCGGTGCTTTGCCCGCACCGCGAGATCACAGCGAAGATCCAAGTCGAGACAATCGGCGATCTTCTCCGCGAACAATTCGGCCTGATTGAATCCGCGAAAGTACTCACGGCGCGAGTGGAGCGGCACCGGCACAAGCGCTGTCGCCTTTAACTCGGCGATTCGTTTTCCAAGTCGACCACACAATTCTTCCGCCGCCCACTCGGCGACCCGTCTCACCTGACGGAATTTCAGGCCGATCACCGCCTGTTGCAGTGGCCCGATATGATCGCCAAGAGCATACAAGGGCAATTCAGTTCGACAGGAGGAACATGTTGTGCCTGTTTCGATCGGTCCCAGACAATTGAGACAGAGCGGATGATCGAGATACGACACTGCGCCCGAGCACCGTTCGCAAAAAATACTCTGCGACTCTCGGGGCTCTTCGCATCCCAGGCAAAGCGGCGGATAGACAAAATCAAGCGTGGCCGAAGTCCATTCCCGCAGGGCTGTCAAGCTCATCGCGTTGCCACTCCGTTGTGCTCGTGTATTATTAAAGACTGTCGAGATCTTTCAAAAGCTTCTGCGCCGCTTCCGCCGCCGAGCCGTGGGGATCCATCTGCAAGTACCGGTTCCAATAGAATTTGGCCGAATCCTTCTGTTTCATGTCGGCGAAAATGACACCCATATTGAAAATGCAGATCGTGTGCATAGCATCCTGGGCCAAAACCTTTCGGAATTCGTCCAGCGCCCGTTGCGGCAAGCCCATGCCATGCAGACACGCGCCGTAGTCAGTACGGACATTGGCGTTACTTCCGTCGATCGCCAGCGCCCGACGATAGCACTCAGCCGCCAAGGCATAATCTCCGGCGTCCATTTTGTGATTCCCCACATCGACAAGCCCGGCATAGTCGGTCGGCAAGTTGGCAAGTTGCGGCATCTCTGATGGCATTCCGCTCGGATCAGTGACGGGAGGGTGCTGTCCTCCTGCAGTCTGTTCCGTTACCGGCGGCTCCGGCTTGGGCTCACCTTTTCTGAAGATAAAAAATCCCGCCGCCACCACTACCAGAGCTCCTACGACAATTAAGGTGTCGCGAAGTCCAGTGGATTTGTTTGAGGCCATGGCTGTGCGGCCGATTGCGGCGCCACATCCGGGACAGAATTTAGCGTTGGCCGGAAGGGCGGCGTTGCACGAAGTACAGTTCGATTGTGTCATGCCAGTGTCATTCCTATGTGAGTCATTGTCTTTGTCAAAATATACACATTTCACCCGGCCCGGCAAACATTTTACACGCTTCGCAGAAAAGGGGATGACAACCTGCCCGAATCGATCTATATTCTCCCCTTCGTACATGGAACTTATTAGTACAAAGTAGGAGTTATGAAACAAAAAACAATTCTCGTATTTGCGCTACTGCTGGCCCTTCCCGCGTTTGTACGTGCGGAATACGTCATCTCGGCCGATTCAATCTACCGACACATTGGCGTGCTTGCCTCCGATTCGCTCGAAGGACGCGAAGTCGGCGAACCGGGCGAGTGGAAAGCGGCGATGTACATCCAGGGCGTTTTCAAACAACTCGGCCTTGAGCCGAAAGGTGAAAATGGCGAATACCTGCAGTCGTTTCCGTTCAACAAACAAATAGACTTCGGTCCCGGAAACAAGCTGGTGATCAACGGCACCACGCTGACCTTACGAGAAGAATTCTTGCCGATGTACCAATCGGCTTCCAAGAGCTTCGAGTTTGCCGAGGTCGTGCCCGTGGGGTTCGGCATTACCACCGAAGATTCCGCCTACGATGACTACAAAGGGTTGACGGTCGAAGGCAAAGCGGTTGTGATGTTGCGCGATGCGCCCAAGGCCGAGGTCAATCCCCACGTCGATTTCAGCAAATACAGCTCGATCACCGACAAGATATCCAACGCCATCGCCCACAAAGCGGCGGCAGTTTTTCTGGTTACGCCGTCCGATCAGGACGACACGCTCATGAGCATGGGCGGGGCCCATGTCGCGGTAAAAGACATCCCTGTCATTTTCCTGCGTCGCAAGGGGATTGAAAAACTGGGCATGAGCATTGACACCATGACGTCATTTAAGACTATCGGTCAGACCGAACTTATCCCGATCAAAGACACCGGGTACAATGTCCTGGGATATCTTCCGACTGGCAACGACACCACAGTCGTCATCGGTGCGCACTTTGATCATCTTGGCTGGGGAGGCAAAGGAAGCTCCCGGTATCTGGGCAAGGAGAAGAAGATTCACTACGGAGCCGACGACAACGCGTCGGGTACCGCCGCGATGATGGAGTTGGCCCGGTATTTCGTGGCGAACAAGGCCAGCCTCCGCTATTCAATTCTGTTTGCGGGATTCTCAGGTGAAGAATCTGGGCTTTTGGGTTCGGCCTGGTACGTTCGGCATTGGACGGTTGATTCCGGCAAAATCAGAATGATGATCAATCTCGATATGGTGGGACGCCTCCGCGCTCTGGACAAGGGTCTGGTGATCTTTGGCACCGGAACCTGCGATCAGTTCAAGAAGTACTTCGACAGTACATTTACCGACTCGACGATGAAATTGTCATTCCAAGAAACCGGCACCGCCCCGTCAGACGTGACCGCCTTCTACAACAACGGCATCCCGGTGCTCTTCTTCTTCACCGGCCAGCATGAAGATTATCATAAACCCGAAGACGTGCTTGAGAAGGTCGATACTCACGGAGTGGTACAAGTCACCTCTTTGATTACCAGGATCGTCGATCATTTCGATCAGGCGGGCGGCCACCTCGTCTTCGCCAAGACTAAAGACCCCGAAGGAAGCCGGATGCGCTCGTTCTCGGTCACGATGGGTGTCATGCCCGATTATGTCGCCACCGTCAAGGGAATGCGAGTCGATGGCGTCTCCCCTGATCGCCCAGCCGAAAAAGCCGGCATTCTCAAGGGCGATGTGATCATTCAGATGGGTCAATACAAGATTGACGACATCTATGCCTACATGAGCGCACTCGGAAAATTCCGCAAAGGCGACTCATGTCAGGTCACACTCGAGCGCGGAGTCGACACGCTCTCACTGCAAGTGAATTTCAAGTAGTAGAAAAGTCAGGACGGCGGGGAAGATTCCAAATCGGCGTCTTCCCCGCGCCGTGCCCGATGAACCGACACCACCCCTTTGATCTTACGAACTTTGTCGATCACCCGGTTTAAGTGCGACAGACCGGACACTTCGATCACAAACCGGCCGTGAGCGGTGGTGTCCTGCGTCGTCATCTCGGCGCCACGCACATTAGTATCCGAATCGGCAATGGCCTGTGTCACATCGCGGAGCATATTCTTGCGATCCTCGACCACCATTTCAAGCTGAACAACAAATGACTGCTTTGGGCCGGCATCCCAACTGACTGCAATTTTCCGCTCCGGGTACCGGTTCCCCAGCTCTACTGCGGCATGGCAGTCGGAATGGTGCACCGTGACCCCTCGTCCCCGTGTAATAAAACCAACGATATCTTCCCCCGGCACCGGCTGACAGCAACCGGCAAATCGAAACATCATATTATCCAGCCCCTGCACCCGCACTCCCTTGGAGCCGCGAATCCGTTCAAGTGCTTTCTCGACAAACCCCGGCGCCACCGGCGTTTCTTCCGGGACAATCAAATTGACCAGTGATCCGGACGAGAGCGAGCCATTGCCAATCGACGCCAGCAATTCGTCGGGCGATTTCTTATTGAGCTGTTCGGCGAATTCCTGCAATTTGTCTTCGGGCGGGAATTCCACCCGCGCCTCTTTGAGCTTTCGCTCTATAATTTGACGCCCCAGTTTCACCGACTGCTCGAACCCCACCTGTTTGAGCCAGCGACGTATCTTGGTACGCGCATATGAAGTCTTGACGAGCTTGAGCCAATCGTGCGAAGGTGTCCGGTTCGGATTGGTAATCACCTCCACCTGGTCGCCGGACTGAAGCTGGGTTGAAAGCGGCTGTAATCGTCCGTTGATTTTGGCGCCGGCGCAATGAAGTCCGACTTCCGTGTGGACGAGAAATGCAAAGTCCAGCGGCGTTGATCCGCGCGGAAGGTGAATCAACTTTCCATTAGGTGTGTACACAAAGATATCCTCTGAGTACAAATCCATCTTGAGATATTCCAAAAATTCGGACGGATTGGTCAGGTCTTTCTGCCATTCAAGCACGTCACGTAGCCAGACCATCTGGCGGTCGTCGCGGCTCATCTGCTGGCGACCCTCTTTGTACAGCCAATGAGCGGCGATTCCGTTTTCCGCTTCGTGGTGCATCTGGTGGGTGCGGATTTGAATCTCGACCATCTTATTACGCGGCCCGAATACGGTCGTGTGCAATGAGCGGTATCCATTCGGCTTGGGCGTGGCTATATAATCGTGGAATCGGTCAGGCACCGGTTTCCACATTGAGTGGATAATCCCCATTGTGTGATAGCACTCCCGCTCGCTGTTTACCAGCACACGGATTGCCAGCAGGTCGTAGATCTGCTCAAACGGAACTTTGCGATATCGAATTTTTCGATAAATCGACGACAAATGTTTGGCCCGCCCGTAGACTGTCGCGAAGATTGAATCTTTGGCCAGCGCCTCTTTGATCGGCACGACAACTTCGGCAATGTACGCCTCACGCTCGGCCTTCTTTTCCTTCACTCGCTGGGCTAAATCGTCGTAGGTCGCCTGATCGAGATACTTAAACGACAAATCTTCAAGTTCTTCCTTGAGCTTGTGAATTCCGAGACGGTGCGCCAGAGGGCAATAGACATCGCGGGTCTCAAGAGCAATCCGTTGCTGTTTCTCCGCCGGAAGCGCTTCGAGCGTGCGCATGTTGTGCATCCGGTCTGCCAACTTGATGAGAATTACTCTGATATCTTTGGCCATAGACAGGAGCATCTTGCGGAAATACTCGACCTGCCCTTCCTCGTACGAATTGAAATGCACCGCGCCGATCTTGGTGACACCATCGACCAACTCAGCGACATCGTCGCCGAATTCCCTGCGAATATCTTCAAGCGTGTGATGGGTGTCTTCGACAACATCATGCACGATCCCCGCGACAATCGTCTCGGAATCCATGTGCATTTCGGCCAGCACGAAAGCGACTTCGAGGCAGTGCTCAACATACGGCTCCCCCGAGACCCGCTTTTGTCCCTCGTGCGCCTTATCGGAAAACTCATAGGCACGACGGATCAGGCCGACATCGAGGTTTGAATTGTACGCCTCAATATGGATAATGAACTCAGCGAGGTTCATATCAGTTGTCCAGTCCCATGCTCAGTCGTGTTCAGCGCCGCTATCACTGCCGCATGCACATTCTCCACTCGGATCGCTTTCATGCACTCGCACCGCTTCCCGGTACAGCGACAGGAAATTGTGGGCTGAATCACCTGATGCCCCGTTCCAACCGGTCCCCATCGGACCGGGGACATGACTCGCTTGCCGGGATATAAACCGATGACACGTGTACCAACTGCGGCCGCCAAATGAAGCGGCCCGGTGGAATTTGATACCACTAATCTGGCACGTTCGAGGATCGCCCCAAGTGTCCGCAAATCTGTGTCGCCGGCAATTGTAGGCACTGAAACACCCAAACGCCTCGACACCTCTCCAATCTGTGCCGCTTCGCTTTGTGACCCGCTTATCACCACCTGGACCTTTTCACCCTGCAATAGATCGGCCAATTTGAGGAACTGCTCAAGCGGCCACCGGTCGGCCGAACCGCCGGAACCGGGATGAATCAGTACGAAGTCGCCCGCAACCGACTTTGAGGATAACAGCGCTTCCGCGCCTTTCCGGTCGCGTTCGATCAAATGCACAGCCGGCTGGGTGACCGTGGGGCCGTTTGCAAAAAACCGCAGAAAATCCAGATTGTACACCAACTCATGCTGGACATTTGCTTTCCGACTGTGGTGGATATAATGATTGAAATAAAGCGAGTGAAAGCGCCGTGAGGTTCCAATCCGGTGCGGCACCCCAACTTTATACAGCAGACGACAAATATTCGGGTCGGGATAGATCACCACCGCCGCCTCGTATCCCGCCTTGGCGACTTTGGACTGCAACTCGACACGATACCGCCCATTGTTTATGAGCTGATCGACTTGAACACGAACTATACCGTCAATGTGCGGATTATTCTCAAGAAGTGGTGAGGCATACAGCGAGGCCATGACATGCACGTCACAATCGGGATGGCGCAATTTGATCGATTCTGCCACCGGCACCGCCAATAGCAAATCGCCAATCCGATCGGTTCGGCAGACCAGTATCTTTGATCCTTTTGGCAACTCGAGTTTCTGACTCACCGTGCGCCTTTCACTGAGATAGCTTTTGCCGGTTTCGATCACGGAGTTTGGCATATTTGACAAACACTGCGACGGCTGATAGAGCGGAAATCATCAAGCCTTCAACTCCATCTAAGAATCCGGCTTTAGAAATATAATGTTTGATGAACGCCACGCCCGGCCGAATTGTCAGATCGAACAGACCGGCGATCTTCCCGCGCGACGCCTCCAACTCGGCCCCCTCAGTGGTGTACCGATTGAATTTTTCAAAATAGACCTCAAGCGATGGGTAGCTATAATGAAGCAGATGCCCTTTGCATCGCCCCACTTGGCCGTCAACAACTGCCCGTTCGTGAACGATATCCGGCGTAAACCGCCCGGCTGTGCGCCGAAACAGTCGCACTACACGGTCAGGGTACCATCCGCAATGGTAAATCCACTTGCCGAGAAAATTGGTCAGCCGGGGCATCTCGTAGCCGGCGGCAGAGTCGGCTTGAGTGATGATTCTCTTGATCTCCGCGGCCAATTCCACTGAGACCTCCTCGTCCGCATCGATAGAAAGCACCCACTCCGACTTCGCCCTAGACAACGCAAACTGTTTCGCCTCTCCGAATCCGGCCCATTCAATTTGATACAATTCGGCATTGAACAGCCTCGCAATATCCATGGTTCCGTCAGTCGAACCGCTATCGACAACAACAATTTGGTCGGCAAATCTCACCGACTCAAGACAGCGCCGCAGATTCGCCTCTTCATTGCGCGTGATGACAATCACCGATAGACTCATGATCGCTCCACCTCTCTGGAGCTACTCAGAACCTCGCGCACACTCGCCATGACCTGATCGACAGAAATATCAAAGATATTGTCATCATTGCCGGAGAGAACTGCCCCTGCCTCCTGACCGAACGGCCGCCACAATAGAAAATTCTTCATAAACCTGCTGTAAAGCCCGACCACCGGGACATGAAACGAACGGGCGATATGAATCATAGAGGTATCCGGCGACACCAGCAGGTCAAGTTGACCCACCACCGCCGAGGCTTGCAACAAACTGAATCCATCCGGAATAATAGCTACTCGCTCGCCGGTCTTCTGCAAGATGCTCTGCGCTCGACTCCGGTCGGGTGGCGCACACAGGAGCAGTACGTGCGAGTTGAAATCGAGTTCGGACAGTCGATGCACCAACTCAACTGACTTCTCTTCCGCCCAAATTCTCGTCGGTGAACCAGCCGAGAGATTGTACCCAATTACTATCGTGTGTTTTCCGTCTTGCTTCAGAGACTGGACAAAAGTCTTTCCCTGCTCGAGTTCACCGGCGGCAAAGTGCGGCCGAGCGTACGGGTCCATTGTAGCAGGCTCAAGCCCGAATGCCCCGAGTAACGCCAGTGTGTTCTGAATGATGTGCCCGGTGTTCCCCATCCGGTGGTCGTAGTTATAGTCATAATATTGCCGAAACTTCACTTTGCCGACCCCGATACGCGGCTTACCCGGTGCACAGAGTTGCGAAAGAAACAGGGCGGTCACTGAATCGTCACAGATCATATCGACCACACAATCAAATCGCTCTTTGCGCATGCGCAGTATTTCGCCCAGATCGCGAAACAAGTTCTTTCGATACAAATAGACCCGTTCAAATCGCGGGTCATGTTCAATCAGCGCGACATTCTTTGGCGAGGCAAGTATGGACTGTTTGATATGCGGGAACGCGACTCGAAGGCCATCGAATACAGGCAACGAAATGACCATATCGCCTATCTTCTCAGGACGCAGAAAAAGCACTTTCGAGAGTCTCATGCCATCTAGCGGTTGAAATTCTTTCTCCCCACGCTTGAGAAATCCCGCGAGCAGTTTGAACACTATTGCTTTGAACCCATGTTCGACCGGCTTGAGCTTATCCACGCGCCACCGCCTGATTCACGATTCTATCGAAATACCGCTCCAATCGGTCAGTCATTTTATCGGCGGTGAAGAGCGTCTCAAATCGAACGCGATTAGCATTACCCCACGCACCAATTTCGTCCCGGCGATCACACAGATCATTCACGGCCGTGGCTAATGCGTTCGGATTGCGGGGTTCGATAAACACGCCGCCCGCGCTATCACCCAACACTTCCGGAATCCCGCCGACTCTCGATGCTACCACCGGCAGTCCCGCCCGCATTCCTTCAAGTATCGCAATGCCAAATGGCTCTTCCACTGACGGATGGATCATTACATCGCATCCCGCCAGAATTCCAGCGACATCGTCGCGCATGCCGCCAAAGATTACTTTCTCCGCAACCCCTAAGTCATTCGCCTGCCGCTGAAGGGCATCATGTAACGGCCCGTCTCCCAACAACAAAAAGCGCAGGTTGGGGTGATGACTTACAATGCGCGGTAATGATGCAATCAAATACGAGTGCCCCTTTTGATCGACAAATCGTCCGACTGTCACCGCCACCAGCGAGTCAGGCGGTAGCGCAAATCGTTCCTGCAATTTCTGTTTCGCGCTCTCCGCTCGTTGGGCCCCTGGAATGTCTTCGATACCTATCGGCACGACTTCGATGTCATCCGCCGTCAGGTACCCATGCGCGAGCAATTGACATTTGAGTGAATTGGAGGGAACAACTACTCCCGAGATCAATCTTGGCGTTAGAGTGCGATGCACCCACGAATCTCCGGCAATATCAAGGCCGACCGACCAGACAACCGGCACTGTCCCCGCCCACTTGGCCGCCAATCCACCTAATCGGACATCCTTATTGAAGTTCACACAAACGGCATCAACTTTTCCCTGTACTATCAACGACCGCAAAGACGCGATTGTCACCGGATCGAAATCTCCGGAAATTCGCAATCCGCTGGTCTTTACATCACACGCGTCGACCCGACGCAAAAACTCCGACCCTTCCCGCCCGACCACAATCGGCAGATGCCCTCGCGCCTTGAGGCCAACCGCCACCAATCGAATCCACTCTTCCATTCCACCGAATGTTCCCGCTTCGATGGAATCCAGAAACAACAGGTTCATTCGTTGTCCCGGAATTGCATGGTGTACAGCCGGTGGTAAGTTCCGCTCCGTTGCATCAGTTGCTCGTGCGTCCCCTCTTCGGTTATCCTTCCCTTGTCGAGCACAATAATTCTGTCGGCATGTTTAATCGTTGAAAGTCGGTGCGCGATCACCAGCGTCGTACGGCCGACCAGCAGGCGATCAATCGCTTCCTGCACCAATCGTTCCGATTCCGTGTCCAGCGCCGAAGTTGCCTCATCGAACAACAATATCTGAGGGTCCCTCAGCAACGCCCGCGCTATCGCGATCCGTTGGCGCTGTCCGCCGGAGAGCCGCACGCCGCGACTGCCGACAACGGTGTTGTAACCGTCCGGAAACGACTCCACAAACTCATGCGCATTGGCCATCTTTGCCGCGGCCACTATCTTGTCGAGCGCAATGTCGCTCAGTCCGTAGGCGATGTTATTTCTGATCGAATCGTGAAACAAATACGTTTCCTGCGTCACAATCCCGAGCAGGCCGCGCAGTGAAGTCAGTTTCAGATCGCGCAGATCCACACCGTCCACACGGATTGTCCCACTCTGGGGATCGTAAAAGCGCGGGAGCAAATTAAACAGTGTCGTTTTTCCGGCCCCGGATGGCCCCACCACCGCGACTACCTCGCCGCGTTTGACGGTCATCGATACCTGTTCTAAGATCGGCTCCTGATCGTATCTGAAAGAAATGTTGTCGAAGACGATCTCCCGCTTCAGCTCAACAATTTCTTGCGCTGAAGAACGATCCGTTATCGTCTCCGGCGTGTCGAGCACTTCGAACACTCGATCAGCCGCCGCCATCCCTTCCTGCAACTTGATATGAATCTGGCTTAGCTCTTTGACCGGTTTGATAAGTGAAAACATCGACACGACATAGGTCATGAAATCCCCTGCCGCCAACTCGCCGGTTCCCGATAAGATGCGCGAACCGGCATATAGCAAAATCAATATCCCTGCGCCGGTGGCCAGCATATCGTTGATCGGTGTCGCCAAATGACGGATACGCGTCATGCGCACGAGCGAGCGAAAATAATCATACGTCGCCTGGACAAACTTTTTCGCCTCGAATTCCTCCATCGAGAAGGCTTTCACTATCCGCATGTTGCTGACATTTTCCTCAAGCACTGAATTGACATCGGCCATTCGTTCCTGCGTACGCTCGGAGTACTTGCGGAGTTTGCGCCCGATGAACCAGATAAACCCGAACACCAACGGCAGGCAGATCATAGCCAGCAACGTGAGTTTCCAACTCAGTATGATTAGAAACGAAAAGAAGACCACCACCTGGATCGAGTCGGTCACCAGCCGGTTGAACCCGACGTCGATCGCGTCATTGAGCACGACAACATCATTGGTGATCCGGGATATTACCTGCCCTGTGCGGCGGCGATGAAAATAATCAAGCGACAGTCGTTGATATTTGGCAAAGAGCAGATCGCGGAAATCTTTCATCACCGATTGCTGGACAAAGGCCATGAAATACCCCTGGAGGTACAGAAACAGATTCTTAAAGGCCGTGATGATGAGAATCAGCACACAGAACATCACCAGCGTGTTCTGGCGGTCTCCCCCTCCGACTAAACTATCGATCCACCCCTTCATCGACTCCTTGATTCCCGCCACCGCGCCGGTGAATCCACCGAGCGGCACAACAACACCAGTACTGTCCGAACCAGGAACCGCGGGAGCCACCGCGGAAGGATTTTCCATGCCGAAAAGGGACAGTTCGCTTGTATTGAACAAAGTAGTTAAGAGCGGCCCGACCATCCACACAAGTAGCCCCGAGAAAAGAGCAAAGAGCGCCGCCGAAATCGACGCTACAATCAGCTTGCCGACATACGGGCGCAGGTATGAAAAGCTTCTATAGTATATGTTCATCTGACTCGTTGCTCACCAATGCAATCAAGTAACATCGCCTGTGTCGTGGGGATTGTCAACCGTTGCAGATTGCTACGGGCGTATGCGGATCGCATCCGGCGGAATCGGAGTTGAGAATTTTGTGGTTTTGATGCGGCCGTTGGGACGAAATTCACGTCGGACTGCGCGTAGCGTTGTCCCGTTGGTAGTTTCAAATTCGATCTCAACTGGACGCCAGCCGATTTCGCGTCGGTCATACACAAGCGTCAGTGTCCAATCGCACCCGGCTGTCACCAGATACTCCTGCCGATTTTGTGACTTCACAGTCTGTGTAACTACCAGCGGCGACTTGACAGTAGCTGAATCGGGGAGTGCAGACATATACCTCACCGGATCGAATCCGCCAAGCTCTATTGGGCAGGTTGAATCAGACAGCAAAGATGCAAGGTCGGCATTGACATATTCGTTGGTCGACGGAAAGTACACTTTCAGTGAATCGGATCTCAACACTCCTCGAAGAGCTCCCTTGCCCAAATATCCTCGCCCTGCTAATCCTACCGCCGAGTCGGTCGCGTACATCTCCAGTCGAAACGAGGTGGTCTTTCCTTCTCGTTTCAGCACCGCGTCAAACAGATAGGCATCAGCCACTACCGCCGCCGGGCTCGCCGCGGTTTTTGCCTCCTCGCCAATGGTGACACCTCTACCTGATCCGCATCCCGTCAGGTTGAACGAAATTGTGGTGAGTATGGCGGCAACAACGGCGAATCTGTATCGCCTGTCAGAGTATAAGTTCATGGCGATGTTACGCGTGGATGCCGATGATCAGCGCTATAACGGTACCGACTATCGGGCCGAGGACAAACCAAATTGCTCCGGAAAAAGCCAGGACCATAAGCAGGATCGGCGCTATAATATCGAGCTTGGAATATGCTTCTTCAAGCGATGGCGGTAACATATTGCGCAAAACATGAGAGCCGTCGAGCGGATAGAGCGGCACCAGATTAAAAAAGGCGAGTGAGACATTGATTGTCACCGACAGATACAAAAAGAGAACGATTGCCTCCGGGACATTGATTTGCATCTCCATCAGGGCGCGAAAGATGATTCCGAAAATCAGCGCGAGGCCGAGATTTGAAATCGGCCCGGCGGCGGCAATCCAGGTATCGGCCACCCGGGGATTGCGAAGGTTGAACAGGTTGACCGGCACCGGCTTTGCCCACCCAAAGCGAAACCCCGAGATGAAAAGCGAAATCGTGCCCAATAGATCCAGATGGGCCATCGGATTGAGCGTCAGTCGCCCCAAGTCCTTGGCGGTGTCATCCCCAAACTTGTGGGCTGTCCAGGCGTGAAAATACTCGTGCACCGTAAGCGAAAACAAAATCGCTGGGGCCGCAATGATTGCCCTTCTTACGAAGTCTTCGTCAAACATTTGCTTTCAGGTGTATCATATTGTTGTATCAAATATCCGAAGACTGCACACGCAGTACAAGTTTTACTTTCCCGCCTCTTTCGTGGCAATTTTCTGCGACAGTGATAGCGACTCCGGATCGCACAATCGCCATAACCGGTCGGTTGCTTTGCTAATCCCAATTCGCGGTGTTCGCACGATCTTGGACTTTGGGTCGCCGCGATCTTCAATCCAGACCTTTTCGCCACACATGTCCATTCCAGAATCACGAGTCGTCAATCCCATCGCCCGGCAAAGCCGCCCCGGTCCGCTAAGTATTTTTGCTTCAGTCAATTTCCCTGACCGTTTTCGCATGAATGCCGTCCCTTCGACCGGCTCTGCGGCTCGTAGTAATATCGCCGCAGGAGACCCTTTCTGTTCCGTCACCACATTCAGACAATTATACATTCCGTAGATCAAATAGATGTAGGCATAGCCCGCGGGGCCGTACATGATGGCGTTCCGTTCGGTCAATCCTGGCGCGGCGTGGCTAGCCGGATCGTCTTCACCGACATACGCCTCTACTTCGACAATTCTCGCAACCAGCAGTGTCGTTTTGTTCGCGCACACGAGATGTTTGCCGATCAGTTCCTCCGCCACGGTCAGAGTCGGGCGGCTGAAAAACGTACGCGGCAATCGACGAAAACGTCGCATGGATAGGATGATAGCTTAGTCTTCGCAGTGGGTGACCGCGTCGGGAACTAAATGGATAACTTCTTCAAACTCGAATCCGACGTGTTCCGGCTTGTGCGCATCGGAACCGAGGAAGTGTACATCGACACCCGCCCGGCGAGCTTCATTGATAATATCAATCGAGGGATAGTAGCTGGCAAATCCAATTCGACGGGAAGCGGTATTTACTTCTATCGCCGTCTTTGAATCCTTGAGCGCCGAAAATATCTCCGGCAGATGCTTCCGGAACTCTGCATTGACCGATTGACCGTAGAATTTCTCACCATATTTCTTGATGTAGTCAAGATGCGCTACGGTGTTAAAAAGTCCGCACTTTGCCGCTGAAACAACTTGGCGGACATATTCTGACACCGCTTTTTCGACCGTCACATTCGCAAAACACTTCTCATAGGTCGACATAGCGCAAAAACACTGGTCGTTAATTTCGTGTATACCTACCAGCATATAATCAAACGGATATGTCGCCTTGAGCTTAGACGCCAATTCTTCGCACCCGTCGAACCACCCGAACTCAACGCCCAGTTTTACCGAAAGCCCGTACGGATAAAACTCTTCGGTCGCCCGATGAACATGGTCGACATATTGAGCCAGATTCTCAACGGTCGTGGGCACTTTCTCACCGTTAACCCGAATAAAATTGGCCGCCTGGTCCGAGCGCGGATTCGCGTCGAAATGGGTGGTAAAACAGATTTCGGCCAGCCCGCGGCTCAGCGAGGCCTGACAGTAATCTTCGACAGTACCGGTCGCGTCGATTGAATAATCCGGATGCATGTGAAAGTCCGAGAGATTCTCAAATGCGAGTTGTGTAATCGAGTTCAAATCAGCCATAGATATGCTCAAGCAAGAATGGGTTGGAGCGTCGCTCGACGCCCACAGTTGTTTTCGGTCCATGCCCCGGATAGCAGACGATCGAATCGGGCAATATGAGAATTTTCTGCTGGATAGACTTTATCAAGGTGCTATGCGATCCACCGGGGAAATCCGTTCGCCCAATTGATCCGGCAAAAAGTGTGTCGCCGCAAAATAAGACCCCATCGCTTTCGTCCAAATAACAAACTCCGCCCGCCGTATGTCCGGGGGTAGATAGCACCCTGAACGAAATCGACCCGACACTTACCAGATCATCATCAGCCATCAAGCGGTCAGCAGGGTCAAGCGAGATTGGCATGCCGATTTCACCCGACAAATTGAGCGCCGGATTGCTCAGATACGCTTTCTCTTCGACTCCCGCTATAAGTGGAATATTGTACTTATTTCTAATCGGTGTCACCGCCGCGATATGATCGCCGTGGGCGTGCGTCAGCAGAATTCCCTTCGGCTTGCCACCAATTTTTTCGATCTTTCGGACGATCGCTTCCGCCTCGTCACCTGGATCGATTATAACCAAATCACCGGTCGCCTCGTCGGTCACCAGATAGCAGTTAACCTCAAACGACCCAACTACAATTGTATCAACGCGTTTCAGCACAGGCCAAAGATACAACGTTGACCGGCTGTGTCAACGCTCAGGCTCTCATTTAATCTATGGTCCGCTGTCCTTTTGCCGGCAGTTTAGATATTTGACCGAACACATAAAACTGCATATACTTATGATTCTCTATTGAGGATTGAAAACTGTGCAGATAGCTGAAATACGAAATAGAATTCCTGAGCTTCGCGGACGCCTCGACAAACTTGCGAGGTATCTTTGACCTCGACGGCCTTAAGTCCAAGATCAGTGATCTTGAACTAAAAACGACCGCCGAGGGATTCTGGTCCAACAACCAGACTGCCCAGACAGTCCTTAAGCAAATCTCCTCCCATAAAAAGTGGCTCGAGGCCTACGGCAAGCTGGTCAGCGAGCTCTCCGACACCTCCGAACTGATCGATCTGGTCGAGCCTGACTCCCCCGACGCCAAGGACATGGGGACTTCAATCGAAAAACTCGAGGAACATCTCCACAAGCTGGAAATGGCCACCCTCCTTTCCGGTCCCGATGATGCCCGCGACGCCATCATTACGATCCATCCCGGCGCCGGCGGCACCGAGTCGCAGGACTGGGCCGAGATGCTCTTCCGCATGTACAGCCGTTGGGCTGAGCGTCGCGAATTTGAGATGGAGCTTCTGGACTATCAGCCCGGCGAAGAAGCCGGCCTGAAATCGGCAACCATGCAATTCAAGGGCGACTACGCGTACGGCTTCCTCAAAGCGGAGTCGGGTGTACACCGACTCGTCCGAATTTCTCCCTTCGACGCCAACGCCCGCCGCCACACTTCGTTCGCCTCGGTCCATGCCTCTCCTTTTGTAGAGGATGCTGTCGAGATCGAAATCAAGGACGAGGACCTGCGAATCGACACCTATCGTTCATCCGGCGCCGGCGGCCAGCATGTCAACAAAACCGAGTCGGCGATCCGGATCACCCACTTCCCGACCGGTATTGTCGTCACCTGTCAGACAGAGCGAAGCCAGATCAAAAACCGCGAGGCCGCCTTTGCCGTCCTCCGCTCCCGTCTCTACCAGCACCGCCGCGAAGAAGAAGCCAAGCGGCTGGATAAGATCGAGAAACTAAAAAAGCGCATAGATTTTGGATCCCAAATACGGTCATACGTCTTCCACCCCTACAACATGGTAAAGGATCATCGCACCGACTGCGAAACCTCCAACGTGCAGGCAGTGATGGACGGCGACATCGACCGCTTCATTGAAGCCTTTATTTCTGATCCGGACCTTAAGGATCAGGTGGTGTAAAACAACATGACTCCTGTTACAACTACAATTCAGCGCGAATCCGGCCCCAGCGCGGTTTCGCTAATCAAAGAAAAAGCAAAAGCCAAACAGCGCAGGGTCGTTCTTCCCGAAGGGACCGAACCACGCATGATTCAGGCCACCCGGAAACTGTTGGCCGAGAAGATTGTCGCTGGTGTTACCTTGCTCGGCGATGAGAAAGAAATTGCTACGCTGGCCAAAGAGCATGAAGTCTCGTTGGCGGGCGTTGAAGTAATCAATCCCAAATCATCGCCACAGCTTGCCGGCTATGTCGATGAACTCATGGAATTGCGCAAAGCCAAGGGAATCACCAAAGATCAAGCACTGGCCGCCATGCAGTCACCGCTCTTCTACGGCGCTATGATGGTCCGCCACGATCTGGCCGACGCTTCAGTCGCGGGCGCACTCTCGACGACCGGCGATGTCCTCCGAGCCGCCATTCAAGTGATCGGCCTGGCCAAAGGCATCAATACTGTTTCGAGTTCGTTCATTATGACCATGCCCGAATACCGAGGCGTGCAGAACAAAGTTTTCATGTTCGCCGACTGCGCCGTTCTTCCCAATCCAACCGCCGAGCAATTGGCATCAATCGCTGTTTCCACGGCTCATACTCTGACCAATCTAGTTGGCGAAGAACCGCGGATCGCGATGCTGTCGTTCTCGACCAAAGGTTCGGCCGCGCATGCCGATGTCGACAAAGTCTTGAAGGCTCTTGAAATCCTCAAACGCGATCATCCAAATCTCAAAGTCGACGGCGAGTTTCAGCTCGACGCCGCCATTGTCCCCGAAGTTGCTAAAAAGAAAGCTCCCGGTTCGGCAATCGCCGGCGATGCCAATGTGCTGATATTCCCCGACCTGGATGCCGGCAATATCGGATACAAGTTGACCCAGCGGCTGGCCAATGCCACTGCCACCGGGCCGATCATTCAGGGGCTGGCCAAGCCGGCCAACGACCTATCGCGCGGCTGTTCTGTTGACGATATAGTCGATGTCGTCGCGATTGCCACATTGTTGAAAGGATAACCGATGTCCATAAGCAAACTGGCTCGTGAAATTCACGAGCCCCCGACACTCAAACTCAACGAGTCGGCCCGCGTCCTTCGCGAAAAAGGGGAAGCGGTGATCCATCTCGGCGCCGGTGAGCCGAAAAGCAAAGTGCCGATCGACGCTGTCCTGGCCTGCGCTCAGAAACTCACCACCGCCGATATCCGTTACACGCCGACCGAGGGGATTCCTTCTCTTCTGAAAGCGATCATCCGGTACACCGAAGAAAACTACAACAAGATCATCGGACCGGAGAATATTGTCGTCGCCAACGGCGCCAAGCAGGCCTTTTACAATCTGATGATGACTATCATCGATCCGCAGGACGAAGTGGTCATCCTCGCTCCCTATTGGGTCTCCTACCCGGAAATCGTCAGGATGGCCTACGGCATCCCGGTAATCGTGCAAAGCGAAGACGGCCGGTTCCAGCCCCGAATGGAAGACATCAAAAAGTCGGTCAGCTCGTACACCAAAGCGATCGTAATTAATTCGCCGAACAATCCGTCGGGCGTCATGTACCCCGACTCGTTCATTGCCGAGATAGTCGAGTTCTGTGAAAGCAAGGGCATCTATCTCATCATGGACGACATCTATCATAAGCTGGTGTTCGAGGGCAGAACCGCGCCGTCGTGCTATCAATTCGCCAAAGATCACACCGACAGTTCGCGCCTGATTGTTATCAACGGCATTTCCAAACTCTACGCGATGACCGGTTTCCGGATCGGCTGGACTATCGCCAATCGGAAACTGATCGACGCCATGCGTAATGTAACGGCGCAAAACACCTCGTGTCCGCCGGTTCTTATGCAGGAGGCCGCCGCCGGCGCCCTGATGGGAGTGCAGACGAGTGTCGAGTCGCTTCGTTTGACCCTTGAAAACAATCGCAACGTGATGCTCAACGAACTCCGTTCGTTCACCGGCATTCATTGCACCAAACCCGACGGCACTTTTTATTGCCTGCCGGATTTCTCTGCCTATGGCAAAGACTCGGTCGCATTGTCCAGTTTGATCCTGCAGAAAGCACTGGTCGTGACTGTGCCGGGCAAAGAGTTCGGTATGGAAGGTCACTTGCGGCTCAGCTATTGCGGCACAATCAAAGAAATCATGGAAGGCATCGCCCGAATTAAGTGGGTGCTGGATCCTGACTCCCCGAACGAAATCTATATTGGGGACCGAAAACTGAGGAGAGACTGGCGATGAGCGTATTTCAACGAAAATCCCCCGGACTATCGCAGGCCAAAGCGGTCAAAAGCGAATTCGGGCTTGAGAATCTTGGTATTCGCAATCTAAACAACGAATACTGGAATCTGTCGGTACCAACCCTCTACGAAGAAGTGATCTTCCGCCGTGAGGGATCGCTTTCGCACCAGGGGCCGATTGTCGTCAATACCGGCAAACACACTGCCCGTGCCGCCAATGACAAGTTCATTGTCAAAGAGACGACTAGCGAAGAAAAAATCTGGTGGGGACAGTACAACCGCCCCTTCAGCCAGGACAAGTTCAACATGGTCCTGTATCGCCTGCAGGGATTCTTGCAAGGGCGCGACTTGTTTGTACAAGACTGCTACGGCGGCGCCGACCCGAACTATCGCCTGCCGGTTCGCATCATCACTGAATATGCCTGGCACTCGCTTTTTGCCAAGAACATGTTTCTTGAAGTTCCGAATCCGGATGACCTGCGTCGATTCATCCCCGAGTTCACTGTCATTTCGGTCCCGTCATTCCGGGCTCTTCCGGAAATCGACGGTACTCTGTCGCCGACCTTTATCCTTATGAATTTCGACCAGCGACTCTGTATCATCGGCGGCTCCGGCTATGGTGGCGAGATCAAGAAATCGGTCTTCACCATACTTAATTATCTCCTGCCTCTACAAGGCGTGATGACCATGCACTGCTCGGCCAATATCGGCAAAAACGGCGACGCCGCGCTGTTTTTCGGCCTTTCCGGTACGGGAAAGACTACCCTGTCAGCCGACCCGAATCGCCAACTAATCGGCGACGATGAGCATGGCTGGTCCGACGAAGGCGTCTTCAACTTCGAAAACGGTTGTTACGCCAAAGTTATTGCTCTCTCGCCCACCGCGGAACCGCAAATCTACGCCTGCACACGCAAGTTTGGCACGATCCTCGAAAACGTTGTATTCGATCCAGTGACTCGTCTGCTTGATCTGGACGACGACCACCTGACCGAAAACACTCGCGCGGCCTATCCTCTTGAGTTCATCGACAACGCCGTGCCGGAAAAACTCGGCGGCCATCCCAAGAATGTCATCATGCTGACCTGCGACGCCTCGGGCGTGATGCCTCCGATCGCCAAACTCTCCCCCGAGCAGGCGATGTACCATTTCATTTCCGGATATACGTCGAAAGTTGCCGGAACAGAAATCGGCCTGGGCAAAGAACCCGAGCAGACATTCTCTGCCTGTTTCGGCGCACCGTTCATGGTGCATCATCCATATTACTATGCCGAAATGCTCAAAAACAAGATTCTCAAGCACGGCGCCACCTGCTGGCTGGTCAACACCGGCTGGACCGGCGGACCGTACGGCATCGGCAAACGGATGTCGATTCACCACACTCGTGCTCTGCTCAACGCCGCCCTCGACGGGAAGCTCCTGCAAGTTGATTTCACGGTTGATCCAGTCTTTGGATTCGCTGTTCCGAAATCGTGCGAAGGCGTCCCCGAGCGCGTACTTGATCCATCGAAGACATGGGATGACCCTTTCGCCTATCAGGACAAATACCTGCAACTCGCCTCGCTGTTTATCGAGAATTTCAAGAAGTTCCGCGACGGTTGTCCGCCGGAGATTGTCGCCGCCGGACCGGTCAAACGTGAGTTTGTCACCGCCAGAAAGGGATAACCGAAGTTGCCGACCTACCAATACCGCTGTTCCCACTGCGGCCATGAATTCGAAGAATTTCAGTCGATGACTGATGACCCGATTGAGCTCTGCCCCAAATGTGGGGACAAAACTCATCGGGTCATTTCTGGTGGCGCCGGATTTCTCTTCAAGGGATCCGGCTTCTATATCACTGATTATCGAAGCAAGGACTACAAGTCCAAAGCCGATGCCGACAAATCCAGCTCAACTACTTCTTCCACACCAACCACTCCGGCATCCAAACCGACCGCATCGACTCCGCCCCCCTCGACCTCAACCGGCAAGAAAACTTCGGATTCCTGACCGCCCGATTCTGGGTACGTGGGGCGACCACCAATGGCGAGTCACTTCGAACAACTGCGAGCGAGACTATCCGATCCCGGTTCGCTACTAACCGATCCGTCACAATTCGACGATTACTCTCACGACGCCACCGCTTACAATGCGATTCCTGCGGCAGTGGTCAAAGCTCGCTCGGCTGAAGATGTCGCCACGGCGGTCAAATTCTGTAGCGATCACTCGATACCAATCACTCCTCGCGGCGCAGGTACTGGGCTTTCGGGCGGTTGTGTCGCCACTCCCGGCGCTTTGGTGATCTCGACCGAACTGCTCAATCATTTGGAAATCGACTCTGCGAATTTGACCGCCATCTGTGGCGCGGGAGTCATCACTAAAGATCTCGAAGAAGCTGCATCCAAAGTTGGACTCACCTATCCCCCCGATCCGGCGAGCTGGAGAGAATCTACTCTCGGTGGAAATGTCGCTGAGGGCGCCGGTGGCCTGCGGTGCAAGAAATTCGGCGTTACCAAAGATTACGTGATCGGACTTGAATCTGTCCTCCACGACGGCTCGATACTTCGCACCGGTGTCTTCAATCACGAGCGCGGACTGAATCTGGGTGATCTGCAAATCGCCTCTGAGGGAACCCTTTCAATCGTGACCCGCATCGCCGTCCGCTTATCGCCGCCGATCGAAAAAGGCTCGACCATCCTTGTCGCCTTTGATCACTCCAAAGGCGCCGCGCAGACAGTTTCCGATATCACCGCCGCGGGAATCATTCCGACTATTCTTGAATTTCTCGACGGTGACGCCGCCGCTTGCTCAAATGCCTATGAAAAAACCGAGGGGCTCGATTCTGTCGCCGCACTTCTGCTCTTGGAGACTACTTCTGGTGAGGGCGGAAATCAGGCTGTTCGCATCGAACAAATCTGTAGAAAGAACAACTCTGTCTACTTCCGTCGCGAAGACGACGCCGACCGAGCCGAAGAACTCTGGCGTGTCCGACGCAATCTTTCCAAAGCAATCAAACAATCGGCCGCCTATCGCATCTCCGAGGATGTCGCTGTCCCCAACAGCAAATTCCCGCAACTGGTGCAATGGGTCGCTGAGCAAAATGGCAAACATGGCCTGCGGGTGAATTCGTTCGGCCACGCGGGCGACGGTAACTTGCATGTCAATTTTCTGGCCGGTGACACTGAACCGCCTACCATGGCACTGATTGATGATCAGATCGATCGGCTCATGCGGGTCACGCTGGATCTTGGCGGAACGCTTACCGGTGAGCACGGAATCGGACTGGCCAAAAAGAAATACTTGTCATGGGAATTCGATTCTGCGACATTATCGTTTATGAAGACGATCAAGTCGGTGTTCGATCCGAACCGCCGACTGAATCCCGACAAACTCCTGGGCTGAACTGCCCAGTGCTCGCACAGTCCCAAGGAGGGACTTGAGTATGAAAAGACGGATGTTCACCCTTGGCATCGCCTTGTTCAGTCTCGCCGGATGCCTGGTCCCTTCGCTTCATCCACTCTACAACGAAAGCGACAAGTTGGTCATTACGGAACTCGCCGGTGACTGGACAACCGAAGATGGCGATGCCCTCTGGCTTTTTCAGGCCGAGCCGGACTCTTCGTATGCCCTGGCGTACGTTGAATCAAACGACACATCCTGGTTTGTCGCCCACCTGCTCAAACTCGGCGACGACTTCTTTATGGACATGTATCCGGATCCCAGCGACGTCCTCTCCGACGCTTACAAAGAACACTTGATCGGTGCGCACACTTTTTCACGGATTGAACTCGACAGCACCGGGCTGACAATTTCGGTCCTCGACTCTGAATGGCTACAAAAGCAAATTGAGTCCGGCCAACTCACCATCGCCCACGAACAACTCGGGCCCGGCGATTTGGTGCTCACCGCAACTACCGAGGACCTGCAAACATTCGTCAAATCTATCGCCCGCGATTCCCTTGCTTTCGCATCAATTCAGTTAGTCAAAATCGCTCCCCCGGACGATTCTATATAGCCCTTAAAGACCCACGATACGCCTCTTTAGAATTACTCGACTTTGCCTCCACAATCTCCTTCAAACTCCCATTATGTCCGAGTTTGCGAGTACTCGTAGGCTCAACTCTCGACGGCCAACCTACTGACTCACAAACAATTACGCCAACTCCGCTGATACCAGCTATTTCTTGACAGGGTGAAAACACAGTTCTATATTGCACCAGCAAATGTGAAAGATTTCACATCGTAGGAAATAAACAACCGCGCCTCATTGTGCGCGGAAGGAGTTGCAAAGATGGCCAAGACACTCAAAGAGAAACTGGCCGAGATGATCCCCGCACTGCGTCAGGAACGCGCCGCTCTGGCCAAAAGCGATAAAGTCATATCGCAGGTCACGATCGAACAGGCGTTCGGCGGTATGCGAGGCGTCAAAGGTCTCGTCTGCGACACATCCGTCGTGGAACCCGATACCGGCCTCATCATTCGTGGTCGTCCGATCATGGAGCTGAAAGACCGTCTGCCCGAAGAGATCTTCTGGCTGTTAATCACCGGTGAGCTTCCTTCCGCCGACGAACTGGCGATCTTCCAAAAAGAACTGAAAGCTAACGGCAAAGTCCCGCCGTATGTTTGGAAAGTTCTTAAGGCAATGCCGAAAACCTCGCACCCGATGGCGATGCTCGACACCGCTATCCTCGCGATGGAAAATGAGTCGATCTTCCGCAAGAAATACGACGAAGGTATGCCGAAGACCGACTACTGGATTCATGCCCTGGCCGACGCAATGCGCATTCTCGGGACGATTCACACAATCGCGGCCGGCATCTACAAGATGAAATACAAGAAGGGGCCGATCACTGGCCCGTCGAAAACCCGCGACTGGTCTTCCGACTATGTCCGAATGCTTGGCCTGAAAGATGTCAAGGGTGAGACCTCCAAGATGATGCGCCTCTACCTTGTTCTGCATTCGGATCACGAGGGCGGCAACGTCTCGGCCTTCACTTGCCACACTGTCGGCTCAGCCCTGTCCGATCCGTACTATGCCGTTTCCGCCGGTCTGAACGGCCTGGCCGGTCCTCTGCACGGACTTGCCAATCAGGAATGTCTCGGTTGGATTTTGGACACCATCAAGAAATTCAAAGGTGCCCCCACTGAGAAAGAAATCTACGACTACGCGTGGGAAACGCTCAAAGGCGGAAAAGTGGTCCCCGGTTACGGCCACGCCGTGCTTCGCATCACCGATCCCCGATTTGAGGCCTTCCGTGAATTCGGTCGTCAGTATCTCAAAGACGACCCGGCGTTTATTACCGTCGACCGCGTCTTCAACACGGTACCGAAAGTCTTGCAGGAACACGGCAAGGCCAAAGATCCGTGGCCAAACGTCGACGCCGGCTCCGGGGCCATTCTCTATCACTACGGCCTGAAGGAGTTCGAGTATTACACCGTGCTCTTCTCAGTCTCTCGTGCGATGGGAATGCTCGCCCAGCTTGTGCTAAATCGTGCGGTCGGAACTCCGATCACCCGCCCGAAATCAGTCAGCACCGCCTGGATGAAAAAGCAGGCGTAAGAACTGAATCTCGATTGAAGGATCAATCCGATGAGGCGGCCGAACCCGGCCGCTTCTTTTTTTTGCCTTAGTTAGCCGCGGCAGGTAGCTCGATCTGAATCTCCGCGCCACCCAGATCGCTCGCCCCAATAGTGAGCCGCCCGCCAGCATTTTCGACAATCTGATGCACAGCGGATAATCCGATCCCGGTTCCGGCTTCCTTGGTAGTAAAGTATGGCGCCAGCACCGAAGATCGCCGATCCTTGGGAATTCCCGGCCCTGAGTCGGCGACAACAAGCAGGACACTGGAGCCGAGTGTCGCGCCGGTCAATCGAATGATCTTCGCTCCCCCCTCGCGCGACAAGATTGCTTCCTTGGCATTGTTGAATAGATTCAGCAGTATTTCCTTTAGGCGACTTTCGCTTAGGCCAATAGCCAGACCGGGCGAACAACTGGTCTCAACTCGAATTCCTAACGTCTGTGCTTCTCCGTTGATCAGCCCAACAAACGACTCGATTCCTTTGTTCAAATCGGCTTCAGCCCTCGCAGGACTCTCTGCCCGCGACAGCGAAAGAAAACGTGTGATAATTTCATTGAGCCGCTTTGTTTCGGCGCGAATCTGTGTTGTCATTCCTGCAAACTCTTCACTGCGGTCCGCCGGAGCAAATTCGCTTTCCAATCGCTGAGCCGCGATTGAAATCGCATTGAGAGGATTCCGTATCTCGTGTGCAACCGCCGCCGCCAGATGTCCCATTTCCGAAAGCCGTTCTTTTCGGGCCGCCGCTATTTGATATTCCCGCAACTGCGTGATGTCGGTGGCCACCAGCACAATGCCTCCCGCATCGCCACCCGACGGCTGTATTCGCGAACGACCGATCAGCAACACTCGCTCATACCCACCCACCCCTATGGACACTTCTGATTCTTCAATCGTACTGTCATTCGCGAGCATTTCGGAAAGTGTCTTCGGTAAGTTCGGTCCAAGCTCCTCGACACGCCGGCCGGCCACAGCCACGCCCAGCATTTTTTCTAATGAGGCATTGGCCATTTGAATCACGCCCGCGTGATCAATTACCATCACCCCCGTCGATAGCTCCGCAAATATCTGGTCGGTGACTGATCGAATATTCGTAATGTCCTTTCGCAAACCCTCCCGCTCCTTGCGACCCGATAAATACAGTCCGCTGACTGCTGTTACCCCAAGTAGCGCCAACGCCAGGACAATCATCAGTTGATCAAATTGTCGCGATACAACCAAAAAACGATCAAGTGACACACCAACCCGCAAGAGTCCAAATGGATACTTGCGCGTCGAAAATGGCCGCACCAATTCGAGTATCTCTTTTCCGTTCCAATCTGCTCGACGCGAGACAATTGAGTCACTCTCCAGTGCATTGGTCAGGAAATTGTCCGATTCGATCGCCTCGAACCCCCCGCTCGCTCGCGAAGAAACGACTATTCCATCGGTCGATTGATAGACGATATACTCTATCCCCGGCTCGGAGGCCATCTGTTGGGCCAACACTCCGATTCCGGTGCGGGACTTAGCATCGTCATACAGCGATGCATCGACCGCCAAAACAATCACTCTATCCAGTTGGTTGGTGACTTCGATAAAATAATGAAGTTTGAGCCCGGACACCGTGTCCTCTCGATATACAATCGTAGAACGAGTGGCAAAGTCCGACACCAGTTTATGAACCGCCGCCTCAATCTCCGCCGGTGGACGGATCACCGGGCCTTGGGCAATATCGGAAAGCAAGAGCAGGCCGGACGAATCATATATGTAGGCCCCGAGCAGGCCACGGTCGCGCACAAACGAAGTAAGGTGATCGGAAGTCAACCGGCGAGCATCTCCCCCGGACAAATCGTCAGCCAAATCCTGATAATGATCGGCGGCGAGTCGATCATAATACGATTCAGTGACGGCTGTATTCTGACAGGCGACGGCCAGCGCCTCGGTAAAAACCGAGCCCTGCTGAACCAACAGTCCATAACTGTCGTTTCGGCTTTTGAATATTCCAACCGCAGTAACGAGTAACACCACTCCGGCGGCCAGAGCGAGCACCCACCATGTGTAGCGACTGCGCGGCCTTAACTTGGCTATCTCGGACATGACGGGAAACTAACGCTCCGTGCGTGGAGCGGCAATTGAAAACTCAAACCGACAACGCGGCAGGAGCCGTAGCAGAGGCTTGGTTTACTGCGGCCTGTTCAAGCGGCAACTCAAACCAGAAATGTGCGCCGTTCTCGAATTGGTAGCCTATCCAGCCACCGTGTTGCTCAACCAATTTGCGGCAGGTCATCAGCCCAAAACCATGCCCCTGCTTCTTGGTCGTGAATCTGGATCGGAACAACAGTGTCTCTTTATCTTGCTGAACCCCCGGACCATTGTCGACTACGTCGACATGAACTACCGGCGTATTCCCATGAACCCCTGGACGAGTGGTCACCGTCAGGACATGATTCCCTTCAATCTCTCCCACTGCCTCAGCGGCATTGTACAACAGATTGACCAGCACCTGCTGGACTCGGGCATCGTCGATTTCTGCCATCGGAAGATCCGGCCGTAGTTGAACCACCCAGTCGACTCCGTCGAAACGATTCTGGAATCTCAAAAAGGAGATCACATTCTCGACAATCTGATTGACACTCATAGAGACAGTCTGCAGATCGTCGTTAGCGCTTTCGACCATCAGGCCGTCGGCGAATCGGGCGATTTTTTCAACATTCACCTTCATCGTCTCGAGCTTTTTCTTGATCCCCGCTTCGTCACCCTTGGCAAAGGCACGCGGAAGAAGTTCCAGATTACCGAGAACTACTGCGAGAAAATTATTAATCTCATGTCCGATATCGGCCGCCATCGCGCCACGAGCCGCGTTGCGGTCAAGGCGAACCATCATATCCTGATACCCCCGACTTTCCACTATGTCGCGCAGAATATACACACGGGCGCCCTGACCCGCCCCGGCGGTCTCCACCGAGGCCGAAACTATATACGCTGGGAACGAGTCGCCGTCGCGCCTCCAGCACACCGTCTCAAAACCTGACTGTTCCCCGCTGGCGCCAATCGATTCAGCCGGGATGACGAAAAGGGACTCGACTCCTTTACCAATTGACTCGGCCGAGGAATACCCAAACTCCTTTGCCGCGGCATGATTCAGAATCACGATCTTTCCACCGGAATCCGTGACAATCATCCCCGACGGCGAGCGGTCTATAATCGTTTGAAGGAAATGTTGAGACTCCCGCAAAGCAGTGCTCGCCTCTTGAAGTTTCTCCCCTGCCACTTGAGCCGCCTTGTGATCGCGCTGTTGATGGTCCGCCAATTGGCTCAGGCCGTTGGCCAGACGGGTTATTTCTTGTTCTTCGGCCGCAGTATCTACTGAATGTGCCATGTCCCCGCGGGCAGTGGCCTCTACAATTTGTGTCAAATTCTCAAGAGGTTGCTGGAGTCGTTTCCACAGGAGATACACGATGAGCAATGAGATGAGCGTTGAAACAAGAAAGAGAAGAATAATGGTGTCCATTAGGTTAGCTCTCGAATCAGCCACCACGTCGGTAGTCTCTTCGGCCGCCAGTACCACCGGTCCGAGATTGGCCAGATCGAATCGCTCGATATACAGCGGAGCCGATTTGTGTTCAGTCAAGTGAAGTTGGTACCCGTGTGGCATGTTGGCCACCAGCGAGATCAGAGTGGCGATTTGATCGGTGTCGGGTTCCAAAGCAACCAGACTCTCCTCAGTGGATCCGGTAGATGCTCGCCACTCGAAGATTGTCCGTCGATCCGGACTCGCGCACGTTATGGAGAAGCGCTGTACTCGGGCGGCGTTAACGAGCTTTGTCCCCGCAACCTGACCCGCGGCCGACTCCAAAGATACTCCGCTATCGGTAATTGAAATGCCTCCAATGGCACTGGCAATCTCCCCCAGTAACCTGGACATCTCGGCGCTCCCTCTTTCTCGCTCTGGCTTGTTCTCGGGCACAAAGATTACCAGAGCGAAAGCCGAGAAGAGAAAGACTATCTGCGCGACCAAGAGCACGCTCAGGCGCACCAGAAATCCCAACCGAAACGGGGCGGTCAAATGGGAGACACGATTCTGCATAGCGTGTCTATCGGCTGATTTGCGTTTTGCTAAATATCCCGAGAGGACGATAGAAAAAAACAGGGAGTGGTGGAGGGGGGATGCCCGACTCTATCGTCAGGTGGCTGGAGTACCAGCGCGCACCACTCCCATATCTTGGTTTGCTATACGGGCAAATCTTCTCTGTCTGTGAGGGTAAACAGCAACAGACATGCCCGGTTCTGCGTCCATGCCGACACATGAATCTGGCTTTAGTATATGGTGCCAACCCCCTTTCCCGCAATCGCTATTTGCCCCGAAGGACAAATCGACCACCATTCCACCAAATGCGCAATTTCTGCGCCGATCCGATTTCTTGCAAGAATTAGGCAGTTATTTGTTCACCGGCGTCGATGGCCGACCTGGCCGTGCCGGCTGTCTTCTATCAAAGCAAAACGGCGGGTGCTCTCACCCGCCGTTTTGATCTGCTCCAGATCGAAAAGATCAGTATCTCTTTACATCCACCGTGATGATCGGGAAACTGTATGCCTGGTTACCCAGCAATGTCGAGGTCCCGTTTATCATGGGGACCGCAACCGGCACAAGACCAAGCGTATCCGTCTTGACCGCCGGCAACTTCCCCACGAAAGCGATAAGTGGGAAGTTCGTCTTGGTCGTCAGCCGGTTTTCCGGCTCCAACGTTACCAGAATCGATCCGACGTTTCCGCTTGTAGTGGGCATGAGATTCACGTTCGGCAAACCCAGGCTGTCGGTAAGCGAACCGGCATTGAGGAAGTCCTCGCCCGGAAACGGCGGCAGATAGTTATTTAGTGCAAACGGATTAGCATCGTCGGAGGCGTTAATGTCGGCAAAAGTTCCAGTCGGCAACAAGGCGCCGTCACCTCCGGAAATCCAAGTCCCTGCAAATGTTTTGTATGGCCACGCCGGTGGGGTGAGTCCTCCCACCTGAGAGCTCGGCGCGATGTGCGGCGTCAGCGCCCACCCAGCATACTTCCAACCCCACTCGGTGACTATTGGCAGACCAAAATCGTCCTGCGAAAAAATGTCGAGTGTTAATGTGCGGGCAGTTGTGGCAACGCTTGAGTAGTTCAGCTTCCGTCTGACATACGGATAGGTGGAATCAGCCTTCTTGATGAGGTCGAACCTCACGCCGGTATGCATGAATGAATCAACACCCAGAATGAGTGAATCGTTAGGGAAGACAACTCTCTTCGTCTCTACACGATAATTGCTCACGGAGTATGGATAGTCCGCCTTCAGCGATTCTATATTGCAGGTGTCGAATGTCCCCGTACAAAGGATAGGCCTAATAGTGTCCAGAGTAGCTGAGTCAAAAACGATCTCGGTAGTGTCATCAAACCTGAAGTTAGCCGTCCGGTAACTGCTGAACCAAACACCGTGGGCATCATTGGTGCCTCGGTTGTTATCCGATATCCCTTCAAGATTGTACCGGCAAGTCGCCTGCCACAGACTATCCGCCTGCGGGAACACCATCCTGATCGGAATATCTGCCGAGCTCGGTATGTAGGCGATCAGCATAATTGCGCCGGGCAAAGTCCCCACCGCGTCGGCCGTCCGGTGCAAGCCGACAAAGACCGAACGGAATGTCTGAAAATCACCCGACAACTTAAACACACTGTCGCGCGGCAAACCGGCCGCATCGAGAAAAGTCCGAACACTGTCATTTGATAAGTACGAAAAGCGACCCAACGATATTGCCTGTGCCGGGTCAAAGTCTGTGCCTCGTACCGTCTCTTTGGAAATCCACAATTCGTAAATCATCCCGGATGGCGGAGTAGGCAGATTCTGCGGATTGAGGGCCAGAACCGATTGTGACACCGGTGTAACAATATCGTCTTTCTGGGTGCATCCGATCAACAGCGCCGCCAGCAAAGTTGTACCGAAAATCAACAGTATCGAACGCATATGTATGCCTTTCAAGTCCCTTCCTCCTTCACTCCGACCCGACTCTAACCGCAAGGCGGGTAATTAGTAGCCGCCAATATACCCGTCCGCGGGAAAGACTGTCAAGCCATTTCCCCAAGGAAAATTCACTCCATCCAAAGACGACTGGTAGCCGGCTTCGTTTAAAGAAATCCATAGGGTAACCGATAACTCCACAAAAGGTTGACACGACACGGAAAGCGAGGGAACGGTCTTGAGAACCTGTCCAAACTGTACAACTGAACTGGTGGTCGACGGTGGCGACCGTTGCCCGGTTTGCAATGCCCAGTTGTCGGCGATCGCCGAGGGCAAGAGCGCACACGAAGACGATGCCTCTTTTGAGGTGACCGAAGCTCACGACGACGAGCGCGAATTAGTCGGCGGCGCCGGACGTAAATCGCGTCGTCACGAACTGGATGTCGAAGACGAAGCCAGCATTACCTCGCATCAGACCAATCCGAACGCTGAGTCCCCCTCCGCGAATCGGCGGCGCACCACGCCACCGGCCGAACATCCGAATACAATTCCTGTCGCCGCGGCCGCGGAAACGCCTGCGACCAATGCCGGTGACAAGAGCGGGATTTCCCGCTTGTCGGAAAAAGAAGTTGAATCGATCTCCAAAAACCTCTACGGCAACAGTAAGTCATTCCTAAATGACCGTGAGAAGCGAGACCTGTTGAAAAAAGTCGACGCTCCCGGTCACACCAACCAGCACCCCCACGTTGATGCCGCCAATTTGACAGAGCCGCACGATCCTAATCGCCCGCGCATGGCCAAGCGCACCCGCGGAGTGGCCTGGTTCTACCGCAACTGGATACAAGTGGTGGGACAAAATGACCTCCACGATCAGGACGAAATCGTCATCAATGACCGCCCCTATTTGCTCCGCAAGAAGCGGTTCAGTCCGAAATTCGTAATTGCGCTCGCCTCCCCCATCGCGGCAGTCCTTCTCTTTTTCGTCGGCTCGGCTTTGACGCCCTCGATTTCCGGCAAAGGTCGGCTAGTGGGGTTTGTCACTGATCAATCCGGTCAACCGCTGTCTCAGTCCGCGACCATTCGAATCGCCGACCTTGGTCAGTCATTCAAAACCAACGGGCAGGGATTCTTTGTCAGCGATCTGATCAAGAGTGGTTCCCACAAAATAGAGTGCATCGTTAATGGTGGCGTCATTGGCGCCGACTATGCTACGATCGTGTCGGGCGAAATCACGACCCTGAAACTCTCCCCCGTTTATGCCCAGCAAAACCAGCCGACCAAACAACCGCTGACACAATCAGTCTATGAACAACCGGCCAACCAGTCCCCGTCTCCGGCGGTCGCGCAGGAACGACCGGCTCAGCCTCGCACCGGTTCGCCCCGGGCGAACTCAAACACTGATAGCGACGCCGCTGGTGGCGATTCTAACGCCCGCCTTCTGCTCGACGCAGACATTGAGGGCGCGACGTTGTCGCTCAATGGCCGGGTGATCGGCGCAGGAAATCTCACCTATGCCCGCCTCAAACCGGGACACTACGATTATGAAATCGCCAAAGACGGATACAAGACTGTCAAAGGCACTGTTGATCTCTCAGCGGGAAAAACCACCAGTCTGGCGGTGCAACTAACGCCGCAGAAAACCCCAGCAACAAAGCCCTCGGTACCAGTTGAGGAACAACATTACGAGGCGGCCTTAGCGGCAGTAGGTCAAAACGACTTTACCACAGCCGAGAACGAGTTCGCCGCCGCAATCGGGGCCAGACCAAGCTACGCCGCCGCCTACACCGGGCTGGCGGACTTGAAATCGAAAACCGGACGTAATCCCGAAGCATCAGAGGATTACCTCCGTGCCGCTGAAATTTATCGTGTCGCCGGCGACATGGGAAAAGCCCTGATTGCCTACAATGGAGCGATTCGCACCGACAAAACCTCAACCGCCGCCCTCGCCGGCCGCGGAAATCTTTATCTCGCCCGGGGCGAGCAGATCGCCGCGATTGCCGACTATGAGCAACTGATAACTCTCGACCGACGAAATGTACAGGCATACTACGGTCTTGGCCTTGCTCGGTTCTCTCAGGGTAATCCCAAACAGGCGATCAAGCATCTTAAGGATGCCCGCTCACTCGATCCGAAAAGCGCCGACATTCACGAGTACCTGATGCTCTGTTATTTCGCTACCGACAACATCAAAGAGGCAAAGGAATCCTACAACGACTTCATGAGCGTCGCCAACGACAGCCAAGTGAAAAGCATGAAATCCAATCCCAAGTTTGGCGCCGTGCTTCGCGTTGTCGATAACCAGTAATCATGCCGAACCCGCGACGCCTCAACTGTTGGGAATTTCGCAACTGCGGACGGGAACCCGGCGGAGTCATGGTTCCTTTGCTCGGCCAGTGCCCGGTAACCAAGTCGATGAAGCACGATGGCCAGAACGGCGGGGTCGCCGCCGGCCGAGCCTGTTGGCTCGTTCCCGATTCGGGGTGCCGTCAGTTGGCCCAGAACGAAGGTCGACCACTTAGCTGTCATGAATGCACGTTCTACAGACGAGTTGTCCGGGAAGAAAAAGACAAAGTCCGCGGCGCACTGCACTCGGTAACGGCCTAAGTCAAGACTGAGACCAAAAAATCAAACGCCGCCCGGTCCAGCCGAGCGGCGTTTGTCGTTTTGTCCTCAGCCAATCTATTTCACCGTCGCCACAAAGCCGCTCACTTTGAACTTCTGGTGTAGTTCGTCCAGCGCCGCCTCGGCTTCGGCTATCGTGGCATACCGTCCAATCCGGACCCGGTGATAGGTGGAGCCATCCACCTCTACCGTCATTGAAAACGCCCGGTACCCGCTCTTGTTAAACTTCGCAACTAGCGTGGCCGCCTCAGCCGCGTCCGGTGTGCTTACCACCTGAACCACGAAACCGCCCGCAGTGCCTTCCGGCTCCGAAGGAGTCGCGACCGCAGGGGACGCGACTTTCGCCTTGGGCATTTCTTCCCGTGGAACTGCCCCGGCATCCATTATTGGCTCAAGAGATTGGGACATGTTCGAGTCGGCCATCGACTCGCCGAGCCCAGTATCTGACGTTGCCGAATAAGATGTACTTTCCGAGGAGTCGGTCGAGCTTAAGCTTTTCTGTGAATCGACCTGCGGCTGGGAAGTCATCATCACCGCCTGAGCGGAAATCTCAGCGACGGCCGAATCGAACTGTCCGCGCACAACCGAGTCCGTCGGGCCCGTGTACTCCGGGACAACAACCGAGTCGCCGTTTTTCATTGCCGCTTCAAGACGGGCCGCATCCTTCTGTTTCTCGGAGCACCCGCCAATTACGACTCCAATCACCAGCCATCCTACGAGCACTTTCGGCGCTATCATATCTTTTCCTATCACAATTACTTACGTACAACCACGGCCAGCCACCTTCCCGGCAATTCTCTACCCCGGCGATATACGAGCAGACCCCGCCTCAGTCAACAAAAACGCCGAAAAATTGGCGCAAACAAAGTCTTGAATTTAGACCTTGGTTTGTATAAGCTTTGCCGGCATAACCAAAGGAAACTATGAAAGCGTTTGAGAGCATCTTGGATTTGGTCGGACACACACCGCTCGTCCGGCTTCGCACTGGAATTACTCCCAGGGTCAAAGCCTACGTGAAACTCGAGTTTCAGAATCCGACCGGATCGGTGAAAGATCGCATGGTGCTCCACATTATTCGCAAAGCTCTGGCTGAGGGAAAAGTCAAACCGGGTGACACGGTCATCGACAACACCTCGGGCAACACCGGTTCGGCGTTGGCGATGGTTGCCAGCGTTCATGGCCTCAAAGCGATTCTGGTAACCCCCGAAAAAACCAGCCAGGAAAAAGTCGACTTGATCAAATCCTATGGCGCCGAAGTCATCATCACGCCAACCGAGGCCGGCCATCACGATCCCGCCGGATGCTACATGGTTGCAAGGCGGATCGCCAAAGAACGCGGATATTTCGATGTCGACCAGTACGACTCGCAGGACAATGTCCAGGCTCATTATCTCAGCACCGGCCCGGAAATCTGGGATGATGCGGACGGCGGAATTACTCATTTCATAGCGGGCATCGGAACCGGCGGAACATTTTCCGGAACCGCCCGCTATCTCAAAGAGCGCAATCCGAATGTGAAAAATATCGCCGTTGATCCCGAGGGATCAATCTTCGCGACCTTTATAAAAGAACGGCGGGAAATCGAAGGGCATACCTATAAAGTCGAAGGGATCGGGTCCGACGTCATAACCAAAGCGCTTCATCCGCAGTTCGTCGACGAAGTGATAACGGTCTCCGACGAAGACTCGTTCAACCGCGCCCGCGCTATCGCCCGCGCCGAAGGCATATCCGGCGGCGGATCATCCGGGAGCGTGGCCTGCGCTATGGAGCGGGTTGCCAAAACCGCGCCGGAAGGATCGATTCTCGTTGGAATTTTTGCCGACGCCGGTATTCGGTATCTGAGCAAATGCTACAATGACGACTGGATGCGCCGACAGGGATATGGCGCCGAACTTGAGGGAGTCGCCAAAAAGTGAGAAGTCTCGTCGCCGCCACTGCGCTGACTTGTGTATTGTCTGTTTCGGCATTCGCCCAATCGCCAAAGACGCTGTACTGTCCGGAACCGAACTGGGATTGGGGTGAAGTCGGAATCGACTTTGATCTTGCGCATACCTACTTATTGATCAATGGCTCGGCCAGCAAGGTCATGATCGACTCGGTGATCGCTCCCTGTGACTGCTCGCTGGCTCGGCCGTCCGACTCGTCCCTGAACCCCGGTGACACCGCCCGCGTTGTCTTGAAATTCAGTACGCGCGATTTTTACGGGAGAACGACCAAGCAGGTAGACATTTATTTTCGCGACTCATCCAAGCATTACCTGCAGTTGACCTATTCGGCGACGGTCGGACAATACTACGGCGGCCTGAAGCCCGAACCAATTTCTGTTTTCCTCCTCCCGAATCAGCCATCCAGAAAAGTCACGGTCCCCATCATAAAGAATGCGTACTTTTCGCAGGCCGAAATTGTGGGCGACATCGTCGCGCACTCCGACATTGCGGAAATACGAATCACAAAACCAAAAGCCGCAATCGGAGAGAGTCTTGAACTTGAAGTCTCCCCGAAACCGGGACTTGAACCGGGAACGTACACTTCAAATTTTAGGTTTCAGATTCGAGTTGATATCAAGGGTCAACCCCAAACCCTGCTCATCACGATCCCGACCAAGATTGTTCGATACTAAAAGATGATAAGACCGGGCCACATTATCTGCAATCGTCGATTGGCACTTGACAAGCCCCTGTGCCCGTCGTATATATATTTCAGATTCGAGGGTGACTCTCTGCTGTCCCTGGGTAGTTTCCTAGCCCCCTCTACCCAACCAGAGTAGCGCCCTCTAAAATTATCCGGCACAAAGAAAAAGGCCGCCCACCGGGCGGCCTTTTTTCGTGGGGGATTTGCGCTCCCGCTTATGCTTTCACAATACAATCAACCGGGCAGACCGCCACGCAATGCTGACCATCGGACTGATCCTCGCATTCGTTGCAGGTATTGGCATCGATCACATAAATGTCGCCTTCGGCAATCGAATTGGTCGGACATTCCGGCAGACACAGTCCGCACGCGGTGCATTCATCGGTTATTTTCATCGCCATCGTCGAATCCTCCAATTGAGAGTGTCACGGGCCTTAGGGCCCTCCTAAGTTGATTGCAATATAAGAGCGCAAATGACAAATACAAGAAATAAGAGAATGAACGAAGTGTCGTCGACAACCATTCCGGAATTCTCAATGACACATTTCTAAATCAATACGATTCGGTAAATTTATCCTGACGGCCATCCGCTGAGGCGAAATGTGAATCATCTTTGATCGATTGAAAAGATACCGATGAGGGCAGAAAAAAAGGCGCCATCCAGATTCGAACTGGAGAATAAAGGTTTTGCAGACCTCTGCCTTACCACTTGGCTATGGCGCCGAAAATAAAAGCGGGAAACGAGACTCGAACTCGCGACAGCCACCTTGGCAAGGTGGTGCTCTACCAACTGAGCTATTCCCGCTTACTAGTCAAATGTCGGGCGGTGTTTCCACCGCGCAGAGAATATATACCGGCCGCCGCCAAAGTCAAACTAATTCAGCACCCGGTGACCGGCCTTGTAGTCCCTAACCGTCTGATCGACAACAGCCTGTATCCGAGGATAAAACCAGGGGACCAATGCTTTCAGCCATCGCTTGTGGATCTCGGCCTTGGCCATGTTCCCTTCGACAGAGGCATAAATCAACAGCTCTTTATGCGTCTCATATAGGGTCGAGTCGACACCGCAAATACTGTCAAGGAGCGGCCTCGCCAGATCGTGTTTCTGCGCCAAAAACTGACAAAACGCTTTGTAATACGGAACGTAGATGTACGCCGGCTTGGGTGATATTGCAATTGCCGAATCCATCTCGGCTACTGCCAGTCCGTATTGCGCTCGCGTATACGCGTCCAGTCCCAATTTGTAGTGATGCACATACCGCTCCGGATAGCTCGGTTCCAGACTACCGGTCACGGGGCGCATCAATTTGTACGCCGGGCTGATCAGCCCCCCCGCGCTGGGAACCTCCGGATCAGGGAAAAACCACCCGACTGTCCGGTAACTTTCCATAAAAGCCGGATACAGAAGAAGCGCCCGCTCGGCCGGCGCCGAGGGTTTAGCCCCGGTCGAAAAAACGATGTAATTCGGGGCGCGCGTCAAAATGTACTTTGTGTTGTGCTTCTGTTCTTTCCAGGTCGTCGTCATGCCCGGAATCGGCGGTTCAGAATATCTGGCAATCGTCGAATCAGTCAATCCAAGCATATCGATAATGGTATGCCCCATAAGTTCGAATCCGAAGATACCTATCGTCGGTGTAGCGACGCTGAAATTCGACGCATCGGTGCGTTTCATCTCGTTGGCCGTGAACTGCATTTTCCCGATAAATCGTTTTTCATTTAGGTTAAAAGTCCGGACCGTGGCGCCGGGGAAATACCAGGTCAACGGAATCGTCACTAGTGCCACGACAAATAGTACCAGATGCTGAGTCTGACTCTTCAACTTTGCGACCACCATCCAAATTGCCAACAAAAGTACCACCGCGCTTGCCCCTGCAACAGGTACATAGAAACGATGGACTTTGAGGACGTCTCCCCCGATCGCGGTTACATACAGCGTGTATCCTGCCAACACCCACCATATCTTCTGTTGCTCTCGGGTTAGTTTTCCCGCAATCAGATATGCCAGCGTTACCGCTAGTCCGATCCCCCAAAAGCCGTAATGGCGAAGGAATTCCCACGTATATCCCAGACCATTTCGGAGTTGATCCATATGAAAACTTGTCTTGGCATAGAATGGATTCGGCAAAATGCCGTGGTAATAGGCAAGCTTGAATCCAACCATCGGCAGGCTAAGGATGAACGCGATAATCAAGCTCGACAAGGCGAACTTTGGAACTCGCCGCTCGACAATCGCCTCGGCCACCACCAGCAGTCCGCAAACTACCGCTCCCTCGGGCCGAAACCAAACAGACAACACCATCCCCCAAATCAAAAGCGGACTCCTGCGGAGCCACCACAAAATCGACAACCCTACACTTACCGAAAACGCCGCGGTTTCCAACCCAGCCGGACTCCAGTAAGCAACACTCTGATTGATTCCTATCAGATATGCCGCAAGAAGCGCATACCACTTCCCTTTTTCACCCAATACTTCCCGGCCGATCAGATACGCTAAAACAACCAATCCGGCCCCCAGCACAAACCCGGTCAGCTTCGAAATCACCAGATACGGCAGACCCCATGAGCCCCAGAGTAACAAATAGATCACCCAACCGAAATTCGTAAATCCTTCTATCCGCTCTCCAATATTGTAGACCAGCCCGTGGCCATCGAGGTAATTCTGCACATACCGGTACGAGATATAGGCATCATCCTGAACAAAATTCAGTTTGATGGCGATAATCAGCCAAATGATAACCGCCGGAGCCAAAAAAACAGCGGGCCAGAGGTATTTCTTCCAGTCGGTAGATTTCATATTCTTATTCTACGTAAATTCCCCTGCACGATACCGCACTGGCGGGCCTCAAACAACTGAAATTCCTGGCGATGTGATTTGTCTTAAGTATCATTCGGGGAGTCCGTGCGCCTTCCGAGCGATATATTCATATGGACCGACAAACCACGGCTCCAATTTCTTGAGCCAGGCGCGATGCAAATCGATTGTTCGTTGGTCTCCGGTACCATGGGCAAGATAGAAGAGCGCCTGATGCGCTGGGGGCACCAGCGAGTCCCGCTCCAAGCATGTCGAAAATAGTCGCCGCGCTTCTTCGTCTCGGCCCGAGATAAGACAGAGATACCCTTTCGTCACCATCAGTGGAATCGACGGCGTATCGGGGAACGCTCTGATCGCGGCATCAAAGTACATCCCCGACGAATCGAACTTGCGCTGATTCATAAGTTCCATCCCTCGTTTCATCTTGTCAACATATTCAACCGGATACACCGGCTCAATCGTCCCGGTAATTGGATGAATCCGATGGTAGGCGTTATTGATTTGAGTAGTCAATCGTCCATCCGGATCAGGGGTATACCATGAGAGCATCGCATACGAAGTCACAAACTGCTTGTATAAGAAGAGCGATTTCTCAGCGGGCGCCGACGGTTTCAAGCCGGTTGAAAAAACAACATAATCAGGTGAGCGCGACAAGACATACCGGCTGTTGTACTGCCGCTCTTTCCAGGTAGTAGTCATATTGTCAGCATCCGAGTGTGGGTGCCGGGCGATCGTCGAATCGGTCAGCCCGAGCATGTCAATCACGGTGTGCCCGACCAACTCGTACCCAAGCGCACCAATCGTAGTTGCGGCCACACTAAAATCGGATGCATCGGCCATCTTGATCGCCCTGCCCAAGAAAGCCTGATTGTATACGAGTCCCTTTTCTGATTCGTTGTATGACTTTACATATTTCAACGGTAACCAGTATGCCAGCGGTACCGTGACCGTCGCAAAGACTACCAGAATCACCGTCTGCGCCACAGTCCGCATCTTGCCAACCATCCCCCATACCACGCTCGTCAAGAGCAAAGCGCTCGCGCCAGCCAGCGGAACATAGAAACGGTGGACCTTGAGTACATCACCGCCAATGACCGTTACATACAATGCATATCCGCAGAAGATGAGAAGTATTCGCAGTGATGACGTAGTCAACTTTCCAACTAACGCCAGTGCAATCGAAACAACTATCCCTCCGCCCCAAAGTCCATAATCTGACAAAAACTGCCACGTGTAGTCTACTCCGCTCTTAAGTTGCGCGAGGTCCATACCCGTCTTGGCGTAAAACGGATTGGGAAGAATTCCATGGTAATAGGCCGACTTGAATCCGACCATGGGCAAGCTAAGCAACAGAGCAGTGCCCAGGCAAAGGGCCGAGAATACTGGCGGCCTCCGCTCAATCATCCAGTCAATCGCTACAATTAGCCCACAGATCACCGCCCCTTCCGGCCGAAACCAGACCGCCATCACCATTGCCCAGATCAAGAGGCGACTCTTCCGTAGCCACCACAGTAAACACAGGGCAACCGCGACCGCAAATGCCGCCGTCTCAAGCCCGGCCGGACTCCAATACGCAACACTCTGATTCGCTCCGACCAGGTAGGTAGCGACCAGCGCAAACCATTTCCCCTTCTGGCCGAACACCTCTAATCCGATCAGATATGTCAGAAAGACAAATAGTCCACCCAGAGCAAAACCCGTAATTTTTGAGATTGTGATGTACTTAAGTCCGAGTGATCCCCACATGCACAGATAGATCACCCAGCCAAAGTTGGTAAACCCCTCCACCCGCTCGCCGGCGTTGTATACCAGCCCTCGCCCATCTAAAAAGTTCTGAACGTATCGGTAGGAAATGTACGCGTCGTCTTGAATAAAATTGAGTTTGAGCGCGAGAAAACAAAAAATGGCAACCGCAGGGATCGCCAGGATCATTGCCAGCTTACTCCCTGAGAGCCCGAAGGGAGATCTCATGCCGTAAAGACGCTTGCGTAGAGCGATTCGTACTTGGCGGCCGACATTCCCCACGAAAAATCGGCGCTCATGCCGGCTTTAAGAATTTCATTCCATTTCCGCTTTTTGGGGAAGACCTCTATCGCCCTCCGAATTGCGTCAACCATCGCCTCGCCGCTGTACTCATCGAACACAAAGCCAGTCCCGGTGCGCGATTGCGGATCGTAGTCAACAACTGTGTCGGCCAACCCACCGGTTCGGCGCACGATTGGTATTGTGCCGTAGCGCAATGAGTACATTTGGTTCAATCCGCATGGTTCATATTTCGACGGCATCAGGAATAGGTCGGCCCCCGCTTCAATCCGGTGCGCCAGAGCATCGTTGAAAGTCAGATACACTTTGAGTTTGTCAGGGTAGCGTTTCTCCCAAAGCGTCAACAGTTCATGATACTTTTGATCACCGGTTCCCAAGACAATCATTTGAATGGGCAATGCGAATAACTCGTCCACTGACTCCGCCAGCAGATCAAGCCCTTTCTGATCGGCCAGCCGCGTAATCATGCCGATCAATGGCGACTTTTCGCGAGCTGGTAGCCCAGCCTCTCGTACCAACTCAGTCCGACACTCGCGCTTTCCTGATAGATTCTTCAGGCCGTATTGCCGTGGAATTCGGCGGTCTTTTCCGGGCGACCAAATCGAATAGTCAACGCCATTCAATATCCCGACTACATCAGCGCCGCGATTGCGAAGAACTCCCTCAAGGCCAAATCCATATTCGTCGCTCTGCTGAATTTCGCGTGCATAAGTCTCCGATACCGTTGTCACCCGGTCGGAAAGCACAATCCCCGCCTTGAGGAAATTGACTTTGCCAAAAAACTCGACCGGCCCGGTGACCGGATAAAAGTAACCTTCCGGCAATCCGAGTTGTTGGAATCGATCGCCGGGGAACATCCCTTGATATCCGATATTGTGAATTGTCAGAATCGTTTTGACATTTGCAAAAACCGGCTCGCCCAGAAATCGAGTCTTGAGAAATGCCGGCACCAGAGCCGCTTGCCAGTCATGCAGATGGATGATATCCACTTTTTGTGCCAACAATCGAATTGCTTCGAGGCAGGCCAGCGAGAATAGCGCAAACCGCTGATCATTGTCGACATAATCTGAGCCGGTGCGCGAATCCACATACAAGTCGGGGCGGTCGAAAAACTGACGATTGCCGACCAGATAAACTGCAGGTGTATGTTCAGCCGAGTCCACTCGATCAAGTGTGAACGTAGTAGTGGTCCCACCCAAATTTACCACCGGCGAAATCCCAGTCGAAGTGAGTTTCACGGTGCCGGTAGCAATTGAGGCATACTTGGGAATGAATACGGAAACCTCATGCCCTCGCTGGGCAAGCGCCTGGGGTAGCGCTCCCAGCACATCGCCAAGCCCGCCGGTGCGGGCCAGCGGCGCCGCCTCGGGTGAGATCATTGCTATCCTCAATCTATCCATGTGATCCTGTCGGACGTGCCGACTCCTGCTGGGACGCCAGGTCAATGCTTCGCAAGTATGCGGCCGCTTCTTCCGGGGCCGTGGGATTGATATAGAACCCTGACCCCCACTCAAACCCGGCTACTTTTGTCAATTTGGGAATCACTTCGAAATGCCAGTGGAAATATTCATGACTGTCCCGCGCAATCGGCCGGGTATGCAAAATGAAATTCAGCGGCGGGTTGTTCAGTGCGAACTTAAGCCGGGCCAGAGTGTCTTTGAGCGCCCGTGCCAGCGTCAGATATTCGCCGTCGGACAATTCCAAGAAACTCGACTGGTGTGTCTTGGGAATGATCCAGGTCTCAAACGGAAACCGCGACGCAAACGGCTCAAATGAAATAAACGCATCATGGTCCTTGACTAATCGCGCGTTGTCGTCGATCTCCTGCCTGACAATATCACAAAAAATGCACCGCTCTTTGAAATCGTGGTACTTCTTCGCCCCTTCCATCTCTTCGACCACCCGCTTCGGAATGATCGGCGTGGCGATGAGTTGGCTGTGCGAATGCTCAAGTGACGCCCCCGCCGCTTCACCGTGATTTTTGAAAATCAGAATATGCTTGAAACGCAGGTCGCGTTCCAGATCGATCATCCGCTCGCGATACGCCCACAGCACATCGCGCACTTCCCAGTCGGACAAATCGACCAGATCACGACCGTGATCGGGCGTCTCGATTATCACCTCGTGCGCCCCTACTCCCTGCATCTTATCATAAATGCCGTGCGGCTCTCTGCGCGTATCCCCCTCGATCACCAGTGCCGGATATCGATTGGAAATTACCCGCAATCGCCACCCCGGATGATTCGGCTCCGACGACGGTTGCCGATACGCCAGAACTTCCGGCGGCGTCGCAGACTCGTTCCCCTCGCAAAAAGGACAGAGTGAGGCATCACTACGGGGCGGAATCGAAGTAATCGCTGATGGTCGCTTGCCGCGCTCGGTATTGACAATAACCCAGCGGCCTATGATCGGGTCTTTACGGAGTTCGGGCACAGTGATCTCCTCTGTGGGGCATGATAGAGCGGTGGTACCGGCTTGTCAAGTTGCGACTGTGTGTGTGCGGGAATCTACACGAAATCGACACACCCGGCACTCGGCGCCTGGTTATCAAACGCCAGCTTGAGCGCCGCAGTCTCGAATTCGGTGAGTGTTTGCTTGCGACGCTCCATCGTTTTAGCGGCCGTATCGATGGCTTTGTCGAACTGATGCGTCGTCCAGTCGCCGGTCTTTCCCCAGACAAACGACGGCACTTCCTTCTCCGCGATCAGCGACCCGCCAAAAATATTGCATCCGGCCCCGATTACGATTCCCGTATTCAAGAGTGTTCCAATGCCAAACTTGGTGTGGTCGCCGATGAACGAGCCAACTTTGATCGACCCCGAATCGATCGACTTGCCGTTTTCCTGAACTCGAATACTCGAGTAGTTGTTCTTAAGGTCGGAATTGGTGGTCATCGCGCCGAAATTTACCCACGAGCCGACGTAACTATGGCCGATAAACCCGGCGTGATACTTATTCACGTATGATTGAAACACACTCTCTTCCACCTCGCCACCGATCCGACAGGTATGTCCAATCGACACTCCGGAATACTTTCCGGCACCCACAATGCAATTCGGTCCTATCGCGCTTGGCCCATAAATAGCGGCATGCGCCTCAACTCTCGTATTAGCGCCGATATACACAGGTCCCGAGCGCGCGTCGATAACTGCTCCCGGCAACACTTCCACTCCGTCGCGCATGATCACATGATCGCTTCCAAGCAGGTACGCTCCAGGATGAACCACCGAGCTGTTCGACGCGGGCTTCGCCACGCCAGCGAAATCGTTTCTCAGCTCGGTATCGATATCGGCCACCAGCTCCCATAGGTGTTCAAACAAGGTCGCACTGGTCGGAGCATCGGGAATTTCTTTGGTCTCACGGTTGTAAATTTCAACATACTCGGCAGGCGTCGTTACTTTCGACGTGTGATTGACCACCGGTGCTTTGAACAGCATCGCGACCGTACCTCCAGAGCTGTTTACAAAACGAGTAGTCACTTTGGCGTGGCCGACCAGATCCGGCAGATTTCCGTAGTACCGGATGCGCCCGTTTACAAACAGAACCTCTTCATTTTCTTCCCTCTTGATAATATTGATCGGTATATCTCGCAAAAGGTGGGCTGTCAGCGGCGTGATGGCATCGCGCACGGCCAGGCAAAACCGCGATTGGGGAAAATATCGGTGGGGACGTTCATACAGCGGCACAATGCCGCAACGCAAAGCCGACACCGGCCGCAGATAGGTCAGCGGTAGAAAACTCTGAAACTTATCATCTTCGTAAACACAGATTGTCATATCAATTTCTCACGAGCTAGATGGCGCGGCGGTCAATCCGCCACTTCATAGCATATGTATCGGCTGTTTCTTTCCCGGCCATATATTCAGTGAGCGCCAGAGCAAAAAGCATCGCCGCTCCCGGCCCCATCCCGGTGATGATTGCACCGTCCACTGTCACCTGTTCACCTGTCACAATCGCGCCACCGGCCGCCAGACGGTCGTTAAACGAGGGATCACCGGTCGCCCGACGTCCCTTCAATATTCCCGCCGCCTCGGCCAAAACGTGGCTTGGCGCCGCGCAAATCGCCGCCACCAGTTTGCCTGATTGTACATGCTTATGAATAAGTTGTACTACCCGGCTATCACCGGCCAATCCCTGAGCATTGACTCGCCCGCCGGGAAAAATGATCGCGTCAAAGTCATGTTCGGAGATCGCCCCAAGATGAGTATCGGGCATGATAGTCGTGCCATACGCCGCTTTGACCGGACCGGGTTTTAGCCCCGCCACAATAACTTTCACGCCCGACCGCGTCAGCACGTCGATCGGCGCAATCGCTTCGACATCCTCGAATCCGTCGGTCAAAACAACCAGCGCTCTTTTCTCCATGTCAGCTCCTTGACAGTGCCGCGTCCGTGGACACCGTGATATGCACCAAGGTACGCCGAACAGTTCTCGATGTCAAAGTGATAGGAAAAGGCTCGTGGCTCGAAATTCGGACTGGCCGAAAATGGGACGAGGATCTTAGTGAGTCTTAAGAATCCGGGAGATTTCTTCCTGCCGATGTTTCAGCAAATTGACTTCGTGCTCCAACCGCTCGATATGATCAGCCAGAATCCGCAACATCAAATGTTCCGGCAAGCTCTCTCCCCGCTCAGCTTCCAACATATCAATATGCTCCCGTAAGGTCGGCGGTTTTTGTGTCGTCGATGTCATTCTCTTTGCTAGCTCCTCAACTCCGGTTCAAATCGAAGTTGCTTAGTTTATCGACTGAACCTGCAAATCCTTGAACTGCTGAAACAGAAATAATCCCGCCCGACCAACGAGATTTGACTTTAACTAAGAGAGATAACCAACAATGGGTCAATGAGATTGATCGCCCACCGGGAATACACCGAGGATATCCGGATGCGGCTTTGGGATAACATGAGCCGAGACTAAGCCACCAATCTTTTGCGCCGCCGCCGCCCCGGCTTCGGTCGCGGCCTTGCAAGCGGCCACCTCGCCACGAACAATCACTGTGACATATCCGCCCCCGATCCGGTGACAGCCGATCAGCTCGACTGTTGCCGCTTTGACCATCGCGTCGGTCGCTTCGGTGGCGCAGACCATGCCGCGCGTTTCTATCATTCCAATGGCATTCATATTGTTCAACCGCGAATAAGCCGGCCCGGCGACCCCGAGTCAAATAAAAAGATCAGGAGTACTTCTTGACGAAGTACTGCCCAATAGACTTAAGTGATTTCCTCAAAAACTCCGGCTCCAAAACCTCGGCCTGCTCTCCGAATCCGGCCACCCACCGACCAATCTCTTCTATTCCCCTAACAGTCGCAGTGTAAATCACTGCGCCATCTTTCTGCTTTTCTATCCATTCAGTCGGATGGTGTTTCCCCAGCGTCACGATCCGCGCCGCCTGCCCACTAAATCGAATCTTCACATCTATCGACTCACCGGTATGTACCTGCCAACTCCCTTCAAAGTAACTCTTAGCCGAAATTCCTTTCTTTCTGACAAATCGCTGATCAGTGACGACCGCCGACCTGATTCGGTCGAGCCGAAAGGTCCGAAAGTCACCCCTCTTTTGGCACCAGGCGACAAAGTAAAATGCCCGCGCCCGAAAGACTATGAAATACGGATCAACCAGCCGTTTGCTCAACCCCGATGAAACTGAATCGTATTCGATTTCAAGCGATCGCTGATCGGAGGCGGCTGTTTCGATATCACCAAAATACCGCTCCCCTGCGCGCGGGTCTTCTGTGGTCGCAATATCAACCGCCATCGCGTCAATTGAAGTCCGCCGGCGCTCTTTGACCACCTCGTTCAACCCCGCTTCTATCTTCGCACGAACACGCCGCACCGCTTCACCATACCGTGACGTTCTACGCAGTGGTGTCGACTCCAGCGCCAGTTTGAGTGCCTGGTACTCGTCGTAATTAAAATTCAGCGGCGGCAAGAAACTATCTGACGCCAGCTTGTACCCCCGGTCAAAATAGATCGGCACTTGCGCCTCCGATAGACTTATCAAGTCGCGATAAATAGTCCGCTCGGTGACACTACATTCTCCCGCGAGCGCCAGGGCATTGAGCGACTTTCTCGCCCGGAGAAGATTCAGGATATAAAGTAATCGATCTTGTTTGGTCATCAGATTGGCCGTTGGATTGGGCGAATATACCCCTGCGCCCAAAGCGTGTCAATGTAGGGAGTCTCCCATACTCAGGTTCAGCACGCACCTCGCCTCTGCGACATAACCAGCAGTCGCTCTTCTCGTTACGACCATCTCCGGACTCGGCATTGGCTTTGCGATCAGATAGCGCAAAGGAACGGAAACCACAAGCTACGAGGCCAGCATGGCACGACGAAGAAGCAGAAATAGAAATAACGCCGGACATTTCAGTTTTTCCGGATTCTTGCTCAGACTCATGTTCGGAGTCGCTCTGATAGTTTTGATCCTGACTCTATCTCAGTGCACCATCAAGAAACCCCAGTCTCCAACCTGGGACACCAAGTTGATCGTGCCGCTTGTTAATCGCACCTATCCGATGGCGGAACTGATTAACAAACTCGGCCAAAACGAAATCGGCTTCGACTCAGACAGTAATGTCGTCTTTTCGATGACCCGCGAACTGGACACGTTCAAGATCGATCAGGGCGACCTGACCATCGGCGCGATGTCCTACTCGCTTGACCAACTGCTCGGTGAGATTGAGGTCAACACACCGGACACCTCGATTTTGAACGCGCCGCTCTCTTCCATCTCTTCGCTCGCCCTCGGCGGCGCACTCCCCCCAACATCGTTCACTTTGTACAACGATCCTACGCCGTCTGGCACCATGACCTCGGCGACTGTCGCAAGCGGCTCGATTCTGATCCACGTATACAACAATCTCGGGCTTGATCTGGACTCGGTCACCGTGACCCTTCATGACCTGCTCAACGGTGTCCCGCTCGGGAGTCATTCCTTCACATCAGGCATATCAAATGGCTCAGCGGACTCGCTCGCCATCGATCTGAGCGGCGCGACAATTTCAAATCAACTAAGGTGCATCCTTGCCTGCCACACGCCGGGCGGCACTCTTTTGGTTACTGGCAACCAGGACATAACCAGCGTCATGACTTTCTCCGATCCATTTACCGTCTCGGCCGCGGTCGCCACGATCCCGGCGCTTTCCCGGTCCTTTTCACAAAATGTCGGATTGAACAAACCGACAGCAATCTACTCGGCAACTCTCGGTAGCGGAACATTGGCCCTTCACATTGCCAATAACACGCCGCTACCGTCATCGGTCGAGATTACGCTACCTGATTTTCTACAGAACGATTCGCCGATGGTGATCACTCAAAATTTGAACCCCGGTACCAACACCAATATCAACATCGACCTTACCGGTGTCACCCTACGGCCCTCCGATTCGACACATCCGCAGAGTATCGCTTTGAATATCGACGCCTCTTCCAACGGCTCGGAAGGCGGCTCGGTGCAGATCAATCAAAATCACGGCTTCGCGGTCGACGCAAATCTCTCGGGTGTGACTGTTACATCAGTCACCGGCGTGGTTGCGCCGACTGATGTTGTCGTCGATCCGATCGATCAATCAATCGACGTCCCCCAGGGATTCGACTCAGTCCAGCTTGCCCACGCAACATTGAGTCTTGAAATCACCAATGCTGTCGATCTTCCCGGCTCACTCACTATTCAGTTACAAGGCAACAACGGCAAAACGCTGAATCTGGCGGGCACGATCGCCCGTGGCACCGGCGCCAACCCTGTTCTTAGCGCCATCGTCGACAGCTCAGTGGCCGACTTTCTCTGGCCTTTGCCGAGTCAGTTGACACTGAACGGCACGGTCTCTTTCGGTGATGGCGTCGCCGCTGGTACGCTCACTAACAACGATTTCTTGAGCGCACGGGTGACCATCAATGCGCCGTTTGAATTGATCGTCCATCAATCGACGGTTCGCCCCGATGTCAGCAGTGAGGACATGGATACCTCGGCCATGAACAACATAGCCGACCACGTCGTCTCAGCGCGATTGGTCTATACCCTTGAAAATCATCTGCCCCTGGGCGCCAATTTTGAACTCTTGCTCAACGGTGACTCTGCCACTGCCTATTCCAATCCACAGGTGACAATCGACAATCTTTTCATCACCGCCGCAACTGTAAACGGCTCCGGCCTTGTCACCAGCGCAGTCTCCACCGGCGAGCAAATGGTTGATCTGGATAGTACCGATTTTCAGGTCTTGCGTCATCCCACGCTCTGGATCGCCAGCCAGATCACGCTCGATTCAACGGGAAGTCAGCCGGTCAAACTGACCGCTAATGACTATGTCACAATCACCGCCCGTGCGGAAATCGAATATCGATTCGACGGTAAGTTCTGAAAGGGAGCCGAAAATGAAACCGACAAATAATAAATCGAAGAGAATTATCGCCGGGTTGGTCTGCTTGCTGGCGCTTGCCGCGAATGCAACAGCCGTAGACAATTCCTCTGCCCGAGCCGCCGCTATGGGCGGCGCTTACACGGCGCTGGCCTCCGGTCCCGCCGCGCCGCGCTTCAATCCCGCCAATCTCGCGCTGAAAAATTACAAAAACTACGGAATCGAGCTAGTCGGAGTTGGCGCTTCAGTGACCAACAACAGTTTCACGCTCGCCGACTACAACAAGTATTCCGGCGCATTTCTCTCCGACGCCGACAAGTCCGACATTCTCGGAAAGATTCCCGAGGAGGGCCTGAAACTCTCAGCCGATGTCGACGCCTCCACTGCCGCAATCGCCCTTGGAAATTTCGCCATCTCGATGACCGGAAGTGCCGCCGCCGACTTGAATCTGAACAAAGAATTGGTTGATCTTGTCCTCAACGGCAACACCTACGCCGACACAATCGATGTCACTGGCTCGTACGCCAATGGCCTTAGCTATGCGTCAGCCGGTGTTTCCTACGGCCTCTCGCTATTTCGTCAGGGTTCGCGACAACTGGCAGTCGGAGCCACGGGCCGCTATCTGCGTGGCATCGCAATCGAAGAAGTCACCGATCTGCAGGGCGGCATCGCCACCTATGCAAACGGCTTTGCCGGCGCTGGTCATGTCATCGCCCGCACTGCCACCGGCGGCGCAGGATACGCTGTCGATTTGGGCGCGGCTCTAAAACTTAACAACACCTACACCATCGGCGCCAAGATCGAGAGCTTTCTTAGCCAGCTCAAATGGGATCACAAACCCGAAGAACGCGGCTATGTCTTTTCGTTCGACTCTATGACGGTAGACAATTCCGACGCCGATTATGTCACTTCCGACGAGTACACCAAAGATATTCCCGCGTTTACAACCACTCTTCCCGCCCGACTGACTGTCGGCATTGGCAAAACGCAGGGCAAACTCATCTGGGGAGTCGACTGGGAACAGGGATTCAGAACCTCGCCCGGCGCCTCTACCAAACCGCGACTTTCGGCCGGAACTGAACTTTCGCTCATCCCGATGATCCCGCTTCGCGCCGGTTATGCTGTCGGCGGCGGCGGTCACTCGGCCGTCTCATTCGGCGCCGGTCTCAAATTGCTGGGCTACTATCTGGACGCCGCCGTGGTTTCTGGCTCCACTTTTTCGGCTTACTCATCGCGCGGCGTGAATGTCGCGTTCTCTACAGGAATTCTGTTTTAGTATAAGGATATAGTATGCGCAAGAAGAACAAATCATCGCGACCGCACTATGGTGTCATCATCTGGATGATCCTCATCATTGCCGCCACATACCTCGCTGTGCCGACCGTGGCCGCGCCCCCCTCGCCGGAACTTTTAGAAAGACTGCAAAACGCCGGCTCGTCCTCCAGTCTGGTCGCGCAACTTCCATCGTCAGCAGATCTGCACAATCGAGACATCTGCACACCGGATAACTTCTTTTCGAATTATCTGAATCGACGGCAGGTCGACGCCGCCGCCGCTCCGACTGCCGGTGGATTCAAGATTCTCGCCCTGCTGGTAAAATTCTCCGATCACAACTCGGCGGTCGCACCCGCATTCTTTGACTCATTGCTTTTCGATTCTTCCGGATCCAGCACCGTCAAACATTATTTCAATGAAATCAGCAACACGCAGATCGATCTGGTAACTGTCAACCTCCCGTCATCGCTCGGCTGGAACACCGCACCGCAGACCTACGCCTACTATGTCAACGGCCAGAACGGCACCGGTGCATATCCGCATAACTCTCAGAAACTGGTCGAAGATCTAGTCGACGTCGTAAATCCGTCTGTCAACTTTGCCAACTACGACAACGACGGCAACGGGTTTGTCGATTGTCTGCTTGTCATCCACAGTGGCACCGGAGCCGAAGTGTCGAGTAGTCCCAACGACATCTGGTCGCACAAGTGGGGAATTTCGCCAAAGCTCGTCGATGGCGTCCGCGTCTCCACATTCACCATTCAGCCTGAATTCTGGAACTCCCCCGGCGATATGACGATCGGCGTATATTCGCATGAGCTGTGTCACGGGTTTGGCCTGCCGGACCTGTATGATACCAACACCGGCAATGGTAACTCCACTGGCGCCGGTAAGTGGTGCATCATGGCCTACGGATGCTGGAATGGATCACCCGGCAAACAAGGCAATTCCCCCGCACATCCGTGCGCATGGAGTCGCATTCACATGGGTTTAGCCGCCGCCTCAGTTGTCTCCTCAAACATTACCGCTCGAACAATTCAGCCCGTGGAAACGGGCGGCACAATCTATCGCCTCTGGACATCTGGTGCCGGCGGCAACGAGCATTTTCTTGTGGAAAATCGCCAGAAAACCGGATACGATACCTGGCTTCCCGCGTCCGGACTTTTGATCTGGCATATCGATGACGGCAAGAATGACAATGCCTCTGCCTGGTACCCCGGACTTGATTCTACTCAGCACTATTTGGTCGCGCTGGAACAGGCCGACGGACTCTATCACTTGGAACACGCCAGCAACTACGGCGACGGCGCCGATCCATTCCCCGGCACCGGCAATAAAGTCACGTTCAGTACCGCCACCACGCCGAATTCTAATTCGTATCTGAGCGGTTCGACACCGGTCGCAGTGACCAATATCTCAACTTCTGGTTCAAATATTATCGCTGACCTGATCGTCGGATTGGCGGCGGATGTTGACGATGACGGAGATGTGCTACCCACGACCTTTACTCTGCTACAGAACTATCCGAATCCGTTCAACCCAACGACTGTGTTGTCGTTTGAGTTTTCCGCCCTAGCAAATGTCCGCCTGGAGATATTCAATACCCTGGGACAGAAAGTCAAATTGCTCTACACCGGACAGGCCGGAGTAGGGCTGACTCAACTGTTTTGGGACGGGTCGGACGATCGCGGCGAGCCGGTCTCGTCAGGCGTATACTTCTATCGCCTGGTCAGTGCTGACGGATTCGAGTCGTCGAAGAAAATGGTTCTGGTGCGGTAGCGCTCGCCGAGCGTTTGTCCGACTCCTGCGATTCTTCTGGATACGCCATGCCCCGGTCAGTAAGGCCGGGGCATGTCTATTCTAACGGGAATAATACGCGTCGTCGGTGTCAGCTCCCTGGTGTACTACCTGATGCTCCCGCTGATGACGCTTGTGGGAAGTGTGGCACGATTTGCATCGCTTGGGATCGTCCGTATATCCCTTTTCGGCAAAATACTCTTGCGCGGCTACTGTGAAGACGAACTCTTCCTTGCATTCACAGCATATGAGGACCCGCGGCTCAAAGCGGCTCTCCATGTAATCCCCTCTCTCCTAAAGAGCGCGTTTTCAACCTCTTCCGTGAGGTATGAATCCGGCCTTGCGACCGAAGTATAATCAATTAGGGTAACAGGGGCCGTTTAGTCAACTAAAAAACAGAGCGGCAGTCTTTTAGAAATACCGACAGGCACAAGGCGGCCCGCTTAGATAGAGAAACGAAATAAGCGAGGTCAAATCGGCAATATCCACCGGATTCTGACAGTCGTAATCTCCCGCCGCTAACACCGGTTGCGGAGCCGGTCCGGACAAATAGAGATAAGAAATCAGCACTGTCAGATCACTTATGTCTACTGTCCCATCGAAATCGACATCGCCAATCTGAAGCACACACGTCTGAGGTTGCGATATTGTCATGTGTTTAGAAGTGTCAGTCCGAGAGGTCGCCTTGAAAGAAAGTGTCGTGCTTGTCCCGAGAGGTGTCCCTTGCGGCGGGGTAACGGGGATATTCACAACTGAGCTATCGCCACCGGCCAATCCTTGATCGATGAAGCTCAGACTCATCCACCCTTGCGTGTCGCTACCGGTCAGCCGTACGACATCACTGATCGGACCCGCATTTTTTACCTGTACCTGGATCTGGCGGGTCGCTCCGGAGTAGATCATGGTGTCGGTGAGAATTTTCGCCGCCACGTTGTACACCGAGGAAATCTGTGCGGAATATTGGAACGACGTCGGGCCGGAAAACTCGCCGGTATTCACACTCACGAGCGTCAGGCTCTGATAGCTCTGGAAATTGGGGATGTCTATTGAACCCGCATACGTCACCGGCGCTAATGTGATCTGATAGAACTGATGCACATTGGTCGCGGTCGACGCAATCACGTACGCCCCCCAGCTTACCGTATTGCTACCGTCAAATGCGATGTGCAGAGTCCCGGTAGCTACTCCCGGGAAAAACTGAATGTAATTGGCCGCGTAGCCGCCCGGATTATTGGGTCCGGTTTGTAGTGCGACAGGATACGAATTGTGCGTTCGCCCTATCGGCATCAGCGGATAGCTGGCGGCATCGGTGTGGTGCATGCCGTCGTTTCGAGTCGATGTCACATAATTCCAGGTTGCAAAGTCGCCGAACGCCGAATCCTGCGTCCAACCGTACCGCGCCATAAGCGTATCGGAAAGAGTCGTAAAAACAGTCGCGCCAAACCGAGCACCCTCCCACACAGCACGGGAAAGACTCAGATCAAATTTCTGTTCCAGATATTTTCCCCAGATGTATGAACCATACATGTGCAATCCCGACTCGTCCATGAGTGTCAGCGCTGGGACTGAGAAGTAAGAACTCAGATAATTGAAGTTGTCGTGCGTGAGAGGGAAAAACACATCCTCGGCGTGAGTGGCATCTAGTTCCATGTACCATCCGTACTCGGTGTAGTCATACCCAAACTGCACACTGTGATGAAACTCGTGGCCTATTGTCACTTTCATCGCCCCGAAGATATCACCTTCCGGATCGGAATTCGGTGGAAACCCGATGAAGTCATTGTGCAATACCAAATAGCTGGTCGCATCATTCCAGGCCGCCGGGCCATTGGCTTCCGGTTGGGCATAGCCATAGTACGGCATGTTCTCAAAGTAGACGTCATACCGGCCGTCCCCTCCGACCGCTCCATCCGAGGGAGGCAACAGATACCCAAGCGCAATGTTCTTTGTATAGGTAGAATCCAGGTACACGACAGATTTGTCGACATAGTCAGGAATCCCGTTTCCACTGACATCAGCTTTTGGAACGGCATGAACTCCTATTGTATCCCAGTGCACCTTGAAGAACCCACTCGGCGTATCAAACGTAAAGGCAGTCGACCAACGAGTCAGTACTTGGGCTACCGCGTTTTGTGTACTCGTCTGTAATTTGTCCCAGTCCTTTTTGATCTGGAGGAGCGCCAGTGTCGCCCCTCGTCCGGGCAAGACAACCGTTTCATCGGTGCTCTTAACGATGGCGTACTTGACCGGAAGGGATTCCGGTTTCCGAATTGCAGTAGCCATGAATATTGCCCGCTGGTCGAGCGAAATGGCTCCGGCCAGATAGTCAGCTTCGATCTTGGTGATGGGATCGTCGGACGCGGCCAGCATCCGTGCAGACACTGTCGTTCCCGCCAACAACAGGCAACTTAGGATTAGTAACAGACAACCCAGCGTACTCCACGCCACTCGGTGTCCCGATTTGACCAAAGATTCTGTCATTTGTCTATTGAACATCGGCCGTTGAAAGATTCTCATAACGTGCGTGTCCGTTCTATGGCTGTTGGTTCCTGCCGACGGCGTAATGCCCTTGGGCATACCCATGAAGTACTCCGCTAATATATTGCTTGGCAAAGAGTTGTCAAGAACTATTACAAACAGCGCCCCGCTAAAAGTACTGATGCGAGTCGGCCGAAATCTGCCAACTCCCGTCCTGACTATGAGCTACGTCGAATCTGATCAATTCCCCTCTGGAAATTTTCTCAAGAGACAGCCTCAGCCCGGCCCCAATCGAGCGATGATACCGATCAAACAACCGGAGCGACTCACCGTGTTTCCAGGTACGGCCAACGTCGGCAAACACCGCCCCCCCAATGATAATCGACAGAAATTCGATTTGAGGGAAAAAGCGCAATTCCGTGTTGACCACGTGCAGACGGTCACCCGTGCGAAAATACTTGTCGTATCCGCGAAGCCCGTTGTTCCCTCCGAGATACAGTTGGTTGCTCCCATCGGACATGGCGATCGAATTATACAATGATCGGATCACCAGCGTCACAAACGGCAAATCGTTGTTGTAGTATTTGACGGTGAATTGATCCCCCTGGCGGAGCTTGGCAGTCTCGCGAAGCACATACCTTCGCGCGTACGCGGCCTGCACAACCGAGCCCCCCGCCTTGGCGGCATATTCCGCCGAAAGCTGAAGATCATCAAAGGCGTATTCTCTAAATCGCGGCCCATAGGCGCGAGCAAAATCGAACCGGGTGGAGAATCCAAGGGTCAAATCTTCCAGATACGACATTCCGTTGAGCCTCCTCGCCCGCACGAATGAGAGACTCGAAAACTCAAAGATGCCGCCCACCTTGTGGTAGGTCGAATCTTCCGGAAGACGTATCGAATCCTTCAATTGTGCTTGCAAGATAAGATCGTCGTAATAGGTCATGTAGACATATTGATATTCCGCGCCGACGGCGAATTTCCGCTCTGCCGGCCCCCAGCGATATTCCCCCGATAGTCCGAGAAAGTCGCCATTGAGATTGGTAGACGCGACCTTTACTGTATCGTAGTAATAATCCGACCGCCCCCCGGTGAAGGCGTGAAGAAAACTGTACGTCCAGTGTTGAGACAAATCATAATATGGGTGACTCAAAGACGTCCAAGTAGATGAACCGACAGGATTGCCGGAATAACTCAGTTCCAGTGACAACGGGTACCCCCAGAGCCGACGGTCGGCAAACCGCCCCGTGACATAATTGTCTTCCTCTTCCTGCACGAAATAATCGAAGTGCAACAGTTGATGATAACCAAGTAAATTGCGCTCCTCAAAACCGAACTGATAGTTGGTCTGATTCCCCTCCCGCCGTACTTGCGCCCCGCCCACCAAACTCCAACGGTCAACCGTGATTACCCGCACCAAAAGACGGCAGTCTTGCAATTCTTCGGGCACAACCCACGCATCATTGAGCGCCTGACTTGAACGAAGGTTCCGTCCAATCTCTTCGGCCAGGCGCGTCGAGTACTGATCCCCTACCTGAAACAGGACTTCCTGTCTGACAATCTTCTTGCGAGTCACAACGTGTAGTGAATTCGCCAGACGGAATAACTTGCGGCGATTCCCCGGCTCGCCTTGATCGTAGATATTTCGTGGCTCAATGGAAATCGTGTCTATCGTCCGCCCCTCGTAGATCGACAGCGTGTCATTGGCCCGCCTGGTCGAATCAACTTCGCTCCCCAGCGCCACGCCAACAATCAATGACCACGCCACCGCCGTCGCAATGCCGAGACCTGCTGATATCCGCGAGATTCGATTTCGTTCCAAACTGAAACACTCTCCACTTGAATGGCGACCATTGGCCGCGCCATCCTAAGGAGTAGCCGACCAGAGCCGACAATATATACGTCCAACGTCTTCGTTGTCACAAATAACTATGGCTACTGTGCGCAAAAAAATCGGCGACCTGCTCGTCGAACAGAACCTCATCACTCCCGCCCAGTTACAGGGAGCGCTAAAGGTGCAAGCCGAAACGGGCAAACGCCTCGGCGCCGTTGTCGTTGATCAGGGACTCGTGACCGAAGAACAACTGGTCGACGTCATCGCCGAGCGCCTCGACATCCCCCGGATTACGCTCGATCAAATCGTTATCGACCCCGAGATCATCCGGCGCATAACGGTCGACATCGCACGGCGATACACAGTCATACCGGTCTTTGCCATCGGTAATTCAATCACTTTGGCGATGAGCGACCCACTTAATATCATCGCCCTTGAGGAAATAAAATACGCCACTCGCGCAGAAATCCGGCGCGCCGTCGCGACCACATCCGAAATCAAAAAGGCAATCGATCAATACTACTCGGTCGCCGACTCCCTCAATCAAATCATGGGTACGCGGCGTGAGTCACCTCTCGCCGCCAAGCCTGACGCCGCCGGTTCAACCGAGCCGATGGAGGCCGAGTCCCCCATAGTTAAGTTTGTTAATTTGATTATCTCCCACGCGGTGCGAGACCGCGCCAGCGATATCCATATCGAGCCGGATGAAAACACCTTGCGTATCAGATACCGTATCAGCGGGGCCATGCGTGAAGAGGGGTCGCCGCCAAAATCGATGCAAAACGAGGTCATCTCGCGCATCAAAATCGCCGCCGATCTGGATGTTTCCGAGCGCCGCCTGCCGCAAGACGGCCGCTTCATGATGGAAATCGACGGCAACCCGATCGACCTCCGTATTTCCACCTTGCCGACCATCCACGGCGAGAAGATCGTCATTCGTATTTTGGACCGCCGCAATCTCCGTCTGACTTTCTCCCAGCTCGGCTTCGGCACAAAGATGGCCGACAAGTGGCAATCGCTCATCCGCAAACCCGAGGGACTCATCCTGATCACGGGCCCAACTTCCAGCGGAAAAACCTCGACCCTATACACAACGCTTCAGGAAATAAACTCGATCGACAAAAACATCATCACTGTCGAAGACCCCGTCGAGTACTCGTTGCCGCTCATCAACCAGATTCAGATCAACGAAAAAGCGGGACTCACTTTCCCGTCGTCGCTCCGGTCAATCTTACGGCAAAATCCTGATGTCATCATGATTGGTGAAATTCGCGACACCGAAACCGCCCAGATCGCCGTTCGCTCGGCGCTAACCGGTCACTTGGTCTTTTCAACCACTCATACGAACGACGCCCCTCAGGCCATCACACGCCTGACCGACATGGGCATCGAACCATACCTCCTCGCGGCCGCCCTAAAGGGGGTTTTGGCTCAACGCCTCGTCCGCCTCAATTGCCAGCACTGCCTTCAGAGTTATGTCCCTTCGGAAATCACCCTGAACCGGGCCGGACTTCTTGGTGAGGCCAAAGATATCGATTTCAAAAAAGGGGCAGGTTGCAAGAATTGCAAAGAGACCGGGCTTGCCGGACTCACCGGAATTTTTGAATTGGTCGAGATCACACCATCAATCGCCGAGTTGGTCATCAAAAATGCCTCGCCCCGCATGATTCGCGAGGCCGCCGCACGTGGCGGATACCTGCCGCTCTATCAGTCGGGAATGGCCGGCGTAAAGTCCGGGCACATATGCCTTGAAGAACTGCTGACCGAGACCACCAATGCCCAGGATGACTTCCTCGAAGAGGTCGTCCACGGAGTAGCGACTCATGCCGGTACAGTTTAAGTATCGAGCTGTCGCCGCGAACGGACGATTCCGCGACGGCGTCGTCACGGCGCACGACACCGCTCAGGTTGAGGAATTACTCCAAAGTCAGAAGCTGATTCCCATCCAGATCGAACGGGCAAGCGAGCACCGCCCCTTTGCGCTCTTCGGATTTCTCAAGGGAGCCGACTACGAGAAGTTAATTCAATTCGTCTCGTCCCTTTCGACCATGTACCGCGCCGGAATCCCCCTTCTGCGCGCCCTGCACGTTATCCGCGAAAGCAAAGTCGATCCCCACTTTGCCTATGTTATCGATCAAATCGGGGATGCGGTTCAGGCGGGCAAACCCCTCTCGGCCGCAATGGCTGAGTTTCCCAAAGTCTTTTCACCGGTGTTCATCGCTTGTGTTGCGGCCGGTGAAGAGTCCGGTAAACTCGATGCAACTCTCGACGAGTTATCCGCCATGCTCGAGCGCGAGATGGAACTGACCCGCAATGTCAAAGCCGCCGTTCGTTATCCGCTGATGGTCATCGGTGTGATTGGCATTGCCGTGACTGTCCTGATGACTTTTGTCATTCCCCGCTTCATGAGTTTCTATTCTGCCTTCAATGCAGAGCTTCCGCTACCAACGCGCATTCTGATCGCCGGCAGTAACTTTGCCACCAACTACTGGTGGATAGTGCTCATCGCTTTTGGCGCCATCGGTTACGGCATTCATCGTACGCTCACCAATCCGGTCGGACGCCGGTGGGTTGACGAAAAGGTCCTTAAAATTCCGATTCTGGGTCCTATGCTCATCAAAGGAAACGTCGCCCGGTTTTCTCTCATGCTCCGCATCATGTATAAATCCGGCCTCCCCCTGATGAAATCTCTGGATGTTCTGATCGGCACGGTGAAAAACACGGCGATCGCCGCCGAGATTCAACACTTGTCTGACCTATTCGAGCGGGGTCAGGCAATCACCGATCGGGTCGGAGAATTCAAGTACTTCCCTGCTCAAGCATTGCACATGATCGCCATCGGCCTGGAATCAGGAAACTTAGAGCACATGCTCGGGCAAGTCGGTGAGCATTACAGCAAACAAGTACTGTATTCGTCTCGTAACCTGACCGCCATCATCGAGCCGATACTCACCCTGGTCCTCGGCGGATTTGTACTTCTTATGGCTCTGGCGATTTTTCTCCCCATGTGGAATCTGGTCAAAGTCTTCAATCACTAAGGGGTAAAGAAGCTACCGCAGTCGCCGATATATAGACTGAAAGCTATTCACCGGTAAACATAGTTCGAGGAGACCAAACATGTTTTCAGCGCATTTGTCCAACCGTCGGGGTTTCACCCTGATCGAATTGGTGATCATCATCGTGGTGCTCGGCATTCTTGCCGCTGTCGCGATACCGAAGTACCAGGATATGAGCGCCCAGGCCAAAGATGCCGCTTGTCGCGGTGCGCTTGGCGCCCTTCGCTCCGGCATCACCATTTACTATGCCAACCAGGCTGTCACAACTGGGACCGCCGCCTGGCCAAGTCTCGTCCAGCTCGGAACAGTCGGCACAGTCATGGCGCAGTCAGTTCCGAAAAACCCGTACCAGACCTCGACCAACGCCCCTGACTCAATCGTCACCGGCGTGACCAAAGGCACCATCGTTGGCGCTCGTGGCGGTTGGGCTTATCTGGCCGCTACCGGCGAAATCTGGCCGAACACCAATACCGTCGGTGAGAACAGTTTCTGATTCCTCTTTCTGCGGGGAACCAGGTATGAACAGAAGCGATTTCAAGCTCGATCGGGGATTCACCCTGATCGAGCTTGCCATTATTATCGTCGTGCTCGGTGTACTGGCCGCCGTGGCAGTACCGGTCTTTTCTAACTTCACCACCTCGGCCAAAGTCAATGCCACTCGCGAAGAACTCAACATGCTCAAACGAGCAATTGTTGGTAATCCATCGGCTGTCTCGGGCGGGCAATATATCGACCGTGGATACGAAGGCGACTGCGGCGCCCCACCGTCGGCCTTGCTCGATCTGGCACGCAAGCCGGGTGCGCTTTCGGCGTATGATCGACTGACCCGGCTGGGATGGAACGGCCCCTATCTCGACAGTAGTCGCGGCGATTATCTCAAAGATGCCTGGGGACAAAGTTACGTGTACGACTCAACCAATCGCAGAATCATTTCCCCCGGGGGAAATGACACCGTCAAGTTCTGATTAGATGACTTAGGAACTATGGCACGATGAAAATCGCTGAAACAACTCGCCTGGAGCCTTCGCAACTATCAGCCAGTATCCCCGCGGATCTGGCTGTGGCACGCCAGCGGTATCACCGTCCTGCCCGAAAAATGACCTTTGGAAACGAACTGGCGTTCTCGATAAGCGACGATTCAATTTCGGCCGCGCATTGCCGTCATTTCCCCGGCTCCAGGAAACTTGTCGAGGTTCGCAAAGTCTACATACCGCGCGATCTGAAAGATCCGGATCACCGCCGGCAATTCATTACCGGCGCGGTCGATGACATTTGTCACGACATGGGTGGACGATGGAAATCAATCGCCCTGGCCATCGGCGGGAATGAAACCGCGTACCGTCGTCTCACCATGCCCGCCGTTGGGGCTCGCGCTCTAAAGGCCGCAATTCAATTTGAGGCCAAGCGCCAGATTCCCTTTCCAATAGCCGATTGCCACTATGCTTTTCGGCCAATTGCTAATGTGACGTCCGACTCGGAGGCAAAGGTCAAAGTCGCGCTGGTTGCCGGAACCCGCCGCCTCATAGACGAATACCTCGCGCCATTTCGCGCTCTGAATATTCCCATAGAGGCGGTGTATCTGTCAACCGACGTCGTCGGGCGGCTCCTTGATGGCATGCCGCAGTTTGATCCTGAATCAAATTACTGCCTTATCAACATTGAGCGACTGCGCTCAGAGATCTCGTACTATCGGGGCACCGAGCTGGAATTCTCACACGTCATCTCATTGGGCTCGCAATTCCTTGCCAATCGACGTGATGATACGGTGTTTGAGTACTTCACCGAATCGCTCGTCAACGAACTGCAAAACTCGCTGGATTTCTATGCCGGTCAGTACGCCAACCGATTCTCAAACCAAGTTTATGTCTACGGCGATTTGTCGTATACCGACGATCTCATTGATCGATTAAGCGGTCATCTTGAATTCGACTTCCACCGCTTTCCCATCGAATTGGTTAAGAGCATTGAGTATCAGTCCGACGACGCCCGCACATCCGCCGCTGTCTGTTTGCCGGTCGTCGCGGCCGCCGTTAATAACTTATTACTGCCAAATCTTCTCCCTGACGATATCGCCTCCGCCCACTCTGCCCGGCGCATTGACCGCTGGGCTATATCGGGAATTGGAATTCTCGCCGCTATCCTCGGCTGGCTCTGGCTCTGGTCGGGTAGCTCGGTCACCGACGCGAGCCATAGACTCGCCTCGATCCAGGCCGAGATTGATCAGTTTAAGGCGTCTTCGTTGTACGCTTCATATGATAGCCTAAAACAACAGATGGCCTTCGATCAGGCCTATCTCGCCAAGTCGCAGGCGACACCGAGTTTCGCTTCCGCAGGACTGAAAGAAATCTCGATCCTCACTCCGCCGGAAATCCGGTTGTACGACTATGCGGTCTCCTCCCAGCAGGGCGAAAAGAACGGACGCATGGCGGGTATTGTCCGCTCAACCGCAACTCCGCCCGAATTGATTTTGGCGGAATTTGTTGAACGCCTCCGACAGTCGCCTGTCTTTACGCAGGTCACGGTTGACGGATACCAGAAGAAAATCGAAAGCGGTAGTGCATCTTTGCTCTTTCAAATAACCATGACGGAGCGTCTGTGAGTATTAAGAGGATCATCATAGCCTTGGCCGCAATTGGGCTCTCTATTGGGTGGTACACACTCGCCTATAGCCCGAACCGTCAGCAGATAGCCACCATCGACGGTCAGATTGGCGTAGCAACCACGCAACTTGATGACTTCAAGGCTACCGCGGCACAACTGCCAGCGCTTATCAAAGCACAAGCCGATCTGGCCAAGCAGAAACAACGCCAGTTGGGTGTGCTTTTTGGCAAGTCAGAGGTGCTACGCTTAATCGATGAAGTTCGGCGTTCGGCCGCCGCCCAAAGCATGATAGTGACGGACGTAGAACCACCCGTCAGCGAACTGCTGGCCTTGCGTGAGACCGCCGACAAACCGGGTGAGCCGCTCTTTTTGAATATCACCGTGCGCCTAAAAGGTGACTATGTCGGATTTGGCCGCTTCGTTGAGCAGGTTGAGACTCTCCCCTACTTCCGCGGTGTCAATTACTGCTCCATCATTGGCCCAGCCGATCAAAGCACAACGCCAACCTATTCGCTGGCATTTAAAGCCCTCCTCGGCGAAGGGAGGAAAGGGTGAACGAGCGAACACGCAAGATTGTCATTTTTTCAACGCTCCCTATCGCACTGATTTGGGCGTACTTCACTCTCAGCGCCAAGAAGGCGGTTGTTACTCAAACGACTGATCCGGCCCTGACGACCGTCGCCCCGCTTTCCGTTCCGGCCCAGCCCAAACAGGTCGCCGACACCGCGTTGATCACCCGAATCAAATCGCAAAGCTGGGGTTCCGATCCGTTTCGTGGCCGAACTGTCTACCACGCCGCAGAGACGAAATCTGCACCTGTTGTAGCCCGAACCGACAATCAACTCAGCTTTGTCTTGAGCGGAATCATGTTCAGCCCCCAAAATCCGGTCGCCTATCTCAACGGTCGCCCGGTGACAGTCGGGCAAAAAGTGAACTCCGCAACGGTCATATCGATAGAACGCCGGGCCGTCATTCTCGAATTGGGCGGCCGTCGGTTCACCATATCACTTAGCAAGGATGCTCGGTCATGAAAACCACTCGCCACCTCATCGGCGCCTGCTTCGCACTCTTATTCGCCCACGTTGCCCAATCGGCGCCTTTTGACCCCAACAAGAAAATCAGTCTCGACCTCATGGGTGTGCCGCTGGTGCAAGTGATCGACGCACTTGCATCGCAAAACCAGTTCAACGTTGTCTATGCCGGAAAAATCACCGGTACGGTGACAATTCATCTGGACAATGTCGACTTGCCGTCGGCACTAAATTCGGTTCTCTTGGCCAGTGGCTATACCTACGTCCTCCGCGACGATATCGTCATCGTTAAAGAGATGGACACCGAAATGCCGGGTGATTTGACAACAAGAGTATACACGCTCGCATATGCCGACCCCGAATCAGTTGTCAGAGCCATTATCTCTCAACTCTCGCCACGCGGCAAAGCAATTGTCCTCAAACCGGAAATCGCCGTATCGGCCGCCACCGGTGCATCTGGCTCAACCTACAAGGCCAACTCTCTCGTAGTCACTGACTACGCCGGTACTCTCAGCGATGTCGCCCGGCTCATAAAGCAAATCGATGTCCCCGAGCGCACGTTGCTCATCGAGGCCAAGATCATCGAGACCAGTCTCTCTGCAGAGAATCGTCTCGGCCTCTCCTGGCCCTCATCGATCGGTCTTCGCGCCACCGGCATTACCGATGTCGTTACCGATCAAAACGCCGGCGGGATCAATCTCGATGGCGGCCGCTGGACCTGGGGTACGCTCTCCGCGCAGGAACTGAGCGCCACTTTGAATTTCCTTGAAAGCAACGGCAACAGCAAACTGCTCTCCGATCCCCGCATCACCGCCACTGAAAATCATACGGCTGAAATCAAAATCGCCACCGTCATTCCGATTCAAACACTGAACCGCTTCACCGAGGGCGCCGCCACGCAGGATATCGTCACCTTTGAAGATGAAGAGGTCGGCATATCGCTCCGCGTGACGCCGCGCATAAACTCTGAAGGCACGATCACGCTCGATGTCAATCCGCAGGTCGAAGACATCATCGGCTACACCGGCCCGGTCGACAATCAGCGTCCTATTAAGACCACCCGTACCATCACCACTCGCGTGACGGTCAAAGACGGTGAGACCGTTGTTCTGGGCGGACTACTCAAGGATGACACTCAGAAAAACGAACAGCGCCTGCCGGTGCTCGGAAAAATTCCGGTGCTCGGCAAGGCACTTTTTAGTAGTACAACGACTAAGAAAAGTTCGACCGACCTAGTGCTGTTTATTACACCTAAGATAATTCAGTGACCGGTTTGCCATCCGGGCAAATCTGCCACTTGCGCGAGCGGCTCAGCCAAAGCTGAACGCACAGCACCATCGCGACCAGATCAAACAATAGCGCGTTCCAGGCCGAGTGCGTGCCCGATGACGCCGCCTTGAAACAGCCGCAATCGATATTGATTCCCCGAGCGATAGTGGTCGACAGCGCGACGATAAACACAATCATCATCAGATTCGACCAGAGTACCGCGCCGCGATAGAGCGCACCGACGATGAGCGCCAGTCCGACAATCGCCTCGAGCCATGGTAGCATAATCGCCATCAGGTTGATCAGATTCCCCGGCACCAAATGATAATACCAAATCGATTTGGCAAACGCCCCCGGCTCGATAATCTTGTACCACGCCGCGTAGATGAACATGCCGCCGATGAACAAGCGCGAGGCCAGCGTCAATAGGTCGTTATCGATTACTTTTCGCATTGCTTCCTCCGCTCCATATCAAGCCCACCCTTTTCCCATTCCCGCGCACCGCCAAAGAAGATCGATACTTTCGTGTACTTGTTGGCCGCCAAATTCCGCCCCAGATGGAGCGACAAATCGCATTCTTCCCCGGAGCAAAAGACAATCATCGGCGTGTCCTCGCCGGTATGATTAAGCGCCGAGTCCAAAAACTGCGGGATATTTTCCGCCGGAAGATGCTCAAACGGAATATTGATCGATCCCGGAATTGTACCGCATTCGAAATCTTCCGGCTCGCGAGCGTCGATGAAGATCGATGAATGCGTCCCGAACTCAAGCTGGGCGATCTGTATGTCAATAAACGGCGGGTCGCCCGCCGCCGCTTCGGGTGGAACCACCGGCCCGTTACCGGACGACAAGGTCCGGTATTGTCCGATATACGGGATTTTGTTCGGCGAAAAAGCGTTGACCCCCAGGCCGATCACCGCCGAAATGCAGAGAAGTCCGAGTGCTTGTTTGAACATAGTGGCCGCAAAGATACCGGTTTAGGTGAATTTGTAAAGTTTATACTCGGTTCTGTCATTATGGTTGCAGGCTGTGCCGAGGCTTCGACAAGCTCAGCCTGAAGTCAAATACAAGTGGAATTTGAGACATTTCGTTGACTTCACCCTGAGTCTGTCGAAGGGTCCCCAAAATCACTAATCATGCCAAGCAAAACCCAACCACCCCATAAACACCGCCCCGATTACCAACAACGCCAAATGCCATCCGCGTCTTTCGCGCAAATGAAACACTTCTGGTAGGAGATTCCCGGTCGCGACATACAAAAATGTCCCAGCCACCAGACCTGTTAGCATCGACAGCGCCCGCGATCCACCCACCGGCACAACTTGCGCAAGTAAGAGCGCGCCGATCGGCGTCATCGCGCATAGAAATAGCAGATTGACGATAATCCGCGAGTACCGAATACCCGCCAGCATCATGAGTGTCACCATGACAAAGGTCTCGGGAATCTTGTGCGCCAGAATCGAAACTAACACCGCCTTGCCAAGCTCCGGTTGTTCGGCCCCGACTGCCAGCCCCAACCCACCGATGAGCGTGTGCACTGATAACCCGACCAGCGCCGTCATCGATACCACCATGTGCGTGTGCGTATGCCCGGCCTCTCCCCCACGGCTCAATAAGAATCGCTCGACAAAGAGCACGAGCAAAAATCCGACCAGCACCATCGCGCCGGCTTCTTTGGAGTATGCCCCCTCCATCGATTCGGGCAATAGATGAATAAATGTCGCGCCTAAGAAGATTCCGGCGCCAAAGGCGACGATGGTGTGAAGTTGCGCCTCTGACCATTTGCGCACGAGGGCCAGAAGGCCGCTGGCAAACGCGACTGCGAAGACGATTAGCGAATAAAATGCGACTGTGCTGTCCATAGCTGGCGGAAAGGAAGAGTGCGGGGAAACTAAAGTCAAGATTAGTATGATCATAGCCGAAAGTGGGTTTGGTTCCAGTGGCGGCGCCACGGGCTGGGGCCTTCGGCGTGGTGAATCGAGGGTTGATATTCGTAGGTCACTCGCGTCTTCGCGGGTGACTTCTTTTCGCGGCTCCATCGTCAACCCCGAAGACGGGATTGACCTACGAGGAAATTGCATCTTTGGCTTTGTTTCACAGTGGCGGCGCCACGGGCTGGGGCCTTCGGCGTGAGGCACAATAAGCAGTGCCGCAGTTTAGGTACACTCCATCTTGGTCGTGCCGGCGGCAGTAGTCTGTCACCCAGCGATCGCCGGGATCCATCTTCTCTCGTCTTGCCGGGAGAGTATTCCGTCGAGTCGTTGGCTGGGTCCCGGGTCTTCGCTCGGGATGACACGATACGGGCTCTAGGGATTGGGTTTGTTCGTACACATTTTGTTTGTGCAAGTGTCGAATTTTCGTTTCAACTCGATGAGGCAATGGCTGTTGTGTGAAACACTACATTTTCGAGTTGTGGGTAATGCGATAGCATTTTCCTAGCGATTTTGTGCAACAAGAATGCACATCTCTGTTTGACCATCTCGCCGCAGTTCACGCAGATGCCGGCGGTGACACGAAAAACGTCAGAAATGTAGTAAAATTGAAAGTTAACTTGCCGGAATTGGATCGCAAGCACTCGACACTATGGGCCGACACTTGTCGCGGTAAGCAAGTAGACTCTGCTTTAGGAATGACTAAGATGGATTCCTGCTTTCGCAGGAATGACAATTGGCTACCTCTGGCAGACAACGATATCTGCCGCGCGCAAATTTAGAGGGACATCTGATTCATTTTATCATTGACCAACTTGACCGCGTTGCCTAGTTTACAAAGTGTGAGTATATCTACCGGATCTTTGAGATGCCTCAGGCAACTGAGTGCCTTCTTGTTTGCCGGGCTGGCAGTCGCGTCGTCACCCTCCGCACAGAGTACCACTTTTGTCTGCATAGACAAAGTAACGGGTCTTGTCGGCACAGATTCCATTGTCGCGGGAGACACTGTCAAATTCCGACTTGCTTATGTCAATCACACTTCATCCTATTGCCATGTCATTAATATGTTCCGAGTATATAGCAGGGCCACTCTCGATTCCGGCGAGGTCGGCTCAGGAACAGCCGAGTGGCCGAGCAATCCCACAATAAATCGCCGGCCGTACATAACGTTTGAGCCAGATCAACTGAATAGAGGTCCGCAAATTGATACTAGTGGCGGATTTACTATGAGCAAGTTTTCTATGTATTACGATTGGCGTGTTTTTGGGTGCGACGGCAGGGGCGCGGATACGATCCACTTCACCGGAGGAAGCGGCGGTGGAACGGAAGGATTGCATCCTCACGATTCGACGACCGCATTCACCGTTGTGCTTATCACCCGCAAACAGGACAGCGGCAAAGTAATCTGCCTGGATACGGCCAACCGATTCAATACGCTCGATCGATGGCGATGGATTCCATTGGACGGCGCTCCCGAGATTGACCCGGGATGGGGCGGGCCGTATTGCTACACACTCGTGGCGCTAAACCAACAGAACTGCTGTCGGGGGCAGGCCGGTAATCTCGATTGCAGTTCAAGCGGACTGACCGATATCTCTGATCTTGTCACGCTGATCGACTATTTGTATATCTCGTTTCGCCCGGTCTGTTGCATAAAAGCCGCCAATATCGACGGCGATTCCGAAGGGCACGTCGACATTGCCGACCTTACGTCACTGATCGACTACATGTATATCAGTTTCACCGAACCCGCTCCCTGTCTGTAGTCCCCACACTATTCATTGTATAATCACCATCATTGATCTATCTTCTGCTTATGCCAGAAGAAAAGTCAGTTAAGCTCACCACCGAACAATCCCCCGAAGGTTGGAGTGGCATCGCCACTTCCTACGAGACGATCTTTCAGAAATTCACTGTCCAATTTGCTCAGAAAACTGCTGACCTATTGAATATACGACCTGGCGAGCGGGTCATCGATGTTGCCGCCGGAACGGGCGCATTCAGTTTCATCGCAGCACAACGCGGCGCACAAGTTCTTGCAACCGACTTTGCCGCCGGAATGATCGCGGGACTTGATCGGCGTATCGCAGAAGAATCGGTGCCGAATATTCGAACAGCGGTCATGGACGGTCAGGCGCTGGAAGTCCCGGATGCATCTTTTGACGTAAGCGTCTCAGCATTGGGACTCATCTTCTTCCCAGATATTAATAAAGGTCTATCGGAGTTGTATCGAGTTCTCGTGCCGGGCGGCCGAGTTGGCATTGTTTGTTGGGGTACTCCTGCCACTTCGGAATTCAAGAGCCTGATCAAAAGCGCCGTCAATTCGGCTGTGCCCGACTTCGCATTTCCGCAAAATCCACCGGTGTGGGCTCGTCTCGCCGGGGAAGAATCGTTATCGCGACATTTGTCACAAGCCGGCTTTCAGAATGTTCAAATCACCACTGTGACCGGTAAATTGGAAATCGACAACCCTGAGTCGTTCTGGCACGACTTTGTCAAACCCGGCCCGGCACAGGCAGAACTGTGGAGTAACTTCAGCCCCGAGCAACTCGACCAGATCGGTCAGGCGATTATTGAGGCGCTTTACGAACGCCGGCGCTCGGGCAACACTGCCCTTGTCTCCGAGGCCTGCATCGGTATTGGCATTCATTAACTTCGTTCGTCTTCGGCCCCGCAATGGTGGCCCGCCATTTATAGGGGGTTTCTCATTGATGTCCGGGATGTCCAAAATCATCTTGCATAGAGCCCACAAAAAAAACCCGCGCTTTGGTAACGCGGGTTCATCCAATTGTAGAGCGTGGACAACTGTCCGGACCGAATCTCTCTATATCAGGCGTTGATCAAAGGCTGTTTGTTTGGCCTGTTCGCGGGTATTCACCAGCACGAACCGACCAGCCAGCACTTGACTCACCACCTGCGCAAACTTATTGGGCGAAAGGCCCTGCAAACCGTACAGTTGCCAGCAATCCTTCTCCCCCAGGATCGCAAATCTCTCTGCCTCTTTTCTCTTTGGCATTGGAATCTCCCTAGCAACAGGTTCTTTACGTTCGTCTCAGTTACTCTACGTTATCGCAGTTAGGCGAACCTTAGGGATTCCTTCGGTTTGTGTTCTCACCTCCTTGTTCTTACGTCCACACAATGGGGACGGGGGGATGAAGGGTTTAGGAACTGCTATTATCCACCATTTAGTTTTTTGACATACACCTACGAAACCAATAGGTCGTGTAACCTTTTGATAGCCCGTCGCTTATAGATATTCACTACCTGCTGTGTGATCCCCAGATCGGCGGCGATTTCGCGCTCTCGGTGGCCGCGCAAATACGCTCTGATGACTTGCTTTTGGCGGCTGGAAAGGGAGTGATCGATATGCCACTTCAGGCGGGATTGAAATCGAGCTAATAGCCTGCGTTTGGCCAGATTCTCTTTGCGGTCGTGGTAGGCCGACTGTTCGTTGGGAAACGATTCAAGCAATAACTGACCGACCAGAACTTCGGCGAAATCAGATTCCTTGGGGCGATCGGCGCTCATACGGCGGCTTTCGGTCAATAATCGATCTGGCTCGCCTTCCGAATTTGATCGAGTTCAGTGGCGGTGATGGCGAACTTGGTTGTCGTTTCCTGGCGGATTTCATTCAGCGCCGCTTTACGTTCGTAGAGCGACAAATCAGACGGGAGTGACTTGTATCGGTTTTTGTAGTATGTCAGAATCTCGAGGTGCTTAGTCGAAACAGTTCCAGTTCCATTCTTGGTCTTGGGAGTTGAGGCAGTCGCGCCGGATTTGGTTGTGCTTGGCGATTTCTTCTTAAGCTGTTTGATCTGATCGGCCTGCGCGACAATCACGCCGTTGACAGAATCGCGATAGGCGCGGAATAAAGAATCATGCCTGCGGAGTGAGTCTCCCCAGGCTAGTTTGGTTTGATCGGTAGACACGCGCAGTGACTCCACCCGCTTTTGGTAGGCGGAGACTTCAACCTGTGCCTTGGCTACTCCCTGCCGAAAGGCCTCGTCAATTTGTGATTGGTCACGGCCGGTTTTGAATATGACCAGCCCGACTAAGACTCCGACCAGTATGATCGCCAGGACAATCCGCATCCGTCACTCCCTGCTATGGTACAGAGGAGGATTGTAGCGGCGGAGCGGGGGCCAGTCAAGTTTGAACTGGCGGCCACCTGAGCGGGCGACGAGTCGGCGGACAGGAATGTCCGCCAACCACAAAGACGGGCAGGCAGGAAGCCTGCCGCGCACAAGAATGGGACTCGGGCAGACGAGGGCGTCTGCCGCGCACGGAAGAGAGACCCTTCGACCCCTGCGGCTGAAGCCGCGGGACTTCGCAAGCTCAGGGTGAAGTCAAAACAGATCAACCGAGTGTGAAGTCGTGACGAGTCAACTGTGGGCAAAATCTCAATCGGAAAGCGATTTGAAATGACTCCAGGCTGAGCTTGTCGAAGCCTGTAGCGTGAACCGACCGCGGAGCGGTCGGCTACCCGGATATTTGGCTCAATCGGCGGTCGACTGTTCTTCGAGCTTGGAGAGGGACAAATGGGATTTGCGGAGGTAGTAAAAGCCCATGAGTGTTATCGGGATATACTGGGCGGCGTGGAGGACCAGCGCAAAGGACAGGGCATGTTCTTTGTCGATGCCATAATTGTACAGGGTCCAGACGGTGCCAGCGTGATAGACGCCGACAAACCCAGGAGACGACGGCACCAGTATCGAAACTGATACAACGACCAGTAGCACAAATGAGGCGGTCAGGGGGACATCGAATCCGAATGCCTGAAAGACAAACCAATTGGAGAGACCCATGAAGAACCATAGGATAGCGGTCAGCATCGAGACCATGCCGAGATCGCGGGGGCTCTTGATGAACTCAAGTCCCTTGGAGAATTTCATGACGGTTACGACGATCTTCTCGCGCGTTTCGGCTGACAAAAACGGAAAGAACATGGCGATCACGCGGCCCGATTTTTCGGGTTTCAGCGCCAGTACTAGTACAAAAGAAATACCAACCAGCGCGACGACAACGGCGATAATGGCGCCGTCGGCCATCGCCGATTGCATCGCCAGATGCGAGCCGTAGACGACCAGCCCGAAAATAGTCAGGAGCATCACCAGATCGAATACCATCCGCTCGATGAAAATGGTTGCAAGTGAGGCGGATTTGGAAATGTCTTTGTCTTGGAACGAGAGAGAATACGCCCGCGCAAATTCGCCCAGACGTAGCGGGAGGACATTGTTGGCCATGAATCCGATACTGGTGGCGGAAAGGAGTTTGCCAAACGGCACTTGTTTGATCGGATTGAGCATGAATTTCCATCGGAAGGCGCGCTGGTGCATGGCCAACGTTACAAGTATGACATTGGGCAATAGCCACCAATAATTGGCGGCGACAAGCGCCGAACCGAGCTCACGGAAATTAATGTCACGAAAGAGAAACAAGAGCAGGACTATCGAGATGACGATGCCCAGGCCGACATAGACTTTCTTTTTTGTGCTTGTCATGGGCGACTCTCCCCTGCCACTTGAATCACCAGTTGTTCGAATTGTCGCGCGGCGGTGTCCCAGCTAAATTTCTCGGCCCAGGCCAGGCCGCCGGTCTCGAGTTTCTTGCGAAGCTCGACATTGGTAAGAATGCGAGTCAGGCGGTCCGCGAGTTGATCGGTGTTGCCATACTCGTATAGAAAGCCGGTTTCTCCGTCGCGCACAGAATCGCGCAAACCGGGTGAATTGGCGGCGATGACTGTTGTGCCGACCGCGTTGGCCTCAATGTTGGTCAATCCCCAACCCTCGCGAATGGATGGGAGGACGCAGACATGAGCTCGCCGCATACGGATGAGTTTGTCGGCGGTGGGGACAAAACCAGTAAACTCGACATCGGATGTTACGCCAAGTGAACGGCAGAGCAACTCCAGTGACGGCTGGTAGTCGCCCGCACCGACAATCATCAGGCGGGCGTCTTTTATTGTCGGTTTGATCTTGGCGAAAGCTACAATTAGATGTTGAATCGATTTGTATTTTTTCAGTCGCCCGAGATACAAGATAGTCGGCTGATCGTATTTGGTTGAGCTTGGGTCGACACAATACGTTTTGCGGTCGATGCCGCAGTGTATCACCGATACTCGATCCCGAGGAAGTCCGCGCGCGACCATATCATCGGCGGTTGACTCCGAAATGACATTGAACCTAAACTTTCCGTAGACTGACAGAAGTGGTTTCTCGGCCAGGTAGATATAACTACCGATGATTGCATTGATCTCCTGGAATACGGTCGTGGCAAACAGATGCGGAATCACGACAAGCGTTTTCATGGTCAAGTACCAGGGGGTGTAGAACGGGATCTTGTTGATGTCCTCAACGAGGATATCGAACTGCTCGCGTTTGACCAGATCGCGAAGCAAGAATGGCACGACCAAGTTGAAATAATGGCGCTGGCCGGCACGGATGATGCGCACGCCCTCGATCACTTCAGTTTCGGCACAACCCGGCCATCCGGAACAGACGAGTGTGACCTCGTGGCCATAGGTCACCAATCGACGGAGTAACTCTTCGAGGTGTACCTCCGCTCCCCCGGCGAACGGATTTTTCTGGTCATTCCAGTTAAGAGCGAGGATTTTCATTTCCGTTTGGTTGTGTCAGTCGGTTGTGTAGGCGGCTGTGAATTCACTCCGGAGTCGGGATCAAAAGGAGACCAGCCGCTTTGGACCTGTTCGTACGCCTGTCGGACTGCGGCGTCGGCAGGATTGGCCGCCACCCAGCGCGACAGGGTTGATTTAAGGCCGCCCAGGTCCTTTGCTTCGACATGGATGCGCATCAGTTCATCGAAAATATTTCGGGAATTCGGCACGGCGATCAGCACACTATCCAAAATGGCAAGAGCTCGACGAGGGTCGTTAACTTTTCGATACGACCGCGCCCAGAGACTTGCCAACTTGTCTCGATTAGGTGATTGGGCGGTTGCGCACAAACGACGCAGGGCCGAGGTATCGCCTCGATCAAGATAGCTGTAGGCCACCTGTTCATTGATTCCCGGATCCCAAACAAATATCTGCTGAGCTGATACCAAAACACTTTCGGCCTCTGCTTTTCGCCCTGCTCGCCTCAGTGAATCGGAAATGATTGTGAAACTCCCCGACATATTGCCGATTGTCCGCGTTGCGGCATCATCGCGATAGATTGTCATATCAGACCAGCCCCGATGGCGAAAAGTGGTGGTATCCGATACATACGCCCAGGTTTCGGCCAGATCGACGGTCGGATCACTGGGATTTGATTTCAGCCGAAACATAAATCGACTAAACGTAAGCAGAGAATCGATATTCTTGCCGGCGTACTGGCGTTCTTCGGCGCCGCAGGTGGCCGAGAAGTTGATCGGGAAATCGCCCATGTTGTTCTGGATCACCTGATCGACCAGTTGATCCTGAATCTCCAGGCGGCGATCATCCTGAGTACGGAAGGGCCTGAGTTTTCTGGTTTCTTCGTCCGACCAAGTAATTTTGACACCCATATGGTCACGAATTTGCCGGATATACCAATCGGTGTTGGCCAGTGACAGGTTGATATTGCGGACGTCTTTTCGAATGCCGTACGCCTCCTGCAATGCCCAGAGCGGAAATGTGTCGTTGTCGCCGGCGGTGAATAGAACCGCGTTTTTATCGGCGGCCTGGAGCAGGTTCCAGGCGTAATCAAAGGCGAGGTAGTTTCGCGAGCGGTCGCTTTCATGGTAATTGTGAGCCACGGCAAATGCCGGGACAGCAAATAGGACACACGAGATTGCCAATATCGGCCGGGCAAGAGTTGGCGACAATTTTGCCATCGATTCGCGCAGAACCTGAATGAGCATGGTAGCGCCGATACCTACAGCGAGCCCAAAGAGCATGAACCCGGGGGTCCAAAAGTAATCGCGGTCGCGCACTTCGGTGTAATCCATGTTTATTCCCGGCTGAAACTTGGTGCCATCCGCGAAATTCATATAGAGCACCAGTCCCGCGGTGCATAAGAGAAGCAAGACGCTGATAAACGCCCCCGCCTCGGGGCGTCGCCGGGTGATTTCCCAAATTCCAAAAACGCCGAGGATAAACAGACTCAGGAATTTCGCGCCGTTGATCCCGAACTGCTCCGAGAGAAATCCCCAGAAGCCCATTCGTCGGAAGTTGCCAAACTGGTTGATCCACTCCCCTCGCCGCTCGAACATCCGCTCGATCATCGACTCACTGCCGTACTGCTTGCGCTCCAGATAGCTGACCATGGTTTTGAAATTGTCCGGCTTGTTTTCGTTGATCGAAGGGTTTTGGGCCGATCGGATGGGGATAGAAAGATGCACGGAGAACCCGATAAACGCGATTACCGGAACCAAGATGGCAGTGCGCCAGGCGGACTTCTTGAAAACGAGGCCGTAGACGGCAATACCGATCATGCCGAGGAGCGAACCCCAGAGATATTCAAGTATACCGATCATTACGAGGGAACAAGAGGCAATCGCGATGAGCATCGGTACGTTTATATGCCGCCAGATCAGAAGCGCAAGACAGAGAACGCCCAGAACGGTGAACAACAAGAAAGCACTGAAGCCGTACAGATTGAGAAGCAGAATCCCGCTCATCACAAGTCCGGCTCCGACAAAGATCGCAGGGACAATCAGACTGTGATGAGAAGTCTCCCCTTTCTGGCGCAGGCGAAGAGCCGTGAGCGCAAGCCAACCGGCGTACGCGGCCACCGCGACCAATGCCGCGATCCCGATGACATTGTAGAAAACAGCGTATACAGGCGATACTGCTGATAACGGTGAGATACAACTCAGCAGTAATCCGACTCCGACAACGAGCACAGGTTTTGGTAGTTTTTCAAAGGTGAGGGCATACATAACGTACGCGACAAACACGATAACCAATGGCACATAATGCGGCGTATCGAAAGAGTGCTTTGACAGCGCAAAGATGAGATAGAGTTCAAAGGCGAAAAAAGCCGAAGTCAGATACCAGACTTTAGCGGGGGCGTCTTTTCGAATGATAAACATCAATGCGGCGGCAGGCATGACCAGAAATGTCGTCATGTGCACGCCGATTCCGAGGAAGGTCAAAAAGACTGCGGCCAAGGTCACCCGGTCGCCGGTGGGAGTGCCTTCATGTTCGCGAAAAATGAGCGAGAGCCAGATCACCGCAAAGAAAAGGAGCATCGACAAAGCGTAGACTTCTGCTTCGATGGAATTCAACCACTGCGTTTTTCCAAAGGCCAGGAGTAGTGCACCACACGCTCCCCCGGCGTAGATCAGCATACGCGAGAAAGTCGACTTGTCAGGGCCAAACCAAAGGCGGAGAACGCGAACGACCACCAAGTATCCAAAGAGGGCCGCAATCGACGAACAGAGGGCCGAGAGCAGATTGATGCGGGCGGCGATATCGGCGTAGAACGGAATGATCGAGAAGATTCGTCCTATGAGGGTGAACAATGGGGAACCCGGGGGATGCGGCACACCAAGGGTCGCGCAGGTGGCGATAAACTCGCCGCAGTCCCAAAACGAGACGGTCGGCGCGGCAGTATGTGCGTAGATCGCGAAGATGACAAGCCAGACACCGCCTGCTACCGCGGCATTGACTCTATCGAATTTGGCAGAAAAGTTTTCGAGCACCGTTTTCCAGCCGGCCACCCGCAAACAACGGTGCAAAGGCGCGACGGCTTACTCCATTTGTTTTAGCCGGCTAATATACCGATTGGACTGGCTATGTCCAGCCCACAATGATTCCTCTAATCCGGCGGAGAGTTTACGTCCGGGTCAACGACTTTTTGACGAACTTGTCTAAAATGCCGTTGATGAACGACGACGATTCCGCGGTCGAGTACTTCTTCCCCAGCTCGATCGCCTCATTCATGACAACTTTGACCGGGACATCGGGCATTTCTGTCAGTTCGGTAATTGCGAGACGAAGGACATTGCGGTCAATTGACGCCATCCGGCTGACTTTCCAGTTGATCGCCAGTTCAGTGATGATCACGTCGCATCGTTCGTGGTCGCGGCAGGTGAGCCGGAACAATTCCCGGGCGTAGTCAAGCGTTCGCGCAGAGGCCGACTCATCGACAATCACCTTCTGCTCGATCTGGTCAATTTCAAGCTCACCGTTTTCCCAGGCATACAGTCCTTGTAATGCCAGTTCGCGGGCCAGACGGCGCTGTGTGTCGTTAGTCATCAGTCTATTGCCTTATACAAACTAATCATTTCAAGCGCCGCAAGAGCGGCGTCCCATCCCTTGTTGCCGGCTTTCGTGCCGGATCGCTCGACAGCCTGTTCAAGCGTGTCGGCGGTGACAATTCCAAAAATGACCGGCACGGGGGCGTTCATGGCGACTTGCGCGACGCCTTTGGCGGCCTCAGCCGCGACGTATTCAAAGTGTGGCGTGTCGCCGCGGATGATCGCGCCGAGACAAAGCACCGCGTCGAATCGTCCTGATTTGGCCATCCGGGCCGCGACAGGGGGAATTTCGAATGATCCGGGAACGTACGCTACCGAGATGCTCTCGACCGGTGTACCGTGACGGACGAGACAGTCGATAGCGCCGTCGCGAAGTTTATCGGTGAAAAAATTATTAAATCGCCCGACTACTATTGCGCACCGCACTCCGGCGCCGTCGAGTTTTCCTTCAAAGTTCTTATGTGCCACACTTCCCTCGCTACTTTTTCAACTGCAGAAGATGCCCAAGTTTGTCGCGCTTGGTTTCCAGGTACCTGCTGTTGTGTTCGGTCGCCGCAATTTGGAGCGGCAAGCGTTCTGCAATTTCGAGTCCATAGGCCTGCAAACCAACTACTTTCTTGGGATTATTTGTCAAAAGGCGGATCGAGGTCAGCCCGAGATCCTCCAGAATTTGCGCCCCGATGCCGTAGTCGCGCAAGTCGGCTTGAAAGCCCAGATCGGTGTTGGCCTCGACGGTGTCCCGTCCTTCATCCTGAAGTTTGTAGGCCATGATCTTGTTGGCAAGCCCGATCCCGCGCCCTTCCTGTCGCATATAGAGCACGACGCCAAGTCCTTCGGCCTCGATTCGTCTCATGGCGGTGTGCAATTGATCGCCGCAATCGCACCGGCACGACCCGAATACGTCGCCGGTCAGACAGCTTGAGTGGACACGTACCATGACGTTTTTCTTGCCGGCGACTTCACCTTTTGTCAGCGCCAGGTGGTGGTGGTCGTCGATTGCGGAGTGATACAGGTGCAACTGAAAATCGCCGCGCGCGGTGGGAAAATCGACGGTGGTCATTCTGGTGACGAGTCGTTCGGTGCGGTGGCGGTAAGCGATCAGGTCGCGAATAGAGATCAACTTCAAATTGTGACGGCGTGTGAATTCCAGGAGCCGGTCGCCGCGCCGCATGGTGCCGTCGTCGTCCATGATCTCACACATCACACCAACGGGCGCAAGTCCGGCCAGTCGGGCCAGATCGACCGACGCCTCGGTGTGACCGGCGCGAGCCAGCACGCCGCCGGGAAGTGCCTCGATCGGAAAGATGTGTCCCGGACGGGCGAGATCTTCTGCTTTCGAATTCGGATCAACCAGGACGTGTATGGTCTTGGCGCGATCAGCGGCTGAGATACCGGTAGTGGTGCCGTCAAGGGCATCGACCGAGATTGTAAAACGTGTTCCGAGCCGCGCGGTATTTTGCTCGACCATTTGATAGAGCTTCAGCTTTTCGAGTCGGTCCTGTGTCATGGACACACAGATCAGTCCCCGGCCGTGGACGGCCAGAAAATTGACTGATTCGGTCGTGGTCTTTTCAGCGGCAAGGATTAAGTCGCCTTCGTTTTCGCGATCCTCGTCGTCGACCACTACTACCGGCCGCCCGGCTTTGATGTCGTCGATGGCCGATTCAATGCTGTCTAACTTTGTCTCAATCATATTTATCACCATCCGCTTGCGAGTAATTGCTCAATTGTCAGCCCTCCCGGCTGGGGTTTACCAGAAGCCCGGAGGATATATTTTCCAAGAAGATCAAATTCGATATTCACTTTGTCACCTGCGGACAAATTTCCAAGTGTGGTAGCGTCGAGCGTGTGGGGAATGATGTTGACTGATAGCTGGTCGTCGGCACAAGCATTTATTGTCAACGAAATGCCATTAAGCGCAACCGATCCCTTGTCCACTACCAGCGCGGCGAAGGACTTGTCAAATCCTATGTTAATTTCAATTGACTGGCCGACCTCTCGAAGCGACACAATTTCCCCGATCGTGTCGATATGACCTGTGACAAAATGTCCGCCGAGCCGGTCACCGACTTTGAGCGCACGCTCGAGATTGATGGTCGAGCCGACTCGTACCTGACCCAAAGTTGTGCGGGCAAGAGTCTCTTGAGAGGCTGAGACGACAAAGAAGTTGCTGGTGTGATCAATCACGGTCAGACAGGCGCCGTCGCAGGAAATTGATTCGCCGGTTGTCAGCGGACCAAAAGTAGAATCAACGTCGACAGTCATGACCCGATAGTTCTCTTTCGCAGAGAGCTTTGATATTTTTCCTGTTGTCTGTATAAGCCCTGTGAACATCTTATCGTCTCCAAATGGGATAACCGACAAAGACCTGATCGCCGCCCAATTCAAATCGGCTCTGTCGGTCAAAGCTTATGCTGTCTGCAATTCGAGAAATTCTGAGATCCCCGACACTGTTTTGTCCGGCTCCTATCAACCGTGGAGCGGTTATCAACACCAATTTGTCGACCAGCTTCTGCCGGAGAAATGAAGTTGCGATTGCACTACCACCTTCAACGAGAATCGACCGAATGCTCCGCCTGTCAGCCTCGCGCAGGAATGCCTTTGGGTCGACCTGATTTCCTTTGATTGGCAGTATCCAGATATCGACTCCATGCTTTTTGATGCGATTGAGAGGTTGAGTAAGGGCCTGAGATTTCGTCACGGCGACAATTGTCTTGTGGTCGGTATTGTCGGAAAAGATGTGACGCGTAGTCGGGATTGCTGATTTTCCGACGAGAACGATTCGATATGGACTGCGGCCTTTGACGTGACGGACAGTCAACTTTGGATTATCACGCCGGACAGTTTCTGCTCCCACTACTACCGCGTCCACCTCAGAGCGCAGTGCATGAACCAGCTTGCGACATTCATCCGACGAAATCCATTTTGAATCGCCTGTCGAGGTCGCGATGCGGCCGTCGAGTGATTGAGCGAGCTTTAAGATGACAAACGGTCGCTGGTGCCTTTGCGAGAACAAATAATATTCGTTCAGTTGTTCGGCCTCGCGGGCGAGTATTCGCGAAGTGACCTTGATGCCAGCCCTGCGAAGTATGTCGGCTCCTCTGCCCGATACACGCTTGTCAGGATCGTTAGATGCGTACACGACGCGACGGATGCCGGCAGAAATAACCGCCTCTGTGCATGGACCGGTCTTGCCGGTGTGAGAGCAGGGTTCCAAATTGACGTAAAGTGTTGCGCCGACGGACTTCTTTCCGGCCTTTTTGAGCGCCACGATTTCGGCATGATCTGTTCCGGCTTTCTTGTGGTACCCCTCGCCGACTATTTTTCCGCCGGAAACAACCACCGCTCCCACCATCGGATTGGGCGATGTTTGTCCTTTGCCTTTGGCCGCCAGTTCGAGGGCGCGAGACATGTATGTTACGTCGTTCTTCACTGCCACAAAAAAACCCCAAACTTAGTTCGGGGGTGTACAGCGCAGTACCGATTGCCAAAACGGCAACCGGCAACCTTGTCTTCTACCATCCGGACTGTACCGTCGGCGCCTGAACTTCCCAGGCTCAACCGGCTCTTTCTGCCGGGTCGCGGGCTTTACCGCCGATCGAGGAATTTCACCTCACCCCGAAGACGTTTGTTAGTTCAATATAAGAAACAACGGGACTTCCGCAACAGGTCCGGGACTTTTGTCCGACTCGCCGTTTTGTCCCGTAAAGTGTCCCCAAAAACTGTGGCGCGAACCCTACAGTTTCACGGGAAATGCCCTCGGAAATCCTTGCCGAGCAAGTCGTAACGCCAAGAAATGCTTCTGGTTACGCGGGGCGACCTGAGCGGCACCGATGTTGCGGGTAGCTTATGCGGAAAACAATCGAACCCCAGGTCAAAAGGCCGGGGTAGGGAGGTAGCATTGCATATGTCTAAGAATCTCATACGTGCCGGATTTGGCCTAACGCTCACCGTGGTTGCGCTTGCGTGGGCTGGATGTTCAAGCACTGACCGACTCGTTTCCGGGCCGGGCTCAGCGCAGTCCAGTCAGATCACCAACTATTTTCCGCTGGACGAAGGTACCACCGCGATTTTTTCAGTGACAAGCGCGGGAGTCACTGAACAAAAGTCGTTCACGATGTCCGGGAATGTCCAGATCGGCAATGCGCACGCTGTGCGCTGGGTAATCAGCACGAATGGATCTCCCGACACCAGCTATTTCGTGGCGACCGATTCGGCATTGTATTACCTCGAGACCGCGAACGCCGAGGCGGAGAAGATTCTCTCGTTGCCGTTCGAAATCGGCGCCAGTTGGCCGAGGTATTACAATTATGACGTCACCGGTTATTCCAACGGGAATCTCGGCACGGGAACTGACATCGGAACCGGCGGGATAAATCCGTTCGGGTACAAAGATACGTCGGCGACCAACGGCGGATACGGCGCCAAGAATTATCCCAGCGAGGGGGGCAACACGTTTACTGTGGTTGGAACCGAGACTATTTCCCTCGGTTCGCTTGGGACATTTGCCGGGACACTCAAGATCAAGAATGTCGGTTACGGCGGCTCAACAAATTTCTACTGGTATGCTCCGGAAGTTGGCTTAGTGAAGTATCAGCTTGAGACCAATGCCGACGGTTCCGCGACGCCTCAAACGGAAGGACTTCTGGTAGCAACGAACTGAGATGAATCCAACAGGCGTGAAATGCAAAAGGCCGGCAGGAATGCCGGCCTTTTCGTTTGAAATCTGACTACTAAACGTCAGCAACCAGCTAACCGCGGCGCAATGACCCGGCCGTAATTCTTGAAATGGAGCTTGGCGACCTGTCGCAAATTATCCACACCGTGTTGCGCGACGAATTTTCTCCCGGCCGAATCAACTTGTGTCGCGGCGCCTTTGGGTAGCACCAACCCGAATTTTTCGGACAATCTCGCCATGCTTCGGATGAACTCAGCCCGGGCGAGGATTGATGCCGCCGCCACCTGTACGATAGATTCACCGCCGGTGAACTGATCCAAACGAATATCAACGCCACGACGAGCCAGTTCGCCCTCGATTAGCTCGGTCTTGCCGAATTTGTCTGAGATTGCCAGATCGGCGGGAGATTTGGCGAGAAGAGTCGTAATCGCCTCGGCATGGCCCATAGCCAGAAACTTATTTAGATTCTTGATCTTTTCATACCGGTCGTTGTATTCGGGAGGGTCAATCACAATCACGACATGCGTAAATTCGCGGCGCAGTTCGACATCAATCGCCAGCACGCGGCTGTCGGCGACGGTCTTGGAGTCTTTGGCGCCGAGCATGCGCAAGCGGTCTTTGTCGGAATCTGATGCTAACAGTGCCGCAATAACAAGCGGCCCGAAGAAATCCCCCTTGCCGGATTCGTCGACGCCGATGACTCGAAGAGACGTTCTCAGTTGGCGCGTTCCAGATATTCGCCGGAGCGGGTGTCGATCTTGACTTTGTCTCCCACTTTTACAAAAAGCGGGACTTTGACTTCGGCGCCGGTTTGAAGAGTGGCCGGTTTGGTGACATTGGAAACTGTGTCGCCGCGCACGGCCGGCTCGGTTTCGGTAACGACCAAAACTACCGAAGCAGGCAGGTCGATATTGATCGCCAGATTGTCCAGAAACAAAATGATATAGTCTTGATTGTCGATCAGATACTTGCGGGTATCTTCGATACTCTCAGCCGGAATGTGGATCTGGTCGAATGTCTTGGTGTCCATGAAGACATACTCGCCCTCCATCGCGTACAGAAACTGCATGGTCCGGCGTTCCAGATCGGGAGGGCGAAAAGAATCGTTGGAGGAAAAGACTTTTTCGACCACCTGGCCGGTTTTGATGTGTTTGAGCTTGGTCCGGATATTGGCCCGGCCACGACCCATTTTGAAGTGCGAGTACTCGACGACATACCACGGCTGATCGTCAACGATAATAGCCAGGCCGCGCCGAAAGTCCGAGACAGTGTACATGAATCCTCCGCTTAAATTTGCGGGGCAAATATAACAGGAATAAGGAATTGACCAAGCGGAAATTTCAGGAAACCGCAGTACCGGTGGCCGCGGATTCGGGCGCTGTATGTTCAATAGTAGCGGGGATCGTGAGAATCGCCGTTGTGCCGTCGCCGGTGGATGATTGGAGCGTGAGCCGTCCACTGTGCATTTGGGCAATACGCGCGGCGAGTGGAAGCCCCAGACCGGTACCGTCGGGGCGCGAAGAGTAGAACGGAGTAAAGACTTTGTCCAGTTTATCAGCGGGAATCCCTCTCCCCCGATCTTGAACGGCGATTACAACTTCATTGGCAGTTTGAGACACTGTTACTTGAATTTCACCGACGCGATTGTCGTATGCGAGTGAGGCATTGTCGATCAAGTTCGACAATGCTTGTTTGAATAGGAGTGGATCGATCATGGCCCGGCACCGTGCGCTACAGTTGATTTCAGTAGTGAAAGTGATTTGGGCAAAGTCGGGACGGACAGCCAGAGCGGCGACGATTTCAGACACCAGACTGGTCACTACCACCGCTGTTGGTTCAAACTCCAGCGGCCGGGCAAATGAGAGAAATCGCTTGATGAGTTCATCGGCCTGCCTCGTTTCCTCGATGAGCGAATCTGCCTGCCCCGTCTGCTCTCCTGTTTTGACGAGATGCTTCTTCACCAAAGTGGCATATCCGGATATTGCGCCCATCGAATTGCGTAGCTGGTGCGCCAGGCCGCCGGCCATTTCTCCGAGCGCAGACAGCCGTTGCCTGTTTTCAAGCTCTTTGCGGAGGTTTGCGGTTTCAGACAAATCGAATAGTAATACCCACAGTCCCACAACGAGGGATTGTTCGTTTCTCACAAACGACATACTAATTCCGACACTCTTGCCCGACCAATCTTCCTCTCGGTAAGAAACTGCCTGTCGATCGGCCAAGGCATGCTGAATAGTCAGTGCCAGAGGATGGCCACCCGGCAGTGTCGCCTCTCCGCTCCGCGCAACCGGCATTTCGGCAACTCCAAGTAGTCGCAGGGCTGTCGCATTGATCGCAAGGACTCGGCCACTTGTATCTACCGTGAGCATACCGGATTCAGTCGAGCTCAAGATATACTCGTTAAACTGCTCAAGGGAGTCGGCCCGTGTTTTGATCTCGGCATTGAGACGAAGCAATTCGTCTTGATTGGCGTGGAGATCATCGATGATACGCTGATACTCGATCACGACTCCGTCGGCTTCATTAGACCCAATTTCGATCGAACGGCCGGCCTGCTCCGCTTTCTGCCGAATCTTCCGAAACGGCGTGAAGATAAAGCGCGAGAGATAGAAATAGAGTCCGCCGATGAACACTACCGAAAGTGCAGTCAGAATGAGAATCCATTCGCTGGCATGATCGAAATAGGCAAGTTCGGGAATTTTCGCGGTTATGATCATGCAGGGATAACCGCTGACTGAAGTGGGCGAAGTAATGAGCGAATATGAGCCGTCGACTTGTTTTGAAAGCTCACCCATTTCGGCAGTGAATAGTTTGTTTGCAAAATCGACGATCCGAGCGGGTGGAACGGTCCCGGCAATTGCCGCGAGCCACTTTCGTTTCGCTGGCTCCGTATTGCTCTCGGGTCCGGTCGAGACAGCGAAGAGATTGGCCAGACCGTGGCGCTGGCACAGAGCCGAAAGTATGGAGTCGGGGACCGGTCCGGGGAAATACTCTGCTACCTGCCGTCCGATGACCACCGAAGTTGATTCGAGGCGCGTGGTCCACTCGTCCGTCAGGCGCACTCTCGCCCGGTAGATCACCAGATTTGAACAGAAGGCGACAAAGAGCAGGACGAAAATTATCAGCAGTAGCCCGATATGGACTTCGGATTCGAAGCGGTGCTGAAAAGATTTGCGCGGGGCTTTACCGAACATGGCGCCTCTGCGTTTCCAGAGATTAGTGGCGAGTCATGAAATTGTCGACATAGTACCGGATGATCTGATCTCCCCAAGCGACTGCGATCACCGCGGCGATAGACAGAAATGGCCCAAATGGAATCAGTCGTTCCTTCCGGAGTGCTTTGGAAAATGCCATTATGACGATCGATACAACGAGCCCGACGACGGCCGAAGTCATGAAAACCAGCAGGACTTTTTGCCATCCCAAGAACGATCCGAGCATAGCGGCCATCTTGATGTCGCCCCCTCCCATCGATTCCTTCTTGAAGAGGAAATCTCCCCCAAGCGCGATCAGGTACAGTGCGCCGCCACCGACCGCAACGCCAATGAGAGACTGTACGATGGTCAATCCGCCGGGAATCAAAGAGACCGCGATTCCCGCCACAATTCCGGGGAGCGTGATAGAATCGGGGATAATCTGAAAGTCGGCGTCGATCAGGAAAATGACCAACAGTGCAGAACCAAGAGCGGCGAAAACCAAAGCATCAATTGACAGCCCAAATCTCCAGAGAAAAAAGCAGTACATCGCGGCGTTGGTCGCCTCGACCAGCGGATAGCGGATCGAAATCGGCTTTCGGCAACTGGCGCACTTCCCTCTGAGCCAAAGATACCCCAACAGCGGGACATTGTGGTACCACGCTATTTGGTGGCCGCAATTGGGGCAGGCAGAGCGGGCCAGTACAACCGGCTTGTTCCGAGGGAGACGGTAGATCAGAACATTGAGAAACGAGCCGAAAATCAGCCCCAAAATAATGGCATAGACATAGAAGATCAGTTCCATACCCAGATTATCGGCAAATCGGCGATTATTTCAATTCGCCCAGGGCGTGCATGACCAGCGCAATAGCCGCCGGTCCGGAGGTCTCAGTGCGGAGTATTCTCGGCCCCAAGCTGACCATTTTGAACCCGGCAGTATTGATTTTCTCTATTTCCGGTTCGGAAAAGCCCGACTCCGGCCCGACCAGAATTGTCACCCGGCCTATTTGGCCGTCAAATTTGATCGACTCAAGTGGCACCGAAGTGTTTCCGGGGACAAAGGCAAGATTGACATCGCCGCGATCTGATTCTTCGAGAAATTGGCGCAGAGTCAAGGGTGTCGCAATTTCCGGTCGGTACGAACGGCGGCACTGTTTCATAGCCGAGAGCGCTACTTTCTCAAGACGGTTCCGTCGAGCAAGTGCGCGCGTGGGATCGTCGAGCTTCACTTTTGATTTTTCTGATATGACCGGGACGAAACGCTTCACGCCCAGCTCTGTCCCCTTTTCGACAACGGTGTCAAACTTGACTCCTGCCGATAGTCCGCCGGCGAAAGTGAGTCTCACCGTCGGCTCCCCAAAATTGCGGACCTCGCTGATGATGCGGGCCTCTACTGATTTTTTTGAGGCCGATATGATTTCGGCTCGGTACCCCATGCCGCAACCGTCGACGATCATGACCCGCGCACCAACCTCCAATCGCATAACGGCAATGGCATGGTGAGATTCCTGAGCCGGTAAAGTTATGAGAGTATCACGGCGAGTATCCGGCGGAGCATAGAATACCGGAACTGACATGGCAGGTTACCGACGAGCTGTAAAGGTCAGCCACTTGTTGTCGCGCATGATGGATATTTGATTCATTCCGGCCGACTGCAGAGCCGCAGTTGTGTCGGTCTCGTCAATATCGAGTAATCCAGACAAGACAAGCGTCCCCTTTGGTGCCGTTAATTGCACGAGCCGTGGTAGCATAGGGAGAATGGTGCTCTTGATGATATTGGCGCAGACAAAGTCGTAGGGCGAGTCGCCGGTACATTTTTCGATGGAACCGAAGAGCACGTCGCGAGCGGCGCTGACACTATTGATCTCGATATTCTCTTTGCAGTTGTCGACCGCGACCAGATCGTAGTCGATTGCTTTAATATAGGAAGCGCCCATTTTGTCGGCCAGAATAGAGAGAATACCCGATCCACAGCCCAAATCCAGAAAACGCTGTCCTTGTGAAAATTTTGCGCGAATGATCTTCAGGCAACTGCGGGTCGTTTCGTGGGTGCCCGTACCAAAGGCCATTTTCGGTTCGATCAGAAGTTCGTATTTGGCGTTTGGATCGGCGGGATGCCAGGGGGCGCGAACCAAGAGATCATCGGTGATCCAGATGGGGACAACCGATGCCCGATACTGTTCTTCCCATTCGACATTTTTGACGGTCTTTTCTCGCAAGGGTGGTACCGAACCAATCACTGCGTTCAAGTATGTCTCGAACGGCTGGCGATACGATCCGGCTTTGTCCGAGGGCACATAAAAAACGATCCCAGTCTCAGCACTCCCCTCTTCGTCTTCCAAAACCATGCCGGTCGTCAGATTCTCAACAATGTAATTGCAGATGGCGTCGCAGTGCTCACGTGGCACCTGAACTGTTACTTCTATGAAACTCTCGGTGGTGTTCGCCATTTGAATCTTAGACTCCCAGCGTTTCGCGGAGTTTGTCGAAGAACGAACGGTCACCTTTGGGCGGCGAGAATGAATCAGACGTCGCTAATTTTTCAAGTACTTTCTTGTCTTCGGAGCTCAGACGAGTTGGCACCCAGACGGTAACAACCACAAGTTGATCTCCACGGCCCGAATGATGCAGGTGGGGAATGCCTTTGCCTCGAATCTTGAGGACTTTACCGGACTGTGTACCGGCCGGAATTTTAAGTGAAGTCTCGCCGCTGAGTGTGGGGACCATCACCTCGCCGCCGAGTGCCGCCATCGGAAATGGGAGGGGGACTTCCAAAACGATGTTGTCGCCATTGCGACGGAAGAGTTGATGCTCTTCCTCTTCAAAAACTGCAACGAGATCTCCCGGCTCGCCATGGCGTGGCGCGGCGTTTCCCATGTTTGCAATGGTCATGTAATTTCCGGACGATACACCGGCGGGGATTTTGAGATTCACTTTGGATGAACCCTCGTGTCGCCCCTCGCCGTGGCAAGTGGGACAAGGGTCGGCGATCACTTCACCGGCGCCACGACAAACATTGCAGGTTGTCACCTGTTGGATTGTTCCGAGAAAGGTCTGTGAGACACGGCGCACCTGTCCCGCCCCTTTGCACTGCGAGCAGGTTTTGCGCGATGATCCGGCTTTCAGGCCGCTTCCGCCACAGGTATCGCAATTAATCTGGCGATTAACTTTGATTGTCTTCTCGACTCCCTCGGCGACCTCTTCAAGCGTGAGTTTTATGCGAACGCGGAGGTCTTCGCCACGATTGGCGCGGCGTCGACTTCCACCGCCGCCGAAGAATTCATCGAAGATCGATCCGCCGCCACCACCGCCGAAATCGCGCATGAAGGCGCGAAGTGCGTCGCTGATGTCGAACCCTTCAAATCCGGGTTGACCACCGCCGAAACCGCCGCCTTGGCCGAGCCCGGCGTGACCGTATTGGTCATACATCCGGCGCTTGTCGGCGTCTTTGAGGACTTCGTAGGCTTCGGTCGCCTCTTTGAATTTGTCCTCGGCCGACTTGTTACCCGGATTTTGATCCGGGTGGTACTTCATCGCCAGCTTGCGATAGGCGGATTTGACCTCAGCTTCGTTGGCGGCTCGGTCGACCCCGAGGACTTCGTAATAGTCGCGTTTCGACATCGGCGCTACTTCTTGTCGTCCATTACTTCAAAGTCGGCGTCAACCGGGCCACCGTCGGCTGACTTGGTCTGGCCCGCATCTGCACTCGGACCGGCTCCGGCGCCAGTGTTCTGCGGTCCCGCTTGTTGACCAGCGGCCGAGGCCTGCTTGTACATTTCCTCGGCCAATTTATGCGAGGCGGTCATGAGCGCCTCTTTGGCGGTGTTGATCGTCTCGGCCGATTCCGAGTTCAGTACGCCTCTTAGATTCTCAATGGCCGACTCGATGTTCTTTTTCTCATCGGCCGGCACTTTGTCGCCGTGCTCTTTGAGCGTCTTTTCAGTCGCGTAGATAAGCTGGTCGGCCTCGTTGCGGGCCACGATCACCGCCGCTTTCTTTTTGTCTTCTTCGCCGAATTTCTCGGCGTCTTTTACCATCCGGTCAATTTCGGATTCGCTCAGACCCGATGACGCCTGAATCTTGATCGACTGCTCTTTGCCGGTCGCCATGTCTTTGGCCGAGACATGCACGATTCCATTGGCGTCGATATCGAAAGTCACTTCGATCTGCGGTACGCCGCGCGGCGCCGGCGGAAGCCCGACTAAGTCAAACCGTCCGAGCGTTCGGTTATCAATGGCCATTTGCCGCTCACCCTGAAGGACATGGATCGAAACGGCTGGCTGGCTATCTGACGCCGTTGAGAAAATTTGCGACTTGCGAGTCGGGATAGTCGTATTGCGTTCGATCAGCCGAGTCAGGACTCCGCCCAGTGTTTCAATGCCCAGTGACAGCGGAGTTACATCAAGCAGGACGATATCTTTCATATCGCCGGCCAAAACGCCACCCTGAATCGCCGCACCAATCGCGACAACCTCGTCGGGGTTGACCCCTTTGTGGGGCTCTTTGCCGAAGAACTGCTTGACCGTTTCAATGACTTTCGGCATCCGGGTCATGCCGCCAACTAAGACGACCTCGTCGATTTCCGAGGTTGACAACTTGGCGTCGGTCAGCGCCGCTTTGCACGGGCCGATTGTCCTCTGCATGAGGGCGTCGGTGAGTGCTTCCAGTTTGGCTCGCGTGAGCGTGAGGTCGAGATGTTTAGGACCCGAGGCATCGGCGGTAATGAACGGCAGATTGACATTGGTCTGCATGGTCGATGACAATTCGATCTTCGCCTTTTCGGCCGCCTCTTTGAGGCGCTGAAGAGCCATACGATCTTTGCGCAGATCAATCCCCGCCGACTTTTTGAATTCATCGGCGAGCCAATCAATGACTACTTGATCGAAATCGTCGCCGCCCAGATGGGTGTCGCCGTTGGTCGAGCGGACTTCGAAAACGCCGTCGCCGATTTCCAATATGGAAATATCAAACGTACCGCCGCCCAGATCGTATACGGCAATTTTCTCGTTGGTCTTTTTCTGAAGTCCATAGGCGAGTGACGCGGCCGTTGGTTCGTTAATTATGCGCAGAACATCAAGTCCGGCGATACGGCCGGCATCTTTGGTGGCCTGTCGCTGGGCGTCGTTGAAATAGGCCGGCACGGTAATCACCGCCTGCTGGACTTCCTGCCCCAAGTAATTCTCCGCAGATTTTTTCAGGTACTGCAAAATCACCGCGGAAATCTCGGGGGGGGTATACGTTTTGCCTGCAACATCGACCGTTGCGTTCCCAGAGGAATCCTCGGTGACTTTGTACGGCACGATCTTCTCTTCACTGCTAACTTCATCGTGCTTTCTTCCCATGAAGCGCTTGATTGAAAAGACGGTGTTCTCGGGATTGGTCACCGCCTGGCGCTTGGCCGCGGCGCCAACAAGACGTTCGCCGTCTTTGGCGAAACCGACAATCGACGGCGTCGTGCGGGCGCCCTCGAGATTGGGAATAACGACGGGGTCCTGACCCTCTAACACCGCAACGCACGAATTGGTCGTGCCTAAGTCAATGCCTATGATTTTTGCCATATTTGTACTCCTTTACTTCGAATTCTCGTTTGTATTTAAGGCCGGTCCTTTCGACACCGCTACTTGCGAATGCCGCAGGATCCTCTCCCCTTGCCGGTACCCTTTGCTGATCTCAGCCGCGATTATGTTGGCGGGGTATTCATCGGTGTTTATCTGCATGAGCGCCTCGTGGACGTTCGGATCGAACGATTTCCCGATCGCTTCAATCGGCGTAATTTCGTACTTGGTCAGCAAGGCGACAAACTGGCCGTGGATCATCTCCATCCCCTGTCTCAGCGCGGCTACATCAGAGCCTTCATTGCAGTGCGCCATGGCGCGATCCAGATTCCCCAGGACATCCAGTAGATCGCTAAATACCCGGTCGCTTGCACTCTTGGCGGCTTCGTCCATCTGACGATATGACCGCTTCCGGAAATTATCGAAATCGGCGATCGACCGGAGCAGGCGGTCCTCGAGTTCAGCCACACGGGAGCGGAGTTTTTCTTCGTCGCTTTGCGGTTCCACCGGCTCTGCGGTATCAGCTGGGGCGATCGGTTCAGTATCGGATAGACGATCCGAAAATGACTCTTCGACCTTTATCGAGTCGTCCGGCGATACCGATTCTTCTTTTTTGCTCTCTGCGCTCATCTGTTCCTTTACTTCTTTTCAATGCCCGACAAAACCTCGGTGATAGAACGGGCAGTGTATTCGACGACCGATACCAATTTGGCATACGGCATGCGAGTCGGTCCTATGACACCGATAGTCCCTGTTATATTGCCTACGCGGTAGCGCGACGCCACCAGCGAACAATTCATGATTTCGGCGATTGAGTGTTCACGTCCGATGGTGATCACCAAGCCTTCGTCGGCCGCTTGATTGAGAAATTCGGTCAGGACTTTGCCATTTTCCAGAAGTTTTACAAGCTGAGTCAGCTTTTCCCGGTCGGCGAACTCCGGCTTGATCAACAAGTTTTCGGTTCCGGCCGTATGAATAGCCTCCGGTCCCTGGTCAGCCCAGATCTTTTCTTTGGAATTCAGGACCAACTGAATCAGCCGGGGATTGCCGCTTACTCCCTGCAACCGCTCACCCACTGTTTTGCGAATGGTAGAGAGCGTCACGCCCGAAAGACGTTCATTCAAGATTGATTCGAGTTCAGCCAGTTCCCGCTCGGAAATGACCGCTTCTATTTCCAGAATGACCGAATGAACAAGGCCGTGGGCGACTACGACCACCACCATGAGACGGCCGTCGGAAATCGGAATCAGCTTGATGCTCTTGAGAATTCCGTCATCAAACTTTGGGTTGATCGATACACCGAGTTGCTGGGAAATTTCGCCAAGCACTTTGGTGGTCTGGCCGAGTATCTCGTGGATCCCGCGCCCTTCGCGCAGAATAGACTGCTTGATCGCGTTTTTCTCGGCCTGAGACAAATGTTCCGGCTTGACCAGGTAATCAACGTAGACCCGATACCCGCTGTCGGTGGGAACTCGCCCTGCCGAGGTATGGGGCTGTTCGACCAGGCCCAGCTCTTCGAGGTCCTGCAAGGTATTCCGGATGGTGGCGCTTGAGACACCCATATGAAACTTGTTGGCGATGACCCGTGAGCCGACCGGATCGGCCGTGGAGATATAGTAGTTGACCAGATTGGCCAACACTTCTTTTTCGCGATCTGACAGATTCTCAAAGGCCATAATGAGTTAGCTCAAGCATTCGTTCATCTGCCATTCTGGCAGTTCGATTGGCAGACAATAACTTAGCAATAGAATTAACGTCTGTCAAGTGGAAAGGTTTCATCCGTCCGAGGTGACGGCGGTGGACCCCCTCGGCCACTGGGCGCAGGTGCTCACAATTCCGTAACATCGACCGATATAGACCATTATGGTGAACTCCGGAACGGGAGTTTGAGAAAGGGAGAAGAGCTCGCATGTACAAGATAGTCCGAACCGACTACGGCCTTCACATAACCATGAGCGGCCAATATGCTAAAGAAGAGATTCAAAGATACGTCGCCGAAAAAGAAGCAATCCTGAACACTTTCACCGAACCGTACTCTCTTTTGGTCGATCTGCGCTCCGCAATCCCGCCGGAAGACGCCGACGAGGGCCTGCTTGCCCAGTCTCAACGGAGAATGAAAGGTGGACATTTACTTCGGATGGCGATCATTGTCATGTCGCCGGTACTCGAAGCTCAGGCCAAGCAAATCGTATTCACCTCCGGCTTGGAAGACCGCACACGAGTTATTAATGCAAACCGAGTCCGAACATGGGACACCGCGGCGCTTGACTGGATAATCAAGGGCGTCGAGCCGATCAACGAACGCTTAACGAACGATTCAAGCCCCAACCCGATCCAGCTACTGGGGACGTTCTCGAGAAAACTCTAAACTACTTCTACTGGCAAGTACCTACAGGCGTGAAGCTGATATAGAGATAATCGATGAGTGCCGAGAGGTCGGCGATATCGACCGCGCCATCTATAGAGCCGTCGCAGTTGGCCTCCGCCTTGCAACAGAGCGGCGTGAACGAGATATACAGATAATCGATCAGGGCCGACAGATCTGCGATGTCGGTAACGTCGGCTAAATCGCAATCGACATTGCCAGTCAGGCTCGCACAGCAACTGAGATTGCATATCTTTGCCGCGAAAATATCGGTGCTACTTCGCGTATTGTCGTAGGGGGAAACGAGCGGGAAATCGGACGACTCGGTGTTTCCACTCACATAAGCACACCCGGATGAATTGACGGCCACTGCAAAAGCGGCATCGAAGCCACTCCCCCCGATCAGAGTCGAAAAAGAAAGCACAGAACCGGTCGCATTGAATTTGGCAATAAATCCGTCCCCACCCGGACCGCCATAGGTAGAATCTGACGGGTTAACCAGCGGGAAATTGGTTGCCCGAGTTCCGCCGGCAATGTAGAAGTTGCCCTGTACATCACGGGCCAGCACCGACGGATGCGGGTAGATAAATGTCTCGTCATTTCCACCGAGGTAGGTGGCAAAACTCAATACGGATATATTGGTGGTGAACTTGGCGTAGATCGCGTCGCAGACACCGTTGTATGTCTGATCGAATGAGCCGGCAGTTCCCAGCCCCGACGATTTGGTCCAGCCGGTGAGAATGACAGTCCCGGTGCTCGGGACATAAATACACGGATTCCCTTCTTCGCCTGTGCCGCCAAAGTAGGTCGCGTGGGTCGGACCAAGCAGTCCACTCTGCACTTGTAGTGAGGCGACAAAGAAGTCGATTCCACTCACCGTGTTGTCATACCCGTCGACACCAGGCAGGTTGGACGACGCGGTTGTGCCCGCTATCGTGATTGTGATCGGGATGTTCCCGCTGATACCTATTGAGGTCCCGACATCGAAACTGCTACCGCCGTAGTATGTGCTGTATGAGAACGTCGATGAAGCCAAGGAGAACGAATAAATCGACACGAAAGCATCCTGGCTACCATTGCGCGTCGTTTGACTGGCATTGACTGTCGGGAAGTCTGTCGAGGACGTATACCCGGTCACGTAGACACCGTAGCTGAATGACGAGCATCCCAGTGATGTACAGCGGGCGAAGACATCCGTGCCGTTCTCACTCCCGCTTCCGCCCAAGAAAGTGCTCATGGTGAGGGCATTCCCGGCTGAGGCCATGCGGACAACGATGACATCCTGCGTGCCACCGAGGGTGGCATCGAACGGACTGGCGGTGGGGAAATCTGCAGACGTCGTCAGTCCCGTCAACACCAGGCCGAAGCCGGCTTCTTCCGCCGCTGTGACTGCCGCAAATTGTTCATTGCCACTGCCGCCGACGTACGTGCTGTACACCAGTCCTGTTCCTGCAGAATTGAATTTCGTTACACAGCCGTCGGTCGATCCTGCCTTGACATTATCGTAACCGGCGACAAAGGGATAGTCGGTCGACACAGTTTCCCCGCAGACGATGACTTCGCCTGCACCATTGACCGACATATCATTGTGGTAGTCGATACCCGAACCGCCCAAATAGGTACTGAACGAGACCACCGGATCGACTATCAAAGCAATCGCCCGGTTGTAATCTCCGTGCATCTTGAATCCATAGCGGTTCTTACCGCGAATTTCGTACGAGGCCATAAGCATTTGGCGCTGGCCCGAAACTTCCTGATATACCACGGGCGCATGCTCGGTGACAGTTCCCCATCGGGTTTTGACCTGCAGGCAACCGGCTGAGTCGATCGTCAGCCCGCGAATTCCCTCATATTCGATCTCAACTTGAGACAGATCGCCGCCGGGATAGACGATGAAATCATATTCGAGAAGACGGCCGGCGCTGAAGACTTTCAGGTCGATGTCGCGGTAGAGATCGTGATAGACGACGGCGGAATAGTTCGGGACATCGGTGCGCCACCTCGTCGAATCATTTCCGACAAAGTAGTTGCACCGATAATCGACCAGGCCCTCGGCTGTCATTTCTGACATTTGATTTGCGTTGACGAATTTCGCGCCTATCAGCATTGACTCAACTTTTTTCTGCTCCCGGCTTAATTTCCCGCTTTGTTGTGTCGACTTCTTTGCATTCTGTTCACGATGGAACTGATAGTCGATGCCATGGCTGGTGATCCAGGCCACTCCTCCGGCAAGTTTGGCTTGATACTGGACGCGACCATCCCATTGACCGGCGTTGGCGGTGAAGGTGACCGGGACATGGGCTAAATCCTGTGCGTGAACGGTGACGGCACTCCCGACCAAATAGCCGACAAAAAGATATAGGGCGAGATAATTATTACCTTTGGACACGATCAACCTGCTTTCCAATTTCGAAGTAATTCGTGGGACGATTTCCGGGTAATGCTGTTAAGCGACACTCTGCCGACCTGACAATATACCAATACGGACACGGCTTGTCCATCTTAAATCGACGCAGAGATCTTGGAACAAGAAAAAGCCGCCCGGAGGGGGCGGCTTTTCACAGAATCAGTTGCCTGTTGGCTTCTGCTTACTGACAAGCCGCCGTGGGCGTGAAGCTGATATACAAGTAATCGATCAGGGTCGAGAGATCGGCGATGTCGATTCCACAATTAATGTCGCCGTCGATATTCGCCTCTCCTTTACAGCAGAGCGGCTCGAAAGAAATGTAAAGATAGTCTATTAGTCGAGTTAGGTCGGCAATATCAGTCAGGGCCAATGGATCACAATCGACGTTGCCTGTTAGACCTACACAGCAAGTGTCATCGAAATCATGCCAGAAGCCGTTGGCGTCTACTGCGCAGACGGTGTCAACGCTATCGGCAGAAATCCATGGCTGGGGATTGTTCTCCATGACACCCACAACTATCTGGCCGAAAGTGCCCTGCAGACTGGCTGTGGGAGATGTCGCAATCGTGCCACCGCTTGACATCACCCACCAATTCAATTGATCGCCGGTAGAGATGGTAGTCTGCCGCGGCGCCACAGTTTCTTCTTGTCCTTCCGGCCGGCTCCCCTTTCCTGAAAACGAGAGATAGGCCAGACTCAAGCCAATAATAATCCACGTGCGCGATTTCATCGCGGCGACTCCGCGGCGGTTCGAACCTTGGGCTGTTGCTCAAGAGCTTCTATTCGCTTCGACAGAGTTTCGTTTTGGGCTTTGAGTTCTTTGACCGCCTCGACAAGCAGGGCGGTTAGGCGGGCATAGTCGACTGCCATATAACCGTCCCGGTCTTCCGATACGACCTCAGGAACAACTTCTTTGACTTCCTGAGCAATCAACCCAATCTGATTTGTCGCTGGAAAGTTTTTGTCGGGGAACTCATCGTTTTTCCAATCGTAGGTCACTCCTCTAAGCCTTGAGACTTTGTCGAGACTGCCCATGAGTGAGTAGATGTTCTTCTTATACCTCAGGTCAGAGCACGCACCGATAGTGCCCGTAGCGCAGAGTTTCCCGGCAAAATAACCGGCATAACCAACCCCTCCTGCCGAGCCAAAAACGCCGTGACCACCAGATGTTCCTGTATTGATTCCTGCGACACCAGAATAATTGCCGCTACAAGTCCCGGTAATTGTATTGATGTTAGACAACGACGTAGTTGCCGTTATGAAACCATTCACATCCACATATCCGATACAATAGAGAGCCGGATTCTGAGGTAGTGCCGGGTCGCCCGCACCGATTTTCATCGCAAATTCTGACGTGTTTGTCGACTGAATTCCCAAGCTGGTGTTGCTACCATTGTGTATCCACACTCCAACATCACTTGGATTGTCGTTCAAAAACGATGCGGCGACGCTAGTTCCACCGTAGACCTTGAGCTTGGCGTTGGGATTAGTTACGCCAATTCCAACGTTTCCCGTTGCCCCGTCCATTACCATGAGATTAGGCGCGACATTTGAACTAATCTGCAGATCGCCCGATGCCCGATCTGCCTGTAAGTCGAAAGCGATAGACCCCAAAGCTTCAAGGCGTATTGTGGCATCTGCCGGTGCTATTCTACGAACGTGCAGGTCGGCAAGTGGGCTTTCTGTTCCGATGCCTACATTCCCGTTTCCTCCACCTACCGTTGTGAATCCAAAACCGCCTGACGGCGTGATTCGAAAAGTAGAATAATTCGCCAAGTCGCCGTTTTTTGAGGCCTGGAGTCGGATTGACTCATTCCAGTTTCCGCTTCCACGTTGTTCGATGAATAACCCCGTTTCGTCCTCATTCGACCAAGCATATGGAGCCGATCCATCGTTGCCCCACCTGAGCGCTCCATTGACATGCAGCCGATCAAGCGGATTGCTTGTGCCTACACCTACATTGCCCGCATTTGCAATTGTCAACCTGTCATGCAAACTCCCTCCAGCATAGGTGGCCAATTTCACTTCGCTACCGGAAATCCCGATGGGATCTCCCTTTCCGCCGGGATAATCGTATGCATAAACATCACCGCCTGTACCACCGTGGTAGAGGAAAAGTCCGCGCGTCGTAGGTTGCACCCAGGGCGATGAGTGTATTCCAATCATGCCGCCGACACTGAGTCGTTGGTCGGGCGAAAATTCCCCCAACCCGAGCTTCGCCCCCATCCAGATGTTGTCATTGCCATCTATATGCATCCGAGAAACATTGGAAGTCATGAAAGAAATGTTTGAAGCCGCGTTAGTCGTCTGGATTGCGACAGGGCAGGCCCCGCCCAAATTCAACGTATTACCTGAATCACCAATGATTTCGATCTGGTCTGAAGTCTTGAGTTTTATTGGACCTTCAAAACGACCGTTGCCATCAACGTGCAACTTTTCGGTAGGGTTCGACAGGCCGATCCCAACAAGACCTCCTGCCCGATATACATTTCCATTCAATTCACTCCAAAGACCGTCTCCCGTTCCACCATTTATGACATAATCGGCAGTATCTGCGCGAGCTGATTTGATTGCGTACGCGACGGACGTGATCTTAGTTCGAGGAGTCATCTCGGGACCCGGCAAGAGAGTAATCCCGAGCCAACGAGAATCGGTTGAGAGAGTACTGGTTGTTATCGGAGTGGTCGTACCCAGGATAATGCTAAAAAGTCCGTTCGCCACCGCGACGCCATTGTGAGTTTCTGACCATAAGTTGGCTCCGCCGACCGGCGCATCATAGATCGTAAAGGTCAGATTGTATGTGCCGTTGAACGGAAATCCGCCCGTGTTTGTGATTCTCCCCTGATAGTTGATTTGTTCCGGTACATATGCGGCGGAGGCTTCTTGAGTCAAGAATACCGCCAGCATGAAGGAAAATATCGATACCGTTCGCAGACGTCTCATTGGATCCTCCGGATTGAATGAAAATAGGGCGAATGTGATTTGACTAATAGGGTGGTAGACCGAAAGAGAAAGCTCAATCGTTGTGGAATATGAACCAGCAGATTCATCCGACCTCCCCGAATCAGCAAGTAACAGGACTCACGTAGCGTGATAACGGAGAAGCTAAGACAACTCTGTCGATCATGCAAGGACAAAAGCCGCCCGGAGGGGCGGCTTTTTTTAGAATTGATTGCCTGTCGACTTCTGCTTACTGGCAGGCCGCCGTTGGCGTGAAGCTGATATACAAGTAATCGATCAGCGTTGAGAGATCGGCGATGTCTGTTCCGGGCTGGCCGTCGATGTTCGCCTCTTCCGGACAGCAGAGCGGGCTGAACGAGATATATAAGTAGTCGATCAGCGCCGCCAGGTCGGAGATATCGACACCGTCGGCAGGATCGCAGTCGACATTACCGGTTCGATTTATGCAACAGCAGGCATCACCGATGCCGTCGTTGTTGGCGTCCTCCTGTCCCGGATTTGCAATCCGCGGACAGTTATCAAGAGTGCAGGTCGTTGCCGGAAATCCGGGAGAGGCATATCCGTCGGCATCCGGGTCGACGCAATCGTCGCACAGATCGCCAATAGCGTCATGATCGATATCGGCCTGATCGGGATTGGCAACGCCGGTACAGTTGTCACAGAGATCGTCGACGCCGTCGGTATCAGTATCGGTAATCAGAGTAGCGATCGCGCTGTAGGCGTCGACACAACCGTAGCCAAACGTAGTATCGTAACCGGGCGCTCCTAAATCGCGAGCGGAACAGAAAAGGCGCTGTTCGATTTGAGCAACGGTTGCGCCGGGGTTCCGTGCAATCACCAGCGCCGCCACAGCGGCGGCATATGAACACGACAGTGACGACCCGAAAGTCTCGGAGTAGTTTCCACTCACGTAACCATCAGTACCAGTGCGGTCAGTCGACAGTATCGAAACGCCGGGAGCACAAAGCTCGAGACCGCCGCCATAGTTGGAAAAGTTCGCCTTGGCTCCAGTCGGCGTGATTGCCGACACAGAATTAATCGACGAATATTTTGCAGGATAGTCTACAAATCCACCGCCGACATCTCCAGCGGGCGCGAAGTGGATCATCCCTGCCGCTTTGGTCGACGTGTACACCGCCGCGACAGCGTTTGAAGGGATGCCCCAGACATTTGGATTATTGCTTACCCTGGCGCCCTGCGTGAGCCCCCAGTTGAGCGCGTTGGCGGTCCAGCTGAGCTGTCCACTCCAGCCGTTGTTGCAGGGCGGGCCGGTTGAAATGCCGATTCTTGCGGGAAGAATTACGCACTTGGGCGCTACGCCGACAACTCCAATCGTGTTGTTAATCTTTGCCGTCATGCACCCGGCCATCATGGTGCCGTGATTGTCACAAATCTGCTCCGGGCCACCGTCGCTGAAGCCACCGGCAAAATCCTGACCCGAAATGACGTTTAAGTCGGGATGAGTCAACTCCACCCCTGTTTCCAAGAGAAGGATCTTTACGGATGAATCGCCCAGAGAAATATCCCAGGCCTGTTCGCACCGCATGTCCTGACCGGGTACGCCACCCAGTTGGCCGGTGTTGTTCAGCCCCCAGAGACTGGTGTACGCCGAGTCGTTTGGGACAAGCGCTCCTTTGGCGGAGAAGTTGAAGTCAGGTTCGGCCCATTCAATACGAGGGTCTTCGGCCAATCGATTTGCCTCGTTCATAACCGCAAAGCCATTGGTCTGCGCGGAAATAATTGTGTATGCGTTTTCAAGTCCTGCGAAATCGGCAATTTCGACTTTGGCAGATGGGAGAATTTGTGAAATCACGTTAGCAGCGTCGGAGGCGGCATGGTCAGCGAGCTTGAGCAGAATTCGCTGTGATGGCGTCACCCATTCGCCGTTTGGGGTCCGCAAAACAGGCGCGACAAACTGCGACAGCTCCCCCGCGAGCTGGTCGATCCGTTCAAAGACCGATTCATCTGAATTGAGCGGCGAGCCGAATTCGGCCAACACCAGATCATCCCTTCCGATTGATTCGATCCGGGCGATACCGAGCGTGGCAACGGCGGCGCTCAACCCGGCCGCACGGGCAGGGCGGTTGTCACGTGGGATGGCGAGACGAGTTCGATCGACAGTTAAGTCGACGCGCTTTCCCTGGAAGTAGTAGTAGTTGGTTGGCAACTCAGTCGCCAACAGGCTGGAGAGGAGTAGAAAGACTCCCGCCAACCCCGGTAAACCTAACCTCACCGCGGTCTTGTAACGCATATCGTCCTCCACATGGCTGTTTGGTACATTGTTTGCTCAAATCATAACCGAGCGAGCAACTTCTGTATTGCACAAACGCGACAGTTGGGCGACCTCCGGAAAATGACCGGCCAACCGCGGCCAATTCACATTGAAACTCAAGAACCGTTGTAACGTCTATGAGAGTAGAATGAACTCAGCCCCTGTTCCCGAATCGAAGAGCCCGCTGGTCATCGACTATCGACTGCCTCATCCGGCGCTGGACCGGTGGGTATCCCATTACTATCTGCTGGCTCGTCGGGACAAACACGGTCCGAAGCCGATCCTCCAAAGGATGTACCCAAGCGATGGGACCGGGCTTATTTTTCAATTGGCGGGCCAAGCCGATATCTTGTCACCTGACGGTCAATGGAGTCCCCATCCCCGAGCGTTTGCCAAGGGTCATTTTCGAAAGCCGTTCCTGGCGAGATTTCAAGGGGCTTATCAACTGCTCTGTGTTTCGTTCAGACCGGGGATGGCTCATCATTTTCTGCGAGATTCGCAAGCGGCTATCAATGACAAATTTGTGCCGTTGGAGGCACTGTTCGGACGCGCGGGTGGGGACCTCACCGAGCAGGTTTTGATTGGTGGGAAGCTGACTCAAATCGGGCCAATGCTCGATCGATTTCTAATGGAGCGAGCACCCTCAGCCAGAAATGCATCGGACTGCCTGACACACGCAGTGAGCCAGATAATTCTCACCAAGGGCGCTGTGCCGGTTGGGAAAATAGCTGAAATGTGCGGTCAGAATCCACGACGCATAGAGAGAAGATTTAGATCAGCGTTGGGCATGACTCCCAAGTACTTCTGTGAAACGGTGAGATTCAGGGCATTTCTCCGTCGTGTAAGAGTTAACCCTAATGAGAGCGCGGCCGCAAGGGCACAGGAGTGCGGCTATTTCGATCAGGCGCATCAAATACGGGAATTTCGGAAGTTTACCGGCACCTGCCCCGGTCAGTTCTGGAGTCAGGCGGAGGCAATAGAAGCCGCGACAACCGACATCCGAACATTATCGACGTGGATCAGCAACGCGGCGCGGTAGGATTGATACTTTAGAAGTTCAAGCTCGCGAATCGAAGTATTACTTCCCCGGCTTTTCTTTTCGGTCGTCAACGCCGTTTCTGTTCTTATCGATAAAGTCGTCGTATTTCTTCTTGGGTGGCGACGGCTTTTTGGAAGGCGGATTGGGCACAGCAGGCTTTGCGGGTGGAGTCGGCTTGGCGGGCTCGGTGACTTTCTTGGGCGGTTCTGTCGGTTTCTTTTTCTCGACTTTTTCCACGGCAAGGGTCGTGCCCGCCAGCAGTAGAGCGGTTAGGCATGTGATGATGACAAATATTCGGTGCATATCAATCTGTTTCCTCCCAGTCTGTGGCCGGCGTACATTTGTGTGCGCCGGCGAGGGTATGCGTGGCGCACAAGAATGTACGCCACGCACAAAATCTCGATACCTCTTAACGTACAATCAATCTAAAAGGTCAGGGCCGATTTGGCCCTGACCTGGCTTGCTTTGCAATTTGTCTGTTAGGCTCAGCGCGGCTTTTTCAGCTTTCCGCCGCCGCCGTCGCCACCCTTGGACTTCCCACCCGAACTCGGCGGGGCCTGCCGTTGGGGCTGGGCGTTGGGTTTCGGCGATTGCTGAATACTCGGCTTTTTCGCCTCACCTTTGGACTCGCCCTTGGACTCACCCTCGGATTTTTTCTCTACCTTTGCCGGTTCACGGCTCGGTTCACGGCTTGGCTCGCGTCGAGTAGTGGTCACTCGCGACGGTTCCGATTCGCGTTGACGCTCCACCTTACCGCTCCGTTCGGTTTCACTGGTTCGGCCACGATAAACTGAACCGGCATCGTCGCCTGATCGCGTTTTGCCAATCGAGTTTGATTCGCCCGGTTCGCCACGACCGCCAGACGAAGTGCGGGTCTTGTCCAGACCGTACCCTTGTGTCGGGCGAATACCCTTGGCGTCGCCGGCCGCTGAATATCCGCGATCGGTTTTTACAAGTTCAGTTTCGCCGCGAGCGTATTTCTTTGTGAGCGGACGGAAATTGTCAATACTCGTCGGCTCCATTTTGGTAGAGCGATCAGTCAGCCGATCAGTGCCGGCGACTGTGCCTCGGGGCGTCTTTGACGCCGTTACTGTCGGTTTGTAACTGGGATACCCATGCTTGACCGGATCGCGCCACTTAGTCACGTTGACTTCTTTGTAGCGGGAGACGACCACGCGTGAGGTTTTCACAACTGTTCGGTCGAAAACAACCGTGTGGTACCGATTGCAATGGAAGTCAGACTCCCAGCAATAACCCCAGGGATCCCAAATTGTCACGACATGCCATCCCGCTACCAACCGCGGGATGTACAGCGGCGCCACTCCCCAATACACACCGTTGATATAGACCGAGCCGCCATACGGGTAGTCGATGTAGACATTACCACAGACCGCCCAATCGGGGTACGACGGGTAGTAAATCGGCCGATAGTAATCGGGTTCCCACTCTTTGACAAACAGGACCGCGCGATCAAGCGCGAACCGCTGGCCGGGGTAACGTGCGAAATGCCGCTCGTTTAGATTGTCCATGTATTCGTTCCGGTCGTCGATATCGCAGACTAATCCGGAGTTGCGATACCAGTTCGGGACTGCAAATCGTTCACGCGAGGCGACAATTTGCAGATACTCGCGCCCGCTGGGACCGTCGACTTTCAGGTCGTACTTGTCGTTTCCATCCGGCAGATGATAGGTCACGCCACCCGAAATGTAATTGTCGTCGGAAGGATCATTCGGGAAAAGCAGGTTTACATGTCCGCGGCTGTCGATACTGTAGATCGAAACAAAGCAGTCGCGGTTCGCACGGAAGTTGATCACGACATTGTCGCCCGAGTAATACTCGGCGTCGTCACGGTTCGGCCAGACCTGTACATCAAGGTACCGGTCAATTCGCATTGGTTCGCCGCCGCGGTCGCCGCGATCATTGTCGTACTGACTTTCCTGGCGGTAGTTATCGGTATCGCGATAGTCGCGATCTTCGCCTTCATCCTGCGCACGGAGCGCCGGTGTGAGGGCCATCGCCGCAAGGGCGACAACCCATCCAAATTTCTGTGTTACGTTCTTCATATATATACTCCTTGAATTGTTCACATCGTCTCCGTGGCGATCGGCTGAGACTTGCGCAAGTAGTCAGGACCGTGGCTGGGCTTGTCGTTACCCACGATTGCCGGGGCAAGTTCCGGATTGTCGGCGTCGGTTTGGTAGGCCCAGTCAAACGAGACCATACCGGTTCCACTATTGATACTCACCACGCGCATCTTGGCGAAATGGTAGTCGCTGGTCCAGATGACATAGGTGTGGCCGAGGATCAGTTCGACATATCCAAGTTGCGACCAGCCGTTTTGTGGGGCATAACCAATTTCATCAAATGTCTCTGTAAAGCCAACATCCTGAATATCAGTCGAATCGTTGGAGACATTCAGATAGAAGGCGCCATCGAAATCATCGACAAAGACATCAGCCGAAGCGCTATTCCAGGCAACACGGGTTGGATTGGCGCTGAGCGCAAAGCCAGCGGCTGATGGATCATCGAGCAGGGAAAAGAGATTGACCGAGCCATCGGGGCGTGGGGTATCAAACACCGTTTCAGCCGAGAGTGGCGATTCCTGACCGTCGTTGTCGACTGCGGTGACCGCGTAATAATAGGTTTGCCCGTTGTTGGCACTGTTGTCGAAAAAGTTGTAGATGATGAGATCAAGATCTGGATTGTCGTCGGCGACAATGCTTCCGATCTCGTTGTATCCGGTAGTGGCGTTAAGCGAACGGTAAATGATGTACTGATCGATGTCGCGTTCATAGACACCGTTCCAGACAATCTCAACGGAGTTATCGCCCGTCACGCTATATACCCCCTGCGGGGCCGAGGGGACTTTGTTAGAGTAGACGGGGTTGTTGTTGTCGTCGTCACAGCCAATCAGTAGGGCGGCGGCGGCGAGTGTTCCGAGTATCAGAAGTGCCTTTTTCATAGTCGTCTCCATCACGTTCAGGTTTCGTTACACCTATCTCTTATACAACCCCCGTGCCGAATCGGCTATTGTGTTGTGATATAATGTGTTAAGACGATTATCGAGTTGAGGACATGCACATAAATTGTGCGTTGAAAGGAGAGGGCGTGCACAGAATTCGACGGAAGACGTGATGGAGTTAATCTAGTCTTCCAGCCCGTATTCTTTGATCTTCGCCCTGAGGGTATTCCGGTGGATGCCCAATCGGTCGGCGGTTTCGCCTAAGTTCCAATCGAGTTGATCGAGACAAAATTTAATATGCTCTTTTTCGACGTCGGCAATCGGACGAATCGATCCGGTCGACTTTGAATCACTCATCTTCCCCATCCCCAAATCTTCAACCGCCAAATACTCAGACCGCGTGAGCACCAATGCCCGCTGGATGACGTTTTCCAGTTCGCGCACATTTCCCGGCCAGTCGTACGATGTAAGCGCCGAGGCCGCTTCCGGAGAAAGCCCTTTCACCGGCTTACCAACTTTGCGCGCCCCCGATTCGACAAATTTGGCGGCGAGTAGGAGTACATCGGCGGGACGATCTTTGAGCGGCGGAAGATTCACGCGTATGACGTTGAGGCGATAGAAAAGATCCTCGCGGAATTTGCCTTCAGCCACCATCGACTCCAGGTCGCGATTGGTCGCCGCGACCAGGCGAATATCAAGCGGGATCGGTTTCACGCCGCCGAGACGTTCGATCACATGCTCTTCGAGGACGCGCAGAAACTTAACCTGCATGCCGAGCGACATTTCACCAATTTCGTCTAAGAACAGTGTGCCGCCGTCGGCTAATTCAAATCTTCCCTGCTTTGCTTTATCGGCGCCGGTAAACGCCCCTTTTTCAAAGCCGAATAGCTCGGCCTCAAGGAGCGATTCCGGGAACGCCGTGCAATTAATCGCCACTAATCTATTTGCGGCGCGACCCGACAGAGCGTGAATGGCACGGGCGACTAACTCTTTACCGGTGCCGGAGGGACCCGTGATGAGCACGGTTGCATCCTGCGGGGCCACCATCGAAATCAGTTCTTTGATTTTTCTGATCGCCGGCGAATTTCCGATGATCTCGCTTGAGGGGAATACTTCGGCCAGTCGCTCGGCCATGACTTGATTGTCGCGCACCAGATGGAATTTTTCGGCGGCACGGTCGAGCTTGAGAGTCAATTCGTTTAAGTCCTCGACCGGTTTGGTCAGATACTCAAAGGCGCCTTGTTGCATGGCGGAGACCGCCGTTTCGACTGAGCCGAACGCGGTCAGAACGATCACTTGAATGAAGGGGTTAATCTCACGGAGTTTCGCGAGCAACTCAAGGCCGCTCATGCCGGGCATTTTCATATCGACTACCGCCACCGGCGCGAACGACTTTTGGTAGAGCGCCAGCGCTGATTCCCCCGATCCGGCCTGGGTGATGTCGTACCCTTTCTTCGCGAGAAATCCGGCCAGCAAATTGCGCTGGGCCGCCTCGTCGTCGACAAGCAGGAGTTTCCGTGTGATCATGACTGGTACTGGTACGACTTTGCGCGATTATCCGCCACAAAAAAACCCGCCTTTGTAAAGACGGGTTTTCAAATCAACTGGGGGCAGGGTTACTTATTCGATCCGAAGAAGACCGCCAGGCCGCCACGGAGATCGAGCAGTGTCGACGATTCATCGAATTTATAGGAACTCCCCTGATACGTTCCCTTGGCGCCTGAAGTGAAGCCGTGATGGAGATTCGCTTCGAGATAAAATCCACTTACATCGGATGTGTAATAGAACAACCCCGCACCGCCGCCAATGGCAAACGCCGGATCGTACGACATCTCACGGTACTTGCTATCGCCGCCGTTTTGGTCACGAACCGAAGTGGTAAATTTGGCATTGTCGACTCCGGCCTGGGCCTTGAAATAGGGGGCCAGACGCGACTCGCCGAACAAATAATACTTTCCGTAGATTGCCGGATTGTAAAAGCGGTGGTGAAAATTCGAGGCGGCTCCGGTGGCGTCGATCTTAAGCTGATTGTACGTAAATGTCACACCCAGGACTATCGATGGTGTCAGAAAATAACCGATCTCAAATCCGGTCGAAAACCCGGATTTTGCGCCCAAAGTGTCCGACCAATTGGAAAGCCCGCCTGATGGCGAGGCCAGTCCGCCGAAAATTGCGGTTTCGAGAAAATCTTTTTCGTCGGTCTCTTGTGCCAGTCCGGTGGACCAAACAGCCAAAGTTGCGATACCGATTATCAGTGCCAGTTTGCGCATTTCCCACTCCTGTTGCGGGCGTATCCGTCCGCGTATCTCTTCACTCCTCGGCGGCCTCTGGTATTCGGGGCAACCGAAAACAGGTTGCCAAGATACAGGCCGCCGAAACCCCTTGTCAACAGCGAAAATGACGGTCAACCGGGCCACTTTGTCTAATCTTCTTCTCGCCCCCCGTTTATGCCGATTACACACACCGGCCTGCGCCCGACGATATTTCAGACAGCGATAAAACGGACTTGAACTCACCCGATTTTCCTGTATGTTAGTAGATTCTATGGCTGAGAAACAGAACCGAATCAACGTCCTGGTCATCGGCGCCGGTGGCCGCGAGCATGCGATTGTCTGGAAACTCAAACAATCGCGTCGCCTCGACCGCCTATTTTGTGCGCCCGGCAACCCAGGTATTTCGACTATTGCCAAATGCGTCAATGTCAAAGCAGAAAATGTCCGTGGCCTGGTCGACTTTGCCCAGCGCAACCGGATCGGCCTGACTATTGTGGGACCGGAGCAACCGCTGGCCTACGGCATTGTCGACGAATTCCAAAAGCGCCGTCTGCCTATTTTCGGGCCCGAACGCAAAGCGGCGCAGGTCGAGACCAGCAAGGTCTTCTCGAAAATGTTCATGCAGAAATACCATATCCCCACTGCGCCGTTTAAGGTCTTTTCGAACATGGCCGAGGCGTATGGATTCTGCAAGACCTGCGAATACCCGATCGTTATTAAAGCCGACGGCCTCGCGGCGGGAAAGGGTGTCATTATTGTCAAATCGCTCCAGGAAGCCGGTGTGGCGATTGAGAATATCATCGACAAGAAAATATTCGGCCCGGCCGGAGCAAGAATTGTCATCGAGGCCTGCCTGACCGGACCTGAAGTTTCGCTGATGGCGATCACCGACGGCAAGACGATTCTGCCGCTGTTGCCCAGTCAGGATCACAAGCGGGCATACGACGGCGACCAGGGGCCGAACACCGGCGGTATGGGAGCATTCTGCCCTACTCCATCGCTGTCTCCTGAACTGCTCAACGAAGCACAAGAACACATTCTGGAACCGACAATCAATGGTCTCCGCAGTGAGGGAATTACCTATCGCGGCATCCTGTATGCGGGGCTCATGCTGACGCCGTCGGGGCTGAAAGTGCTGGAATACAATTGCCGATTCGGCGATCCGGAGACACAGGTTGTCCTGCCGATGATGAAAACCGACCTGCTTGATTTATTCTTGGCGGTTGTCGACAAGCGGCTGGGTGGAATTGGCAAGATCGACTGGCGCCCCGGCGCGGCCGCCTGTGTGGTGATGGCCTCGAAGGGTTACCCCGGCAAATATGCCACCGGCCAGCGGATCACCGGCCTTCAGAATGGATACCCGGCCAACATGCACGTCTTTCATGCCGGTACCCGGCGCGAAGGGAATAATTGGACAACCTCCGGCGGACGGGTCCTGTGCGCTATGGCGGCTGAACAGGATTTGAAAACAGCGCTCGACCGAGCGTATGGAATTGTAAATAAAATTCGCTTTGACGGCGCTTTTTTTCGAAAAGATATCGGCGCCAGCGCTCTGCGATCAAACGGGAATTAGACAATGCCGAAAGTTCTGATCTTGCTTGGTTCGAAATCCGATCAACCGTATGCCGACGACTGCGCGGCGTTATTGAACACACTCGGTATCGAATCGACCACCGAGGTTTCCTCAGCGCATCGCAAACCGACACAAACAGCCAAGCTGGCCACCACTGCCGCCGAAAACGGATTTGAAGTTATCATCGCGATGGCGGGCCTTTCGGCCGCGTTGCCCGGAGTTGCCGCGGCGCATTCTTTACTGCCGGTGATTGGCGTGCCGCTTCCCGCCGCGCTGGGCGGGATTGATGCCCTGTTGGCGTCGGTGCAGATGCCTCCGGGGATTCCCGTTGCCACCGTCACGATCGGCACTCCCGGCGCCAAAAATGCCGCGGTGCTGGCCGCTCGTATTCTGGCGATTAAGTATCCGCAGGTCCATTCTGCCCTCGCCAAGCACCGCGACGCCCTGTAGGCCGCGGGATCATTTTGCAGATTTTATTGTATCAGCAGATAGAAACAGTGTGAAGAAAGGAGAGTCATAGTGTTGTTGAAAGGAACAACCGCTCGCAAACTCATTTTGCCGCTCCTGGTGGCGGCAGTTGTGATCCCATCGGCCCTGACGGTGCGCGCCGCCGATCCGGAAAAGGCCAAGGAGTTTTTCAATCAGGGGGTGACCGCCGACAAAGAAGGTAAGACCACCGTCGCGATTGAGGCGTATAAATCCGCCATTTTGAAGAACCCGGACTATTACGACGCCTATCTGAATCTGGGCGCCAATCTGTTCAAGCAAAAGCAATACGACGAAGCGCTGTCGGCTTTCAAATCTGCCACCGACAAAAATCCCAAGGGTATTGAGGCCTTTGTCAATCTCGCCAAGGTGCAGACTCAGCTCCAGAAGTATGTCGAGGCTGAGACCTCGCTAAAAGCGGCGATGGCGCTCGATCCCAAGCGGACCGATCTACACAAAGATCTGGCCAAAGTGTTCTATACGCGCGGGAATTACACCGAAGCGATCAGTGCGGTAGAACAGGCGCACAAGGCGGGCGTGTCCGACGACGACACCTGGTTCATTTTGGGTAAGGGGTACCAGAAAACCGACCGCGCCAACGATGCCGTGACCGCTCTGAAGAAATCACTTGAGATAAACGGCAAGAAAGCCGAGGCCTGGTTTGCCATCGGCGATATCAATCTCAACCGGCAAAACTACGGCGACGCCGCGTCGGCGTTTCGCTCGGCCCTGAAAATCAATCCCAAGCTGGTACGGGCTTCGTATAATTACGCGGTGGCGATGGAAAATCTCGCTCCCGATTCAGTGAGTCAGAATATCGCTAATTGGGAATCGTATGTCCGAGCCGCCAAGGGGAATCCGAAAGAGAAAAACAATGTCGACATCGCCACTGGCCATGTCAAAGAACTGCGCGACAAGAAGGCCAAAATGGCCGGACAATAATGTCCACTCGCAATGAAAAAAACAAAAAGCCCCGGACAGTGTCCGGGGCTTTTTTGTTGTCGACTGGAAACCGCCTACCTGACGAATTCCACTGACTTGAATTCGTCCCAGTCGACAAGCACATCTTTCTTACCGCTTTGATTTACAACTACCCCACGATTGGAATCATCGACATCGTTGGAGTCCCGCATATCAATGGTCCGGCCATCCCAGAGCGTAACCCGGCATTCCCGGTAGGAGTCGCGCTCGATACTCTTAATCATCCCAAATTCGATACGAAACGTCGCGCCGCGCGATGAACCGTTGAGCGGCTCCCATGAGTACGACTCATCATTGTCCCAACGAAGCTCGCCCGTGTAGCTCTCGCCGTCTTCGGTGAGGACCGTTCCTTTGAGTCGTTTTCCTCCGGAGAAATCATCGTACTTTGGTGTACCCGGTGAGGGCTTGAACTCCAGTCTGTCAAATTCACTCCATTCGACAGTGACTTCGCCAAGAGCGGGGTCCTCGATAGAAATCCCGCGATTGCCGTTGTCGACATCGTTGGTTCCCTTCAGCACGATTTTCTCCCCGCTGGCCATGGTGAATTCCGCGCCGCTTGAGGAGTACCGTTCGATCACGTTGACTCTACCGAGCTTGATCTTACGGGTTTTGCCGTGATCCTCACCGTCGAGGACATCACTGGTCAGACACTCGTCGGCATCCCACGAAACATATCCGGTGAACTGGTCTCCCCGTCTGGTGGTAAGGGTGCCGTAAACTCGCGAGCCAAGATCCGATTCCTGCTCCGGCGGAGTTGCCATCAATTCGACCTCTTCAATGTCCTCCCAACTCAACTCGGTCTCGCCGTCGCGTTCATCTTCGATAATCAACTCGCGCATCTCCGATCCAAAATCGGTGCTACCGCCGGTGAATTCGACGGTGTCACCTGACTTGAGAATCAGTGAGACATTGTCTCCCCGCTCAGGGAACATCTTTTTGATATGACCGAATCGGATGCTTGCTTCTGAGGAGAAGTCGCCGGAGAAATCCCAGTCGCTGTTGCCAACCTCGATACCGAATACCCGTACTTTGGTCTTATTGCGTCGTTCGCGGTCGACCTGGTTGCGTTCGCGGTCGCGTCGCTCGCTCCGGGAGATTTCTTTTGTCCCGTTGAGCTGATCGACCCAGGATGCCTCATTGCGGTCCCACCGGATCAATCCGGTGTACACATCGCCATCCACGGTTGTAATTTTGCCGTAGATTCGGTCGGTGCCGGTTGCCCCCGCCGCTCCGGCAACACAAAGAAGACAAAAAGCTGTAAGGTATTTCACGAGGCCTGCCTCCGCTTGGTGTAAGTACTTCATCTACCAGCGATATACGAACCACCGGGACAAAAGTTCGGCCTCGGACTCTGCTATAGGGGGCGAATTGCTACTTAAGAAAGATCATTTTGCGGACTATCGAGACCGCGCCCGCCTTAAGGCGGTAGAAATATACCCCGGAGGGTAGCTCCCGGCCCAGATTGCCACGACCGTCCCACTGCACTTGCACTCTCCCTGCTGTTACTTTGGTGTCGAGCAGAGTGATCACTTCCTGTCCGAGAATATTGTAAATCTCCACAGTGGCGCGGCCGGCAACAGGTGAATCAAAGGCGATAGTGGTAAATCCGTTAAACGGGTTCGGGTAGTTTTGAAGAAGTGAGAACTCCGACGGAAGCTCGAGATCGGGGGAGTTATCCACATCCGTCGCCTCGTCGACCTGTATCTCGCCCGGTTGGAATATTGGCGAACGGACTTGGCCTGCGGTGGTCGTAATTGTGATTTCCCCGGCTTTCACGATTTCGGCGAATCCGATGGCAAGGCCAGTAACCCAGCAATGCCCGACGACGCGGAGTCCGGAAGGAATGAACGCTTGTGAATCGCATGTGACAACTATGTTTGTCGCGCCGGCAACGGAATCGAATGAAAATTGCGCGGTGATTCCGGCGCCGAGTGAACTATCAACGGTGAATGAATCAATTCGGGCTGTTTCAGGCGGCGTGATCTTAAGCGATAGAGTAATGAGATCGACCGAGTCGGCGGAATTGAGCGATACCGGGATTCCGCCCGATGACCCTGCGGATATCTGCACAAAGCCAACACGCACGGTATCCAGATTTGGATCAGTCCGCGTGAAGACCACTGGGATCGACACGCTGGAGTCCTGATTGAGAAGATCGATAAGCGTAATTGAGGCTGTATGAACGCCCACGGGCAGAGCCCCGTTGGTGATTGAAACAACAACGGTGTCAACGGTTGACCCGGAATCGGGAGAAACTGACAGCCAGTCGGCCGAAGATTTTGCGCGGTACATAAGCCGGTTGTAACCGGTGTGATTAAGAACTACCGATACGTCGGCTGGCAACGGCTTGCCAGTCTCCATCGCAAAGCTGATCGATCCCGGACTAGCCACCAATGTCGGATTGTTGTACAGAGTGACCGACGCATAGATATCCCAGTTGCCGTTGCGATAATCGGTCCAGCAAACATATCGCTTACGGCCGTCGAGTGCGATATCAGGCAGTAACTGCGAACTGTCAGTTGACGCATTGCCACGGAAATTTGCCTCGCGCACCTTTCCGTCGGCATCAATCATCTGGCCGGCGATATCAAACGAGGAAGCGCCGGAATCCGACCAGACGATGCCGACATTGCCAAGCCGATCGGCGGAAATCGACGGATCTTTCTGGCTTCGGAGGCTACCGTCGCGGTTGACTCTCGTGTCGCTTGTGATTGCGACGAGAGTTGTATCGAATTTTCGGGCGTAAATGTCGGAGTTGTTTGGATACGTGCCGTTTCGCCAATCAGTCCACACGACAGTGAAATGACCAGCGCCGTCGGTCGCGATATCGGGGAACGCCTGCCGACTGGACCCGGCATCGGAATTAATTTTCAGGTTTGCTCCGAGTTTCCCTCCGGTCGTACTCAATCGCTGTACGAAGATGTCGTCGTTGGCCATTCGGTTGTCGTACCAGGTGACTACAAACCACCCTTCACTGGAGGCGGCCACTCGGGGGGCATGTTGCTGAGCATTATTCTGATCGTCGTTGATTTTAAAGTTTGGCCCGACTAATCCGCCGCTGGCGCCGATGCGCTGAGCGTAAATATCCCAATTCCGATTGCGATAGTCTTCCCAAACGAGTAGCCCATCGCCATTAGGCGACAGGGCAACATCGGGCGCGGATCGAAGCGAATCGGGAGATTCAACCGTTAGCCGAGAATTTGCCCCAATCGGTGAGCCGGTCGAATCGAGAATTTGTCCGAATATTTGCGGCGAGAGTGGATAGGCGCCTGTCCGGTAGTCCAGCCAGGCCGATTGATACTGTCCTGCATAGTCAACGGCGATCGATGGTTGTTTGCGGACTGTCCAGGCGGTGTCATCAGTAAGTCGCTGATTGAGCCCGACTGCGTAGCCAAATTCATCGAATCGCTGGAAAAACACATCGGGCTTACCACCCCGCTTGTCCTCCCAAACCACGACAAAGCCGGTGTTGTTGGCCACCGCGATCCGGGGTCGCGACTGCTCAGACTTCGAGCCATCGTCGCTGACCGCCAGGTCAACAGCGTGGGCCTTGAGTACTGCACAGAGCACGACCAAACCGATGGTTCTCATACTGCGGTAAATAGACTTCATCAGTGGTAGCATATGCAACAAAAATGCCCGGCCATTGTGGCCGGGCATTGTCTTCGATTGAACTATCTAAGCTATTTGCCGGTCGGTGGTTGCAATTGCAACGCCGGGGGCTCTTGGCCGCCACACACCAGACCGCAGAGCCTGCGCACGGAAAGTTGTGCCGTTTATCGCGGTGAAACTTTCCGCCGATGCTCAGCGAGCTTTCTTTTTATGACGATTAGCTCTTCTTCTTTTTTTGCGCTTGTGAGTTTTGATCTTTGCGCGTTTGCGCTTCTTTCCGCTGGGCATCAGTCCTCCGTATACGTAATTAGCTTAGATCGAGAGCTTGGTGATCATGTTTTTGAATTCGTTGGATGGCTTGAACACCGGGACTTTGCGATCCGGCACCGGCACGACATCGCCCGTGCGCGGATTGCGCGCCTTGCGAGCCTTGCGCAGTTTGATCTTGAAGGTGCCAAAACCACGGATCTCGATGTTATGACCATTCTCAACGGCCTTCTTGACGACTTCGAGAAAATTGTCGACCACGACCGCGACGTCAGTTCGCGTCAATCCGGTCTTCTCGGCCACTTTCTCGACCAAATCAGCCTTAGTCACAACGTCCCTCCTCGACTATTCAAACATGTTCTATTCTTCGAATTTTCAGTCACCCACCGTGAATTTACCGTGGGAGACTCTAAACCTATGCGACAGTGTAGGATAAAACTCTCTTTGGTGCAACATAGAACTTTTGGGTACACCATAAATTTTTCCGGCTATCCGATGGCCCTATTGGAAGATAAACATCAGCTGGGGGGTCTCGACCGTCCCCTGCAATTTGGTGTTTATCGCCCCAACCGCACCGCCTATAAGGTCGAAAATGGAAACTTTTTCCTTGGCGTACGGGGTGACCACCTCCGGATCGATGATTCCGGCCATTTGACCGGCTATGTCGACCGCCTCCTTCAGCCCTCCCAGGGTGTCCACAAGCCCCAGGTTGTAGGCCTGGGAGCCGGTGAAGATGGAGCCGTCGGCCAGCGGATACACCTGGTCTTTTTCCATCTTGCGCCCATCGGCCACGGCGTCTACAAACTGTTCATAGGTGTCCATGACGACCGAACGGAGCATAAGATTCTCCTTATCGGTCATCGGCCGGGAGTAGTTGCCGACATCTTTGAGCTCACCCGATTTGACTACCTCAGTCCCGATGCCGACTTTACCCATCAGGTCCTTGAAGGTGTGGAACTGAAAAATAACGCCGATCGAGCCGGTCACCGAACTTGGATTAGCGATGATCTTGTCGGCGGCGCAGGCTATATAGTAGCCCCCGGAGGCGGCAACCGAGGCCATTGAGGCCACAACCGGTTTCTCGGCTTTAAGGCGCACCACGGCGTCGTGGATTTCCTGCGAAATGGCGGTACCGCCGCCCGGCGAGTTGATATGGAGCACTACTGCTTCAATCGAGCGACTCTTCTGCCATTTCTCAAGTTGTTTGATCCAGGGCCGGCCCGACTCTTCGTTTATTTCGCCGGCAATTTCAAGCACGCCGACATTGCCGCCGGACAGCGACGAAAACTCCACGCCGTCGCTGGGCGCAAAAGTGCCGATCATCACAAACGCGAAAAAGCCGAACATCATGATCACCCCAAGGCCGATGATCACCGCGACAATGACATCCCGTTTCTTTGCCATACTTCCTACTTACTCACTCCGGATAAATCTTCAGGTGGTCGCCCACTTTAATAGTATTTGGGTCGTTCAATCCGTTGGTCATCAAAATACGAGCGACCGTGGTGCGATATTGCGAGGCGATGGTACCGAGCGTTTCTCCCGCCGCTACCAGATGATTGATAAACTCAGTTGTATCCGAGCGCTTCACCGTTAGGAGCTGACCGGGGTAGATCTTGCCGGTGCGGCCCAGACCGTTGAGCTGGCGAATGCTCGCGGTGGTCGTGTTGTACATGCGGGCGATATCCCAGATGGTGTCACCGGTTCGCACGCGATGCTTGTCGGTGGCAACGGTCTCCCCTCCGCTGTTTTTGGCGGTGCGCTTGGATGGCGCTGAGAGCGACGCCATCGCCGGCTTATTAGGAGTGGTGATTTCCGGTGAGGTCGACGGGGATTTCCGACGGCCGCTACTGGCAGTCGGGATACGGAGTTTCTCGCCGACATAAATTGACGCTCCCCGGTCGAGATAGTTGATACGACGGATGGCGTCGACCGTGGTGCCAAACGACTTGGCGATATCCCACAAGTTATCACCCGCCTGAATTTCGTAGACATTGTTCGAGGCCAGATACTGCGAGCGGTCGGCCGGTCCCGAGCCGGTGTAACGGTCGAGCGGCACCGGCACAATCAGTTCTTTGCCGGCGATGATCTGGGAGCTCCGGGACATGTTGTTGGCTTCGAGCAGGGCGTATTGCGATACACCGTATTTAGTAGCGATTGTCCCGACTGTTTCACCGCGCCGGATAGTATGGCGAACCGACTGCGTTTCCTTAGGTGAGTCCATCGATTCGTAACTCGCCCAGAATTGTTCGGACTTACCAACCGGAACTTTGAGCACATACCCACGCGTTTTGGGCGGAGTGGAATTACGAAGCAATTCCGGATTGAGCTCTTTTAATTCTTCAAGCGAACAGCCGACAGTGCGGGCAATTTCTCGCAAGTCGAGCGATTTGTTGATAGTCACTGTGTCCCATCGCACCGGCGGTTCAAACACGATGTCGTTAAATCCGTACCGCGCCGGGTCCTTACAAATCATCGCGGCGGCGTAAATGAGCGGCACATAGTCCATCGTTTGCTGACGAAGGCGGAGTTTCCAGAAATCGCGCGTGCCTTGTTTGTTGGTGGTGCGGGATATTCTCCCCGGTCCACCGTTATAGGCGGCCATCGCAAGTTCCCAGTCGCCGAACTGCTGATAGAGTTCCTTAAGGAACCGGCAGGCGGCGTCGGTCGCTTTGATCGGGTCTTTGCGTTCGTCGACCCACCAGTTTCGCTGGAGTCCGTAGAGCCGTCCGGTTGAGGCGATAAACTGCCACAGACCCATCGCGCGGGCCCACGAATACGCGTGAGGATTAAAGCCCGACTCGACCAATGACAGATACTTCAGATCGCGCGGAACACCATGCTTGGCGAAATTCTCTTCGTACAGCCACTCGTATCTTTTGATCCGGCTCAAATATCGGGTAAAAGCGCCGCGCGCTCTCGTCTGAAAATAGACCAGTGAACTGCGGACCCGGTCGTTCATCACGATCGGCAAATCGTATTGAACCTGCGCCGCGCTCCCGGTAAACATCTTGACCGTGTCGTGCTCAAGCTGGCCTTCCAGTTCATTGAAGCGTTCGACGAGAGCATTCGGTGTTATGTCTTCACTTAACTGCCCCAGAGAACGGAGCGTCATTTTGTAGTCGGCAACGATATTCTCAAGAAGCGTATTGTACTTGAGTTGTTCGGGAGTCTGAACGGTCGCCTGTGTGCTGTCTTCCGGCATTTCCGTTTCAATGTCCAGGCTGGCCAGTGTCTTGAGTCCCTTTTCGAAGTAATACTGCGCCTCTTCCCAGCTTCCTTCGCGATTGGCCAATACCCCCATCTGATAATATTCTGAGGCCAGATCAAATTGCCGCCAGATATCGTCATCAATGGCCGACGCGGAATCCTCATTCGATTCGTCCGGCGTGGTCCAGTTCTCCTGTCCGATTGACTCCTGTTGATCCAGCCGCGATAAGAATGAGCGATGTAACGCCTGGGCCGGTGTCTTTGGTGGAAGATTATTCAGGTGATTCGCGACTGAGTCAGCCGCCTGCCGTGCCCGACGCGTGGAATCGGTCGGCGGGTGATACGTGTACAGCTTTCCTTCCGGCGCCGGCGATTTAGCAACCTTTGTGCTTTTGGTTTCTGATCCGGGTCGCGTACCTGAGCCGCCGCAACCGACGACAGCAAAAGCCGCGAGCACCGGTAGCAAAACCAGTTTGATCACCATAAGTCGATAGCCTTTTGTTTGCATCATCTGCCAATACCTTGTCAAGCTTTGTCGTTCAATCGCTTTCACTGTTATTATCGGCGTGACAAGGCCTCTGCCTTACTTGCCGGAATACCGATAACTCATTGAAATATAACACTAAACTCCAGTCAAGCAGTTTTCCGGCCACCCGCTCGCCACCTAACCTTTTGTTATACGGTCAATTAGCGATTTCGGTTCGGCAAAAAACAAACATTCGGCCTGATGTCGAAACCAGGTCATCTGGCGTTTGGCATAACGGCGGGAGTTCTGTTTGATCGTCGCGACCGCAGTGTCCAGGTTCGAAATATCATCCAAATAGTCCAGTATCTCATTATAGCCGATGACATTTGATCGGCGAATCGCCGCCCCAAGACCTCGATTGGCCAACTCCTGTACTTCGTTTAGCAACCCACTTTCGATCATTTGATCAACTCGCTTGTCTATCGTCTCATACAGACGTGCGCGTTCCGGCTGAAGACAGTAGAATTGAAATTGGTACCCGCTATTGGTGTATGCGCCGGTTGCCATCAACTCGGACTTTGATTTGCCGGTTTGCCGGTGAATCTGAAGGGCTCTCATCACGCGAACGATATTGTTAGGATGCACTTTTGTCGCTTCGAGCGGATCAATCGCCAGGAGCTTGTCGTACATCGCGTCGTTTCCAAGCCGGTCAAACTCCGCCTGAAGTTCCTCGCGGATCGACAGGTCCTCTCCTTCAAGCTGGACAATCCCCTCAGCCAGTGCCCGCAAATACAGCCCGGTCCCGCCGACAACGAGCGGCGTGTTTCCTCGCCCAAGAATGCCTTTGATCGCACGGGTGGCGTCAGTGAGAAACCGCATCGCCGAGTAAGTTTCCCCCGGCTCGACAATATCAATCAAATGAAAGACTACGCGACTGCGCTCCTCGGCGGTCGGTTTGGCGGTGCCGATATCGAGTAAACGAATGATCTGCCGAGAGTCAGCGTTGACTATTTCGCACGGGGATTTTTCGGCCAGCGCAAGCGCCGCCGCAGTTTTGCCGGAACCGGTCGGCCCGCAAATGATCGGAATGACGGGGGAATCAGCCACGGCCAAACTGGCGGTCTAAATCTACTTTGGTGATGCGGATAAAAGTCGGACGGCCGTGCGGACAGGAAAACTTGTTATCGCAGTTCAATAATGATTGCACCAGCCCAACCGCTTCCTGATCGGAAAGACGGTCGCCGGACATGACCGCCGCACGGCATGCCACTGATTGCGCGATTGCTTTTTTTGCGTCGTATCCGGCCTTGCGAAGTCCACCGACATCTTCGAGGATCCGTAGCGTCATTTTTTCAGGGGATTTTTTCGCCAGAACAGACGGTATTCCCTCGACCCGAATCGTTCGGCCACCGAAATGCGAAACCAGAAATCCCGACCGCGCCAGCACCGGCTCGGCCTCGTCATAAACCGACATCAGTTCGGGCGAAAGCTCCAGTTGGACCGGAAAGAGTAATTGTTGTGAGATGATTCCTTCACGGTCGATTCGCCGCAAGACTTCTTCATACAAGACCCGCTCATGGGCGGTGTGTTGATCGATAATGTACAAATCCTCACCGGCCTGAAAGAGCAGATACAGATCACCGAATCGACCGGCCAAACGGATGCCGTCAAGTGACGGCACTACAGACATCTCTGAATCTCTGAAGTCACTCGCGATAGCATGAGGTTGCGACGACATGATCTCGCCGGTGGAAGTGTCGACTGTCACCGTGCGCGGAATTTCAGAAGTCGGACGCGCGGCAGTTCTGAAAAAGTCTATCGCCGCAGTTGTATCGAACGAGCGCATTTCTCCCACGCCGGGGATGCGGGTATCGTTATGAGAAAAACTGTGCGCGGCCGACGGCGCGAAACTTGTCTGACTTTGCCCCGAAGAATCCGCATTGGCGGGACTGAACACCGGTACCACTGAGGCCGACTTGAGTGCCTGTTTGACCAGATGATAGACCGCGTCGTGGATTTCCCGCTCGCGCGAGAGGCGGACTTCGGTCTTGGCAGGATGCACGTTCACGTCGATCTCTTCAGGATCAAGCGTGATCAAAATAGCGCCGAGCGGATAGAGCCCGCGCGGAAGCATTTCGCCATACCCCGCGGCGAGCGCATGCGCCAGAGTAAGTGAAGTGATATACCGCCCATTGATAAACAGAAACTGGCTCCATTTCCCGCTTTGCGCCAGTTCAGGACGGCCGATAAATCCTTCGATTCGGATCGGACCGGATGATCCTTCAACCGGGATCAGTTCCTTACCACTTGAAATCAGTTCCATCACCCGACTGGACAATGTGCCACCTGAAGGGAGATTGAAGATATTTCGGCCGTTCACAGAATAGGCAAAGCCGACATCGTATCGCCCGATAGCCAGCGCGGTGGCGATGCGCGAGAGATGACGCGCCTCGGTAGTTTCCGCCTTGAGAAATTTTCGTCGCGCGGGGGTATTGAAAAAGAGATTTTCGACTTCGATGAGCGTTCCCACCGCCGACGCTTTCGGCTGGCGCGAAATGAGTACACCCCCCTCGTAGATCAGCTCGGTCCCGATATCGGCTGAGGCGGGACGAGAGACCATGCGGGTACGCGAGACCGACGCGATGGACGGGAGTGCCTCGCCACGGAATCCGTACGAACCGATTCGGTCTAAATCCGAAAAGTCGCTGATTTTTGAGGTCGCGTGTCGACCAAACGCGATCTCGATCTGATCGGCGGGGATACCGCACCCGTTGTCGACAATTCGCACAAGCTTGGTACCGGATTTTTCGACCGTGATTTCAATACGGGTAGAATCGGCGTCGAGCGAGTTTTCAACCAGTTCTTTGACCACCGCCGCCGGACGCTCGATTACTTCACCGGCCGCGATCTTGTTAATCAGGCGCTCTGGCAGAGGACGAATCCAGCGCTGTTTCTTGGCCTGGGTGCTCACGGCTCGATTTCCTCTTTCCACTGGCGCAGAAGATCAAAAGCGGCGACTGGTGAGAGCTCGTCGATTTTCAGCTCGCGCAGACGATTTTCAACTTCCGATCGCGGCGATTCAAAAAGCGATCCCTGCACTTTGTCGCGGTAAATCGATTTGCCAATCTCGCTTTGACTGAATTTTCCGGATTCGAGCAATTTCAAAATTTGTTTGGCTCGTGAGAGGGCGCTTTTCGGAAGACCGGCCAGCCGGGCGACTTCGATTCCGTACGAATCATCGCATCCCCCCGGAATGATCTTGTGCATGAAAATGACTTTATCCTGCCAGCGTTTCACCGCCACCTGACAATTGAATACGCGCGGCGAAAGCGAAGCCATCCCGGTCAACTCGTGATAATGAGTGGCAAAAATCGTCCGGCAGGCCACTCGCTCGTCGATAAATTCCACCACTGACCAGGCGACCGAAAGGCCATCGAACGTCGAGGTCCCCCGGCCGACTTCGTCGAGGAGTACGAGTGATTTCGGTCCGGCGTTGTTCAGAATATTGGCCGTTTCGATCATCTCGACTAAGAAAGTTGATTGTCCACGCGCGAGATTGTCAAGCGCTCCGACGCGCGTGAAGACACGGTCGACCAAGCCAATTTCGGCTTTGTCAGCCGGAACAAACGATCCTATTTGTGCGAGGATGACAATGAGGCCGGTTTGCCGGAGAAATGTCGATTTGCCCGACATATTCGGGCCGGTGAGGATCATTATTCGTCGCCCACCCGGCTCAAACTGAACTTCGTTGGGGACAAACGATCCGGGCGGGAGGACTGATTCTATAACTGGATGTCGGCCGTTGGTGATCATCAGTCGGTCGTCCTCGAAAAGTTCAGGGCGACAATATCCACGCGTGACCGCCAGTTCGGCCAGCCCAGCGACCAGATCGATTTCGGCAAGCAGGTCGGCGGTGTGGACCAGATCGGCGATTCGCGCGGAGAGATCATCAACCAATTCGCCGAACAGTTCGGACTCCAGTGCGAAAATCTTTTCTTCTGCCGCCAAAATCAGTTCTTCTTTTTCTTTCAACTCGGGGGTGATGTACCGCTCGGCGTTGACCAATGTCTGCTTGCGAATGTAGTTTTCCGGAACGGCGCCGGAGTTTGCGCGGGTAATTTCGATGTAGTACCCGAAAATCTTATTGAAGCCAACTTTCAAGCTGGAGATACCAGTGCGTTCCCGTTCGATTTTTTGCAGGTCGCCGATATACCGTCGGGCATCACGAATCGATTCATTGAGATTGTCCAGCTTTTCTGAGTACCCTGGCTTGATCATCCCGCCTTTGTTTGAGACGAGTGGCGGATCGTCGGTAAGAGCGCTTGCGATTCGCACAACCAGATCGTCGCATTTGGGCAGACTCCCGGCAATTTGAATGAGCAATGGCGAGTGCGCCGAGGCGAGTGTAGCTTTGATTCGCTGGGCCGACGACAGGGCGTCGCGCACCGAGATCGCCTGCTTGGGATTGAGCCGTCCGATCCCGATTCGTCCATTCAGTTTTTCCAGATCGGGAAGTGTCTTGGTGATCTCACGAATTGAAAAAGCCAGATCGCGGTTTTTGGCCAGCTCGGCCACCCCGGTCAGGCGCATTTCGATACGAGCGCGGATTCGCCACGGATGGGTGAGCGCATGATATAGCCGCCGGGTCCCCATTCCGGTATGACAGAGATTGATGACCGACAAGAGCGTGTGCGCACTGCCGCCGTCGGAGAGATTTCGCGCCAGTTCCAGATTTCGAATCGTGCCGTAGTCGAGGGTCATCAAATCGGACTGGTCAAAGCGAGCAATCCGGTTCAAATGCCCGAGTTTGTCGCGATGATTTTCTCGCAGATAGCGGACAATCGCACCCGCCGCCGCCACTGCCAGACGGCAATCGCGAATCCCGAATCCTTCGAGAGTCGAGGTTCCCAGAAGTTCATTGAGATCTCGTTCAGCGGTGGCGGAATCAAATTGCCATCCTTCGATTGGTGTCAGTAGTACCGACCGTGATGCCGCTTGCAACCAGCGGTCGACAAATTCGCGGCTGGTTGAATCGGGGTGCAATATTTCGCTTGGTTCGGCGACTTTCAGTCGCTCCATGCATTCGAGCGAGGAGCCTTCGTCGATGCGAAAATCGCCGGTCGACAGATCCAGAGTCGCCACGCCAATCGTTTTTTCGTCCTGCGTGTAGACCGCCGCCAGACAAAGTGTCCGCAGTGGCTCGTCTAAAGTGTCGATGGTCGCTGTTCCGGGAGTGAGAATCTCGACCACTTCGCGTTTGACTATTCCTTTGGCGGTGCGCGGATCCTCGACCTGCTCGACCACCACAACTTTTAGCCCCGCGGCCAACAACTTTGCCAAATACCGGTCGGCGGAATGATACGGCACTCCGGCCAGCGGGATCCGTTCGCTGTTGCCGTGAGAGCGCGAGGTCAGCGCGATACCGAGGATCGGCGCCGCCTTGACTGCGTCGTCGCCGAACATCTCATAAAAATCCCCCATGCGAAAGAAGAGGGTCTTATCGGGGTGCTGAGCTTTAACTGCCTGGTATTGCCGCATGAGCGGCGTGAACGAGCCGTTTTCAGGCGAACCGGTCATCGAGCAACCACCTGATATTGCTCGCCGGTTTGCGATTCTAAATCCTGCCTCGCGCGGTCGGCTGAATCGAATGATTTGAACCTACCGACATAGACAATCGTGTATTGTTTCCCTCCGATACTCTTGCGGGAGGATTCTACTTTCTGACCGGAGGATTTAAGTTTCTCAGCTTGTTGCGCCGCGTTTTCAGCCGACGAAAAAACACCGACTTTCACCGAATAGAATGTGCCGGTGGCGGTCTCGGCTTTAGTATCTGTCTCCGGTTGCGAGGAAACACTGCCCAGTTTGTCGACCAGACCGTCGAGTCCCACCGCGCCGGGAAATTGATCGTTGAGCAGATTATACCACCGGGCCGCTTCGTCGATCTTGCCGGCCTCGATTGCCTGCGCACACAACAGGTACAACGCCTGCGGGACGATTTCTTTGTTTTTCGTACCTACCAATGTCTGCAGATTTGTGGTGGCGGACTTCTTTTTCCCCGTGGCTATGGCAATTCGCGCCTGATCGATCGCCAGCCATTTCTGTTGGGACGGCGTCAGGGATGTCTTTGCCAGTTTGTCCGACTGCTGCCTGGAAGAACTGGCGTCGCCAGTCCTCTCAAGAACGAGGGCCCCCAACCGTGCCGCCTCAAAGCCCGCCGTGTTGCCCCCGATGACTTTGTTTGCGCTTTGGTATTCTCCCTTTGAGACATAGTACTGGGCCAATCGCACAATAATATCGTCGCGGTACTTTTTGTCGGGCGAATTTCGGAGGGCATCTTGAAGCAGAGTCGCCGACCGGCGGCCATCGGTTTCGACCAGCGCTTTGAAATAGAACATATTCCCATTCTTGGCCGAATCGCGATCGAGCGCCTTCAGCGCCGAACGGGCCTCGTCCAGTTTCCCCGATTTGACCAACTCGGAAATCTCGGCAGTTGAGGCGGAGATGCCAATCACAAGTAGAGAACATGTGACAATAGAAATATTGCGGAATCTCATAGATCGCCTGGTCTTTCCCGTCGGAACGGGTTTGTTCATGCCCGGATCGGGGCAGGAGAAGTAGTCGGTCGGTCGCCGGAGACCGGACGAGTCTGCAAGCGCTTGCGCTCGAGCGTGCGAATCAAGTCTGACAGCTTCTTGCGATCCCCTTTTTCGTGATACAGCCTGACCAAATCAAGAATCGCCGCCCGGTCCTCGGGATAGTCATCGACCAGTTGTTCGAGCATGGCAATCGCCATCTCGCTGTCCCCTTTGCGCTGATGAAATTCGGCGAGTGTTCGGCGGGCGGTGGCATTTCCCGGCGCGTGGGTGAGAATCTCCTGGCAGATGTCGGCAATGTCGCCATAGCGCCCAAGCTCAAAAAGTGTCGTCTTCAAACGGTCGATAACCAGATGCGCCTGATCGGGCACTGCCGTTATTAGTTTGGTCCAGAATGTGACGGCGTCTTCGTATCTTTGCTCGTCGGCGTACGAGTCGCCGATGGAGACATACGCTTGCACACACGACGGATCGATACTGATTGCCTCTTTGTAGGCGATCCGGGCTTTGTGATATTCCTTCTGGCGGTACAACTGATCACCCCGCGCCATATCGTAGCGGGCGAGCGGCTTTTTCGAGCGATTCCCTTCCAATTTCAAAATCTGTTCGGCTGTCTCGGCGGCTGACTCCCACTGCTGGCCTTTTTCCTGAATTGCCAGCATTTGAGTGTGCGCCCAATAGTTGCCGCTATCAAGAGAGCGAATCTCTTTGAGCGCCGCTTCGGCGGTGACCAGATCATTGGTCGCCATATAGTCAGCGGCCAACTGCCGAAGGATCGCGACTTTTTGAAGTCGATTCAATCCCGAACGAAGGGTAAGGTCTTTGTGAATCTGAAGCGCCCGCGCCGGCTGGTTGTTTTCTCGCAAGATTTGCCCCATCCGGAGATACGCATCAACATTCCCCGGATCATCGGCGACCACTTGCCGCAATTTGGTGTAGGCGGTCTCCTGACGGCCATCGAGCAGATCACGAAGCGCATCCAGATAGAGCGACGACTCGGTAGTCTTTGGGCGGTTCATAAACCGGTCATAGACCAGATAGAACGCCAACGCGCCAAAAAACAAAACCAGCAATGACAAAACGTAATCAACCATAGATCAACCTTCGCCGAACGGTGAGCCGGAGATTGCCCTTTTTTGATCGGCGCCACTTAAGAGCGAGGCCGAGTCTTCGATCGGGCGATTGCGAAGCACCGACAATTCGGTTTCGAGCGCCTTTACCTGGCGGCGCAAATTTCGAATCACGAGCAACTGATTTATGTGGCCGGTCAAGAAAAGCAGAAGCGCCAGGACCGCGCCGGCGACAAAGGCCGAGAACACAACGGTCACGAGCGGGACATCGACATAGTCATGCGCCAACGGCGACAGGTGGACATCGACGACCTGATCGGGATTGAGGTTATTGTAGGCAAACGCGATAAGCAGGATCACCAAGATTGCAAGAAGGAGCGCCCTGAATATCCACATACTACTTTCCGTCTCTTTCGGTCACACGGTTGGGGTCAAGATAGTCCCGCCGACACGGGGGGTCAATACCAAAAAAAGAAAGCCGGCTGTAGCCGGCTTTCCGTCGCTCAAAAAGTGCGTGTTCAGTTCTTTGCGGCGGCCGGCCAGGTCAGGCTCGCCAGGATCTCCTGTACATCCTTGAAAATAGTGTCATAGAAAGTCTCTTCGGATTCAAGCTGGAAAGCGACGATCCTGTCGCCATGCTTAACGGCAATAATGGCCCCGTAATAGGCAAGCTTGACAAGCCGGGTGGCGGTTCCGGATGCCGAGGTCTGGATTTGCTTTGAGTAGGCCGCCCGACCCTCCCAGATGACACCTTTGTCCTCACCCAGACTGAACGGCTTGCGACCCTTGGCGAGCAGATCGCGTTCATTGAGCAGGTCAAATTCCTTGAGAATCTCAGACTTTTGCTTGGACTTATACGAATTGCTGATGAGCGAGTCGACAAACGGAAAAGCGGTCATCGATGAAGTATCAATCCACATCACCAAACGCGGGACTTTGGTGTAGTCCGGGGCCGAAATGTAATCCGGCGGGATATCAAACTTCTTCTGTGCGAACGACACCCGGAAGTTCGACTCGGCGTCAAAGGTCTTGGCATTCCAGTTGTCACCGGCTTTGATCGTGAATCCATACTCGGCGTCGGTATAGACTCCGTTTTCAACTTTGCCTGTTTTCTCTTTCTTTCGGCCGGCAGAGGCGGACGAGATCGCCACCAACAGGGCCAGCGTTACAATAAGTGCTCTCTTCATGTTCAGATCTCCTTGTCTTCCTCCAGCAGAAATCTCAACTTGCCTGTTATACACGCGCCGGTCAAGGAAATATTCACGAATTGGGCGCGAGAACCGACCAAACTACCCATGCTCAAATCCGATTTTCCTTCGGGTGGTGGACAGGACATATTCCGACATAGACACAAAGTCAAAGTCATCCAATAGGCGTTCAAGCTTCATTGCCAAAACGGCGGTCGAGCCGTAGGTCCGGAATTTCTGCATGGCCGAGAGGCCCTCAATACGCGGCAAATTCGGGTCAAGCTCCCACGGATGGATATAGACAATAGCCGGTAGTCCTTCATTGTTGAGCTTGCGCACCATAGCGCGGGAGTACCAATACGGGGAGTGGCGCAGATAACCGCCCCCGGTGACGGGCAGGTTTTGTCCGAAAAAACGGATTGTGGAGGCGGGCACTTCCCAGAGCGAGCGCCCGCCCGAGAGCGCCATTTTGAAAATCCGCCGAGGAGCGCCGGGTACACCGTAGAGGTCGTGCTTAATCGGGAAAATCGAACTGTCGTATTCAAAGCCGAGTTCGGCCAGAATTTCAAAAGCCCAGGTGGTCGACGGATTGAGCGACCAACTGGGCGCCCGATAGCCGATTGGTCTGACTCCGGTGGCCGCGACAATGGCGTTCATCACCCGCTCGGTGTCGTCTCGAAATTGTTCCGGGTTGAGCTTGTCGACCCTGGTATGGTAGAAGCTGTGGCACGCGACCTCATGCCCGGCGTCGACAATCTCGCGCATCAACTGTGGGTATTGCTCAGCGCACCATCCCAGCACAAAGAAAGTCGCGCGGCGACCTTTGCGGTGAAAGAGCTCAAGAAGACGGCGGGTGTTGCGTACTACCGTGACGGGAAGCTTTGGCCAGTCCTCGGGGGTATATCGTCCCGCCAGCACCTCGACCACAAACCACTCTTCGAGGTCGACTGTCAGTACATTCCGCGTCGTGATCATGAGGAAATCCCGCGCTGGTTTGACTATGAATTCTTAGTCGGCTTGAGGGCCGACTTCTTGTCGCCGGAACCGGGGTTGCCCCGTCCGGAGTCTTTCCCCTTCTTGTCAATATCCTGGGGTCTGGGATGATAATCGTATCCGTATGCGGAATAGTCGTAATAGTACGGCAACTGGCCGTCCATGTTGTTGAGAACCACTCCGATCAATTTGCGACTCTGGGATCGCAAAATCTCGGTGGCACGCCTGACCACCTCGCGCTGGGTCTGCCCCGCTTTGACAATCATCAAGACACCGTCGACTTCCTGCGACAGAAGCATCGGATCAGACACTGGAATAACCGGCGGGGCGTCGACTAAGATCAGATCGTAGTAGAACTTCATTTCAGTGATGACATTGCCAATCGAGCGGGAATCGAAAAGCTCAGAGGGATTGGAAATTGCTCTTCCGGCGCAGATCAAGTCGAGCTTCTCAAGCGCAGTACGCCGCGTCACATTCTTTGCCGCGGTCTCGCCGGCGAGGATTTCGGCAAGGCCGTTGTCACGGTTTTGACTAAAGTAGCGGTGCACAGTGGGCCGCCTCAGGTCGGCATCGAGCAGAAGAGTTTTCATCCCTTTGCGGGCGGCGGTCATCGCCAGAAAAACAGCGACTGTCGACTTGCCCTCAGACAACATGGCCGAGGTCAGCATAATCGCTTTAAGTTCGGTGTCGGACGGCGTGTTCTTGATATTATGCAGTAGCCGACGGAATTCGGTCGCGAAATCCGTCTCCATGTTGAAGTAGTCGATAACCGAGGTGCCGTTGGCCACGAAATGCTATCCTTTCTCGGAGATTCTGCGAAGGGCGTGCGCCATCGCCTGATACGTTTCCTGCGTGACATCCAGCGCCACACGAACTTTCGACAATGACGGATTGATCTCGGAACTGCGACGGAATTGTTCGACCCCCCGTTGCCAGGCCAGGCGGGATTGTTCCAGATACGAGTGCCCCAGCTCGGCATGCAGATCGACATAGTTGGGATTCTTTTCGATCTCGGACTTCAAGAACGAAATACGGTCGGCGATCACCTGTTCATTCACAAGATCGGGGAACGTGATGAACTTCATGTAGTACGAAGAAAACTCCCGCCGATGATTTTCTTTCTTCGATTCGCGAATGCGGCGAAAAATGGCGTGGGCGCGCAGTAGATCCTGCTGGGCAAGCGCGGTAAGGCCTTCTTCGTACTGCGGCGTGGCGTATCCGGCGTAGATGAGCGAGGCTTTGCGGAAACAGTCGGCGATTTTGGCCATAGCCTGCTGGTCGATCTGTCCCTTGGCATAATTGAGCGCAATCGCGACATGGGCCATGCCGAGATTTAAGTAGGCGTCGGCATAGTACATGTTGATACCGATAGCCTGCTCGAACTCTGCAATCGCCCGGCGGGGGTCTTCATTGTGGAGAAGCGCTTCACCGAGATTGTTGCGGTAATCGGCGTAAGCCGGCCGCTGTTCAACCGCACGGCCGAACGATTCGACCGCCTGGGGCAGGCGACCGGCGGAAAGCTGAGTCATCCCCAGATAATTGAGCGCCTCATGGTAATCCGGCTTGACCCGAACAGCCGAGAGAAAAAGCTCAAGAGCTTCCTCGATGAATCCCTTGTAATAGAACGCAGTGCCAAGATGAAAGAGCATTTCCGGGGCGCCACTATCAAGTGCCCGATGGTAGGCCCCGAGCAATGTTTCGATTTCTTTTTTCTTCTCGCCGTGGGCCAGCTTGACCAGCGACAGAATGTCCTGCGGAGAGACATCGCTCGGATGCGGGCAGTTGACCGTTTCTTTCGGCTCACCGTTTACATAGACACTGGTCGCCACCGCACCCAGCGCGGAATCGTTACTCGTCTGGATCAGATATTCGCGATTGCGGTCGGTAACTTTGCTCGATACCCGGTAAGTTTCCATGAGTCGATTCGGCCTTCAGCGCGTGGTGTTATTGTTATTGTTCAGCCGATCAATGAGCAAAATGATGGTTGTGGCGGCGCCGCCGACTCCGGCGATCGTGCCAAGCCCGACCCCCAAAAATCCCTGACCTTTGGGCGGCACAACGAACGTGTCTTCTTTGCGCACAACGTAGCGGGCCGGGCGGCCTTCTTTGGAATACTTGTCAAGGTTCACTTTCAACGTCTGGGCATAGTAGCCGTCACGGGTTATCAACCGGGCATTCTTCAGATCGGCATTTGGCGACGGCCCTCCCGCCAGCGCCAGTACGTCGAGAATATCGGAATTCTCCTGAAACTCTATAGGGCCGGGACGGTTGACCGCACCGACAACATATACAAAGTTTTTCTGAGTCATCGGTTGAACGACTGTCGACTGCGGAATGCTTGCCGGTGAACGCGGGATTTCTATAGTATCTTCCCGGCGGACTTTTGGCAGGCGCGACATATCGCCAGTCGCCAAAGCATCGGCGACATTGGCATACTCGATTTTGCCGGCGTCGGCGCCACCCCGTATGATTGTTACTCGTGATAAATCACCAAGCTCATTGATGCCACCGGCTTCATTGATGATGGTCCACAGATCGGGAATTTCTTCAAACGAGTGCTTGCCCGGTGTCCGCGCCTGTCCGGTCACATACACAAAGTTGTGATTATACTCGGTAACTCTGACCACCACCTGCGAAATGTCTTTGTCGAATCGGGAGATCAGGCGGACAATGTCGTTTTGAAGTTCGGTGATCGTCTTGCCGGCCGCGTCGATCTGGCCCAAGATATCCAGCGCAATTTTGCCGCTTCCATCGACTTTGACCGAGGCGTTGAACTGCGGCTTTTGCCAGAACCGAACATCCAGGACATCATCTTGTCCGATTTCGTAATCGGCAAAGGCTGTCGGCGCGAAGGCAAGAAAGAAAAGACACAGGGCTAATACTGACTTCATGACAATTCCCATCCGCTGGTTTGGCCGTTCCGTGACTGTCAGGCGTTATACAATTGCCGCTCGGGGCAGTACCCCGGCGACAGGCCGAATATACCGATCCTTCAAGTGAGGTGTAAAGACTAAAATCCCGCTTGTCAAAGGGTTACCAAAAAGGCAAGGCGCTACGATTGGAAGAGCTGGCTGGTATTGCGACCCTGCTCTTTGGCTTTCAAAAGCCCCATGTCAGCGGCGAAGATCAGTTTTTCGGGATTGTCGCCGTGCTCTGGAAAAACGGCCGCTCCGAGCGAGATGGTGCATTTGACTCGCTGGGCCTCGCCGGGTAGTTCAAACTCGCTGGTCGCAAGACCGGTTCTAATACGCGCCATAAACAGTTCACAGGTCGACAGATCTGCTTCCGGCATCACCACACAGAATTCGTCGCCGCCATACCGGGCAACCACGTCGTTGTCGCGCACTGACTGCCGAAACAACTTTCCCATCTGGCAGAGAACAGCATCCCCCGCCTGATGGCCGAATTTGTCGTTTACCGTTTTGAGCAGGTCGACATCGATCATCACAAGCCCCAATGCGCGGCGATACCGTCGTGCGCGATTGACTTCCTGGGCAAGTCGGTCCTGCAGGTAACGGTGATTGTACAATCCCGTCAGCGGGTCGGTGTGCGACAACTCTTCGACACGCTCAAACGACTCGGCATTTTCGACCAACTCGGCCGCGGCGTCATTGAAAAAGATCAGCTTCTGGGCAATCTCCGATGGCGGCTTTGAATCGGCCCAGGCAATGAGTCCCCGACGATTGGGCGAGAGTGGAAAAGCGACTGCGTGCCGCAGGCCGCCGCGAGCCAATTCGCAGGAAAGTTCATCGATACTTCCCCCTGCCGCCGGGGCATGGATATCGACAACTTTTGACCCCCTCAACCGCGAGACCAACAACTCAAATGACTCCCGGCGGGGGACATGCAACGTGTGGTGTATTCCGCCTGCCACTACCTGCAGAGATTCGGTACGATTTTTCGGCTCATAGATCCCAACAAATCGCTCAAGACCGATCTCGGACTGCGCGGTCCCGATCAATCGCCTGACTACTGTTTCGGAATTCCTGTGCCGCACCAGCCGAAGGACTTGTCTTGCCGGCCGATGATCGCCTTGCTCTTGCGTGGACGACTCACCATTACCGTTGAGGGTCCGAGCAAGCTCTGTCCCGCGCACCGAATCGATATGAGCGACGGCTGAGAGCATTTGGCTGACTGTCCGCAACTGAGTGTGCAAACCAGAATCGACATCTCGCCCGTTCAGTTCAAGCAGGATCAAGCCGTAGACATGGTGACCCCAGAATACCGGAAGGCATCGGCTCAGTCCGGGGAATCGATGGGTGATCGAATCGCTATCAGATGCAATATCCGCAACATCAGTCAATGCAAGTAATCCGTGTCGCGCGGTGAAACTGGCTTCCCAGCGACGGTGGTAGGAACACGAAGTGGACGGATCAGCGGCGCCGTCGTACCCGAGTGTATTCTCTACCCGAAGATGATCGCCGCGCTTTGAAAGATAGAGTGACTGAGTCACACCCTTGAGCGAATTGACATAGGCCATCGCCGCCTTGACTGCGTCGTCGTAGGAGTGTGCCCCCGAGATTTGTGCGAGAATTTCCAGATGATCGTCGGGCTTACGCTCGCTCTGACCGCCTGTCTTGCCGCGACGGACAAGTAGCAACACGGCAGTCGCAAGCCCTGCGCCGAGCGCAAATGCGATAAGAAACGTACTCATACTCTCCTGACGCGCTACTCCGGCGTACATTCGCCGAAAGTCATGAGGACACAAACTTCCCTGTCTGTGCTACGCGCGCTAACTTCGCCGCCAGGCAAACCGGAACCGTGATCGCCTGGTCAGCAATCGGTTTCGCCGGAGTACTCCGAACACATTCCACCACCCGGCGTTGTGATCGGACCGACGTTGCAAATCAAAGACAATTTCGCTGATCGACGCGAACGGATCGCGTCGCACAATCTGCAATATCGCGCCTTCAAGATCGGTGCTTACTGTTTCGGCTGAACCGATGAAGGTCGAGGTGCTGGCCGAGAGCGGGTATTCCGCTACCGCGGTCGACCTATCGACTACTCGGAGTCGCGTGACTTCATCGGCTTTTTTTTTTGACCGTCGCCCGACCCTCCCGAAGGGTACGACCGGGCCGCCTCATCCACCGATCCGAATGCCTGCAGAATGTTGTCGAACTCCAAAAGCTGAAATATCTCGTACACATCCGGCACCATCCCCGACAGCTTGATATCGCCGTCGTTGGCCCGGACATCTTTGATATGCGAAATGAAAATCCCCCACCCGGCAGACGAAATATAGTCCACACCGGCCAGATCGACCACGATCCGGTACCGCCCGCGCTTGAGGAGCGAATCGATCACTTCTTCAAGCTCACCGGCAGTCAGGGTATCGATAACGCCGTCAACTCGCACACGCGAGACCTGGCGGTCGGCATCCGTCTCTGAAAGCGAAATCTGTATATTATCCATCGTTGAAAGTCCGGAAGGGGACTATTCCCGTTATCTAAAGTATACCAAATCGTGCGGTTACAGGCAAGGGGAATGTCGTAGCGGGGCAAGGATTTCCCAGTGCAAACAAGGCTACGTTAAGTGCGTGGCGGACATTCCTGTCCGCCGCGTTGCCAACCTCTTCGTCGGGCAGACTCTTGTAGGTCGGCGTTCCGAAGTCCGGCGATAGCCGGACGAGAAACCCGACATCTTTTCTTCGTAGGTCACTCGCGTCTTCGCGGGTGACATCTTCTTCTGGATGCAAAACGTCAACCCCGAAGACGGGATTGACCTACGAAAGAAATTGCCGTGCGTGGCAGACATTCCTGTCCGCCGCGTTCCCGATTCTTTCGTAGGGCAGGCTCGTCTGCGAGCCTGCATTGCTTGGTAGCACGGTTGTGTCTAATAGGTATTTGGCGAGTTCGTTGAAGAGCCCGTCCTACTAAGCCAAAGAGAGACAGAGAAACGTCACTTCACTCACGACCACCATGCCAACGAACCAAGGCCAAATTCGGGGGCCTTCGTTCCGAATGTCTTGTGGTTTGCGCATTGGGTGGAGAAGAAAGCCCCAACCGTACTTTCTGAAGGCCAGCACCATTTCACAACCTATAAAACCGACAAAGGCGAGCGGCAAATAAGATCTAGCAAACTGAAGAAAGGGTCTGCTCATTATGATCGTGTCTGCGATAGGCGGAATACCAAAGAACTGCCTTCGACCAAACAAATAGGCGATGCACAAGAATGCCAATAAGCAGTACTTTGAAATTCTCCGAACTACTAAGTCAGACATATCCGCGACAAACCTCTGAACGCAATATCCCCAGTCTTACCAGCTTCCGACGGCCCATGATTCATGGTGGGTTTACTCTAATATCAAAATTGAGAACGCCAGTGTCAATTCAAAACAGGAGCAGGCAGGATGCCTGCCGCTCACGAAGATAGCGGGTTCAAAGACGAACCCGCCCTACGAAGACTGAGGCCAATGAATCTCATCCCAACGCAAGCGTTGGGGCACCCTGAACGGCCAGACTCACTGCTCGATTGCGTCTTGATCGCCATTTTCCTGTTGTGGATCAAACTTCGCGACGATGAACGTAATATCATCCGCCTGGCGGCCCACGCCGCAGAAATCATCGATTTCGTTCACGAGCGCCGACGACAGTTCCGCCGAGGTGCGCTTTTTACCCTGCACCGCCTGCTGGAAAAACTTCCGGAGTCGGTCAAAGCCGTACTGTTTGCCTTCGCGGTTCACGCCTTCGGTCACACCGTCGGTGTAGAGCATAAACGAATCGCCCGGCCGCAGTTCAACCGTCGCCTCATCGAGGCCGTCGCCGAAACTCCACCCCGGCGATACCGGCACACCCACGGGCATCCCGCGCGGGTTCAGATATGTCACTGCTCCGGTTTCGGCCGAGTGCAAGATCATCGGCGTGTGCCCCGCCGACACCACCCCAAGCTTGCGGGTGGCGGCGTCGTAGACCGCGGTCATCACTGTGATAAACATCCCGGGCGGCGTGTTTTTGACCATATAATCATTCACCGCAATCAGTGTTTCGCGGGCGGAACCATAGCGGGCCGCTTCGAGCCTCAGTACCGTTCTGAGCATCGACATGACCAGCGACGCCGGCACACCTTTGCCGGAAACGTCGGCGACGACCATTGCATATCTTCGTGATCCTATGTCGAAAATGTCGTATAGATCGCCGCCGACATGCGAGGCCGCGCGATAGAACGCGTTGACATCCAGCGACGGAATCTGCGGTATCTCCGCCGGCAGAAGTGTTTTCTGAATCTGCGAAGCAACTTCGATTTCTTTGGCCATGCGCTCCCGCTCGATGACGTTGCGACGATCCCGGCTCAATCGAGTCATCATGTCGTTTAAGGCACTCGCGATTTCGAAAAACTCGTCGGCGCCTTCGAGCGGGATTTCCGTGTCCATGTCCCCCTGCGAAAACCGCCGCACACGTTGCGTGATTTTCACAATCGGCCGTACGAAATAGTTGGACAGAAGGTAAATTCCACCGATACCCATGAGCAAAAGTACCGCGGTAAGAATCAGCACTGCATTGCGGGCCTCGACCAACTGCGCGACATACGTTTCATCCGAATACGTCATGTGGACCGTGCCCAGTCGCCTATCTCGCGCCTGAATGCGCGTGACCAGATACCTTAGCTCTGTCGCCCCTGCTTGATACAACTGCGGGAAATCGATCTGGGAGGTGTCCACACCGTCGGGGTGGCGATACGGTTTGCGGATATTCCGGATATCCTCTGAGTGCGCCAACACCAGGCCGCTCGAATCAACCAGCACGATCACTTTCAAAAGTGGATTTGAGTTGGAATACGACACAATCAGTTCGTCGAATTCGACATCGCTTCGGCGGTTGATTAAGTATCCTTTGGCCTGCTCGGCGACTGATTTGGACAGTGCTTCGACTGTCTGATCCAGATGCTTGTAGATTCCCGCCACTGTGCGCTGATAGACAAACCAGAATGCGACCCCAATGATAACGCTGACGATCAAGAATGTCCAAACCGAGAACCGTACGCGCAAACTGAAGAGCCGTCCGACCAACGGCGGCGAATCGGGCGAGCCGGTATCGAGTCGCTTGATCATCCGGAGTTCGTTAAAACCGGCCGACGAGATATACTGCACCCGATCCATGATCTTTTGGATCATGTAAAAGCCGAGCCCGCCCTTGCGGCCTGATTCAACCAGACGATTCAGATCAAGTTCTCCCGCGCCGGAGGGATCAAACGAACGTCCGGTGTCGATAATCGAAAACGAAACGAGTTTTTTGTAAATGACTATGCGAACGCGCAGTAGTCCTTTTTCGTAGAGATACGCGTGACGAATGACGTTGGTGGCCGCCTCTTCCATCGCCAACAAGACTGATGCGAGTGTCTTGCGCGACATCCCCGCCGCGCCGCAGGCTTCCCGCACTACCCGCTGAATCGACTCGAGGTATTTCTCTTCGGCCAGAAACTCAGCGTTGATTTCTTTGATAGGGCGGTTGAACATAGGCAGGAAAAAACAGGGGCCGGGTTCCTCGCGCCAGCTAAAAGTTGACGCGCTTACTGCCCGGTTTGTTCGGTCTTCAGACGCAATCTCGCTTGATCGATATTATCCAGCGTGTTCGGCTCGTTCGGATAGACTTTCAGCACTTTTTGCCAGGCCTCGATCGCTTTGTCATATTCCTTGTCGCGCATGTGGCGGAGACCTTCGAGGTAGAGCGGCCAGATCACACGATCCTGCTGGAGATCCTCAAGCGTAGCCACACGCGAACCACTCGGTTCAATCTTAGCCAGATACTCAAGCGCGACCACATCACCGGGGCGGGCCTCGAGAACCGAACGGAATCGCTTGGCGGCTTCGGCCTTTTGACCCTGATTGAACAAATCGATACCGATCTTAAGATGTTTGTCGACATCCATTCCGGCCAGCGCCCTGCCCCGCGTTTCTTTCGCCCAACTGTTGGCCGAATCGAGCGCCAGAATTCGATCACAAGCTTCAATGATCTCGATGCGGTTGCCGGCCTGCTCAGCCCGTTTGGCGCTATCGGTGTAAGCGGCGATGTCGGCATCGATAGCCGCATAAATGTCCCGCTGGAGCAACCGGGCCTCACCGTTGTCCGGTTGAATGTCGAAGATCAACTTAAGCAGATCGGAGGCCGCCGAATAATACCGCTTATCGAAGAAGGACTTCGCTTGATCATAGTACGATTGCATGAACTGACTCAACTCGCGTTGTGTGGCGCGGAGTCTCTCTTCCTGCTCCGCCTGCACTCGCTGGGCGTTTTCAATCGCCGCAATCGTCCCGATGTATTCCTGATTGGTCGAATCTTCACCGTACAGTTTCTTGAAGTACGTTAGTGCCGAATCGAGCCGGAACTGGTGCATGTACGAATTGGCGGTATCTTTGAGGGCATTGATATAGACCGTATGCGGGTCAATCGTCAACATCGCCGTTCGGAGTGAATCGCGCCGCCGAATCCGTTCTTCGACCGAGCGGCCGATCAAAAACGACAATGAAATAGTGTGCTGATCGCTAATCTCATCCTGAAACTTAAGCGCATAGTCGATCCCCAGCCGGCCGGCTTTTACTCCTGCTCCGAGCACAAGATGGTCGCGGTCGTATCCGCCGCGAATCGCACAGGCATCGTACAAGAGGACCTCACCACCACCATGAAAGAGGACATCGCGGCCGTCGGTTTTTTCCGCTGTAACCGTGGCGGAGAACTTTGTTGCAGGCGAAAGGCGAAGACCTGCAAGACCAAGTCCGCCGGCAAAAGTCATCGGCGCTTTCTCAGTTACCGACAGGAGCGTAAGTTGGGTCGGGATGGCGTCGCGCCAGACCACTCCGGCGCGTAGAGTTTTTGAAATCCGGCAGGCCAGTCCGGCATCCAGCCCCAAACCGTAATCGGAGAGGGCGTCGATTTTCTGATTCAGCACCCGCAAGGTAAGTCCGGCGGAAAAGCGGTCGAGACGCTGACCAACGGCAAAAAGAAGTTCTGATTCGGCATAGTCAAAATTCCCGAGGTCCTGAAAATTCACCCGCCGCACGATATCGCCGGTGCCAATACGCGCGTAGCCGATGGCGATCCCGCTCTTGTCTGTAATCGGAAGTGCCCACGACCCGAAGTCGTAGATTGTCTTTTCAGCGAGCAACGTGTGCTGGGCAGTAAACTGCTGATAGCTTAAAAATCCCAGTCCGGCAGGATTGTAGTAGACCGCCGAGGCGTCATCGGTGAGTGCGGACATACCACCGCCCATCCCGATACCGCGAGCTCCGGCGCCGATCACCAACGGCGACATACCGCCGCCATCATCCGCTACCGAAATTCCTGCGCAGGTACAAGCAGAAATGAAAGCGATGATTATTGCCCTCGCGAGTCTCATCGTATCACCGCCAGCTTAAGAACTGACCGATCCTGTGTTGCGCTGTCGGTCAGCACAACCAAATAGACGCCATTTCGCACCGAATCGCCGTGGCCGTTTCTGCCATCCCATGTGATCAAATCGTGCTGATCGCCCGCTGTTGACAGTGAACCCGCGAGGAAATTCCGCTCATAGACTAGTTGTCCATCGAGTGTAAACACCCGGAACAGCACATCGCCCTTCTTGCTTGAAAGGAATCGAAATTCTGCCGGTCCGTTGTCAGGATTGTACGGATTGTCTCTCACCACAAATGAACTTGAGAAATCTCGGCCGGTAACTTCAAACGGAATTTCGAAAACGACCTCGTCCCCGTTCGGCCCAACCACCAGAATATCCTGGCCCGCCAATGGACCACTATCGTATGTCGCTCGTATTTCGGAAACTTTCAGCATTACCCGAAAGCGGTCGGGTAGTTCGCTCTGTAGCAAAGCCCGTAAAGTCAATTCTATCGAGTCTGTGGCTGTTACGGTCAGATTGTCAAAATCAAACCGCACCCGATCGCCGCCGGCGGTTGTACGCGATACTTCGCTCTGACCGTCAAACCACCCAGTGTTCCCGACCACTACAATTCCACGCGAATCGATCGGATTTCCCTCTCCATCATCCCATCTGATCTCCAAGTCCTTAAGTCGAACACCGGACAAAGTTGAGGTCCCCGCCACCGACAATCGAATCGTCGCGATGTCTTTGTTTTCTCCCGGAGCCGCCACACCGGAGCCAAGGTCGGCTACATCAACCTGAAGATGCGCATCGAGCTCAGAAACAAACACGGTCGCGCTAAAGCCGCTCTGGTCGATGGCCGCAGGCAGACCGGTGTTGTTGTCGAGTGGCAGTTGGGTCATCGTGAGGTTAAACTGAATAGTCGTATCAAAATTGGGAGCGGTCAGTTCATACGCGACTGGAATTCGATCACCAATCGTGTCGGTGAGTGGATCGTCGATTCCGACCGGCACACCACCGGCAGTCAGCGTATAGATGCCGGGTGTGATTTGTGCCTCTCCGCTGTTGACTAATTGCACGTTCAGGCCGAAGTTAGCCCGCGGCGCAACCACACCGTTAACTGTCCCCACCAGCGAGTGCGACAGTGTTAAATTGGCCGGCCGCTCGATTGTGATGACTTCGACATTGTCCTTCGGAGGATCTACCTGAACTTCGGGAGACAGAAAATCAGCGGTGAATACTTCCGCCGGTGTCGGGGTATCGTCCGCTATCACGATATAGTCAACCGTGACTGTGTCATCGGCGTCTATGTGTGAAATCAAACGGTCACCCTGAAACTGCGATTCACCTTCCGACCTCAATTGTAGCGAGAGATTGTCGAACTCAGCGGTGCTATAGACCGTGACTGCCACGTGGAACTGCTGTCCGGTATTGACACGCGTTTCATTGGGAGCAAGCGATTTGGTCGACAGAATCCTGACATGCGGTTGTTCCCTGACAAAAATCGTCTTGCCGTCGAAGTTTGTTACAAATGTCTCTTCGTTAGCGGCGCCATCCACACGGTAATCCAAATTCGCGATCAGGGTTAAATATTGTCCCGCCGCAACAGATGGAATGATGATCTTGTCGGTTGTCGCATGATTGAGACCGGGAAGGAGCACGTTACTGTCAATGAGAATGGAAATGGAATTGGAAAAACCGGTCGTTTGTACGCGAAGGCTGGCGGTCCCCGGATTGATCAGCAGTCGACGGGTTCCGGGCACGAAAATGTCAAACGCAAAAGGTTTCTCGTCCCGCTCGGTCACGAAAAACGGTACGAGCGATCCGGAATCGATGGTGAGCGCTGACGGTGCCACAATCGTCAAGTCGCCATCATAGGTTGAGTCCAGTTTCACCAGATTGCCGCCTGAGTAGACCGTGAGGCTGGCACGATATACGTACGTGGCGCCCGGTGTAAGTTCCGTTGACTTTGCCAGCGCCGGAATTCCAGAAAAGCGCAAAATGGAGTCGTTTATCTGCAGAACGGGTGGCAATCCGGAGAAGATCGTCGAAACAAGCGGACCATTCAGGTTGTCAGCCAGACTGAGAACCACTCGTGCACTGTCTACCGGCGCTGTCAGCCCGGTGATCTTTGCGTCAAGTCCGACGGAAAACTGAACATCGGCGTACACTGAATCCGGTTGTACCGACCCGTCAACCAACGAGAGCGATACCGGGCCAAAGACAGTTACCGGGAAATAGGCATATGAAACCGAGGCCAACAGTGAATCGCCGATTTGGTACTTGCTGTCGCATTCGAGGATTAACGTATCGTTGCCGGGAAGTAGTCCATTCGTAGGGAGATTGATAACAATCGTATCCTGAATTGCTTTGGCATGGGGTGTAAACAGTTTCTTAACCGAGCCGCCGCCGGAAACAAAATACGCCTTCAACTGGGGCAGTTGCCCTGCGACCAAATCGCCGCCATTGGAGACAACGGCACGAATGTCAGTCGTTAGACCGGCGTATATGATCGACACCGTGTCGCCCAGTAGATCAAGCGCAGAATGAGTGTCGTAACCGTTGAACGACACCACGACAGTGTTTGAGCTGACCGTGCCGTTGGTCGCGTAAATGCCGACTCGCGATGAAGGTCCGGTGTAAGTGGATCCAAGCGACGAAAAATCAACTACACCCGAATCAAATAGGAGCGTGTCGGCAATTAGTGACGGGCTCAGAACGCCGCCATCGCAAATGAGCGAAATCGGCTGACCCGGCAGGTCGTAGGTCGTGAGCAAATTGGAAAACTCATCGAGCATCACCAGCTTTGCCGTTCCGACCAGAGCGTTACCGACCACTTGATTGGCAGAGATGCTCAAGAGAATCTCGGTGAGCTGACTCGGGCGGACTGTTATGCGAGCGGAAATCTGCCGCGGTTCGCCGCTGGTCGCGATGATGGCGCCAGTGCCGACCCGCGTGGCAATGAATCGATCTCCGTCGAAGTACCCAATGCTGTCACCTGCTGGATCAAGCGAATACTGGATCCGGGAGCCGTCGCCGAAACCCGACGGTGTCACACTCGGAATCAGAACTGTGCCAGCGACAACTTCAATCGCGCCAGTCTGCAATTCCGAAGGAGAATCGACCAAAGGAAGTGAAAGAGTCGACGGTTGTTCAGACGCCAATCCGTGCGTAGCGACAGCCAAAATCAGGCAGAATCCGACCGCGAACCGATTGCCACGGTGGATCAACCCGAAAATCTTGTTTACACAATTTAGCGACAAGGCGTACTTCTCCCCCCTGTCATTGAGCAATCATTATGCCGCCCAAAGACTTATCAACAACCTAATTGGGCAAAAAGTACCCTGTCCAATAAGTTTGGAGGTCGCTCTTCAACTATCCAATTGCCAACGCCTTAACCCCTACCAAACAAATCGCGTACTCCACTTTCGATAAGCGCAGTTCCTGCCTCCCCACCCAAAGGTCAGTTGGAGTGTTCAATTATGTAACAATTTGCAGGAAATCGAAAAAAAAGTGCGTAAGTCAACAAGCGCTAAAGAGTTGTCATCTCAGCCGCCAAGACCGTGTTGGTCATGAGCATTGCGATAGTCATGAGCCCCACCCCCCCCGGCACCGGGGTGATCCACGACGCTTTTGTCGAGCACCCTTCAAAGTCGACATCGCCGACAATCCGGTATCCCTTAGGCGTCGACTTATCTTCAATCCGGTTGATCCCGACATCGACAATCACAGCGCCATCCGCAATCATCTCAGCACGGATCGTGTTCGGGCGTCCGATTGCCGCAATCACAATATCCGCACGGCGGGTCACTTCGGCCAGATTGGGCGTGCGCGAATGCGCGACTGTTACTGTCGCGTCTGCACCCCTTCCCTTTTGGACAAGTAGCGCCGCCACCGGTTTGCCGACAATGTTGGACCGCCCCACCACCACGACATTCTTCCCCGCCGTTTCGATTTTGTAATACTCAAGCAGTTTGATAATGCCGTATGGAGTGCAGGATATTAGGGTCGGCTTGCCGAGCAAAAGCATTCCGACATTGAACGGATGGAAACCGTCGACATCTTTCTTCGGATCGATCGCAACTGTCACCGCCAGTTCATCCAGGTGCGACGGCAACGGCGACTGCACAAGTATCCCGTGAATTTTCGTATTGCGATTGAGATCATCCACGATCTTCAATAGCTCCACCTGCGTCGTGCTCGACGGCCGTGTGAACACTTCTGAGTACAAGCCGAGTTTGGCGCATGCCTTGGCCTTGCTATTCACATAGGTCGCCGAGGCCGGATCATCGCCGATAAGCACCGCCGCCAGACCGGGGATAACGCCGCGCTGGCCTAGTGCGTCAATTCGCGGCTTGAGCGAGCCGAGTATGTGTTCGGAAACTACTTTTCCTTCGATCAGTTTCGCGCTCATACACTCACTCGTCATCCATCGAAATCGGACTCTGGACTTTGGCGATATCGAAATCTTCCTGGAACCGCTCGATATGCTCCGCGCGGCCGTCTTCGATATTCACTTTGACCACCACCCCCATGATTTTGACATCGTCGGTGGCGGTCGTAAATCGTTTCGGCATGCCGGTTAAGAATCTGCCCAGCGACGGCCCTTTTTCCATCCCGATAATCGAATCATGCGCACCGGTCATGCCGGCGTCGGTTTGGTATGCGGTCCCCCGCTTGGTGATCTGCGCGTCGGCGGTCGGCACGTGGGTGTGCGTTCCGACTACTGCCGAAACCTTGCCGTCGACATAGTGCAAAAAGGCCTGCTTTTCCGAGGTCGCCTCGCCGTGGAAATCGACAAAGATAATCGGCGTATCCTTCGAGACCTCGTTGATGATTCTGTTTCCAGTACGGAACGGATCATCGGTATTGGGCATATAGACTCGCCCCATCAGATTGATGGTCGCGATTTTGATATTGCCGATCGTGTCGACAAAGTATCCCCGCCCCGGCACCTGCGACGGAAAATTGGCCGGCCGCAAAAGTTTGGGTTGTTCTTCGAGATATTCCAATATCTGCACACGGTCCCAGATATGGTTGCCGGAGGTCTGCATGTTCACGCCGTAAGTGTAGATCTTGCGCGACATTTCCGGTGTGATGCCAAATCCGCCGGCGGAGTTTTCGATATTGGCGATAACATAATCCGCTCCGTATTTTTCTTTGAGCGGCTTGGTTAGGTGGGCGACCGCCTGACGTCCCGGACGGCCGCAGATGTCGGCGATAAAGAGAATAGTACAAAAAGCCACGAGGGCTACTTTCTAAGGCGGGTTACAAATAGCCGGAACTTCCCGCCTGTTGGCTCCGACCGAGGTTAATCGACGCGCCAATTGTAATGGATTTGGCTCCACAAGGCAAGCCGAAGGGTGGGTCCGTCTGCGTGTCGGTCGATGACGACCCCCTCATCCGCCCTTCGCGAAGCGCACCTTCTCCCAATGGGAGAAGGAGATGCACTCACCATTTCAGAACACGCCAATACAAATTCCTCTCCCCCTGGGAGAGGATGTCACGAAGTGACAGGTGAGGGGTTGTGGCCGGCGTACATTTTTGTGCGCCGGCGTCTGAGGGCGCGGCGCACAGGAATGTGCGCCACGCACAAAGGCCTTGGTAACCCAACCTTTAGGTTGGGCTCTTCGTAGGTCAGGGTCCTTGCGACCCTGACAAAACAATGTCAGCCTCACAAGGAGGCTGACCTACAAAGAAATCTCTCAATCCAACACGCCGAAGGCCCAAGTCCCCTTGCTACGGTTACGGCCCGCACCCGCCGACATCCAGCGGGATAAGCGACAGATACAAATAATCAATCATCCGTGACAAATCAGCAATATCCACCGTGCAATCTCCGTCCAAATCCCCCACCTTGCGTGGGTCGATCGGCCCGAAACTGATGTACAGGTAATCGATCAGTCGCGACAAATCAGCGATATCGACATTGTTGGAATGATCGACATCGCCAAGTGTCCAGACCCAGAACTCCTTCACATTCGGGCTTAAGGTCGTGGCGCCGTGCTGATCGGTCGCTGTCACCCGCCACCAGTGGTGCGAGTGATACAGCAACGAATCCGGCGGAATCCAAAACGACGTGCAGAGCGAATCGATTACTTGCTTGAATGTAAAGGCGGGATCGACCGCCAATTCGAGTTTGTAGCGCACCTGGTTGTAGGGATCGGGGTCGCCGGTGTATGTCCAGCGGAATGTCGGTTTGCGGTTGTACAAAATCGACCCGGTCGAATCGGGCGGATTAATCAGTGTGAACGGATTCGGCGGTTCATTGGCGTTGTCGGCGATGAAGTAACGCATACTGCTCCACGGCGAGTATTCGTATCCGTCGAACGCCCGCGCCCGCCAGTAGTAGAATTTGTTGTCGGTAAGGGGCGGCGTGACAGTCCAGCTCGTCGAATCGGGATTGTGTGTCTCGGCAACATGCGGGCTGGCGACCGCGAGTTGCGTGAGCATGCTGTCGTAGTAGACTTCGAAATCGTAAGCGAGGGTATCGTTCTCGGCGTCGGTTGCATTGACCACCGACAGATCGGGCGTGGTGGAAACGGTGATATTCGGCCACTGCGGCGCATACGGCACCGGCGCGGTGGGCGGAGTGTTCATGTGAAACGACGTGTAGTACCAATTCGACCACGACACACCGTCGGAAATCCTCAGCCGAAGATAGTACGTCAGCCCGTCAACCAACGGCGCTCCGACATAAGTGACAAACGTATCGCTTGAATTAAACGGCGCCGGATTCCACATTTCGGAATACTGCCAGTCGTTGTCGGTGCCGACCGCGATTTCGAATGAAGCTTGGGAGTGCGCAGAGTGATCGAGATAATTCCACTGGAAGTTCGGACTTTGGTCGAGGATATTCTTGAGATTAGCGCTCCCGTCAATCGCAAATTCTGATATATCCAGAAAAATCGGTTCGTGACTATCAAAGTACATCAAGACTCTAGCCAGAAGCGAATCGAGTGGTTGCAGAGCAACTGGAGTTGATGAGGCTACCAAGAATTCGGGTGCAAATGACAGGAGTACAGATCGACTGATTCCTGAGTAGATTACCGCTCCGTTTCCATAGTTCCCTCCACCAAATTCGTCTTGATAAGAGAACGTAGACAAGCCTCCGTCAACAGGATTGATAATGCTATTTATGTACGAAACGGGCGATGTCGCAATCCCGACTGTCAGTTGATCGCTGAGCGGATTACCAGAGACGCCATCGTAAACGCTTACTGCTACATCTCCGGGTGTCAATCCTCCGAGCCGAGCGTGCAAATGAGACTGCATGAATGAGGAATCAGTCGCCCAGAGCTGCATGGCCGCATTTACTCCAGCTATACAAACGTAGCCACCGTCGTCCATGTGTGACTTTAGCGAAACTACGTCTGCCGCTTCAATTTCGCCTCCGCCAAATTCGGGGCCAAGGAACCAGATGATCGTCATAAATGGTGCCAAATCAGCTGGTGCTGGGCTTCCCTGTGTCTTTTTCTCCCACACACTGTATGTTCGGCCTAATGACGTCAGCGAATTCCGGTATTTTGTTTCATACGACTTCCCATTGTCATCGTCAATCAAGAGGATTCCCCATTTCACAGTTCTGAAATCCCGGGTTGGCGCGACGAGGACGGTATCCCCGTTCGATGCGGCGTTGATGCCCGCTTGGATCGTAGGCTGTTGTGATGGCACATGAATCGTCGCCCCAAACGACAGCGCGGCAACGAGCGTTACCGCCGCGAAAAGTATGACTCCCCGAATCATGATTACCCCGAATCGTTACCTGTTGAAGACTTGGTGAAAAGTACCAATCAAAGGCCGAATTGACAATGATTTTCTTGGGGTGGGCCACCCTTCGACCAGCTCAGGGTGACTTAGTATTGAGTTCTTGGTGGCCCACCATTTATGGTGGGTTTCTAGTCTGCCTGTCCGTGCAGGAAGGGGCAGGCAGAAAGCCTGCCGCCCTCTGAACGGATAAGATGGGTCCCAGCTTTCGCTGGGATGACATTTGGGGGGGCTTGGTGACCCACCATTTATGGTGGGTTTCTTTCTTCCGTGCGTGGTGGCCGTCCTCGTCCACCACGTCTCTCCGTCGGCGGACGGGGATGGCCGCCGACCACGAAAGCGGCGCACAGGAGCGAGGATGTCGAAACCGCAGGGGTTTCGACCTACAAACCCTACATATTTATCTCGGGCTCTACAACTTTCGCCAGGTTCGCCAGGGATTGTTGCCAGCCGACATAGCAAAACTCCACCGGAATGACCTCGGGGACCCCCTCCTGTACTATCGTGATCTCAGTGCCGCACGCAACCGGCTTAAGATCAATCGTCACCTGCATTTCTCCCGGCAAATCCGGATTATCGAATGTGTCAGTGTAGCGGATTCGAGTGTGCGGTGTCAGTTCGAGATACTTCCCGCCGAACGAATCTCCCTTTCCGGTAGTGAAATTCCGAAACGACATTTTGAAAGTCCCGCCGACTTTGACATCCATGTGGTGCACAGTGCACAGGTATCCGTCGGGCGGAATCCATTTGGCGACCGCGTCCGGCTCCAAAAATGCGCGGTAGACTTTCTCGGGTTTTGCAGTGAGCACCCGGTGCAAGCGTACGGTGTTTCCAGCCATGATGATTCTCCTTTGTTATGCCCGGATATTTTTTGTAGGGCAGAATCCGAGCGTTTCGCGACGTGGTTCTGCCGATGCGATTACACGAAGATGGCGGGAGCACAGGGCTCCCGCCCTACGAAAAATCTGTCAATACAAAGCGCCGATGGCCCCAGCCCGTGGCCGTGCCACTATTTTGCGTATTCGGTCGCGCGGGTTTCGCGGATCACAGTCACCTTGATCTGGCCGGGATACTGCATCTCCTGCTCGATCTTCTCGGCGATATCCGCCGCCAAAACCTGCGAGGCCAGATCGTCGACTTTGTCATACTCGACAATCACGCGAATCTCTCGCCCCGCCTGAATAGCGTACGCCTTCTGCACACCCTTGAAACTGTCAGCCAGTTCTTCGAGTTGTTGCAGACGTTTCACATATGCTTCAAGCGGCTCGCGGCGTGCGCCCGGTCGTGATCCGGAGATCGCGTCGGCGGTCTGTACTAAAATCGGGTACGGCGAAGTCATCGGGACATCGTTGTGATGCGACTCAATCGAATTGATCACGAAGTCATGTTCTTTGTACCGACGAACAAAATCCGCGCCGATCTGGGTGTGTGTTCCTTCGGTTTCGCGGTCGATCGCCTTCCCGATATCGTGCAGGAGTCCGCACCGCTTGGCCATCATGTCATCAAGCTCCAGTTCGGCGGCCATCAGACCGCAGAGCATGGAGACTTCTTTGGAGTGGGCCAGCACGTTTTGGCCGTACGAAGTTCTATAATGCAGTTTTCCAAGTAGGCGAATGACATCCAAGTGGAGTCCGTGAATACCCAGCTCGAAACAGGCCTGCTCGCCGGCTTCTTTGATGATGACTTCCATTTCTTTCTGGGTCTTCTCAACGACTTCTTCAATGCGCGTCGGATGAATGCGCCCGTCCGAGATGAGCTTTTCCAGCGACATACGCGCGATTTCGCGCCGCACCGGATCGTAACCGGAGAGAATCACCGCCTCTGGGGTGTCATCGACAATCACATCAACACCGGTAGCGGTTTCAAACGCACGGATATTGCGCCCCTCGCGCCCGATGATGCGCCCTTTCATTTCATCGCTGGGCAGATTGACTACCGACACAGTCGATTCGACTGTTGACTCGGCCGCCACGCGATAGATCGAACGGAGAATAATTTCTTTGGATTCTTTCTCGGCTTCCTGCTCGGCCTGTTCGCGGATTTCTTTGATATGCGCCGCCGCCTCAACACGCGCCTGCCCGATCATGTTTTCCATGAGCTGACGCTTGGCATCCTCGGGAGTCATGCCGGCGATTCGCTGAAGTTTGTCATTCTGTTGGGTAATAATCTGTCCGAGTTCGGTCTCGCGAAGAGAAATCCCCTTTTCGCGGCCGTGGAGTCCCTTTTCACGGTTGGTCAGATCGCGTTCGCGACCCTCGACGAAATCGACTTTTTTGGTGAGCGAAGTCTCGCGTTCTTCGAGTTTTTTGTCGTACCGGTCGAGCTCGCGGCGACGCTCTTCCATTTCTTTATCGTGTGCGCTTTTGACTTTGAGAAATTCTTCTCTGGCCTCCAGCACTGCTTCTTTCTTCTTCATTTCCGCCTGGCGCTCGGCCTGGGCGGTGATCTGGTGAGCGCGCTCCTCGGCGTTTTTCACGCTGTTCTGTCCGATCCGGCGGGCCAAAACCCAGGCCAGAACGAAACCGACAACACCGACAAGCAAGGCCACCAAAACGATGACGATTGGGTGTTCCATTGCAACCTCCCGCCCGGGCTTACAGCCGGGCGATCCACTATATGATCAAATTGTGGGAGAAAACCGCTTTACGCTGTCAACGAACCGACTCCGAGCGTACCGGCTTTAGTCAGCCAGGGCATGCTCAAGTCCGGACAACAGACGGTCAAGACGCTGTGTAGAACTCGCCTGCGAGGTATCAAGCTCCTCGCTCTTTTCCTGCAATTCGGAGGCAAACGACATGGCGGTAAGGATCGCCACCTTGTCCAGCCCCTTGGTCCGGGTGGACTTTGCCACCTGGCGCATACGTGTATCCACGATTCGGGCGATTCTCGATATATAGGCAGGATCCCCGGCACCCGTGATGGGGTACTCCTCCCCGAATATCTCGACTACGACTTTTTTCTCTTCGTCTTGTTCAGTCATCGGCTTGTGAGTCAATCAGATGGTCAGCGCGGTTTGGTCCCGCTGTTTTCTAACTATTTTTGTATACCTTTTCCGGAACACCGAATCAAGCAAAAAGTTACGAACCGAGACGTTCTAACTCTTCGATCCGGCTAAGGACACTGGTCAGGCGCGACTTGACCGCAGTCGCCTGATCCTTATTGGCTACTTGTAATTCGTGGCACTTCCGGCGAAGCTCGGCCAGTTCGTCGGCGGCCTGCACGTTCTGCCGCTTGAGGTTACCGTTCTCCTTGCGGAGTTGCTCGACCAGTTTCAATACCTGGGCGACCCGGTCTTCTAAGGCGCTGATCTTATCGGCCATATCTACTGCTCCCTCAATTCGGCGGAAAACCGCGATTTCAGCAGATCGACAACTTTCTTCTGCATGTGCTCAACCTCGTCCCCGGAAAGACTCCGCTCCGGCGAACGATATTTAATAGTGATAGCGACCGATTTCATTCCGGCCGCGATCGGCTTTCCTTTGTAAATATCGAATACTTCGACCGCTTCGGCAATTCCACCGACTTCAGCTTTGACAGCCGATATAATCTCTCCAACCGCGATTGCATCTTTGACGATCAACGCCAGATCACGCGGGGCCGCCGGATACACGGGTAGCGGCCTAAATGCGCCGAGCGGCTTCTTAGCGGAAAGAAGCGATGAAATGTCCAACTCCGCAAGCCAGACTGCCTGTTTGATATCGAATTTTTTCAGAAGTTCGGCGGGCACTAAACCTGCCACACCCAGCTTTATGCCGCCGGCGACCAGATCAAATGACTGCGACCGATCGAATATCCCGGAATGGCCCTGAGTATACACGACACCATTTGGGCAATCCGCACCAATCCCGAGGTGTGCGAAGACCAAGTCGAGCGCACCTTTGAGATCATAGAAGTCGCTGGGGCGGGGATGGTTGCGCCAATCGGAGGGGGAGTTACCAGTCACCGACAGACACAGGTGGTCATCTTCATGCCAATCTTGTTGTTTGCCCGGGGGAAAATAGGCGGCGCCTATTTCAAACAGCCGTAGGTCGACATTCCTGTGCGCGATATTGTGCGCAACGGTGGTGAGCGCAGTCACCATCAAAGTGTTGCGCATCATGTTCAAATCTTCAGAGTTGGGGTTGACCAGTCTCACCTGCGGCAACTGCGGCGCCAGCAAAGCGGCGTGGCGACTATCTGCCAGACCGTGGCCCATGATTTCATCGAATCCCGCGGCGGTCATCAAGTGGCGAAGGACACCAAAGAACTGTTCCCGCGGATGATTGGGAGTAAAGAGCGGCCCCTTGGTCTGAATCGAATCCGGAATGTTGTCGTAACCGTAGATTCGGCCGACTTCTTCAATCAAATCGATTTCCTTTTCGATATCCGATCTGAAAGTCGGGACAGTAGCCACGATTGGATCATCTCCCTGATTGGGGATCTCCAAGTGTGTGAGAATATCGCTCAACGTTTCAACCGGTATGTCGGCGCCCAGGATGGCGCGGCATCGAGACGGTCTCAGCGCAATCTGTCTTGGCAAAATCGGTTTCGGGTACCAATCAACTACACCTGAAAGTACCGTACCGCCGCACAGTTCGGCCATCAGCGCCGCCGCTCGCGCCGAGGCTCGCTCTGCATTGTTCGGATCGACACCTCGCTCAAAACGATATGACGCTTCCGTGTTCAATCCCAGGTGCTTGCGGCTTTTGCGCACAACCGTCGGATCGAAATAGGCGACTTCAAGCAGGACATTCTTGGTATCGTCGCCGACTTCAGAATCAAGCCCACCCATCACTCCGGCGACACCGACGGCACGCTCACCGTTAGTGACCAGAAGTACGTCGCCTGTGAGTGTATGCTCTTTGCCGTCGAGGGTCGTAAACTTCTCACCCTCTTTGGCTCGACGAACCACTATCTGCTTTGACCCGAATCGATCCAGATCAAAGGCGTGAAGCGGGTTTCCTGTTTCGAGCATGACAAAATTGCTGATATCAACGACATTCGAGATTGGCCTGACACCAGCGGCAAGCAGACGTTTTTGCATCCACCAGGGCGACGGTCCTATTGTGATCCCACGAATTATCCGAGCGGTAAACCGGGGACACCCGACCGGATCATCTGAGCGAACCGATATAAGATCACTTGCTTTTTCGGTTGTTTCGATCAGTTTTATTTCCGGGTGACGAATTTTCGTTCGGCCCAGCGCCGCCAAATCACGCGCTACGCCAAACGCAGAGAGTGCATCGCCGCGATTTGGTGTGATTTCAAAATTCAGGACCGCATCGTGCAACCCAAGAGCATCAGCCACTGGTTGACCAACCGAAGCCGAATCGTCCAGCACCATGATTCCCGAGTGGTCTTCAGATAGTCCGAGTTCGGATTCAGAGCAGATCATTCCTGATGACTCCACCCCGCGGATAGTCGCCTTTTTGATTTCCATTCCGCCGGCCATTACTGCGCCGATTTTCGCGACCGCCACTTTCTGACCTACTGCGACATTGGGTGCGCCACAAATAAGTGTCAGCGTTTCGCCGCCGATATCAACTGTCGCTTTGCGAATCTTGCTTGCGCCGGGGACAGCCTCAAGGGTAAGCACTTTCCCCACAACTACATTGTTAAGATGCTTGTCGGTGGCTTGAATGTCTTCACAATTGAGTCCCGCCAGCAAAAGACGGTTTCCCATTTCTTCGGCCGACCACTCAAGTCCGGTCAGTTCTTTGAGCCAGGAGTATGCGATCTTCATGGCTTACTCAAACTGCCGCAGGAATCGGACATTAGAATTAAAAAACAGACGTATGTCGTTGATCTTATACCTGAGCATCGCCTGCCGCTCGACACCCATACCAAAGGCAAATCCGGTGTACTTTTCAGAGTCGAATCCGGCTTTTTCAAGCACATTGGGGTGGATCATCCCCGAGCCGAGTACCTCAAGCCACCCTGCATACTTGCACAACTGGCACCCCTTGCCACTACACAAAAAGCAGGTGATATCGATTTCAATCGACGGCTCGGTAAACGGAAAAAACGACGGCCTGAATCTGTAGTTAAATCCCTCGCCGTAGAATGCCCGGCAGAATGCCACCAATGTTCCCTTCAGATCGGCGATCGAGACCCCTTCATCGACCAAGAAGCCGTCGACCTGATGAAACGACACATGAGCACGGGTGGTAATCTCTTCATTGCGGAAAGTCCGTCCGGGCATCAGGATTTTCATCGGCGGTTTGCGCTTCTCAAGTTCGCGCGACTGCACCGAGGTGGTGTGCGTGCGCAAAAGCCGTCCGCCTTCGACAAAAAAAGTGTCCTGCTCGTCGCGGGCCGGATGATCGGGGGCAAAGTTGAGCGCACCGAAATTGTAATAGTCGGTCTCGACATGAGGACCATGGGCGATTTCAAATCCCATCCCGTGAAAGACAGTGCAGATATCACCCATCACCTGATTGAGCACATGCACAACTCCTACCCGTTGACCAGTGCCGGGAAGGGTCACATCGAAGTCGTTCTCGACGCTCGAATGCCCAAACGACGCCACCCGTTCGGCCATGAGCGCCTCGAGTCTTACGCGGGCATCATTCGCCCGCGCGCCGACTAACTTGCGTTCGTCGATGGAGAGATCTTTGAGATTTTTAAGTATGGAATTGAGTGGACCTTTGCGGCCCAGATACTGGATTTCCAGTTCCCGTAACGAATCAAGCGAGTCAGCAGAACTGACTCGCTTGACTGCCTCGGCTTCGAGTTTTGCAACTTCGTCCAGAAGCGACATACAGCTTTTACGCTACTTGCCGGTGGCCATTCCTACGATCGTGGTGAAAGTCGCCATATCGCGTGCGGCAATATCAGCAAGCGACTTGCGATCAAGCAATACTCCCGCCTTTTTCAGGCCGGCCATCAGGGTCGAATAGTTCGTTCCACAAATCTTGGCCGCGGCCGAAATACGGGCGATCCACAAAGCGCGGAACTCGCGTTTACGTACACGGCGATCACGGTACGAATACCGCATCCCACGATGCACCGTTTCTATCGCAGTACGGTACAATTTGCTCCGCCCGCCGAATCCACCACGGGCTCTTTTCAGTACTTTTTTGTGACGGCGATTCGCCGCCACATTATTAGTTGCGCGTGCCATGAGTTACTCCTACTTCGGCTTCGTTAGTTCTGCAGTCCGATCAGAATCTTTTTCAGATCGGTACCGTGAACCAGCCCTTTCTTGCGCAACTGACGTACGCGCTTGGCTGATTTCTTGTTCATAATGTGCGACTTAAAGGCGCGTTTGTGTTTGACCTTCCCGGTTCCCGTCTTTTTGAACCGCTTGGTCATCGCCTTTTTCGATTTCATCTTCGGCATGACTGTCCTCTTCTATATCGCTTCTTTCGTTCTTTCTTTTCGTAGGTCAATCTCGTCTTCGAGGTTGACATCTTTGAATCTACTCTTCATCCACCGTCAGCAAATCTTCTTTTTCGTCGCCTTTCGGCTTTTTCATTCCCGCGACCGCCTGCGCCCGCTGGGCCGAGAGCTTTTTAAGCAATTCCGGCTTGGGCGAAAGCACGCAGTTCATCGTGTTTCCTTCAAGAATCGGCGCGATATCGACGTTCGCGATATCCGCTGTCTGTTTCACCAGATTATCCAGGATCACCCGTCCGAACTCGATATGGGCCATTTCGCGGCCGCGAAACATTACAAACGCCCGGACCTTGCTCCCTTCCATCAGGAACTCGCGGATATGATTCAATTTAAAATTGAAATCGTGATCGTCGATTTTCGGACGATACCGCATTTCCTTGAGCTGGAAGGTATGCTGTTTCTTTTTGGCGATCTTATCACGTTTGGCCAGTTCGTATTTGTACTTTCCAAAGTCGAGGATTCGGCAGACCGGCGGCCGGCTCTGCGGCGCTACCTCTACCAAATCGAGTCCCAAATCGCGCGCCCGATTGAGCGCTTCTAATGTCGGAACTATCCCGATCTGCTCACCAGCCGGACCGATGAGTCGCACAGGCGACACACGAATCCGGTTGTTTACGCGAATGTCTTTAATACTGGCGCTACTGATGCTTTCCTCCTGGTTACGATTCTCTACTGCAGTCCTTTGCCTGCGATATCCTGTAAAAGCATGTCGATTGCCTCGCCCACCGGCTTGACTCCGACATCTCCCGCACCGTGACGGCGAACCGCGACCGCTTTTTGCTCGGCCTCGCGTCCACCCAACACAAACATATACGGAATCTTCATCATCTCCGCATCGCGAATCTTGGCGCCGATCTTCTCGGATCGGTCATCCAAAACTGCGCGAATATTCTCTTTCTTCAACTGCTCAACCACCGAACGGGCGTACTCCGCCTGATCATCGGTGATCGGCAATACTTTTACCTGCACCGGCGCCAGCCAGGTCGGGAAATTCCCGGCGTAATGCTCGATGAGCACGCCGAAAAACCGCTCGATCGATCCGAGCAAGGCGCGGTGAATCATATACGGCCGCTTCTGCGTGCCGTCCCGGTCAATATAATGCAAATCAAACCGTTCGGGGAGGTTGAAATCAAACTGAATGGTCGAACACTGCCAGGCCCGGCCGATAGCGTCTTTGATCTTTATATCGATTTTCGGCCCGTAAAACGCTCCGCCGCCCTCATCGACTTCGTATTTCAGGCCGGCTTTGTCCAGCGCCGCCCGAAGTCCGTTCTCGGCTCTTTCCCAATCGGCATGTTCGCCGACCGATTTTTCTGCCGGACGAGTCGACAGGTAGATATCGTAATTGGTAAACCCGAACGACTTAAGTATGTGCACGCAAAAATCGATTGTCCAGATCAACTCGGCTTCCATCGAATCCTGCGCGACAAAATGATGCGCATCATCCTGAGTGAATCCGCGCACCCGCATCAGTCCATGCAGAACTCCCGGGCGTTCGTATCGATAGACTGTCCCAAGCTCGGCCCATCGAAGTGGCAGATCGCGATATGACCAGAGCCGCGACTTGTACATCTGTATATGGAACGGGCAGTTCATCGGCTTGAGCTGATAGAGCCGCTCATCGACCGACATCGGCCCGAACATACTCTCGGCGTAAAAATCGGTGTGGCCGGAACGATTCCACAAATCGCGGTTCGCGACATGCGGCGACGCGACCAGATCATAGCCAAACTTCAAATGTTCATTCCGCCAGAAATTCTCAACCTCGTTGCGAATCCGTGCGCCTTTGGGTAGCCACATAATCAGGCCGGCGCCGACTTCATCGGTGACTGTGTACAATTCCAGTTGCTTGCCGATCACCCGATGGTCGCGCTTTTTGGCTTCTTCGATCCGGGCCAGATATTCGTCGAGCTGTTGTTTTTTCGGAAACGAAACGCCGTAAATTCGCTGAAGCATCTTGTTGCGCTCGTCGCCGCGCCAATACGAACCAGAAGTTGCAGTCAGTTTGAACGCCTTAACAATCCCGGTGCGCGGGATATGCGGCCCACGGCACAAATCTTCAAATCCCGACTGGAAATACATCGTGACCGTGTCATCGGCGATTCCGTCGAGCAGTTCGACTTTATAGATCGCGCCGCGTTTGGCGTAATACTCTTTCAATTCCAATCGCTTTTTCACTTCACAGCGGAAGGGCGCATCCTCGGCCACAATCTCCGCCATTTTGTCTTCGATCTTTTTCAGATCGTCGGGCGAGAACGGCTTTTCGACATCGAAATCGTAATACCACCCCTCGTCGATCGGCGGGCCAATGGCTAGCTTGGCATTGGGAAATACCGCCAACACCGCCTGGGCCATGATATGCGACGACGAGTGCCAGAAAACAGTCTTCCCTTCCGGCTGTTCGAATGTCAGAATCGCGACGGAGGCATCGGCCGGAATCGGATACGACAGATCGCGCACCACGCCGTCGACCTTGACCGCTATTGCGTTCTTGGCCAGTCCTGGCGAGATAGACTCAGCGATCTGCAGACCGGTGGCGCCGGGTGCATACGCGCGAGTCGCGCCGTCGGGCAATGTTATCGTCATCTGCGACATATCAAAGTAATCCAACCGTCTCAAGCATGTCATCCCAGCGAAAGCTGGGACCCATCTTTTCTTGGTGCCCCACCGCTTGCGGTGGGATCAGTCCGTCGTTGCGAGGAGCCTTGCGACGAAGCAATCACTCTTAAAGTAGGTCGGGACCCTCGTGGTCCCGACAAGCTTAATAAAATGGGCGATACTGGAATCGAACCAGTGACCCCTTGCATGTCAAGCAAGTACTCTAACCATCTGAGCTAATCGCCCAATATCTCAAAACAACGCCGTGGGTCGTCCAGCGTAGCCCGAAGTATATCTTGGAGTTGCAGGAAAGTCAAGGGGGATTATCATCGACGGAATGCGATTAAGTTATTCGACCAAGCCAACTTAGAAGAAGCCTTCCATACCTCCAACCGCGGAAATCCCTTGGGCAGGGGCTCAACTCTGTTCCGCGCTGGTTGCATCAGGTATTGGAGGCAGGGCGGACAAAAAGTCCCCCTCTATCCGAATTTCTCTGTGCGCAACGTGTCTAGCTAGATATTGAATTGGTAGATGCAATCTAGAGAGTCTTGCACCAAGTTCTTGATCAATATTATTCCCCACGGTTGATTGTTGGTAAAGTGAGTTCAGAAGTGATTCCCATTGGTCCACCAAGTCACTCAGCACTTGTAGCGCCTTTGGCGTTCCGATATCAGAAATCAACCCTTTCACATATTCGCGGGGGAGAATTGTCTCAGGGCTGTTGACTAGCTTTAGAAGATGTTCTGTTCGGCTGGAAAGTCTAGACATTGCTTCATACATGAATTGCGACGATTCTTGGTCGCTCTTTGCCTCTTGGAAAGATGCTCGCTGTTGCTCACGCAACATTATGATAATTTCGTCAAGGGCATTCAAAGTTGGGTCGCGCGGTAATTCGTGCTTTTGTGCGTCGTTCAAGGACTCGTCTTGCAGTATGGCCCTCAGTGAGGAATCGAGTTCTGGCCACAGCCTGTCGAAAAGAACCCGCAGTTGATTCGACGTGAGTTCTTCCGTTTTGGCAGTTTCATGTACCGATTCAACAAGTTTGAAGACATCTTCCGATTGTAGAATAGTAGCTTGAAAAAGCACTAATGGGTTGTTTCGCGGGATGTCCGTCAACGTCATATCCAAAAGAAACGGACAAACCTTGGAGCGATCTACTGACTTGGAGAGGGCCCCGGCTTCAAAGTGAATCCAAGGTGCGTTGATATTATCTTTAGTGACACATATTATTCCGAAATCTGATTTCCCGAGCTCGCTGGCTAAGCTTTGACCCCACCTTGATCCTTTTTCGATATCCTCAGCAGAAACATATGTCTGAATGCCGTGCACCACCATCGGCAGCCAAAAATTTATCTTCTCAGCAACAAGCTGAGCTTTTCTTCCCGACCACGAGATAAATACTCTCATACCCAATTGATCCCCTTTCCCATGCACAAGCTACAAGAATGAAATCGCGCCGTCAATGACCATGCAAAGCAATCAGGGTTGTGGCGGGTCCTAGTCATACGACGTGGTGTCGGGCGTCCCCGCCAGACACTCTTTGTTTCATCACCCCATCGCATCATGCGAGGACGCATGACGCCACGCTGCGAGGGCCACACACCCCTCAAGTTCACACAGTAAATGCCGATACTGTATGTGGGTCGACCCTTCGACAAGCTCAGGGTGAAGTCCAGGAGCAAAAGGAACAGAAAGCAAGGTGACCTCAGGCTGAGCCTGTCGAAGCCTCGTAGAACATAAATAGGAACCACACATGCCCTCAAGTTATCCGCAACTGATCTCCCCCATTCTTGAAATCATCCGCTCCGCCCAGCCCCAATCGGTTCTCGATATCGGGATTGGCTTCGGCAAGTTCGGGTTTCTCTGCCGCGAATATCTTGAACTCTGGGACGGCCGCAACAAATACGGCGACTGGCAAAAACGTATCGACGGCATCGAGGCTTTCCCGCAGTATGTCACCCCGCTCCAGAAACTGATATACGACAATATCTATGTCGGTGACGCCCGCGAGCTTGTACCCAAACTCGACCACTACTACGATCTAATCTTGTTGATCGACGTGATCGAGCATTTCTCCCTTGAAGACGGCCACCGACTTCTGCACCAGTGCGCCAAACACTCGCGCGGGTGCATTATCTCCACGCCGCTGACCGTCAGCGCCCAGGAAGACGCCTTTGATAACCCGTACGAGATTCACAAATCTCAGTGGACGCAAAATCAGTTCTCTGCGTTTGGCGAGAAAGTCTTTTTCCCCAACCCCCACGCTCTGCTTTGTTATCTCCGCTTCGACGGCGTCAAAGTCACCAAAGCCGAACCTGTCGGCACCTGACCCCACCACGGGAACAGACCCTTCGACCCGTGCGGCAGGAGCCGCAGGACTTCGCAAGCTCAGGGTGAAGACAATGGGAGTGTTATTCGGTAGAACTCGACAAATCTCCCGGCCAACTTTCAATAGACTTCAGGCTGAGCCTGTCGAAGCCTCCTCAATTGAGATAAAACAAAAAGCCCGCCGCAGAGCGACGGGCTTTCAATTTTGCTACTATTTCAAGGTATCAGCTTAGGCCGGCCATCTTCATAAATGTCTCGGCACGGGTGTACTCCTCGCGCAACTGCTCGCCATGTTTGTCCAGATCGGGCTCGGTGACACCCATGTATTGGATCAACACCGGCTCCAGTTTGCCGATCAAGTGAGCGTCACTGCGGTCGTAGAACACTTTTTTGGCGAGATGATTGGCGATATGAATGATGTACGGCATGACTTCCTGTGACTCGGACAACTGCGGGTGGTGGTGATACGTGATCGCATCGCCGAGCGTGTGCGGCAGTTTCCACTGCGCGGACAACAGCGCACCGATCTGGGTGTGGTTATATCCCAGTACCTGCTCTTCGATTTCAAATGTCATTTGTGTTCTATCGATCGATAGCGCCTTCACCACTCGCTTGTGTTCTTCGGGTAGATAGCATTGAATGATGATCTTGCCGATATCGTGCAGAAGTCCACACGAAAAGGCGGCGTCGGGATCGGCGGTGCCTTTTGCTCGCAGTTGCTTAGCAAGAATACGACTGCACACCGCAACCGCCAGCGAATGGCGCCAGAAGCGTTCCTGAAATTCTTCGTCGTTGTTCTGTCCTTTGAACATATCCAGCACTGAGGCCGACAGAACCAGATTCTTGATGGCTTCCATTCCGACAATGACCACCGCCTGCTTGACCGAATCGATCTCGCGCGAAAGGCCGTAGAATGCCGAATTGGTCAGCTTGAGAACTTTGACCGACATCGCCGGATCTTCAGACAAGATCGACGCCACCTGGGTGGCATTCACCTTTGGATCCTTGATTACTTTTTGAATCTGATGAAACACAATAGGCGGAGTGGGCAGATTACGAATATTGGAAATTACCTGCTTGGCCTTATTGTCAATCGTGGCGGTGGTGGTCATCGTCTCTCCCTGACTATTCTTCCGCTCGCCCGCGCAGGTCGGCGCCCAGACGTTCGGCAATCATCTTCTTCACATCATCGCGGGTGTAAAACCCGCTGTCAATCTTGCGCCGAATCTCATCAATCTTCTCCGCGTGTAAGACGGTGCCGGTGTCGGCTTTCTTGTCGCCGGCTTTTTCCCCGGCCAGTTCCTGATCGGCGCGATCAGCCACCCGTTTGCGAGTGGACGCGGGAGCCGGTACTGCTCCCGGGAGCGGAATTTTTCCGCTTTTGTCTGCTGATCCCATTTCCATACTCACCATTCCTTCCTATAAACGGTGTGTTCTATTTCTATCGGCAACTCAGGCCGACTTATGAATCCTCACGTCTTCCCGTCCAAAAACTGGGCGGAGGGCTCGGTTGCGCCGAAATACTGCATTATTTTGGCGCTCTGACGCAGGTCATCGAGTTCGTGTTTGATCCGGGCATGGCGGGCCCGCACGATCTCGTCATTGTCACTGATGATCTCGATATTCTTTTTCAAGAGCGTGGCGATACTATTGACCAGTTTTTTGATGTCGGCATTTTCGAGTACCGACGAAAACCGGACCGGATTGTGTTGCCGAAGGACTGTGATTTTGTCTTCGGAGTCTTTGATCCGTTTCTGACACCGCTCGATTTCCGCATACAGATCGAGCAGGTGGTCGTCTTTTTCGTACTTGATAAAGTCGCGTTGCTTGTCTAAGAGAATATACAGCGTCTGATAAAACGAGTACTCTTCCTGCAGGAGCGACTGAATCTGCTTATCGAAGGGCTTGAGATTGAGCGAGTCTACGGCCATGGGTTACCCGACCACTTCCATTCTTGAGGGTGACACTACGGAATTCGGCCCGAGTTTGGCCGGCGTGGACTGTTGCTTGATTCCTTCCCACGCCTGCCGGAGATTGCGCAGAACTTTAATGCACTCATCGAACCGGGCGATTTCTTTGGTCGCCTGAACTTCGTGGAGTTTGGTTATGACCCAGGTGTACAATTTGGCGAGATTGACGGCTACTTCCCCGCCCTGTTCCATATCAAGAGTGGTATACAGGTGAGTGACCATTCGCTCCGCTCGCTGGATGTTATTGTACCCGTCGGAATATTTTTGGTCTTCGTATTTCGTTTTGGCCAGGCCAATTTCCGACAAGGCACCGTCGTATACTTGCAGTACCAGGTCGATTGGCGCTTTTCCCAGAGTGTCAACTTCTTTGTAAGATCGTGTGTCCATCGAGGTGCCGGAATCCTAACGTGATGATCGGTTTATGTAATTGTTGTTTAGTCCGCTGATAGCGTTGGTCAGCCAGGTGCTTTGCGCATTGAGTTGTCCCAGCGCCGCTTCCATAGCAGTAAATTTCTTGGTGAGGTCTTCTTTCCTGAGGACTAAGAAGGCGTCAATATCTGCAATTCGTTCTTTGACTCCGTTGATCTGCACCTGGTAGCTCGAAATTCGGCGGTCGATAAATCCGTCGGATGACTTGGTGATGGAGTCAAGCGCCTCCGTCAACCGAGAGGCAACGCCTTTGGTCACCGAGACCGTGCCATCCTGACCAGACTTGACGTCGAATGTGCCAAGCGAAACCTTGAGCACGAGGCCGTCGGTTGTTTTATTTCCCGACTTACCGGTCAGCGTCTGCCCCTTTCCGTCTGCCTTTTCGCCGTTGATCGTGCCCTGAACGTCGATGCCGGCGATGCTCTCCCCTTGGGCAAGACCCAAGACGACGTGGGCTTGGTTGGTCACGCCAGCGCCAAGATTGATCGTTGATGTTGACCCATAGAGTGAGTTGGTGAATTCGAGGTGACCTTCAGTCGCCGACGAGGTGACCCAACTGACTTTCACTCCCATCGAACCGATTTTGGCATCGGCGTTGATCTTTGATTGAATCTCCTCTACGAGTTCCTCTGTCGAGCCGTATGTTTTCGCCTCCAGAATCATCTCGTCGGATGATGTCTCGTTGATACTCAATTTGATCCGGTTGTTGGTGGCGGTGAGAGTAAGCGGCGTAGAGCCGGGATTGTTGATATTTTTCGCCTGAAATCTTCCCTGGGTGGCCGCCGATAATATGTCAACGACATAATCGGTGCCGGACTTGGTCTTCGCGCTCGAAGAGACGAACTCTATCTTATTCGACGATGCCTGTCCGCCGCTTGCAAGCAGATTGATCACCGCGTTGGGGTCGGTGCGCAGGGCAGTTTCAAGTTTGGATGGGTCACTGAATAGGAGTTTGCCGTCGAGACCGGTGCGAATTCCAAGTGTGGTCAATTGCCGATATTTGCTGTCAATTCCCGGTACGGTCGACGTTATGGCCCGCGACAGTGTTTCCTGCATCGTAAACAGCGAACTCTCGCCGAAGAGGATACCTACGGTAGTGGCATCCTTGTCGTACTTGTTTTGCTTGTCGATGTAGTCTTTGACATCGTTATAGCTTTTGATGAAGGCGCTGAGCTTATCTTTGATCCCGGAGACATTGAAGTCGGTCGTCACTGTAACCGGCGAATCGGTATCGGTCACTTTCTTCAAAGTGAGCTTTACTCCCGGAATGGCGTCGGCGAGGATGTTGGTCGTCGAGGTTACAATAATGGGCGAGCCCGATCCATCGTTGCTCCCGATAGTCACCTTTGCGTCGGCGGCTGTCTGCAATGTCGGAGCAAACGTCTGCACTTGAAACGAGTCGCCGGCAACGAGTTTTCCTGATCCGAAGCTTAGCTTGAGTCCCTGCGCTCCCGGTACGGCCAAATCGACTTCGGTATCGGCCTGACTGACCACCACTGAACCGGAATTGGTGCCGTCGGTCCAGTTGATCGTGACGTTGTCGGTTCCGATTGTCTTCGTACCTGTCCCCGCCACGGTGAACGTGTAGATTTTGTTTGTCGTCCCGCTAAATGACGAGGTCGGTCCGAGTGAAATTTGCGAGGTCGAACTGGAATTCTTTGAAACCCACTCTGGGGCATCAAAAGTGGGAGTCGAGTAATTCAGATTAGTGCCGCCGGTCAAACTGCTCGTGATTTTTAGTGAATTGGCCGCGCCCGGATTGTTTGCCGTCAGGATCAACCGGTACGACTTTGATGTAGAGCCATCGCTCACTATTGATGCAGTCACGCCCATATTGGCACTGTTGATGGCGTTTTTAAGGCCGGTGAGCGAGTTGTTTGACGAATCAACGGTGAACGTGCGTGCTGAGCCGGTGCCAACGGAAATGACTACCGTTCCCGTGCCAAGCAGTGCCGACGACTGGTCAGCGAACCCCTGACTGGCGATCTGATGATTGCGGGCGAGCGACAAGACACGAATGTCATACGATCCTGCGACACCCTGTCCCGCCGATGTAGCAGTCAGCACATCTTCGTCGGAGACGCTCACGGAAGAAGTTTCATAGGTGGAACGGCGAGTAAGCGAGGCGACATCGGCCGCCAGCGCCACCAGCTTTGCCTGGAGCGCTTTGAGCGCCGATACGATATTTGTCTTTTCTTGTTGTTCGGCTTCGAGAATGACCGCGGGGCGACGCTCCAATTGGAGCAGTGTTTCTATGATGGTGGTAGTATCGAGACCGGAGACGAGGCCGTTGATGTTCGAGGTTCCTGCCATAACAATCCTATTTTCAGTCTGACGTCACTGTCTTCGAAGAAAGGATCGGGGGAGCTTTACGCTCCCCCGATTCCCAAGGTACTTCGGTATTACTGGAAGAGGGACAGAACCACCTGACCGAGCTGGTTGGCCTGGGCCAACATAGCAGTACCGGCCTGAACCAGAATCTGGTTCTTGGTGAATTCCGACATCTCTTCGGCCATATCGGTATCACGAATCTGCGACTCGGAAGCCGTCAGGTTCTGAGCGGCGATCCGGAGGTTACGCAAGTTGGATTCCAGAGTATTCTTCTGGAAGCTTCCGAGCGTGCCACGGGTAGTCGAGATTTCGTTAATGGCGGAATCAATGATCGACTGCGCATCCTGAGCGCCCTGGACGGTCGTCACATCGATCTTGGAGAGCGACGAGAACGAGTTGCCCGGGAGGTTCTTACCCAGCGAGGACGAGCCGATTGACCGGATCGCGATCGAGGCGGTCTGGCCGACGTTGGCGCCGATCTGGAAGACCAGCGACTGATCGGTGTTGTTAATCGTCTCGGTGCCGCCCTGTGAGGTCAGCGCATAGTTCATGATGAGAGACTGCGAACGATCGGCATTGAACACGGTCGCGTTCAAACCTGCAGACACGGAAGTGGCCGGGCCGCCGTCCAAACGGACGTCGAACTTGGCCGCTTTAGCGTCAAGCAAGAGGTTACCAACGTTGATACCATTCTGGGCGGTGGCAACCGTCATGTCGATGGAGCCACGGCCGGAGGCGTTGAGCGCCTTGTTCCAGAGTGTGTACGCGCCAGTCGAGGCGTACTTCACTTTGTCGATCGTGTTGGTGTAGCCGTCGAAGGAAACCAACGCATCTGTACCATTGGTGGCCAATGAGTCATCGGTCAGCTTGAGCACATTGCGGAGGTTTCCGGTGCCAGCGGCGCCAGCTTCCATCTTAATCGAGTAATACGATCCCTCGTCGGCGGTCGCAAACTGGATCTGGTTGGAGTTCACAAGTGTGGCGGAAACGTTCTGAACGGTCGTGCTACCGGACACGGTGCCAAATCCGCCGTTACCGGCGGCGCTGGTACCGAGAGCCGAGTTGATCGCTGTGACAAGCGATGAGAGAGTCGAGTACGTGTTCGCGGCCACCGTCGCAACGCCGGTACGATTGGCGTATTTGTCGGTGTTGACCGTGAAGCTCAAAAGGTTTGCCGAAGAACCGCGGCTGGAACCAGTGGCAACTGAGAACCATGAGGTAGCGGCATCATCCGAGGTCGCCTGGGCCTGCACTGAATACTGGGCGCCGGCGTTCGCGGCTTTGATGCGGAGAGCACCGTTGGCGGTTCCGGTCGCAACGACTTTACCAGCCAGGGCGGTATTGAGGTTAATCTGTGTCTGCAACTTGGTGGCCAGAGTAGCGGCAGTGTCACCAACTTCAACGGCCACTGACAGAGTCTGGTTACCGGTCGGAGATTCGCCATTTTCCTGATAATTCAGGGTAAACGTATACGTACCGGCATGCGAAGCAGTCGCGGCACTCATCGTCGCGGCGGAACTCAGCATAGCAACCGTCGCGGTAGCGGCGATTACCATGTTATTGCCAAAAGCGTCGGCCAGCGAAATAGCGCCGGAGGTCTTCTTGGCAACATCGGACGCCTGCACGACGTCGACATTATGAATCTTTTCGGAAAGATTGTACGGGTCGCCGTCGGTATTGGTCAGAGACAGACCAAGCGATGTGGTATTCAAGGTGGCATTCGGGTCGGCGGTTTTGGTCGCGGTTACCGAGTGCTGGCCGGTCTTCAGATTTGACTGCTTGATTCCCAGGCCCGAAGTATTGGCACTGGTAATGGTCGCAATGTTGTCTTTGGAGCCGTCCAGAATCTTCTTGGTTCCGAACTGGGTGTTGGCGGCGATACGGTCGATCGTCTTGATCGCGTTCGCAATTTCCGCCTGATCAGCGGCGAGCTGATCGACATCGTTGAATCCTTCGTTGGCGGCGTGGATAGCCAGTTCGCGCATCGAGGTCAACAGGTTATTGATTTCAGAAAGAGCGCCTTCAGCGGTTTGCACCATGCTGATGGAACCTTCTGAGTTCTGGACCGCGCGGTTCAAACCGGCGATCTGTGCCCGAAACTGTTCGGAAATCACCAAGCCGGCCGGATCATCCGACGCCTGGTTAATGCGGTATCCACTCGACAGCTTCTGCATCGAGTTGGTCAGCATGCTCGAAGTGAGCTTCAGGTTACGATTGGCGTTTAGGGCCGCCAAATTGTGATTGATTCGAAGTGACATGCGTCAATTCCTCCTTGGAATGTATTCAGGATTCCTTGTCCCGTTTTCGTTGCGTTGTTGACTGCGTCACTTCCAATGTCGTTACGTAAGCAGGGCCAAAGTCCAATCGGCGCCGCTGGTTGATTGCGCGTGCTGGCAATCCCCTCCTTCGCGAACTTGTCGTTTCACGTTTCATACAGTTCTCTTCAATCGTTCTTATGGGGTATTGATCGGCAACTGCTTATCAAACTTGAGAGGGCGCCTGACAAAATTTGCACAGGGCCGCAGGCAGTGCCGGGCAGGCAATTCTACCGGGACGACACTGGCGCGGCTAGACCGGCCAGTCTTTGCTCGGCGGGGGCGAATGTGGGATCTAGCTTTAGAATCCGGCGATATCCTATAATTGCGGAATCCCGATGTCCCAAATTGAGATAGCAGTCCGAAAGCATGAGCAAAGCGCCCAGATTATCGGGCTGAGATTTGAGAATTTTTTCCAGATGCCCGAGCGATTCGGGAAACTCATTCATGCGAAAACTGATGTCCGCCAATATGTTGATGACATTTAAGTCATCTCCGGTTGCGACGAGATACCGACTCAGCGATTGGTTTGCCTCCGCCAACCTACCCTGATTCACTTGCGCCAGGCCAATATTGAGGAGCGCCGAAATTCCCAGATGTTTGCTCGTCAGTACTTGTTGATAGTATGATTCGGCCTCGGCGAATCGTTTCAACTTGAAACAGCAATTGCCGAGATCGTTCAGTGATTCTACGTCGTTGGGGTCGACGGCCAAAAGCCGATCGAGGGTTTCCATCGCCTCCTCAAATCGCCCTGCTTGATAGAGGACATCGGCCAGCACACGGTTCGCCTGTCTGTCTTCTGAATCTGCTTTCACTGCCCGCTGGGCAAGAATGACGGCGCCGGGAATGTCTCCAACCAGTTTCTTTGCACGAGCAAGCCCGACAAGGCACTCTTTGTCGTTTCCGTTTATTCTCAAGCCTTGAGCGAAAATTTCAGATGCACTCGCCGCGTTCCCCGCCAGCAACAGCACGCTTCCCAATTGGCGATACCCGTCGATAGATTCCGGATGCGATTCGATTTGGCGCCGATACCATTTCTCCGCCGAGGGCAGATCGTCACGCTTGAGGGCCAGCCGCCCCAGATGGGCATTGGTTTCAAGGTAGTTCGGGTCTTTTGCAACCACCTGCTCGTAATATTTGCGGGCGGTCTCGAAGTCGCTGTCAATTTCTGCGATCATGCCCATGCTGTACCAGGCAGTCACCCGACTGTCGACATGGAGCATGATGATATTGTCCGTCTCACGAGTCGGATCGTACTCGCCCTGGGCTTTCAAGTAGTCGGCATACCGAGTTTTCGCCAGTGCGTACTCCTGTCGGCGTGCCGCGCTGTGCGCTAAGAGCAAAAGAGGGTCGAGGTAATTCGGCTTGTGCGAAAGAGCCCGGTTAGCAAATTCATCCGCCTTCTGATATTCTCCCAAACGAAAATGAGTCCACCCGATTTGGTCCAGACACATCAAGTGAATGTGCCGTTCCGTAACGTCACTTGGATTGGTCAGCGCGATTGCCTTCTCCGCGGACCCTATGATCAGTTTCGAATTTTCGTTGGGATCATTGGTTTGCTGGCCTCTCAGGAGCTGGGCGTAGTTGAACAGCGCGAAGGCGTTATCGGGCGCTTCAGCCAGCTGTTTTTCAAGTAGCTCTTTTGAGCGGGCGAACTTCTTCCGCATTTTTTCTTTGTCGAGGCCATATCCAAGATGCCGGAGGCGGATCCCCGTTCGTAGAATAGGCTGGGTTTCGGAATAGACAAGAACATTGTGGACAATCCCATCGTAGCGCAGACCGAGAGAACGTCGAAACAGCCGTGTCGACGGCAGAAAAGTGACTCCGGTGTCGCCGTCGCCGTAGACATTATAGACGTTGATCGAAATCACCTGGGCCCGCTCGTCTTTGAGCAATTTCTGCAGATGCGGGACATCATCAGAGTAAATGCGCTCGTCGGCATCAATGATGAAAATCCAGTCGCAAGTCGCATACGAGAGCGACTGATTACGCGCTTTGGAAAAGTCACCCTCCCACGGATGATGATAGACTCGTGCGCCGTAGCTTTCCGCAATTTTGACAGTTCCATCGGACGATCCGGTATCGACAACGATGATTTCGTCAACCCAATCCCGTATCGAAGCCAGGCAATCGCCCAACAAGTCTTGCTCGTTTTTCACAATCATGCAGGCGGAAACGGTCCCCCCGGCCGTTACCGACTGCTCGAGCAATCTGAGTTCATGAACCTGCCGTGCCTGTTTCAAGCCACGCGACACGGTTTGGCGTGCTTGCGCCCGATCACCGATGCTGGTCAACAGAGTGGCCAGATTCAAATATGGGAGATGATTCCCCGGATCAACAGCAATAGACAGTTGGTAGTATGCGATTGCGTCGTCGACCTTCCCCGACTCTTTGCCCGCCACGGCCATCATATTGAGGACTTGGGAGTGGTGTTGTTCGCCCGAGCAGAAATTGGGTTCGGCTGGGCCGCCGGAATGCTCTATTACTCGCCGGTATTTTTCTCCCGCCTCAATAGCTTTGGTGTACTCGCGCATGGAGAGATGCACGAATGTCAGCACAAACCACGGGTCGGGGGAGTTTGGCGTGAGTTGCGACAGTTCTAATGCCGCAGACTCGGCATCGATCAGTTTATTTGTGTGCGCAGAGCCCAGGCCCGAGAGCGACAAGAAAGCGGCCAGTTCGCGGAGACTAAGTTTCTCTTTACAGTTGGACAGCGGCTCCAACGCCGAGCACAGTTCAGCTTCGCTACCGGCCAGGTACAGCCCAACCGCGTGCGCGAGAATCTCGGCGGGGTTGTTCTTGGGGCCGCGTACACGAGACACGTCTTTGCTCATGCGCTTTCCCTCTCGGGATTGCGACCGCTTGTCTTTCTTTGGGCTCATAGCGTTGGCAACGATACAGCTTGGGATTTTTCAGCAAGCGATGCCAAGAGCGCTCGGATTTCAAAGACTTTGGTACTTTGGTCGTATCGTTCTGCAATGAACTGGCGGTTTTCCTTTCGCACTTTTGCCAGATCGGCGGACTCATACGCTTTCACTAGTTTGAAGCACGAATCCGGATCACCAAACAGGCTCTTATGTGGATAGAGGTAGTCAGCCCCGTACCAATCGTGAACGAGAGGTAGGCAACCGCAGGCCATTCCTTCGGCAATTGAATAATGGAACGACTCAAACAGCGAGGTCGAAATGACAAATTGTTTGTCGTGATACCAGGCCGGCATGTCGTTGACCCAACCGTCGAAGGAGACGGGGAGCGGATGGCGCCTGAGATAGTTGTTCATGTACAATTCAATGCGCGGGTCCTGATGTTGCCCGGCGATATGAAGTGTGTAACTCGAATCGTGGCGGTAGATCTTTTCGAAGGCGTACAGAAGTAAAGCCGGGTTCTTTTTATAATTGATGTACCCCACCGATCCAATTTTCTTGGTGGTCGGTTTGTCAGTCGGCAGGGCGAAACGGCCCAGGTCCACGCCGTTGTATATAATAGTGGTAGGGACAGTGGACGGTATGCGCGGTCCGACCAATTCCCGAACCGATTGATTCACAAAAACGACCTGATCAACTTTTGACCAGTCGACCTGGCCCGGCATTTCGGTAAAGGCTTCGTAACTATGTAAACGACAGACTATCGTACAAGATTTCGGGAGGGTGGTCGCGGCAATGAGGAGTTGATCGCACCACTCAAACCAGGCGATATCCGCCCAGCGAAGTAAGTCCTGCAGACGCTCCAGACTCTCCCCATCGAATTTCCGCACCTGATTGTCGTTGGCCAAGTCCGCCGCTATATCTTTGATGAAGGCATCGTGAGAGGCAAAGATCGCGATCTTCTTTCCGCGCAGACTCGACCCGCGCGTCAACAGACTGGTCGGGCCAGCCGAATCGCCCACTACCTGGCGCCACCGGCTGATTTCAGCTATCGTAACGGAAGTACACGTGTCAGTTGGCGAAACACTTAGAATGCTCTGTGCGGTATTGTGCCAATTGTTTGCCAGACAGATTTCCATCGCCGTGTTTCTTGCCGCCCTGAAATTGGGATCGAGAACAAGCGCGTGACGAAGCATCGTTAGCGCTCGGGCGAGACGACCAGCTTCGAGATAGGCCACCCCAAGATCATTGTAAATGGAGGCATTCGACGGCTCATTGTGCCGGATATGCTCGAAGTACTTTATTGCCGAATTGGGGTCCTGATTGGCCATCGCCATGAGCGCGAGATTGTACAAAGCGTCGGAGTTCTCCGGCTGGATAGCCAGCGCCGCGGTAAAGTGAGCGCAGGCCGATTCTTCTTTCTCAAGTTGTAAGGCCAGTACTCCGGCCAGTATCTGATCGGAAGGCGTCGCACCGCCGCTAAGTATCTTTTGGGATAGAAGTTCGTATCCGCGTCGGTAGTCCGACCCGTCAAGCGCCGACGAGATTTGCTGATTTGGGTTTTCGGCCGGCCGAGTGACTGTTGTTTTGGTAGCGGGCGAGGCAAGGGTCGTTTTGGACATTGAGAACTTCCTATTTCTCATTGCTGGAACAGCTCTACACAAGAGCCACGCGGCAATATTATGCGCCCACGAGTTCTCGCTGGCGTTCGGTTTTCTGCGGCGTTTCGGCCGGCATCAGGAATTGTTTGACCTGATATTCGGAATTGACCAGCACCAACTGTTTGGCGAGTTTGTTGATCGGATTAATGAGTATCGGCCCCTGCAAGTTGACCGACATTTTCCGGTAGTCAGTCGGAACGGTCGCGATAACATACGTTTCGATGGTCTCCCCCGCTCCCGGCTCAAGCTCGGCTATTTCCTGCGAATTGATTTCAATTCGATAGTTCGGATAAAAGACCAGCGGGTTGACCACCAGAAACGCCACTGCTGGATCTTCGATCGAGTGGAGCCACATGAATGGCGCTATAGCGGCGACCTCGACCAGACAGAATTCGGTGAGCCGTTCAAATCCCAGGATTGGCCGCGCCATTGTGATAACCTTGGCATCCGGTACTTCGATACGTCCAAGGCGTGAGCTTGAGAGAATCATACTGCTTCCCCGAATCTTTCTATAACTTCAAAAAGTCCATCAATGTCGGTTGAATAATTTTCGCCGCTGAAATCAGCGCCGCCTGATAACTTGCTTCGTGGGCCGCCAGATCGGAGGCCAGCTCGGCCAGATCGGCGTCTTCGATCTCTGAGAGTCGCTGGGTCGAGGTCAGCTTTTGGGAATCAAGGCGCGAGCTCAATGTTTCAAGTCGCTTGCCTCGAGTACCGATCTCCGCTCGTGAATCGATCAGATGCTGAATAGCATTGTCGACTTGCCCAAGGAGCATACCCGCCCCTTCCTGATCATCCTTACGAAGTGCATTAGTGAGAACGAAGAGTGTCCCCATCATGTCGCTTGATCCGTAGATCCCCATATCCTTGGCTGTACGACCGTTGCCGGACTCTTCGACCGTGAACGACTTAGTGGTGTCGTTATTAACAATCTGAATACCTCGACCGCTCGCATTTAAGCTGGCGGTAATGCGAAGACCACTATTATTAAATTTGTCCAGCAGGTCTTGCACTGTCACGATGGTCGGATCGCCCAGATCGACTGTGACACTGGCTCCACCTTGTGTTAGCGCAATCGGACCGAATCCACTGCCCAGCCCATTCTTCAATGAGGCAACAGCCGTAGTCGTCTTGAGTGTCGGATCGAGATCACTTCCAATGAAGTCGACAGAGAAAGAACCAAATATTCCCAGATCATGAGCGATGCTTCCGGTCGTTTCGGCTACATCGAACGCCGCCTTTGGTGATAGTGCGCTTCCGACCAGATTCGGGCTCACCGAGCCGACTATGCCAAGATCGGCCGCTGTTAATTCGTTTGAAGACAAATCGGTAATGCTCAGTCCAAGCGGAACGCCGTTGGTGTCCGCGATGCGGAGCGCGGTGCCTCCCGGGTCAATCGACATAGACACATTGTTGACACCAGCGCTGGTCATCGCGGCATTGAATTTGTTCAGGATGTCGTTTACGGTAGTCGAGCCGCTCAAGTCAACAGCCACGTCGATCCCAACGCCGTTGGAAACTCTGAATATCCCGGGGATAAGGTCAACACCGTTGCCGTCGTTCAGATTCGCTACGGAGGTCAAGCCGGTGATCAATCCATTGGGAGTTGCATCGAGAACAATGGCGTTGCCGGTAGTCGAAATTCCGGCGGTCAGGTTGGTGATTCCGCCGGCGGTCAATTGGGTGTTGATCATTGAGAGGACATCGGCCACGGTAACTGCACCAGTCAGATCAACGGTCACATTGAGTCCCATATTCTGGTCGCTGATGACGATTGTCGGCGGAGTACCCGTGATTCCGTCGCCATTATGTAAATCCGCGAGCAGTGTCGTGGGTAATACGGCGTTGTTCAAATCGCTGTCTTTCCCAATCAAATTTACCTGCGTCAGGAGCAGGTTCTGCCCCGGCAGATTCACCGACTGGCGAAGCCGCCCGGAGACCTCAAATTCGATTTGCCCGGTGTCACCTGCATATGAAAAGCCATTGGCCGCACGAGCAAACGGCTTGGTTTGCGTCATGTTGCCGGACAGCACATATCTATTTTCAAGTTGTGTATTGGCAAGTTGCAGGAAATGGTCGATTGCCGACTGAATTTCGGTCGCCGATCCGGCACGGGCGTTGTCGTCGTAGTCGCCGTTCGATGCCGCAATAGCGATCTCTTTGACCGTCGTCATCACATCTTTCATGTCGGCGGTGATGTTGTCGTAGGTCTGCACCCACGACTGTGCGCGGCTGATATTCTTCTGATACTGCACGATGTTTGCGATTTCGGTCCGGTACCCCAGATCGCGCAGTGTGCCCGATGGGTCATCAGACGGCTTGTTAATCCGCCGGTTAGACGACATCTGCGTCTGCAGATCGGAAAAGCGACGGAGCGCCCGTTGAGTATTGAGCACCACCGAGTTCGCCATCATGCTGTTCGTTACGCGCACCTATTCCCCTCCATTGGGACCGTGTGGCTTGTTAGGCCTACGCGACTGCGGCCGCTGGGGGTCGCCGTCTTTGTATTCAATGGTCGGCTTCTGCGGATCATCACCGCTGATCTTTCCTTTGATCATCTTCACCATACCCATCAAATCGTCGGCGATCGAACCGGAGGCCTTCCGGTTCTCCGCCTGAATCTTCAGGTAGATCTCCTCACGGTGCACGATCACATCCGACGGCGCATCGATGCCCAGCCGGACCTGACGGCCCCGAATTCCGAGTACGGAGATACGAATCTGATCGCCAATGGCAATCGATTCGCCCAACTTCCGTGTTAAAATCAGCACTGCACCCTCCCTGGTGTCGCTATGCCGCCCTTAAGCGGCTGTTACTTAAATACGTCCTACAATCCCCATGCCACTGATGACCGTATCGAGCGCCTGATCCATGGCGGTGATGACACGCGCCGAGGCATCGTACGCGTGCTGATACTTGACCAAGTTGGTCATCTCCTCGTCGAGGTTGACTCCCTCGACTGACTGGCGGGCATTGTTTATCTGTTGAACCAACAATTCATAATTTGCGGCAGTGGTAGTCGCTTCTTTTGACATCAGACCGGCATTCGCGACCACGGCGTCATAGTAGTCGTTGATCGTGCTTGTGCCGTTTGACATCACCCGAGCCAAACGAAGTTCCGACATCGAAAGCGCAATGTTGTTATCGCCGGTGGCGCTCGCCGAAGCCGCAACTCTGCTCGGATCGAGAGCGACCTCGGAATTCAGGCGCATGGTGGCGGCCGTCAGCGCGGTCGTATCGAAAAACGCCACATTGGTAGTGCCGTTCATGCCGTATCCCGCCCGGTGAAGTGAGTTGACCTGCTCGATAATCGTGCGGGCTAGCGCATCGATATCGGATATTTGTTTCGGCAGGATCTTATCGCGCGTTTCGGTCAGGCCAGCCAGCTTGCCACCAAGATTGGTCAAACGCATATCGGTGCCGGACCAGACGATGCGCGAAGTATTCACGCCGTTCATATTTTCCGACTCGTAATCAATCTTCATGTTCTGGGGGCCGTCGACCAAAGTCATCGCGCCCATCAACACTGAGGTGCTACCATCGGGCTTGTCGATTGTCCGGACATCGACCAGTTGCGCCAGGTCCTGTATCACCCGGTCGCGGGCGTCGCGCAGATCGTTGGCGCTGGTGCCGTCAAGTTCGGCACGCGCAATCTGCTGGTTGATCCGGGCAATTTCGCCGGTCATTTCATTGATATCTGAGACCATCGAATTCACTTCGCCGTTGGCGGCGTCGCGAAGATCAGTCATCTTTTTCGACAACTGCTGGAAGCCGGAAATGAGACGGCCAGCCGAAGCGACTACTGCTTTGCGTCCGGAGATCGAATCGGAATTAGTGGCTAGTTCCGACCAGGAATCCCAGAATTCGGTCAGCAGTTGGGACATAGAATTGTCCTGCGGCTCGTTATAAACCGATTCAATTTCTGAAAGTGCTTTTTCTTTGTACGACCACTGCCCGAGCGACTTGGTGGCGTCGCGTTCCTGCTGACCCAAAAACAAATCGCGGACTTGGCGAATACTTTCCACCTGAATACCGGTGCCGAGCATCCCCTGAGCGATAGTCTCCGGCGCGGTGGCGCCGATATTCACGCGTTGACGGCGGTATCCCGGCGTATTGACATTGGCAATATTCTGTCCGACTGTCTGCAGGACCGCCTGATTGGTCAAAAGAGCCCGCTTGCCTGATTCTATGGCAGAAAAAAGTCCCGGCATCAGATCCTCCTGTCCAGCACTACAGCATCAGACCGCTCGTCATGGCCGGCCTCGCGGGTGTAGTTACTGCCCGGTTGTTTACTTCGCGAGAGCATAGTCATGGTGCGCGCAATGAGCGAGCGGGATTCGTTTATAAGAAAAGCATTGGAATTGCGAATTTCGAGAATGCGGTCATTCAGTGACAAGAGTAACTCGCGCAGTTCGGTAAGACGGCTCGCCTGTTCGGAATTGGCAAGTGCGATAATGCGCGAAATGGTCAGGTCGCCGTCGAAGCGTTTCTCGGCCTTGATTTGCGCCACGATGCGATTGCGCTCGGTATCCAGCTCGTAACTCTGCGCCAGAGCTGTCTGTTGCAGATGGGTGATGCGATTGAGTTCAGACAGGTCGTTGGCTACAAGCGCGGTTCTTTGCTGTTCGAGTAATTGCAAAAATGACTCGAACAGTCGCGCTTCGCGACCGATGATGTCGATCAACTGGTTAATCATATCCTATAACTCAATGAAACATCCTGTCCCACATTGTATCGGCGTATCCCCACACTCACTTTAGCGGCCCATCTCCCTTGCCGGTTGAATCGCGCAGGTAGGTGGTGACTCGCTGGATATAGTCGTGGGTCTCTTTAAAGGGCGGCACACCGCCATGTTTTTCGACTGTCCCCGGCCCCGCATTGTAGGCCGCCAGCGCCAGACGCAGATTTCCTTTGTATTTGTCCATGAGTGATCGCAAATACTTGGCGCCACCCATCACATTGGCTTTGGGATCGAACGGATTGCGCACACCCATGTCGCGGGCTGTGGAGTCGGCCAGTTGCATCAGTCCCTTGGCGCCGGCGCCGGACACTGCGTATGGGTCCCCGCCTGACTCGGCCTTGATAACCGAGTGGATGAGCGACGGCTTTAGGTTCGTCTCCTGTGCCGCCTGTGAGATAATCTTCCCGAAGCGGGAGTTGATTGGATCGGTCACTGTGATTGTTCTACGAGAGGCAATTGGTGCAAAGATTGGCTTGTTTGGTTGCTTGATTGCCTTCAGATGCAAGCTCTCCTGCATTTGGACAGGTTGATTTGCTGGATGTAGATCGATCGGCGAAGTTTTAGCTTCATCTGGTTTGGTCGGGCCGAATACCGGGTTAGCGTTTCCGGTTTCGGTCGCCTTGTATCGCGCCACGACCAGTTTTTCCATCGACTTGTACAGCATCTCCGAAAGCGACCTATTTCCACCGCGCACCATCTGCCGAGAGATTTCCATGTCGAACATCTGTTGGTACGTGTCTTTGCCCATACTCCCGCCGAGTGGGGCATCTTTGGCGGTCGCGTCGCTGGTCAGGGTCTCACGCATCGTTTTGAGCATGTAATAGAGAAAGAACGACTCAAATTCCTTGGTCGTCTTTTTCAGCCGAGCTTTTTCGGCGTCGAGTGTGGCAGGTTGGGATGTACGGAGCCGATCCAGATCGGTCGGCGGCGCTCCGGATGTCGGGAAAATCTCAGACATCAGAGTATTACCAACTCAGCGCGGAGTGCGCCCGCTTGTTTTAGGGCCTGGAAGATGGCAATAATATCGCGCGGAGCCGCTCCAATCCGGTTGAGTGCATCGGCAACCTGCGATAACTGGACGCATCCGCCCAGTTCAACCACCCGTGCCTTTTCCTGTGACACGCTGATGGTCGGTTCGCTGGTTACCACTGTCTCCCCTTGGCTGAACGCCTCCGGCTGAGATATGATTGGTCGTGACTGAATATTGACGGTGATATTCCCCGAAGCTATCGCCACCGGGTCGATCATCACATGCTCGCCCGACACGATGGTACCGGTTCGTTCGTTGATGACTACCCGCGCTTTGCTGTCGGGAATAATCTCCATCATGCCGACATCAGCAAGAAACCGCGAACGAATGGTCGGGTCGCCCAAACTGTCCGGGATTTCGAGTCGAATCGTGCCGCCGTCGACAACGTAAGAAGTAAGTCCATACTCAATATTGATCGCGTCGGTCAAACGCTGGGCGGTGGTAAGATCGGGCTGATTTAGGCTGAGCATGATCTGCCGCTCGGCGCCCTCGGTCGGCGGCACCGCTTGGACGACTCGGCCGCCATTGGGGACTCGCCCAACTAACGTGTAGTTATTGACGATCTTGTTTCCTTCGTCCACCTGCACATTAAATCCGCCAATTGACACAGCGCCTTGCGCGGTGGCACGAACAATACCGTCGGCGCCGGATAGCGGCGTGATAAGCAGTGTCCCGCCCTGAAGCGACTTGGCATCGCCGATCGACGAGACCGTCACATCGACATACGATCCGGTCACCTGCTGGCTGGATAACTTTCCAGTCACCATCACACCGGCGACATTCTTCACTTTCAGTTTGGCCGGATCGACAGAAAGCCCCATCCGTTCCATCATGTTGGCAAGTGAGGTCGTGGTAAACTGTGTGTTGGCTCCGTCGCCGGTACCATCAAGTCCGATCACCAGTCCGTACCCAATCAGTTCAATTTCCTGCTGATCCTGAAATTCGGCGAGATCTTTGATCCGCACTTTCGACGCTGAAACCGGCGACACCAGCCAGAGTGCGAGTGTCAATACGATCCAGTAGCCGATCGGTGTGGCGAGGCGAGATAGAAGTAATGCGTACATCGTCGGCCTCCCTTAAAATATCCAGTTAAGCAGTCGAGTGATAAATCCGGGGCGGGAAGCAGTGTTGCTACTTCCTTTGCCGGTGTATCTGATTTCTGCGTCGGCGATCAAATACGATTCGATCGTGTTGTCGGCGGTGATATCCTTGGGGCGGACAACGCCCGAGAGCGTCATCGTTTCACGGTCGCCGGAAATCGCCACAATGCGCTGACCTTCGATGATCAGGTCGCCGTTGTCTTTCCGGCCAATCACGGTCACCGACATTTTTCCGATCAGCACACCCTGCCGGGTGTTTTCACCCTTGCCGTTAAACGAATTCTGGTTGGAGCCGTCGACACCAAACTGGCCGATAAACTTCAGCTTGCCGATTCCCGGCCCGCCTTCGGTCTTCGCCTTGGTGCTCTTTTCGGTCTTGTTCTCGACCTGGTTGGTCGCTTTGCTTTGCTCAGAGATCAGCACCGTGAGCAGATCGCCCACTTGGTGCGCTTTCTTGTCGGTAAAAAGCGACTGACTTTGGCCGAAATCCTGACTCCGCAGTTTCAGCCCGAAGGGCAACAGCAGAAGGATTGCCAGCACGATGAGAATGAATCTGAGTTTCATGGATCCTATCCTTTTGGTTTCCTATAACTCGACATGGACATCGCGATCACCCGTCACCCGGGCGACCACTGTTTTGCCGGAGACCGCATTTTTCACTTTGATCATTTCCCCAACGTGACCCGGCTGAAGCGCCAGGCCGCGAGTGGTGATCGAAAATGCCTCGCCGGCAAAAGTGATGGTGACCTCCCGCCCGACTTCAATGTCAGGCGCCGTTTCGATCGCCTCGGCTGTCAGAATCTGGCCCGCGGCCAGATTGCGTTTGGTCCTGCTCCCGAGGATTGCGCCAGGCGAGCTGAGCGGTTGCTCCCGCAAAGAGGTCACATCCATCAGTTTGAATTCGTATTGTTCTGGCTTGATTTCCGTATGTAGCTTAATCGCGCTCTTGGTCACCGCTACTTCGGCGAGTTTGCGAACGCGCAGATTGCATTGTCCACGGCGCACTGTGCCGGCTGAGTCGGTCACAATGGCAACCACACTCACCAGACCAACCGGCTCACGTTGAAAGAGCGGCTGAATTGTCACTTGCGTCGGATCAACCTGATCGTTGGGCAATTGCGATTTGAGGACCTCAATTTTGTTAGTCGACGTATCAAGCGCATATCGCGCGATCAGCTTGCTTGCTACTACTTCGTGTAGCGACAACGCCCGCGACGATTGCGCCGTCGTCACAACAGCCGAGACAAGAATGACAATTTCAACAAGTCGATGCATTGCTTATCGCTTCAGATTATTGGCAACCCCCGACATATCATCGGCGGTTTGAATTGCTTTGGAGTTCATCTCGTATGCACGCTGGGCGACAATCATATTGACCATCTCGTCGACCACTTTCACATTCGACATTTCCAGATACCCCTGGTTGATCGCGCCATTTCCATCCTGGCCCGGCTGGCTGGTGATTGGGTTTCCCGACGATCCTGACTGGATGTACAAGTTGTGGCCGATACCGACCAGTCCGGCCGGATTGATGAATCTGGCCAGTTCGATCTGGCCGATCTCCACTGGCTGGTCATTGCCTGCTTGTAGAACTTCGACTGTGCCGTCGTTGCCGACTGACACCGAGGTTGTATTCTCAGGAATGGTGACTTCCGGCAATAGAAAATATCCATCCGAGGTGACGACGCGGCCGTCGGCCGACATTTTCAGCGAACCGTCTCGCGTGTACGCAGTGGTGCCGTCGGGCCGCTGGACCTGAAAGAAACCGTCGCCTTCGATAGCCAGATCAAGAGGCGCACCAGTCTGCTGCAAATCACCGGTCGAGTATTCGCGAGTGGTTGCCGAGGGGCGTGTGCCGTAGCCGATCGAGAGTCCGGTCGGGACCGAATTGCCAATCGCAGTTGCTGTGCCCGGAAGACGAAACTGCTGGTACAACACATCCTGAAATTCGAGAAGTGATTTCTTGAATCCCGGCGTGTTCACGTTGGCTAAGTTGTTAGCGATGTTGTCGACATTCATCTGTTGTGCCGACATTCCGGTCGCCGCGGTTCGCATTGCCTTTATCATTTGACTACTCCTGTGATTTCTTTCTTATGGGTTAGCGCGAAAGACCCGCTACTTTTCCAAAGAGGTGATCGAGGGTTTGATCCTGCGACTGAAGCGCTTTGGCGTTGGCTTCGTACGTTCGGTACGACACGATCATATCGACCATTTCGTGAACGACATCGACATTGGCTGTCTCGAGATACCCCTGGCGAAGTTGCGCCGAGACCGACGGTATCAGAGCTTCACTTTGTGGCGCGGCGAAAAGCGATCCACCGAGACGCTGAAGTTTGTCCAGATCGGCAACGGTCATCGTTTGAATTCGGTCGACCTGGGAACCGTCGACTTCGACCACGCCAGTCGGGGCGATATTCACTTTGCCGCCACCAACTTGTATCGGGCCACCTTCACCTTTGAGGAGATATCCGCCGGGGTAGGCGATGTATCCGTCTTGATTCACTGTAAAAGCACCGGCACGTGTGAGCGCGGTGCTGCCGTCAGGGGCTTGCAGTTGAAAGAAACCGTCCCCTTCGATAGCGATATCCAGAGGATTGTCGGTCTTATCAAAGATGCCGCTTTGGTAGTCGACAAAGAGTTGATCGACCATCGGCTGTTCCCAATCAGCTTTCTTGGGCATGAGCCGCTTTTCAGCCGCGGTCAGTTCTTTGGTGAACATCCGGTCTTTCTTGAAACCGGCCGAGTTCACATTCGCCAGGTTGTTGGCGATCAATTCTTGCTTCTGCACTCGGGGTATCATTCCCGAGGCCGATGTATACATACCCTTAATCATAGAATCCTCCGGCACTGCGTTATGCACTGCCCGTGCCGACCGCTGGACTCAGTTGCAATCAATTCCCATGTAATGACTTAAGGCAATCCGCTGAAGGGCACGATGAGCCAAGAATCACCCTTTTTCGGAACCCCTTTCCCTCGGACTATGTATTAGTTTCCCGTTTAATGGATCTGAATTGAGAATGAGTCGGCCGGGAATTGTACGAACCCGCTTGCATACAATCGCTGGTAGTGGTTCCCCATCGGTTGCACGGACGGACCGTCCTGAGTATATTTCGATCACAGCTAAGCCAAGCCGGGTTGGTCAGTTACCCCTCACCGAAACAGACCGACGGTTTGCCGCCTATTCACGCCGGAGAAATTGCCATTGTTGCACGACGTTTGCTCTACCCCGGTTGGCCCTTACCGGCCGACAACCATGAGATGTAATAACCGCGTCCTTTGGATCATTGTAGCCCTGCTGGTTCTGGCGGCGTTTACTAAACGCGCCCAAGGCAGTCCGCTCGACACCGGTATCCCCGATACCCTGGCAATTGACTCAGCCGTCGCCTTTCAGGGCGGGATAGGAGTCGTGCCGGTTCGCTTCTATAATGATGCCCCGCTTACCGGCGTCGAATTTACTTTTCAGAAAAACTCCGCGGCGATAAATCTTGATTCTGTTTCTTTCGTTGGATCGCGCGTCGCTGGAGTATCTATTAAAGGTGTTTCGCACAACGCAAACGGGACGACTTCGGTTTACGCACTCACTTCAACTGAGAACATAGCCCCCGGCTCCGGCATTTTCTGCAAGCTCTACTATTCGTATTCTCTGTCGGTGACGCCCCAAGTTGTTGCGTTCGACACTACGACGTTTATTGATGGACAGATTGAAAAGGGAACCTGGTATACTGACACTGTTACATCGAGCGGGCCGTACCATCCGAAATTCCGCAAGGGATATCTGAATATCAAATCGGCTCCAACCAGTTTCGATTCGGTCTGGGTCGATCAGGTCTCTGCCGGCGCCGGAACTTATGCGGCTGTCGATGTCAATTTCTTTAATGAACGCGATGTCAAAATCGCTGAGTTGGCTCTTTCGTATGGCAACGACCGGCTTACACTTGACTCGATTACTTTTGCCGGCACACGCGGCGACGCCGCCTCTAACAAATCGTATCAGTTCAATCCGGCAAGCCATACGATCTACATTGCGGCCGATTTTGGTGAATCATCTCCCCTCTCTCCGGGAAGCGGAGCGTTAGCCAAACTCCATTTCACTGCCCAGCCGAGCGCTCCGGATACAGTCGTTGTAATCGACTCTACTCGTTACGCCGGAGTGCTATCCACTGTAATTACGATGACCGCTGTCGACGCCAACCGCCAGTTCACGCCGATTTTCAGACCCGGTTCGGTCACGATCCAGTCGGCCACCGATGTCGATGACATTTTGGACAACCTGCCGACTGCCTATGCGCTACTGCAGAATTATCCCAATCCGTTCAATCCGACTACCGAGATAGAATTCTCTCTGCCCAAGCCGGGTGATGTCTCGCTAATCGTTTACAATCTCCTGGGACAGGAAGTCCGCACTCTGGCTTACGGAAACTATGGAGCCGGACACTACCGGGTGACTTTCGACGGCCGCTCGGAGGGCGGTACACAATTGGCCTCGGGAATGTACTTCTACAGACTGACTACCGCCGGGTTTACGCAATCGCGCAAGATGCTTCTGGTGAAATAAGAGCTTTCGAGTATCTCCAAATAGGAAGGCCGTGAGCTCCCCTCGTGCTCACGGCCTTTGTCGTTTTAACCAGATGTAACGCTATCGCTCGATTGTGTTCATTCTCGCGGTATTCGCCGAAATCTCGTCATTCTCTTTGGATAGAGTCCGTTCTGTTTCCTGGCGGTACTTCTCCAATTGTCGTTCCTTAAGTTTGTCGAGTGTCTTGCGTTCGCGGGAGGCCTCGACCAGTTTTTGCCGGCGGATTTCCGCTTCGCTCTCCAGCCCGCGAAGAATCTCGGTTCCGGCGATCTGTTCGCGCTTGAGGCGTAGATAATATCGTGAATAGGATAGCATCTCAGAGGGCGACATCACCCCCGGCCGGCCGTGTTTGGTTCTCTGCGATTCCATTACGCCTAATCGACGCGATTCCATTTCGCTCAGGTTGCGCTTCTGCTCTATCACGCGCGTGAGTGCCACGGCATGTTCTTTCTGCCGTTGCTTTTCAGTGTGCTCTTTGATTTTCTTAAGAGATTCGAGTCGGAAGCGAAACTTCTTCATGGCTCACCGCCGCCTATTGACCGATTATCTGGCCCAACTCGGCTACTGCCTGATCGTGCGGCGAGAGATCGCCAATCGGCTGACGGAAAAACTGATTGATCGCGTCGATCTTGGCAATCGCACGATCGATGCGAGGGTTTGAACCCTTGACATACGCCCCGATATTGATCAGATCTTCGGCCTCACGATAGGTGGCAACAATCTGGCGAACTTCACCTGCCAGGCGCCGCTCTTCGGGCGTGGCGACATCTTTCATGAGTCGACTAATCGAATCAAGGCAGTCTACTGCCGGGTATTGATTCATTGCCGCCAATTTTCGCGACAACGCCACGTGGCCGTCGAGAATCGACCGGACCGCGTCGGAAATCGGCTCATTAAAATCGTCCCCTTCAACCAAGACAGTATACAGCCCGGTGATCGAACCGCGTTGACTGCTTCCGGCTCGCTCCAAAAGAGTCGGCAGAAGAGCGTAGACCGACGGCGGGTATCCTTTAGTCGCCGGAGGTTCTCCGGCCGCGAGTCCAATTTCTCGCTGGGCCATCGCGATACGTGTGACTGAATCCATCAGGAGCATGACATCTTTGCCCTGGTCGCGAAAATACTCGGCAATCGTAGTGGCGACCATAGCTCCTTTGATGCGAACAATTGCGGGCTGGTCGGAACTGACCGCTACCACTACCGACCGCTTGAGTCCTTCGGTCCCCAAATCTTCTTCGATAAACTCTCGCACTTCGCGCCCGCGTTCGCCGACCAACGCAATCACGTTGACATCGGCCGACGATCCCCTTGCGATCATGCCAAGCATAACCGACTTGCCAACACCTGATCCAGCGAATATGCCAAGCCTTTGTCCCTTGCCAACAGCCGCCAGTAAATCTATAGCTTTGATTCCCGTGCGAACGGGTTCGGTGATTCGCCGGCGTTGAAGTGCCGGAATGACAGTGCCATTGATTCCGCGCGTTGCAGTTGCAATTACCGGGCCACGATCATCAAGAGGTTGTCCAAGTCCACCGAGAATTCGCCCGATGAGACCTTCGCCGACCGGAATACGAAGTTGATCAGCGGTCGACGTTACAATCGCGCCGGGGTGAATTCCAGCCATTGGCCCGAACGGCATGAGGAGTAAGTGATCGTTGCGAAATCCAACAACCTCAGCCCGTATCGTTGACCCGTCGTCGGAGTTTTCTATAGTGCAGTGTCGGCCAATAGGAATCGATGGTCCGGCTGACTCGACCACCAGCCCGACGACCTGTGTGACTTTTCCGAAATGTTTGATCGTGTTGGCGCGGTCAATTCGGTCGGCGTACATGTCATAAGCAATCGCGCTCATTTTGTGTTTTCACCGGCCAACATGGCCGTTTCGACAATTTCAAACTGCGATTCAATACGGGCGTCGATATCGCCCGATGGGGTCTGAATAAAACATCCGCCGACACGTACTCTTGGGTCAGCTTCGATTGTCAGCTCTTTGATCATCGTTGCGCCGGTCAGGTACTGCTGAATGTTTTGTTCCACGACCGGCAGAAAATCCGGATGCACCAACACTTTCAGTCTTGACCTGTCGTTGAGCTTGTTGACAATTCCCGCAATCATTTCGGCGGTCTTTTCGCGGTCGGCCTCGATAGCGTCAAACGTCACTTTTCTGGATATTTTTGTGACGAGCTCCAGAATTTTTTGCTTGGCCTCCTCCAGCACAACTTCGCGTGACTTGACCGCATCGGCTATAGCTTTGTCGAATTGCTGTAAAACCCGTCGCGCCTCGTCTTTTCCGGTCTCGTACCCGGACTTGCGCCCCTCTTCGTATCCCGCTCTACGGGCCTCTTCCCTTTGTTGGTCCAAGACCTCGACAAAGCGGCCGACCTCCAGCACCGAGATCAACTTGGCCCCGGTGGGAGCGGTCATGTACTCGACTTTGGGGAAAACTCTCCCCAGCACTTTTTCGGCGGCGACCTCGGCCTGGGCATCCAATTGATGCTCACCGATAAATACTGCCGGCGCCACTCGGGCGTTGCGGACAATATTAGACAATGACATCCTCTTTGCCGCCGCGGCCGGAGATGAACACCTGGCCCTCTTCTTCGAGCCTGCGAATCGCCTCGACAATTCTTCCCTGCGCCGCCTCGACATCGGACAGTCGCGTAGGCCCCATAAACTCCATCTCTTCTTTGATCATCGACGCCACACGTTCCGATACGTTCTTGAAGATCTTGCCTTTGACATCCTCGTTGGTCGCTTTGAGCGCCACGGAGAGGTCTTTGGTTTCCACTTCCTTGAGCAGACGCTGGATCGAGCGGTCGTCGAGGAGGATGATGTCGTCGAAGACAAACATCATGTTCTTGACTTCAGCCGCCAAATCGGGGTTCTCGGCCTCAAGCGACTGCAGGATGTTTTTCTCGGCCGACGATTCGATCAAATTGAGAATTTCGGCGATCGCTTTCGCGCCGCCGGAGACCGACATATCTCGAGTCGCCGCCTGACCGAATTGGTCTTCAAGTGTTGATTCAATCTCTTTGAGCACTTCCGGCGAGATCTTTTCCATCATCGCTACGCGCAGTGCGACTTCGGCCTGAAGTTCCGGACCAAGCTCTGAGAGCACCGAGGCCGACTGTTGCGGCAGGAGTTGCGTTAAAATCAGCGCGGTGGTCTGCGGATGTTCATTTTGGAAGAATCCGGCCAGTTGTTTCGGATCAATGTCTTTGAGAAGCGAAAAGCCCTTCGAGTGGAACGATGACTCCAGGCGATTCATGATGTCTTTGGCGCGGGAGTGACCGACTGCCCGTTCCAGAATCTCATGGGCAAAGTCGATACCACCCTGCGAGACATACTGCCGCGCGATAAATATCTGATGACATTCTTCGATGACCTTTGCTTCGATCTCGGAGGGGACATCGCGCAGATTGGCGATCTCGACCGTGATCTTTTCAAGTTCTTCTTCGCGCATTCCTTTCAAAACGAGCGACGACACCTCCGGCCCAAACGCGATAAGGGCGATGGCCGCTTTCTGCTGACTTGTCAGGTTTTCGTAATCCATCGCTTACCTACTCTATCATCATGGTCTTGATGACCTTGGCGATCTCTTCAGGTTTCTCTTTGGCCGTCGCCTGCATCTGGTCCACCAATCGAGGCTGGCGGATTGTGAGCGGCTGGGCTGTTTCATCCTCTACCAGCACATTGGAATGCTGAGCTCTCACTCCGGTGTGACCGGTCGGGGCCAGCATCGTGCCGAGGGCGGCGAACAGTTTCTTGGACTTACGTTTCAAGTACAGGAACGCCAGTATGATGAGAACGACGACGCCTACTTTTTTGCCAATCTCCCAGTACATTTCGCGCTGATACATCGTGTCGAGCGCCTGCCGGTCGACTTCGACCTGTTCGCGATCAAACGGCACATTGATTAGCTCAATTTGGTCGTTACGCTGGGTGTCAAACCCAACGGCGTTCTTGACGATTCCCGCCAAACGATCCAGTTCGTCCTGCGAGCGCGGCTGGTATACTTTTTCAGCGGCTCCGTCACCTGCGCCTTCTTTGGGCGTTTGATAGGTACCGTCAACCGTCACCGCGACTGAGAGGCGCTGAATCGTCCCGACTGCGTTGACAATGTGCTCGACTGTCTTATTTAACTCGTAGTTGGTGACAATCGTCTGTGAGTTCTCTTCTTGTTTGTTTTCGCCGGTGTCGGCGGTCTTGTCGGAATTGGAACTGCTGTTGGTGGTGCGTTCTTCGCTTCGCACCGATGCCTTGTCGGGGTCATACTCTTCCGAGGTCCGCTCGAGTTGCTGGAAATTCAGATCGGCGGTGACTCGCACCAGAGCTTTCCCCGGCCCAAGGACGCCGTCGAGCATCGATTGTGCTTTCTCCTGCAAGTATGATTCGACAGTCTGCCGGACTTCAAGCTGTGATGACGACAAGCCCGCCAACTGATCTTTATCCTGTCCACCAGAGAGCAGGTTTCCATCATAATCGATAATACTGATATTCTGTGGTTTGAGTCCTTCAACCGACGCGGCGACCAGATGTGATACGCCGGCCAGTTGGGCTTTCCCAAGTCCGGCCCGATTGCGCAGTTTGAGCACAACCGACGCGGTCGGTTCCTTTTTATCTTCTTTGAATAGGCGGTCTTTGGGGATCACGATATGCACGCGAGCCGCTTGCACCTCGCTCAGTTGCATGATCGTCTTTGTAAGTTCACCCTCGAGCGCCCGCCGGAAATTCAGATTTTGCAGAAAGTCGGTCATCCCCAGATTGTTCTGGTCGAAAATCGAGTACCCGACATTTCCGGCTTTCGGCATTCCCTGTGAGGCCAGCGCCAGACGCAGTTTGTAGACCTGATCGGACGGAACGTCGATGGAACCGCCGTTGTCGGTAATCTCGTACGGCACGTTGTTGGTGGTGAGATAATTGACAATCTCTCCCGCCTCGGCCGACTCAAGATTTGAGTAAAGCCGGGCATAGTTGACCTGTTTGAGCCAACCGGAAAGAAAGATTACCCCAACAATAGTTCCGGCGACAATGCCGAAAAGCATCATCACCTGACTGGGAGACATGCGCCCGACAAAGTCGGAGGCATTCTTAAACACACCTTTGAAAGAGTCCATTGCACTTCCTATTTACGCGGTGGCACGGGCCATCCATGGCCGGCGTGCGGTCAAACAGCCGAATTACATCGGCATCCGCATGACATCGTTATATGCATTTACCAGTTTGTTTCTGATCTCCAAAAGAAAGTCCATACTCAGCCCGGCCTGCTCGGCCTTGATCATGACATCGTGCAGTTCGACCGGCTCGCCGTTCATCAGTGACTGTTGTGACTGCGCCGAGGCCGACTGCAGATCGTTCACCGAATTGACCATAGTCGAAAGCAGATCGGTGAATTTCTCCCCCGACTGCGGTTCCACCTGGACCGGCTGAATAGGCGCCGGTGTGATCTGGTTGGCCAGACCCGGCAGTAGCGTGATGCGGCTGGTTGGCTCAGACATACATTACACCTTTATATCGACAAACTTGCCCAGGCCGCGGTCGATTTCCGATCCGACGTTTCCTGTGGTTTTGCCGTTTTCTTTAAACCGGGCAAACAAAGCATCCATTGCTTTGCGTTCCGGCTCGGTCAAAAGCGATCCGAAGTCGGTCGGGGTCGCCTTGATTGAAACTGCCGACGGCGTTCCTTCCGGCTGAGGGGTCACTACTACTTTGGCGTCGTTCGGCGTCGTGCCCGGTTTCTTTTCCGTCTGCGGACGGTTGGTCGTCGGCGACTGATACGACTGAATGCCAAGAGGATTGATTTTCATATTTCCTATTCCTTACGGTTAGATATCAAGCGCGTCCAGCGTGTTCTTCTTCGCCGCGGCTATTGCCACGGTGTTGGCCTCGTATGCCCGTGTCGCGGTCATCATATCGACCATTTCTGTTATAATGTCGATATCGGGATATTTCACATACCCCTCGGCGTCGGCCTGCGGATGCGACGGATCATACACTAATTTGAATTGCGAATTCTTGTCCTGAATCTCTTTGGGAGCCGAGGACGACAGGTTTGACTTTTGAGTAATCTGTAGAGCCAAACCGGGCCGGTGCGCCGGATTCGTGCGTACCAATTCTTCCTGCGACTTGCGGAGCATAGTATCGAATTTCTGAGCGCCGGCCGATTCTTCTTTGACTATCACCCGCTTGCGGTGATATGGCTGGCCGTCCGGCCCCTGTGTCGTTTCCACATTCGCCATATTCTGCGCGACGACATCCATCTTCATCCGCTGAGTGGTCAACCCGCGAGATGATATTTCGATGGAATTTAACACGCCTGCCATATTAGTCCTCACTTACTGGTGATCGCGTTCTTCAGTCCTTCGAATTTCCGTTGAAGCAACTTGGCGCTTATAGTGTATAGCAGTTCATTCTGAGTCATGCTGGAGACTTCGTGGTCGATGTCTATCGAGTTCATTTCTCCGGTCTCGACCTTATCTTCGTTTACTTTCGGGGCGCGACCCGGATGCGATCCGAGCGGAATGTGTCCGGGGCTGGTTACCATTCCCTGAAGGTGATTGGTCTTGCTGGTCGCCTTATCGAATTCTTTTTGAAAGTCGATGTCTTTGGCTTTGTAGCCGGGGGTGGAGGCATTCGACACATTCCCTGAAATCAGTTTGTGACGATAGGCCGACAGGTCCAGATACTTCTGGAAATTCGGCACACCCATCTTGTTGAAGACGTACTGCGTCAGTTTGTTATCGCTGGACATACCAATAATTACACTTTCTCGAACCGGTGTATGGCAACGACCGTGCCAAACCGGCCCAAGTTGCAACTTGGTATTGTGCGAGAAGAGCTTAGGAGGTGTGTCGCCCTACGGTGCAGTATCCGGCAGAGTGGCTGAATCGGAACGGTTTTCCGCGACCGACGGAACATTTTGAAGCGTGTCAATAGCACTGTATTTGGCTGAGGTCGGCTCCATTGCGGTCATTTCCATGGTCAAGACCACAATATCGACCCGGCGATTGGTCGCCCGATTTTCGGCTGAATTATTAGGATGTACCGGACGGTACTCACCATATCCAAGCGCGGAAATCCTGTCCGGCGTTACCTGATGCCGGGAAGTGTAATACCGCACTACTTCCGTGGCACGGGCTGAGGACAACTCCCAGTTGGAGGGGTACACTTTGGTATTGATCGGCTTGTCGTCCGTGTGGCCTTCGATTCTGATATGATTGGGGAGCGGCCGGATTTTTTCAGCGACAACATCGAGCACTTCGATTGCCCCAGCTTCGAGCTTCGCCGACCCTTGTTTGAACAAGGCCGATTCCATGATATGAATAACCAGCCCACGCTCAGTCAGTTCGCTCTTTATTTCCCCTTGCCGATTGATTTCCGTGAACCGTTCCTCGACCTGCTGTTGAATCAGACTCAAGTCGCCGATTTTCAGTACACCATGCCCTGTGTTGATCTGGTCTGGTGGGTGGGTGTCGGTGACGACTTTGCCCCCCTTGAGAACGCCGTTGAGCGCTTCAACCATTTGTCCAAATCGCTTATTATCAACCTGCGACATGGAATACATGACGACGAAAAACGCCAGCAGAAGTGTGATAAGATCGGAGTAGGTCAACAACCAGCGTTCGAGATTTTCGTGGTCGTCGATTTTTTGGCGGCGACGGCGCATCTTACGCTTCGCCCTCACGGTGCTGAGGCGCTAAGAATGACACCAGGCGAGTGCGAATATTGCGCGGATTTTCGCCCGACTGTATCGCGACTACACCCTCGGTGATCAGCTCCAGATAAGCCATTTCTTCTTCGTGACGCAATCGGAGCTTGTCCGACATCGGCAGAAAGAACAAGTTTGCCAGTCCCACTCCCCAGAGGGTCGCGATAAAGGCTCCGGCGATTGAACCGGCCATTTTGTTGGCGTCGGTGGCATTACCGAGCGTATGCACGAGCCCGAGGACTGTTCCCAAAATGCCAAGGGTTGGTGCGAATCCCCCAGCCTTTTGAAAGAAGATGATTCCCCGCTTGTGCCGCTCCTCGGCATATGCGATCTCGTTACTCAAAATCTCATTGAGAGTGGTAACTTCGGTACCGTCGATCAGAAGTTGGACGGCTTTGCGATAAAACGGATCATGAATCTTCTTAAGGTCGTTTTCAAGACCCAGGATTCCCTCGCGCCGTGCTTTTTCGGCCAGACGAATGATGCTGTCTATCCCGTCCTTGATCGAACGGTCCCGCCCAAAGAAAGCCAGCCTTAGATAATTGGGAATCTGAAGTACAGTACGAAACGACGTGGTCGTGATTGTCGCGCCGAGCGTGCCACCGATAACGATTACGATGGGAGCGGTCAGAAACAGCGAGTCGAGCGATCCCCCCTCCGAGAGGTATGAATAGACGACCGCACCAAACGCGAGCACCAGACCGAGAATTGTTGCCAGATCCATAATTGTTTACCGCGACGGCGGCGGGGCGGTATGGCCCACATCCCATATGTTTGACCGTCGACTGTTGTATCGGTAAACAGCAGAGTTTCTTAACCCCCCGCACAGAACTGATTTAGGTATGCCGGCCGGCCGCAAAATCAGCAAGCCCGGAGACCCGCTAATCCTTGACGCCGTACTCCGCCAGTTTGTTGCGAATGGTGCGCGGCGTCACATCCAAGTCCTTGGCCGCTTTGGTCTTGTTGCCGCCGTTGCGAACAATTGCCTTGAAGATCAGCTTCTTTTCGGCTTCTCGCAATGTGATTGGGTCGTCGGCTATGATGTCGGCCGAGCCGATCTCGCTGAACTTGATCTTGGTCGGGACATCGTCTTCACTGATCATATCCGACTTTGATTGCACAACCAGCCGTTCCACCTGGTTTTCCAACTCGCGAACATTCCCCGGCCACGGGTACTTCATAAACAGGCGCATTGCGCCCGCTTCTATTCCTTTCACCCGGCGACCGTTGTCGCTGTTGGCCTTTTCGATGAAGTGTTCGACCAACAGCGGAATATCTTCGGTCCGTTCAGCCAGCGGCGGTAGGTTGATCGGAATTACGTTGAGCCGGAAATACAGATCCTCTCGGAACTTTCCCTCGGCAATGAACTGCTCAAGGTCGCGGTTGGAAGTCGCGATGATCCGCACATCTACTTTGATAGTCTGCCCTGACCCAACTCGTTCGAACTCGCGCTCCTGTAATACGCGAAGGAGCTTTGATTGTAAATGAAGGGGCATTTCGGAGATTTCATCAAGGAGCAAAGTTCCGCCATCGGCTAGTTCAAAGCGTCCGCGCGTGGTCTTTAGCGCGTGAGTAAACGCACCTTTTTCGTGGCCAAACAATTCCGACTCAAACAGGTTCTCGTTAATAGCGGCGCAATTGACCTTGATAAACGGCCCGTTCTTGCGGGCCGAGGTCTCGTGAATCGCCCGCGCGACCATTTCTTTACCGGTTCCCGATGGCCCCAAGATGAGCACACTGGAGCGGGCGTCGGCCAGGGAGGCAATCTCATCGAATACATGCCGCATCATCTCCGACTTACCGATAATATTCTGAAACCTGTCGGAGAGCGTCTGCCGTAGTTGCTGGTTTTCGCGACGTAGAGCCAGAATCTCGACAATTCGACCGAGCATATTTTCAACTGAGTCGGGCGAGACCGGCTTAAGCATGAAATCATACGCCCCGCGACGCATCGCCCGGACTGCGGTTTCAACGGTGCCGTATGCTGTCATGAGGACCACAACCGTTTCGGGAGCGATCTTCTTGATCTGCTCAAGCACTCCCAGGCCGTCCATCTCGGCCATCTTAAGATCGGTCAGCACTATCTCGCAGGGGCTTCCCTGAAAGTGCGCCACACCATCTTCACCGGAGTTGGTCGAGACACAATCGTATCCGGCGCGGGTCACCGTTTCGGTCAACAACTCATTGACCAGCGGATCATCTTCCACTATCAGTACTTTATACTTCATCGATAACTCTCCCTGTTCTGCATTCCCTGCGCGTCCCTGCGCCTGTTGTCGACAATATCTTTACCGGAAGCAGGATGGTAAATCGTGCTCCCTTGTCATGATTGTTTCCGGCGAGAATTTCTCCCCCATGCGCGGTCACGATTTTCCGGACCATCGCCAGTCCCAAGCCTGTGCCGCCATTCTTGGTGGTGAAGAACGGCGCAAAAACTTTCGGGAGCGACTGCGGGTCGATCCCTTTGCCGGTGTCTGAAATAGTCGTCTCAATGATCGTCTCATCGAGCCCCAACAAGAGCTTGTCGCCATATTGGCGAGTGGCCCGCTGGCGAGGGAGCCGGACTGAGTGAATCGTGATTTCTCCAATTCCATCACAGGCATCGACCGCATTCGACAAAATATTGGTCACTACTTGCCGAAAAAGTACCGGGTCGATTGAAACGATATAGTCCTCTGAAGTGGCCCGTGGCGACGGTGCGAACGAAACCTCCATCTTTGCCACTCTGGCGCTGTTTTCCTGACGAAAAGTCTCGATGATCGAAATCAAGTAGGCATCAAGGCGGACTTCATCGCGGCGCAGTTCGTCAGTCCGGGTGTAATTGAGCAGGGTGGTCACAATTCGATTGAGCGTTTCCGTTCCACGGATGATTTTGCCAACCAGTTGACGGTTGGGATCCCCCTCGGCAAGATCGCGTTGTAACAGGGCGGCAAAGCCACCGATTCCGGCCAGCGGGTTTCGAACTTCATGAGCGATTGTCGCCGCCATTTCACCCAACGCCGCCAGCGTATTGAGACGAGCTATCTCCTGCTCCAGCTTTTTGAGCTTGGTGACATCGTGGCAAACTTCCACCGCCCCAACCAGATTCCCCTCTCGGTCGCGGAGAACCTCGGTGGAGACGGATAAATGCAGGCGCGTTCCGTCTTCGAGCGTAATCCTTCGCTCAATCGAGTCAATTGTCTCAGCCGAAGAGAGTGTGTGCAGAGCATTAGCGGTGTCCGGTTCACCCAGCGGTAAAAATTCAGCGTAGCGCCGCCCCATCGGCTCGGTCACTGGAATGCCGAAAATGACGGAGGCGGCCTTGTTGAAGTGGGTAATCTTCCCTTCCCGATCAACCGCAATCACTCCGGCCGACAGGGCGTTTAGAATTGACCCAAGAAAATCATTGGCCGCCAAATTCTCGGCGGTCATTTGAAGTAGCTTGCGATGTGAATCTGCCAAACCAGAATTGGCCGACAGCAGTTCTTCTTTGACCTCTAAGTATTGACGCTGGAGGGAATTGACAATCCGACTGAACGACGCATACGATTCGGCAAACCGACCCATGTCGGATTCACCAATCGCTACTGCTGGATCGAATTGCTCTTGTTCCTGGGTCATTTGCTCCGTCATAGACTTCCTGACAGAACAAACCCCAAATACGGAAAAGTTTTCAACAAAAACTTTGAGAATCGGCTGGAAATCCCGGTTGGCCGGGATCAGCGGTCACTTGGCCGATGACACTTGTTCGTCGAGTTTCTTGTAAAGTTGGTGGATATTGAAGGGCTTAACAATGTAGTCGACCGCTTTGTGGCGAAGAGCCGCCACCGCGGTATCGACCGACGGATACCCGGTCATCAGGACGACCGGGATTTGGGGGTACTGTTCGTGGACCCTGGCCGTGAGCTCAAGACCGTCCATTTCGGGCATTTTGATGTCAGACAAAATGAGGTCGATCTTGCGGCTCTTGAGAATATCAAGCGCCTTTTCACCATTTTCGGCCACCGCTATGGTCCACCCCTGGTCGCTGAAGAAGTCATACAGCAGATCACGGATCAATAGTTCGTCGTCAACGACCAGGAGTGAGGGCTGACTCATCGGTGTGTACCTTCCACGTGCAAGTAGCTCAGTTGAAGTTCTCCCTTACCGGACACCTGCCGCGGCGCGATACGATGTCAACGCTTCGTCCTCGGAGGCGAAAATCTCAAAAATGTGCGAGAGTTGGGTGATGTCGAAGATTTCCTGAACGTAGCTGGCCAGATTCGACAGCGTGAACCGCCCCTTTTGCAGGCGCACTTCTTTCATAATAGAAACCAGCGCTCCCAAGCCCGACGAATTGATAAATTCTACCTGCGCCAGATTGAGATGGATTGTCGTATGACCCTTCTTGAGCTGTTGCTTCACTTGTTCTTTCAGCGTCGTGCCGCTTGCTAAGTCGAGCCGGCCACTCAATACCATCACGCTCACGCCGTCTCTATCTTTTACTGTGATTTCCATCTCTACCTCCGGGATATGTTACGTACCGTTTCGTTCGTCTTCTTTCGCGGCATCGTAAGCCGCACTCTAAGTCCGCCGTCGGGCGCCGTGGTCAGTTCCGTGTTCGGACAAAACCGAAAGATGAAGTCAATTCCGCGTCCTGATTCGGCAAGTATGTCGGGTCGCGGGCGTTTGCCTATTGCAGAGAGCGCACCGCTACCTGCGTCTGTTATATCGGCAATTATGACGTCCCCTTTGACCTCAATGTCGACAAAGACCTTTTTGGACTGATCCCAGCGATTACCGTGCTTAAGAGCGTTGGTAAATGCCTCAGAAATGCACAGGGTCAGGCCATGATTGAGCGCCGGATCAAGATCAAATTGCTCCAGAAATGCCGCCAGATCGTCCAGCAGACGGTCTTCCGATTCCATTTCGGTCGGATACGCCATGGCAAATCGGTTTTTCATACCAGCGCCTTCACCTGCATAATGGTGAAATCATCGTGGGTGTCCTCGTCTGCCCCCAGCGCGAACTTGTCGACCCACTCTTTTACTCGAGCGCAGAACTGCCGCGGTGGCAGACCAATCTCGGCCCTGAATACCTGCTCGGCCCGTTCGCGACCAAAGAGTTCGCCTTTAGAATCAGCCGCCTCGGTGAGGCCGTCGGTAAAGAGAAACAATCTGTCACCCGTCTCCAGTGTCCGCTGTCCCGATTTGAACCGGATACCGGGGAACTGACCCACAATCGGCCCCCCCTCAGACAGCGACTGCACATTTTTCTCCGACTCCCTCCAGAACATTCCGGGCAAATGCCCGGCGTTGCAATACGTGAGCGATTTTTGTTCAAGATCAAATTTGCAGAAGAACAGGGTGACAAACATCTCGCGCGATTTGATAATATCGCGGGCCAGCAGTTCGTTCAGCCGTTCAGCCAGCTCATTGACTGGAATATCCGGATGGGACTCAAGCACCGCTTTGATAATCCCCGACGAGGCCGACATCACCAGTGCCGCCGGTACGCCTTTGTTTGAGACATCGCCCAGTACGACATAGAAGCGGTGGTCGTCGATTTTCACGACATCATAAAAGTCCCCGCCTACCTCGCGCGCCGGGAAATATACCGCCCCAATTTCCACCCCCGAGATCGGCTCGACATCGCTGGGCAGAATCGTTTCCTGCACTTGTCGCGCGATAGTCATTTCTCGCTCGACCGCCTGCCGAACCAGTTTTTCGCGCATCAGATTGGAATTTTCGATTGCCACAGCTACGAAATTGAACAGGATCTCCAGTTTCTCGCGGTCTTCGGTCGAGAATCGATCGCCGTTTACTTTGTTGATGATGACAGCGACTCCCAGCACCGTCGCCGAGGCCTTGATCGGCAGGCACAATAGCGATTCGACTTTTTGCGCCGACGGGCTTGTGATTGCCGAACCGGCAAGGACGACTCCTTCGCCGTGGGTTTGGCAGTAGCTAATGACATCGTGGTCGCCGTCCACCCAGATCGAGCGAACGAATGCGTCATCTAGGCCCCAGGAAGCCTTTGGGACGAGTTGGTCTTTATCGGAAAGGTAAATACTCCCCACCTCGCCGTCGACCAGCCGAATCGCCATATCCATAACTACCGACAGAACAGCGTCGATCTCCGGAATCGAGGTAATGACTGCCCCCATGGTAGCCAGATCGTATAATTGCGCCCGATGGGCGGCTAAACGGGATTCGAGTTCTTCGACCTGGTCCAAAACAACAGAAGGATTGCTCATGCACGGTAATATCGGCTTAAGCCGCGAATGATTTACCGAGAGAGTAGAATTGCGCCGGAATTGAATCAGGATTCTTTACATCTGATCCGAATCGGTACACCCTCAAAGCCGAACCGCTCGCGAAGTTGATTCTCAAGATAGACCAGATATGACCGGTCGATGAGCGTTGGGTGGGTGGTAAAGAAGACAAACGACGGCGGCGCGGTGTCGGTCTGCGTCACATACTTGAACTGAATGTGTTTCCCTTGTGCCGCCGGTGGCTTGCGCCGGCCGAAGGCTTCGCGCAAGAAATCGTTAAGCTCCGAGGTTTCAATATGCCGGTGATGTTGCTCATATACTTTGTGCGCTAGGGTCAGTACTTTTTGCACCCGCTGGCCGGTGAGCGCTGATATGAAGATGATCGGCACGAATGCCAAACGCGCAAGTCGTTCTTGTAGCGCCTTAGTAAACTCATCGGCAGTCTTATTGTCTTTTTCGATCAGGTCCCATTTGTTCACCACGAGTATAGCCGCGCGGCGGGCGTCGAGAACCTGCGTCAGGATACGCTGATCCTGTGTCGTGATCCCCTGCGAATCAGCCAGCACAATTGCAACATCGCAACTCTCTATCGCCCGAGTTGTCCGGAGTGTCGTATAGAACTCAACATTCTCATGCACTTTGTATTTGCGCCGCAAACCGGCGGTATCGATAAGTACAAACTTCTGGCCGTCGTACTCAACCACAGAATCGACCGAATCGCGGGTTGTTCCGGCAATGTCCGACACAATATGCCGCTCTTCGCCGAGCAATTTATTGATAAACGAAGATTTCCCGACATTCGGCTTGCCCACCACCGCGATCCGAATCGCCCCGTCTTCACTATCCGTTTCCGGTTGGGGAGGCAAGTTTGTAACGATGGCATCGAGCAGTTCGCCGATACCCAGTCCACCAGTGGCGGAAATCGGGTATGGCTCCCCCAGTCCGAGACGAAGAAAGTCATACACTTCACCGGGCGGCTCGGGAGTATCGGCTTTGTTGGCGACCAAAATGATCGGCTTGCCGGACTCGCGAAAAATCTTGGCGAGCTTGAAATCATCCGGCTGTGTCCCCACTTTAGTGTCGACCAGATAAAGAATAACATCCGATTCATGCACCGCGAATTGCGATTGATCGAAAATCATCCGCTCCATTTCGTCGCTTGAATTCGGAACCGCCCCGCCCGTATCAACCAACCGAAATGATTTTCCATTCCAGTCGCACTCGGCGTAATTCCGGTCGCGGGTCGATCCCGGCTCGTCATACACAACCGCATGCCGCTTGCGAATCAAACGGTTCATGAGCGTGGACTTGCCGACATTCGGCCGTCCGACAATAGCTACTGTCTGGAGTTTCATGAGAATGCTTCGGTCAGCGTCGCAACCAGGTTGTACTGGCCGATCTGCACCGGCTTACCAAGAACTGCCCGGAAATGGTCGAGCGTAAGATTATCCAAAAAGAGGTCTTCGGTGTTGATGCAATTGGGCGGCAAAACCAAAAGGTCAAACTGGTCAGCTATCGACCGCGCCTGCCTGAGCATATCTTGTCCGGTCAAAAGTCCGGAAACTGTTACCTTCTCCCCCCAGAATCGATTAGCGACTTTGTGTAGTGAGACGGGCAGATTCAGCGATTCGAGATACGGCATGATGTCGGCGGAAAAGAACCCGTGCGCTGAGCCGCCGGTCAACAAGGCCACTCTCCTATCCGACCTGATCGTTTTCAATTTTGCCTTTCGACGGTTGAACGAGCTGATAAACTCCCGAGCCATTCCGATACCGTTTTCGAACTGCGGCATATGTTCGTAGGCGCTTTTTGCCGGGAACTGTCTTTCAGCGGCGACAAAGAACTCATCGGCCGGCCAGACAAAGCGGGTCCCGTGCTCGCTCAACAGCCGCTTTTGCACTTTCTCCAAATAGTCGATGACCGCACTTGCCTCGTCGCGAGTGTACGTCCGCAAATTGGGCAAATTGTCGCGGTATTTTGTCAGTCCCACCGGCACAACCGCCAGCGACTCTACATACGGGAAGAGCCCCGCCAATTCCTCCACCGACCGCTCAAGCTGGGGGCCGTCGTTTATTTCAGGGCAGAGCACAATTTGTGTATGGAGGGTGATACCATTTTCACCCAAAAATTTCAGCCGCGGAATGATCGGCGCCAGTTTTTCATTCTTGAGCATACAGCGCCGAAGCGTGTCATCGGTTGCATGTACTGACACATAAAGCGGCGAGAGGCGCTGTTCGATTATTCTGGCGAGATCGGCTTCCGTGGTATTTGAGAGCGTAACAAAGTTGCCGTGGGTAAACGACAGCCGATAATCTTCGTCTTTGAAATAGAGCGTCCGGCGCATTCCCTGTGGTTGCTGGTGGACAAAGCAGAAAATGCAGTTATTCTTGCAGAAGTGAATCCGGTGATCGTCAAGCGTCAACCCCAGATCAGACGCCTCAACCGAATCAAACTGAAAATCAAGTTCTTTGCCGTTCGGGTCGGCAAAGCGAATGTGCACCCGGTCGTCGGCCAGCCGAAACCGAAAATCGATTTCGTCGGCCACCGGCTTGCCGTTGACCGCCAACACCGAATACCCCGGACGGACATATCCGTACAGGGGTGAACCGGGATCTATATCGAGTATTCGCATTTCACAGAATCGCTGTCTATGGGCCAGCCTTTAATATACAACAATGTATCGAATTTGGTAAGGGCGATTAGTTGGACCCGCGTGCCTATGACTCGGCGGGATTTGCAGACTATTTCTTCTTCCAGACTGTCAGAGTTTGGCCATCCCCGACGGCAGTAGTGAAATCAGTCGGTCGGGCTCTCCCCACTTCTGCGGAAATGAGGGTCAACATCGAGCCATCGAGTGCGTAAATCCCTTCTTGGCGCTGGCCGGCATACATCCCCGAGAGATGAAAGTAGTCGATCTGGCACGGTTTCTTTGACGTATCAACCGTGTATTTGGCGTGAATATATACCTGCCCACCAAACGAGACTTTTACCTCGGCGTTTTTTGAGATCCGTCTACCCGATGAGACCATCATCTTATCCATCGGTTCGCCGCCACGCGTCCCCGATACCATAGTCCACTCGCCCTCAAGTTCGGGAACCGGCACTACTGCAATTGAGTCAAACGCGCCCCCCTTAGCATTCACGTCTGCCACAACGTTGCTCTTGGAGGATTTACGCTCCATCGTTTCAAGCGCCAATCCGCTCTTGGGAGAAGTTTCGAATTTCGCTGGTCGAGTCTTGCCGGTGATAGTCAAACAGAGCTTCCACTTATCGCCATCAAGTTCGTAAATACCAAGCGATGTGTGCCCCTCTTCCGGACCTGTCGCAAATTTCATATCAATGGTCTTTAGCGCACCCGACAACCCGGTGGTAAACGTGCCGTTGTATTCCGCGCCCATGGAAGTCGTGGTGAATTTGTCTCCCTCAATAGTGATACTCGCGCCCGAGAGAAATCCTTGCGGTAGCGACTTGCCATCAATTTCAACAGAGGTAATGCGCCATGTTCCTTGAAGAGCCTTGATCTCGTCGGTCATTCCGAGTGCTCCTTTAGATTCCGGGTTACAGGAAAGTGTTGTTTGTTCACGATGTATCGATTCATTCTCGTGCCCCGAAAAAAGAAGCGGACGATGACATTCCAACCCGACCACTACTTCGACCGCTGGCGACTGTACACTGAAGTCATTGCCGACACAAGATACTCGGCGATTTGAGAGAAATCACGTTGCTTACCGTCGCACAGGACAATTGAATCAATGGCTATCTCTTTTTGGTCGAGCACCAGTGCCGTCACGCCGCTTACTTTCAACTTGCCGACCTTGAGCTTCAGGTTGGTGCTTAGCAGTTGTTCGGGAGCGATTTCGTTCGGGTCAGGTGTGTGCCTTCGAATCGGGAGCCCGTCGGGACCTTCCCCGGAGATCTCGCTATCTCCGATGTACACTCCTCCACCCTTTCCCTTAAGCTCTTTCTCGCGGGTTGCTGTCATTCGAATACTAATTGTGCCCACATGCCCCAGATTCTCATAGGTGGAATATTGGCACTCTCCGAGAAGTTTCTTTTTCATTCGACGCTCAAAATCCTCTTTGAGGCGGTCGATCTCTGCATCGAGTTGTTGGGCGCCCCGACCTGTCGAATCCAACCCGGAATGTTGAACGTGTACGTCGGTCACCCACTTCCAATTCCCCAGGACAGGCAAGGGTGACTTCGCGTTCACTTGCGTGTACAGAGCGAAAACACAGCAGAAACTGAACACAATCTTGAATGCCATTGACACTCCTTTGTATCTCAGCGTCATTAAGAGCGGGCGATGGGGATCGAACCCACGACGTCAAGCTTGGGAAGCTTGCATTCTACCGCTGAATTACGCCCGCTTGCCGGACTCGCTCACCGCAAATCTATCCGGTGCACGCACCGAAGTCAAGCGGCCGAACCGACCTCGGAGTTCTTCTTCTTCCCCGTCATCCAGACCACCAGAATGGCAATTTCGTACAAAGTGTAAAGCGGAACAAACATGAGCAACATAGTGAACATATCCGGAGTCGGTGTCAGAAAGGCTGAAAGAATCAGGAGTACAATAACGGCGTAGCGCCTCCCACGGTTGAGACCCCGCGCCGAAACGAAACCGAGTTTCCCCAGTACAAAAGCCACAATCGGTAGTTGAAAGCCGGCGCCAAACCCAAGGATGAGCATGCCGATGAAGCTGATATAACTGCCCACCGTTATGATCGGTTCCACCAGACCATCGCCGAAATGGATCAGGAAATTCAACGACACCGGAAGCATCACATAGTAGCAAAACGCCGCTCCGAGCAGAAACAACAGGGTCGAGGATACAACGATCGGCAGGATTAGCAGTTTCTCGCGCTTATACAGCCCCGGAGAAATAAATGTCCACAACTGCCACGAGATATAAGGCAGGGCAAGAATCAACCCGGCGATAAGAGATATCTTGAAAAATGCGGTGAACGATCCGGTGACTTCAGTCACATACAACTTCGTATTGCCCAATGGAGTGATGATGAACGCAAAAATACGATCGGCAAAATAGAAGCTGACACTAGCTGTGATGATAAGAGCGAGAAAACAACGCACCAGCCGTTTGCGGAGCTCCTCGAGGTGCTCCAGAAACGGCATATTGGAAAACCGCCCGCCGCTCTCTTCCGGTTGATCGTTAGTCGCCATAGATACACTTCATTGCGAGGAGTGACGTCTTCCTGAGCCTGTCGAAGGACGGCGCGACGAAGCAATCTCTCTTCTGCCGATTTGTCATTTCCCCTTTTCCGCTCCCTCGGTCGGCTTCTTCTGTCGTCTCAACTTTTCCAATTCATGAAAGAACTCATCCATGTCCTTGAAATCGCGATACACGGACGCAAACCGGACATAGGCGACTTCGTCCGCCTCCCGCAGTTTGTGCATCACTTGTTCGCCGATCTCTTTGCTGGCGACTTCCGATCCCGGCTGGGCATGACACCACGCCTCAATCGCTGTCACCATATTCTGTATTTGCGAGTCGTTCACCGGCCGTTTGTTGCAGGCGAGCTTGATTCCGTGGAGCACTTTATTGCGATCAAACGGTTCGCGCCGTTCGTCGGACTTAAGCACCACCAGCGAGCCCTGCTCCACAAATTCGTAGGTTGTATATCGCTCGGTGCATCCCAAACACTCTCGCCGACGCCGTATTGCGCGGCCGTCCTGAGAAGGGCGGCTGTCGACCACTTTATCTTCTTCGTGACCGCAAAACGGACACTTCATGAATTCGCTCCCAAATCGCGCTGGCGTTTCCGCACCAATTCAAGCGCCTGCTCAATACGGTCTCCTTCGTATTCAACCTCACGCAAATTGCGAATCTCGCGTGCGCGTTCCAGACTCCGGATCGCCGAGGTAAAATCGCTGTGGTCGGCGTAAACCAGCCCGATATTGTAATAGGCCCGCACCTGATCCATGGTGTTGCCGGTCATGGCGTAGACATCAAGAGCACGCCGAAGATACTCAATTGCTCTGGGGAGTTCTTTATCGGAGAATTCAAAGTACGCCAAATTCTGTAGGCACCGCGCCACCAGATCGAGTTGGCTTTCTTTCTCGGCGGCATCGAGCGCCTGCTCAAACGATTGCCGGGCCATCATTGGCTGTTCAAGCTGTTTGAACACGACCGCCATATTAAATAGCGCCTGTGCCTTTACCCCCAGTTCGCCACAATTGCCGGCATGGGTGACCGCCTGCTGGAGCATTCGCAAGGCGAGATTGAACTGTTTCTGTACAACCAGCACTGCCCCCATATTGGAAAGCGCAATCCCGACCAACCGGTCGTCATTGCTTTCTTCAGCTTTCTGTGCCGCCTTCCGGTAACATGCAATCGCCCGATCGGTTTCGGACTCGCCTACTTCGATATTGGCGAATTTAATCAGATGCTCGACCCCAATTGACTCCCCCTCATCGATCAATTCCCGAAGTCGCGCCATCATCGGCGCCAGTTTTTCTGGTACTTGTGGGGGGTTTTCGGCGTCAAGTATGAGTGCGAGCGGACGCACCGCCAGCACCAGGCACTTGCGAGCCTCGATTCGCTCCGGCAGTGGGATAGTCAACGGGCGTCCTTGCTTGTCTCTGTCTGCACCCACGAAATGTATCCTTCGAATCCGTCGACCAGTGGCAAGGCGATTATTTCAGGCAGATCATAGGGATGATGCTCTTCGACAAATTCCTTGAGTGCGGCAAACTTGGCGGCCGTCGATTTGATGATCAACAGCGATTCTTCTTCCGTCTGCACCGCCTCGTCCCACCAAAAATAGGAGTCGACTTTGGGAACGACATTCACGCAGGCGGCCAGACGATTCTCAACGAGCGAATGCGCCATCTTGCGGGCCTCGTCGCGCGGAACCGTCACCAGCACAACTCTGATATCCGCGATCATGACCGCACCTTTCGGCCGAGCTTTCGCTCTACCGATGCGACTTTTCCCGTCAGGCGGTTTTTCGCTCCCTTGCGGTCATCGATGGTCATGCTGATATAAATCCGGTCGTTGCTTTTTTTGAGCATTAGACGCGCCTTGTTCACAAGTCGCATGATTGGCTCCCACTCCCCTTCGATGATCGTCGCCATGGCGGTCAGTCGATACGGTAGTCCTGACCGGTCGATCAGGTCGATCACTTTGGCAACGTCAGCGGAAACCGACGCGGTCTTTCTGCCCGATGGGAACATGGTCAGTTGAACGAGCATGTTCATGACTCCTTCAGGCGCGAAGCATACAATGGAAACTTGGCGCATAGCGCGGATACTTCTGACGAAATCTGCGCCAGCGCTTGGTCGTCAGCACGATTGGCAATGCCACGATTGACGAAATCCGCGATGATATCCATTTCGGCGGTGCCCATCCCACGCGTTGTGACTGCCGGCGTACCGATCCGAATGCCTGATGTGATGAACGGCTTCTGCGGATCGTACGGCACCGTGTTCTTATTCACGGTCATGCCCGCTTTATCCAGCGCCTCTTCGGCTTTTTTCCCTGTCAGCTTTTCGATTCCAACGAATGACAACAACATCAAGTGCGTATCAGTCCCGCCGGAGACAAGCTTCTGTCCGCGCTTGGCAAGTCCGCCGGCCAAAGCCTTTGCGTTTTCGATAACTCGTTTTTGATAGGCGGCAAATTCCGGCTCCAGCGCCTCTTTGAACGCGACCGCCTTTGCCGCAATGACATGCATTAGCGGGCCACCCTGAATACCGGGCATCACCATTTTATCCAGATCGGCGGCGTACTTTTCCTTGCAGAGCACCATCCCGCCACGGGGACCGCGAAGTGTTTTGTGCGTAGTCGTCGTGACGAAATCAGCGTACGGCACCGGCGAGGGGTGTAATCCTGCCGCAACCAGTCCGGCTATATGCGCCATATCCACCATCATGATCGCGCCGACTTCATCGCATATCTCGCGAAACCGTTTGAAATCAAGTGTGCGCGGATAAGCCGACGCCCCCGCCACGATCATCTTCGGTCGAATCTCTTTGGCTTGAGTCAGCAGTTTATCGTAGTCGATTGTCTCGGTCTGCGGATCGACCTGATATCCGGAGAATTGAAAGAGAAATCCGGAGAAATTTATCGGGTGACCGTGGGTCAGATGCCCGCCGTGGGATAAGTCGAGCCCCATCACTTTATCGCCCGGTTTCAGGACCGTGAAATACGCCGCCATGTTGGCATTCGAACCGGAGTGCGGCTGGACATTGGCGTGATCGCAACCGAATAACTGTTTGGCACGGTCGCGCGCCAAGTTTTCGGCGATATCGACAAACTCGCACCCGCCATAGTACCGCTTGGCCGGATACCCTTCGGCGTACTTGTTGGTCATGATCCCGCCGGCCGCCTCAAGCACCGCCTCGGAAACGAAATTCTCCGACGCAATCAACTCAAGTTTGGTGGCCTCGCGGTTGGTTTCTTTGACAATCGCCGAATATATCTCAGGGTCTACCTGTTTCAAGTATGACATTGGTTCTCCTGTATCTCCCGTGGTCGAAACCCCTGTGGTTTCGACATCGTGAGGAGATTCGTCGCAAAAGGTAGCTATTTCAGAGCGAGAGGTCAATGAGGCCGAAAGGGCCTGTTGCGGGACTAATTTTTTTCAGGCGACAAAGTAGGACTACCGCCCTTCTTTGGTCTCTTCTTCCTGGATCTTCTCCACCCGTCGTTCGTGGCGGCCGCCCTCGAACGGGGTTTTCAGAAAAGTCGTCACGATCTCTTCGAGTTGAGTTTCGGGAGTGTACTTACCAGAGAGTGTCAACACGTTCGCGTTGTTATGCGCACGGGTAAGCTCGGCCATTTCGGGATTGAGCGCGAGCCCGGCGCGAATGCCGTGCACTTTGTTCGCCGCGATATTCATCCCATTGCCGGTCCAGCAGACTGTTATACCGTAATCCGCCAGATGGTCTCGCACCGCGTGCGCGACTTTGAGGCCGAAATCGGGATAATCGACTGAGTCTTGTTCGTTGTTGGTTCCGAAATCGGTCACCCTGTGACCGAGCTTTTGCAGAATCGCTTTGATCTTCTCTTTAAACTCAAACCCCTTGTGATCAGCCCCCACCGCGATATTCATCGCACCGCGACCTTCGACGGTTTCGGGACCGGCGTCAGCCAGCCAAACCTATCCGGGGCTTTCCCAAGCACTATATCAAAGAACGCCTCTTGAATCTGCTTGGTGATCGGCCCGCGATGTCCCTCGCCGATTTTGATGTGATCAATCTCGGCAATCGGCGTGATCTCGGCGGCCGATCCGGTGAAGAACACTTCGTCGGCGAAATACATCGCCTCGCGCGGGATATTTTGCTCGATCACTTTGATACCCATATCGTCGGCGAGTCTGATCACTGTGTTGCGGGTGATGCCGGGGAGAATCGAGGATGTAAATGTTGGAGTAATCAGTGTCCCCTTGCGGACCATGAAGATATTCTCACCGGAACCTTCGGATACGTGGCCGTAGACATCGAGCGCGATTCCTTCCGCATAGCCATGACTCTTGGCTTCCATCTTGATCAGTGCGCTATTGAGATAATTGCCGCCAGCCTTGGCCATAGCGGGAATGGTGTTTGGGGCCATGCGATTCCACGACGAGAAGCACACCGACACTCCCTTTTCAATCGCGTCTTCGCCCAAATATCTTCCCCACGGATAACAAGCAATTGCGACATCGACCGGCGCAGTCGCCGGATCCACACCTAATGTGCCGTACCCGCGAAAGGCGATCGGGCGAACATACCCTTCCTCGACACCGTTGCGGGCCGCCAATTCCAAAATTGCGTTGTCGATCTCCTGGGCTGAATGCTTGATAGTCATCCGGTAGACTTTGGCCGAGTTGAACAGACGCTCGGTGTGGTCGGCCAGACGAAAGGCCGCCGGACCGTTGACCGTTTTGTAGATGCGCAGACCTTCGAAGACCGACGAACCGTAACTGACGACATGGGACATGACATGTATCCTGGCGTCGTCCCATTTGACGAACTCCCCGTTCATCCAAATCCATTCGGTCTTAGTCAGTAGCATGCCCGGTCCTCCGCAATTCCAGTGTGTGGTTCATATACGAAAATGATACGGAAAAGCCGGAGATTATTCAACGGATTTCGGCCAAAACGAATCATGTTCGGCGGTCTCGTTTCGGGCGAGATTTTGCTTTAAGACACGCCATTTATCCCCCTGTCGGTATTGTTCTTATGATCGGCTACTTGTAGGGCGGGATCGTCTCTGATCCCGCCAGCCCTGGTAACCAAACCGGCAGGTTGGGCTTTTGGTTTTCGTAGGTCTTCGTAGGTCAACCTCGTCTTCGAGGTTGACACTCACTGGAAATCGAAGACGTCACCCGCGAAGACGCGAGTGACCTACGAAGGACTACTCTTCCCGCCGCTTGGCGAACTTCCAGATCGTAGGTAAGATTCCCGCCGCGGCGACGACTTTGACGAGCGTCCCCACCACAAATGGAGTCAATCCGAGCGCGACGACTTGATTGCCCGGCACATACCGGTATAACCAGGCCAAGCCGGCGGCGAATACAACCGCGTGGCCGATGAGCATTGCCAGCGCAGACAAGAGATAGTTTCGGTCCCATTTGTGTTCGGCGAGCCAGCCGGTTACCCAAGCGGCGACGACAAACCCCATCAGGTATCCGCCGGTCGGGCCAATCAATGCAGGAAAACCAAGTGCGCCACCGGCAAAAACGGGGAGCCCACAGGCGCCTTCGATCAGATACGCCAGCACGACCCCTGCACCAAGTGTGCGACCGAGCACCATGCCGGTCAGCATAACCGCAAAAGTCTGCCCTGTTATTGGCACCGGTGTGAACGGCAATGGAATCGAAACGTAGGCCGATGCTACCAGCAAAAGATTGAACGTGGCGAGAATCGGCAGTTCGAGCCAGATACTGGCCGGTTTGACTCTCGCGTAGAGCGAGGCGTTGGTGGTGGTGAGTGTACTGCTCATAGTAGAAGTCCTTTTCTGTCTGGACCTATGATAGCGATTTTGAATGCGGAGGTCAATTGGGGGGTGGAAATGGCAAAAAAATGGCTTTGTTCACAGAGTGACTTCACCCTGAGCTTGTCGAAGGGTCTCCCTCGTCCTATTTGGCTTCGTTTGTGCACTTTTTGGTCTTCCGTAATCGCGTTTTTCGGCGCAATTGTGTAGGCCACAATTGGGTGTGACCAGCACACGCAATTGCGCATGTGGAGATTGACGTAGTGACTTTGTAGTAATTTTGCATCGCATCGCACGCTCACGAAGTAGTGGATTCACCACCACTCATGAATTAAAGCGGGTGAGATAGTTGGTGTGGATGTGTAGGGAAATTGAAGACCTCAGGCCCGATAGGTGGCCCTTACTCTTTCGGACTTGGAAAGATAGGCGTACCACACTCCAGAAAAATAAACGCCCGGCAAGTAAGACAACGGGCTCACCAACATATCTGTTGCTTCCGGGTCAATTTCCAACACCGCTGAATTGTAAAACCTCGCAACTACAATCCTATAAACAGAATGTGCGGCAAGTGCTATCAGAAATATTTTTGTCGTAGGGACAGCGTCTTGCTTGACGAATCCTAGAAGGTACGCGCAATACCAACTGAACAATACCAAAATGAGTCCCAGAGAATTGGCGATGATACTCATGAACCGAAGTGCACCGAATGATTCATCCAGTGAGCTCGACAATTGATAGTAACCCCAAGCATCCGGAATTGTCGAAATTGGCACGAACACGGACAATACGATGCAAAACCAAAGTAGCCATCCATCTACTCCAACGAGTTCTTTGGGAATGGTCTCAAGTCCGCGAGCACGCATCTTGAGTGCCTCGTCTGGAGTCAGCTCCGGAACGGACTGAACAAATTTCTGTCGACAATCGAGACAAAGATATTTGGGGCCCAGGACAATTCTGCATTCCTCGCATACCCGAGCCAAACAATCCATACAAGTTGTCGCGGTAAATCTATCGGGATGATTGCGGCAGGTGAACTTATCTTCAGAATCCGCTGACACTGAAAGTCCCTCCCACAGCAACGCTATCAGTTGTCGGGTTTCTTGTCCCCCGCCTTTGGCGGGAAACGGCGGAACCCGACCTACGTGACTTCCTATTGGCAGAGCCGCGTCGCGAAACGCTCGGGTTCTGCCCTACAAAGACTTCAACAATTCTCTCGCAATCACCAGCCGCTGGATTTCCGATGTGCCTTCGCCGATTTCACAGAGTTTGACATCGCGCCAGATGCGTTCGGCCGGGAATGGGCCGGTCATGTAGCCGATACTGCCGAGGATTGTCATCGCCGAGGTTGCGCAACGGGTGCCGACCTCTGACGCGTATAGTTTGCACATCGCGGAGAGTTTGCCGAACGGCTTGCCGGCGTCTTTGAGCATGGCGGCTTCATAGATCATAAGACGCGCCGCTTCAAGTTCGGTCGCCATATCGGCGAGTCGATGCTGAATGCTCTGATTGTCTGCAATCGGTTTCCCGAACTGCACGCGTTTCGCCGCATACTTGAGCGCGCAATCAAGCGCCCCTTGTCCAAGTCCAAGCGCCATCGCGCCAATTGATATCCGGCCGCCGTCGAGAGTGACCAACATCTGCTTGAATCCCTGCCCTTCCTGCCCGAGCTGATTTTCTTTGGGGATTTTCAGATCGTCGAAATGCAGGAAGGCGGTATCGGACCCGCGCAAACCAAGTTTGTTTTCTTTTTTCCCGACCGCGTACCCCTTCATCGCTTTCTCTAAGATGAACGTGGTAATGGTGCGATCTTCGGGGCTCTCCGATGTCCGCGCCGTAGCGATTGTCGCAAACGCCTTGGTCGCCGAGGTAATCCAGCACTTGGAGCCGTTGACAATCCACCCGTCGCCGTCGCGCTTGGCAAAGGTTTTGGTCCCGCCGGCATCGGAGCCGGCTTCGGGTTCAGAGAGTCCGAATGCGATCAACTCGCCTTTGGCGGCGCGAGGCAGGTATTTCTTCTTTTGTTCTTCGGTGCCAAACTTGTAGATCGGGAATGTTCCGAGAGAATTATGCGCGGCGATGGTAATGCCGGTCGATCCGCAGACCCGACTCAATTCTTCGACTGCGATGCAATACGAGACAGTATCAATCGGACGGCCGCCGTATTGTTCGGGAAACAAACAGCCGAAAAGGCCGAGTTTCTCCATCGGCGCGATATGTTCATCGAGGAATCTCTGCTCGCGGTCGAGGGTGTCAGCCTTTGGCTCGACTTGTTCGAGGGCAAAAGCACGCAGTTTCTCGCGATATTCGTGGTGTTTTTGTTCGATCACGCTCAGTCCTTCAGGAAATCGCGCGAGATTACCATCTTCTGCGCCTCAGAGGTTCCTTCGTACAGTTCGGTCACACGGGCGTCGCGGAAATACCGCTCGACCGGGTATTCTTTAATATACCCATATCCGCCGTGAATTTGTACTGCCTCGTTGCAGACAAAGTTCGCCATCTGGGTGCAGAAAAGTTTGGACATCGAGGCCTCGCGGTGGCACGGCTTGCCGTTGTCTTTAAGCCACGCGGCGCGGTAACCGAGAAGGCGGCCGGCGTCGAGTTTGGTCCCCATTTCGGCGATTTTGAACTGGATCGCCTGGAAATTCGCGATGGGCTGATTGAACTGCTTGCGGGTCTTGGAATATTTGATCGCTTCGTTGAGCGCTGACTGCGCGATGCCGATAGCCTGGAACGACACGCCGATCCGTCCGCCGTTTAAGATGCCGACCGCCATACGGAAACCATCGCGGTCGTGGCCGATCATATTTTCTTTGGGGACCACTACGTCGGATAGCGAAATTTCGCGCGTGTCGGAAGCTTTGATACCGCACTTGCGTTCGGCTTTGCCGATTTCGAGTCCTTTGGACTTGCGGTCGACGACAAAGCAGGAGATGCCGTCGCGGCCGCCGTCGGTGTGGGTTCGCGCAAACACGATATACACACCGGCATAGATGGCGTTGGTGACAAACGCTTTGGTGCCGGAGAGAACGTAGTGGTCGCCCTTTTCAACCGCCATGGTAGTGAGCGAGGCGACATCGGTGCCGGCGTTTGGTTCGGTGATACAGTACGATCCGATCAGTTCGCCCGAGGCCATCTTGGGCAAATATTTTTTCTTCAGTTCGTCGGAGGCGTACAGCTTGAGTATTTCGCAGGTGAGCGAATTGTGAACTGAGAGCATGATCCCGAATCCGGCGCTCGCGGCGCAGAATTCCTCGAGTACACCCATGAAGGCGGTGGTGCTCATTCCGAGGCCGCCGTATTCCTCGGGAGTTGTGAATCCGAAATATCCAAGTTCGGCGCACTCTTTGATTAGTTCGGCCGGCGTTTCTTCCTTCTCGTCCATCTCAAGGGCGATTGGATAGATCCGCTTGACCGCCAGATCGCGGGCCATCTGTTTTAGTTCAAGGTCCTGCTCGTCCAATTCAAACTGCATTATCGACTCCTGCTTATGCGTACGTATAGAATCCCCGGCCGGTTTTCCGTCCGAGATACCCGGCATGCACCATCTTCTTGAGCAAAGGACAGGGGCGATATTTGGGATCGCCGAGTCCTTCGTGCATTACTTCCAAAATAGCCAGACAAACATCCAGCCCGATAAAATCAGCGAGTGTAAGTGGCCCCATCGGATGACCCATGCCCAGCTTCATGACTTCGTCGATTGCTTCGACCGATCCGACCCCTTCGACATGTGCGTAAATCGCTTCGTTGATCATCGGCATTAAGATGCGATTGGCGATGAATCCGGGGTAGTCGTTGACTTCGATCGGGACTTTACCCAGTTTGACGGCCATTTCTTTGACGGTCGAGTACGTTTCGTCGCTGGTAGCAAGTCCGCGGATGATCTCGATTAGTTTCATCACCGGGACCGGGTTCATGAAGTGCATCCCGATCACTTTGTCGGCCCGCTTGGTGACACCAGCAAGTTGCGTGATCGGAAGCGAGGATGTATTGCTCGCCAGAATTGTGTGGGGCGGACAGATGACATCGAGCCGACGGAACAAATCGAGTTTCACCGGCAACTGCTCGGTGACTGCCTCGACCACCAGTTGTGCGCTTTGGGTGCCCTTCAGATCGATGCTTGTCGCGATCCGCTCCATCACGGCGGTCTTGTCGATCTTCGGATCTTTCTTCACGACTCGATCCATCGATACACCAATCGCGGCCAGCGCTTTGTCAGCGCGTGACTGATCGACTTCGATGAGCGTGACGTTAAATCCATTCATGGCGCAAACCTGCGCCACACCGTTACCCATTATGCCGCCGCCCACCACAGCGACCGTATGGACATCACTCAACTTCATACTTTCAGATACTCCGGCAATATGGCTACACAATTTCGATGGCCAGCGCTACCGCATTCCCGCCGCCGAGGCAGAGCGTCGCCATTCCTTTCTTTTGGTTACGGTCCTTGAGGGCGTAGATGAGCGTTGTGAGTATCCGTGCGCCGCTTGCGCCGATCGGATGTCCCAGCGCCACCGCGCCACCGTGGACATTGACCCGATCCCACTTCCAGCCAAGACCTTTGCCGTCGGCCAACGCCTGCGCCGAAAAGGCCTCGTTGGCTTCGATGAGATCCCAGTGATCAATATTCACGTTCATCTTCTTCATTAGCAGTTCTATAGCATAGATCGGCGCAAAAAACAAATCCTGAGGGGGGGTGCCGGCGGTGGCGTAATCGACAATTCTTGCCAGCGGCTTGAGCCCTTTGGCTTTCATGTAGCTTTCGGAGACCACTACGATCGCCGAGCTACCGTCGTTGAGGCCCGGCGCATTGCCGGCGGTCACGGTGCCGTCTTTTTCGAAAGCCGGACGGAGTTTCGCGAGTGATTCGAGAGTCACATCGGCGCGCGGGCACTCGTCGGTATTAAAAACTTTCGGGTCGCCTTTTTTCTGGGGGACCAGGACATCAAAGATTTCCGCTTTGAATTTTCCGGCTTGCTGGGCGGCGATTGCTTTTTTGTGCGAGTTGCAAGCAAACTCATCCTGCTGTTCGCGAGTGATTTCGGCTTTTTTGCGAGTGTATTCGGCGGCGTTGCCCATGTGGAAATTGTTGAAGGAATCCCAGAGACCGTCCGAGATCATGATATCTTCCAACACCTGATTGCCGAACCGTGTGCCGGTTTTGGCGCCTCGAATCACATACGGCGTGTTGGACATCGATTCCATGCCCCCCGCGATGACGACATTCTGGTCTCCTGCTTTAATCGACTGCGCGGCCAGCATTACTGCTTTGAGGCCCGATCCGCAGACTTTATTGATAGTGAGACACCCAACCTCCGGCGGCACGCCGCCGTGGATAGCCGCCTGACGGGCCGGGGCCTGGCCGGCTCCACCTTGCACTACCTGACCCATGATGACTTCGTCGATGTCTTTCGGATCAACCCCCGACCGTTTGATCGCTTCTTTGATCGCCTGCGCTCCAAGTTGTGGGGCGCTCATCGAACCGAGGCCGCCGTGAAGCGTCCCAATTGCGCTCCGACAGGCCGAAACTATGTATGCCGATTGCTGACTCATCACGATCCTCCGCGAGATTACTTGTTATCTATTTCACATGCGGTATATACACCAATTCCGGTCGCAAATCAATCGCGTCGACCGGATTATCTCTGCTTGGCTGTACGCCCCTTACTGCACCGGGATATGCACATAACTGTCATCTGAATCCCCGTGTAGGTCAGCTTCCTTGTGAGGCTGACATTTTTTTATGAGGGAAGACGTCAGGTCGCGAGGACCCTGACCAACGAAGTGATGATGTCCTTCTAAAGGCGGCCCGTTTCGGGGCCGATAATCTGAATAACGATCCGTTTTCCCGAACACTTCTCCAAGGAGGATGTCGATGAAGAAGATTCTGATGGCGTTGGTAACCCTTTTGGCGCTTGCATCGGTCGCATCTGCGCAAGTACCGAGCCCGTTTTCGCTTTATGCCGGCGGGTTGGTTTCGATGCCGCAGGGACCGTCGTCGTTCAAAGACGGTTACAAAAACGGCTGGCATGGCACAGTCGGGCTAGGATGGAAATTCATGCCGAATTTTCAGGCGGTGGCCAAAGCCGAACTCCACTCATTTGGGTTTGACTACGAGCAAAGTGGATTGGCGACTTCCAATCCGAATCTCGCCGGCGGTTCAAACCGAGTGATGATGTTCGGTCTCGACGGTCGCTTTTCGCTCGGCGTGCCCGCCGCGCCCTTCAAACCGTTTGCGCTCGCCGGACTCGGCATGGCCAAAGTCGATCAGACCGAGTTTAGCGGCGACGTGCTGGCGACGAGTTTGAATGCGTCCAGTTTTGATCCGCAGACCAAAGGATACTGGAATATTGGCGCTGGCTTCGAGCTGAAAGGATCCCCGCTCTTTGGATTCTTCGCTCAGATTCGGTATGTGAGTATTGCGACCGACGGCGAGCCGGAGAAGTTTGTGCCGATCACCCTCGGCCTGAAGTTCTTCTAATTCGATGAGTTATCACTGATTGAGAAAAATATGCCCGGCCCTTGCCGGGCTGTTTTTCTATGGGGCAAGTAGCATTAGACCCGATTAGTTCGTATAATAGCCACCCATGTCTAAATCATTGACAGCACCTATCAGACCAACCACAGGGATTCTGTTCAACGTGGTCCTACTTGCGGCAGGCCTTTTGGCCGGATCGGCACAGGCACAAGAGCCGGCGGTGGCGGGCCATGTCTCCTATTTCGCCGGAGGCGGTGGTTCGATCACCTTTGGGCCGCTGTATGATCGTGCGCGGTACGGCGCTCATGGGTCCTTCGGCGCCGCGGTTGCGCTGGCGCCGGGAATTACCGAGGCATTTGAATTGGTAGCTTCGGCGACCGGGTCGGTCTTCCCCAATGACGGCAAAATCGGCGGCGATTTTCTGATCGCAAATGGCGGGCTCGAATTTCGCTTAGTGGCCAACTTGGATCATAAGGCACATTACTTTTTTGGAGTGGGGGGCGGTGTTTCTCGCGTACGCGAAAAGTTATTCACGTCGCAAATCACCGGAAAGACAGTCGATGGCTTCATCGAATGGGGGCCGTACTTCGCACCGGGAATTGGCTTTGATGTCCCGATCAGCGACCACCTCCGCTTTTTCAGCCAGGCGCATTATGTGACGATTTTCGGCAACGAAATCGGGAACTACCGATATCTCCAGCTTATTGCAGGACTGCGGCTGTAATTTTTTGATTCTCCGACTTCGACTTCATGTCATACCGGCGGAGGCCGGTATCCAGTCTTCGTAGGTCGGGTTCCGCTGTCACGCATAAGCGTGACAAGAAACCCGACAAATTCGCATCAACATCATGTCGGGTTTTTCAATCGCCCCGATAAACGGGGCTCTTTCAGAACCCGACCTACAATTCGATTCTCGCTTCCACGGGAATAATATGCTAAGTGCAACGCGGACTTCCTCGTCCGCGTGCAACGAAAAAGGGCCGACGAGGACGTCGGCCTTGCACAATCAGGTTTTTATTGAGAAGAAAATGTCGAAACCGCAGGGGTTTCGACCTTCAAGATTTCTTGTAGGGCGGGTCCGTTTTCGAACCCGCCAGTTTCTTTTTGGATACTGACGGGCTACCAAGCAGTGCAGGCTCGCAGACGAGCCTGCCCTACGAAGAGCTAAATATCCAACTCCACTATCGGTGAGTCGGTGTCGACTTGATCGCCCGCCGAAAAATGCACGGCCTTGACTTTCCCCGCCGAGGGCGCCAGCACGGGGTTTTCCATTTTCATCGCCTCGACAATCACCAATTGCTGTCGTTCGGTCACGCTGTCGCCGACCGCCACCGTGATCTTGACAATTCGCCCCGGCATTGGCGCAAACACTTTGTCTTTGGCGCGGTGTGAATCGCCGGCCCCGCCCGATGAGGCGGCGTCAGAGGCCGAAGTCAGTTCAAGCTGAAATCGCCCGAGATCGACATAGACAATGCCTTTGTGTTTTACCGCCGCGGCGGTGGTTCGTTTTTCGTCGACAGTTACCGCGAACAGGCCATTTGGCAATGATGATACTTCATATGTTTGGCCGCCGGACTTCACAACCCAACCATCGCCCGAGCGATCTACCGAAGTCTCGATCTTTTCTTCGCCGATCAGGAATTGGTATGTACTCATGAGGCACTATCCCCGATCTGCCAGTTGCCGATTGTGTCCCATGGAGTCGCGACAGATTGTCGACCGCCAGTTTGACTTGTCACGGCTGACGGCTTTGACATAACAGCCGAAGCCACCGCCGCGGCAAGAGCATGAATCTCACTGGTGGAACTGTCACGATTTGCCATGTGCGCCGGAATAAATGAAGTGAAAGTCCGCCCTGCGACGAACTCAGGATGATTGAGCACTTCAATCATGAACCGACGCGAGGTCTTAACACCAAGAATTTTGAACTGCTCGAGCGCGTCGGTCATTTTGATGATCGCAGTATCGCGATCGGGCGCGTGGACAATCAGCTTGGCCATGATTGGATCGTAGTGCATGGTGATTTCTGATCCGAGCGCAATCCCCGAATCAACTCGCACGCCTGGGCCTTCCGGCTCGGAGTAACTCAGCACGATACCAATCGATGGCAGGAAATTGTTCTCGCCATCCTCAGCGTAGATGCGGCATTCGATGGCGTGGCCGCGTTGAGTGAGATTTTTCAAATGATCGCCAAGCGGAAGTCCGGCGGCAACTTTGATTTGCTCCACTACCAGATCGACACCGGTCACCATTTCGGTAATCGGATGCTCCACTTGTATTCGGGTGTTCATTTCCAGAAAATAGTATTTCCCGCTTTTGTCGAGCAGAAATTCGACCGTGCCGGCGTTGGTGTACCCGGCCGCCTGCGCGACTTTGACCGCGTCAGCACCCATCTTTGCGCGAAGTTCAGGTGTGAGCGCGACTGAAGGAGTTTCTTCGATGATTTTCTGGTGGCGGCGCTGGATCGAGCATTCACGCTCGAACAGGTGAATGCAGTGGCCGTGGTGATCAGCCAGTACCTGAAACTCGATGTGGCGCGGGTCGGTCAGATATTTTTCAAGATAGATCGTGTCATCGCCGAAGGCATTGAGCGCTTCGCGCTGGGCCGCGCTGATAGCGTCACTCAGACCGGACGGCTCGTGAACAATCCGCATTCCTTTGCCACCGCCGCCGGCCGCCGCTTTTATGATCACCGGATACCCGGCGCTTTCGGCCGCTTTGGAAAATTGGTCCAGTTCTTTTCCGCTCCCTTTCATACCGGGTGTGAGCGGTACGCCCGAATCGGCCATCTTGACCCGCGACTCGACTTTGTTTCCAAGAAGGCGCATCGCATTGGAGTCCGGTCCGATAAACGTAATCCCCGCCTGCTTGCAGGCCGCCGGAAAGAGTGGGTTTTCGGCGAGAAATCCATAGCCGGGGTGGATGGCATCGCACCCGGTCTGCTTTGCGGCGTTAATTATTTTCTCGATATCTAGGTATGATTCTCGCGGGGGGGGTGGACCGATCAACACCGATTCATCGGCGAGTAATCGGTGCTTGGAGCGGATATCCGCTTCGGAATAGACCGCGACTGTTGGAATGCCCAAAGAGCGGCAGGCTCGCATGACGCGTACGGCGATCTCGGAGCGATTGGCAACGAGGATTTTCGTAAATAACGGAGGCATTTCAACTCTTCATCTTCGTAGGTCAAGCGCCTTGGCGCTTGACGTTTTTTCTCTATTTGTGTCAAGCCGCAGGCGGCTTGACCTACAACCTGATTCCCGCCTTCGCGGGAATGACAGAGTGTGTATGTATTAATAGCTCGAAACCCTGTGGTTTCGACATCCGCCTTTGCACGACCGTCACCCTGAGCCTGTCGAAGGGCGCCGGTTCGAAGCAATCTCGCTTCAACTCTTCTTCTTCACCCAGTTCGGTTTGCGTTTGTTCAAGAAGGCATCCATCCCCTCTTGTCCTTCTGGCGAAACGCGCAATTTGGCGATCATATCGGCGGTCCACGGCCTGAACTGCTCGGGTGTCATATCGCCGACACTGGAAACAAGGCGCTTGGCCATCGCGACCGCCTCTGGGCCAGATGACAAAAGCGAATCGATGAGCGCATTGATTTCGGCATCCAATTGCTCGTCTCCGACGACTTTGTTGACCAGACCGACTTCGTGTGCGCGCTGGGCATTCATCCGTTCGCCGGTGATGAACAGTTCGCGAGCTTTTCCCTCGCCCATTTTCTTAACGACATATGGCCCGATACAAGCGGGGACCACACCGATTTTGACTTCGGAAAATGAGAAGACGGCAGAATCAGCCGCGATTGCGATATCGCACACCGCGACAAATCCGGTTCCACCGCCGATAGCCGCGCCATTGATGCGGCCAATTACCGGTCGCTTAAATGAATAGATTTGCCAGAAGAGATCGGCCAGCGCGTTCGACTCGGCCAGATTTTCATCAAACGACTGCGAAATGACTCCGCGCATCCAGTTCAGATCAGCTCCGGCACAAAATGAATTGCCGGCGCCGGTCAGCACGACCACACGCACCGACCGGTCTTTCTCCATCTCGGTGAAGGCCGCCGAAAGTTCGGAGATTACGGTCGAGTTGAAGGCGTTATGAATGTCGGGGCGGTTGAACGTAATCGAGCCGACAGAATCTTCGCGGCGGGTTTGTATGGTTGTGTACGGCATGATTTACGTTACATCCTGAACACGCCGTACTGTTGATCGGGGATCGGCGCATTGAGCGACATCGAAACACCCAGCGCCAATGCCTGCCGCGTGTCGGTCATCCCGATAATGCCGTCGTCCCAGAGCCGCGCTCCGGAATAGTAAGCGCTGGATTCAGACTCGTATTTTTCAATCACTGGATTGCGGATGGCGTCGATTTCGGACTGACTGAGCTTGTGTCCCTCGCGCTCCAGTTGTTCGATCTTCACTTGCGAAAGCACATCGGCCGCTTGCTCTCCCCCCATCACACAGATTTTTGCGTTGGGCCACATCCACATCAGGCGCGGGAAATACCCTCTGCCGCACATGGCGTAGTTGCCGGCGCCGTACGACCCGCCGATCACGAGCGTGAACTTAGGCACCTGCGCATTGGCCACCGCGTGCACCATCTTGGCGCCGTCGCGGGCGATCCCGCCAGCCTCATATTTGCGACCAACAATAAACCCGGAAATATTCTGCAGAAATACCAGCGGAATTTTCCGCTGGGTGCACAGTTCGATAAAGTGCGCGCCTTTCTGGGCCGATTCGCCAAAAAGTACGCCGTTGTTGCCAAGTATTCCGACTGGATATCCCATGATTCGCGCAAACCCGGTTACCAGAGTCGCGCCGTAGAGTTCCTTGAACTCATGGAACCGGGAACCGTCGGCCACTCGCGCAATCACCTCGCGGACATCGAACGGTTTCCGCGGATCGGGCGAGACGACGCCGTACAGTTCTTCCTGATCGTAATACGGCTCCTCCGGTTCGGACATCTCAAGTTCCCACTTTGGGCCACGCACCAAGTTTTCAACAATGTTCCGTGTGATCTGCAGGGCATGCTCGTCGTTTTGGGCGTAATGGTCGGTCACGCCCGAGGTGCGGCAATGGACATCAGCGCCGCCTAGATCTTCGGCCGAGACAACTTCACCTGTCGCGGCTTTGACCAGTGGCGGTCCGCCAATGAAAATTGTTCCCTGTTTGCGGACAATCACACATTCGTCGGACATCGCGGGAAGATACGCCCCGCCGGCCGTGCACGATCCCAGCACTACGGCAATTTGCGGAATGCCTTTGGCCGACATGCGGGCTTCGTTGTAGAAGATTCTTCCGAAATGATCTTTATCGGGAAATGTGCCGGACTGCATCGGAAGGAATATGCCGCCCGAATCGACCAGATAAATGCACGGCAGTCCGTTGGATTCGGCAATCTCCTGGCACCGCGCATGTTTGAGCACAGTCATTGGGAAATATGTCCCACCCTTGACCGTGGCGTCATTGGCGATCACCATCACCTCGCGACCATGTACTCGCCCGACGCCGCAGATTATCCCGGCCGAGGGGGCCTCGTTGTCGTACATCTCGTAGGCGGCGAGCGGAGAAATTTCGAGGAACGGTGTGTTGGGATCGAGCAGATGCGCTACCCGGTCGCGCGGCAGAAGCTTTTTGCGTTCGAGATGCCTCTGGCGTGACTTTTCCGGTCCACCCAATTTTATTTTTTCCAGCCGCTCTTTGAACTGCGCGTGGAGCGAGCGATTGGTCGCCGCGTTTTCTTTGTACTGCGCGGAGTTGGTGTCGATTTTTGATTCTATTCTGAACATACTAATTGTATCTCTTCATAGCTTAACCTTGTCCCGTTCGTACGTCGTTGCGAGGAGTCTTCGACGAAGCAATCTCGCTTCAGATCTCAATCCAACAGTACGAGGCGAGATTGCTTCGCCGCGAAACGCGTCGCGCAAAGACGAACCTCCGACATTTCCTGTCTTGTAGGTCGAAACCCCTGCGGTTTCGACATCTTCTTCACCTATTTCAACAACGCCACGGGCACATCGACCGGCATTTGGAGGAGCGCCTGCGCCAGCGTTTTGCCTTGCGGGTCGATCAGGAGCGACTTCGTTCCGCCGCCACCGAGCGACTCTTCCAAAAGAAAATTCAAAGCGCACAGATTATCAAGTTCATACCGCACGACTTTGCCGTGGGTGACCCCCTTAAAGAAATCTTTGACTCGTTGCGGCGTGAGATACGCCAGCAGAAAATTGTAAATCTCCGGCGTGCGGGCCAGGACACCGATATTGCAGGTGTCACCTTTGTCGCCCGAGCGGGCGTAGGCAATCTGCCTCAATTGAACTTTTTGTGTTTTTCCCTTCGGAAATTTGGGCACGGCACGCTCTGTTTTCGGCAGGACCGATTTTTTCGACGCCGAGTGCAGACGCACCGGAAAACTGATCTCGTGGAATTCCTCTTTGCCGCTTGTGGTAAGTGTCAGCACTTTCGCTTTCACCTGATTGCGATGCATCAGCGCCGGCCAATAGGCAATCACCGGCACCGGTTTGGGGCGTCCACGGCCAGTCACCGCCATTCCTGCGGGGCCCGAGAGAATCATGGTCGAGAGGGCCTTGCCGAACCGGACTACTTTGTCATAACTCTGATCGCGCACACCGAACCGCAGAAGAATCTCGTTTGGTTCGTGCGGCGACAGGGCGTCGGGCCAGATCGAGCCGGAGCCGATCATCTCGGTGAGCGAGGCCTCGTATTCGTAATTTAGTCGCTTCCAAAATGCCTTGGCGATCGTGTCGGCCTTTTCGTAGGTGTCCGGACCAGAGACCAGAATCTCGCCGGAGGCTTTCCAACCGTCGTCGAACGACATTGAAACTTTGAGAAAATCCGGCTCGGGTTTTCCTTTGATTCCCCAAACTTTCACCCGGTCTTTGCCGATTTGCTTGAGTTGAATTGTGTCGAAGCGCGCGACACCGTCGGGCGAGATATAGTTCGACGGATCCCCCATCTCATACACCAACTGCTCTTTGACAGTCTTTTCAGAAACCAATCCGCCGGTATTTTTGTGCTTGGTGACGACAAACTCGCCGCTGGGCGACATTTCGATAATGGGATACCCGATATTGTCAAACGACTTGACATCATTCCAGTCGCTGATATTTCCGCCGCTGGCCTGCGCGCCGCACTCGATAATATGCCCCGCGACAATCCCCGCCGCCATCTTGCTCCAGTCGTCCATCGCCCAGCCGAATTCGTGGATCATCGGCGCGAGCGTGATGCCGGTATCGGTGACTCGCCCGGTGACGACAATCTGACACCCCGCCTCAAGCGCTTTGACCACCGGCTCGGCGCCGAGATAAATATTGGCGGAGGTTATTCGCGAACGCACGCCAAGAAAATCCTCGCCGGTTTCCATATTGGAAAACCGCTCGCCGGCGGCGGTGAGTTCATACAGGTTGTTGACGATATCGTCGCCGTACACCACGCCGACTTTGATTTTCAGCCCCATCTTGCGGGCCATCTCGACGATTTTGCGCCCCATCCCGATCGGATTGATTCCGCCGGCATTGGAGATTACACGTACATTCTTTTTCGCGATAATCGGCAGACATTCGGCGAGTTGATCGAGAAAGTCGACCGCGTATCCAAGGTCGGCGTTGGCTTTGCGCTGACGTTGCAAAATCGACATGGTGATTTCCGCGAGGAAATCCATAGTGACATAGTCAAGCGGGCCGCCTTCGAGCTGGCGCTTCATCGCTCCGAGGTCATCCCCCCAGTACCCGCCGGCATTTCCGATACGAATGAGTTTTTTCATGTCATTGCGAGTGTCCCACCCTTGGGGGGACCGAAGCAATCTCTCCTCTATCTTGTAGGTCGAAACCCCTGCGGTTTCGACATCTTCTCTCATCTGAGTGTCGGGACCACAAGGGTCCCGACCTACAACTTCGGTACCCCACCGCTTGCGGTGGGATCCCTGAATTTCATCGCGTATTCAAATGGCAGAACCACTTCGCTTCGCTCGGGTTCTGCCCTACAGCCTTGGTAACCCACCATTCATGGTGGGCGTTGCGATTCTTGTGGGTCGGCGTTCCGAAGTCCCGCGCGAGCGGGACAAGAAACCCGACACTTTCTTCGCTTGATGTCGGGTTTTTCAGTCGTCCCACTGACGTGGGACTTTTTCAGAACCCGACCTACCAGAGAGGCGCCTAATCCCTTGCACCACAACAAACACTGGCGGCGCTATAATCAACGGCCGACAATATACGATTTGGAATTGCGATTGTAAAGCGAGCCGATTCGGCTATGAAACGCTGATAACTAACTTGCCCGAAACATGCCCCGTCTCAAGATGCGCGATCGCGTCGGGAATTTGCTCGAATGTGTACTGACGCTCGATCACCGGTTTCAATTTCCCTGACTCGATCAACTCGGCGACCTTAACCAGATCCTGTCGCGCGACTTTGGCAAGCATTCCGGTAAGATGTTGCTTTGAAAACCACGACACCACGGCCGTCGAAAGTAGTCCGACTATCGGTCCGATCCAATTCCCGCTACCGGCTCCGACACTGACGTAAGTCCCGTTCGGCGTCAAGGCGCGTCGGCAGGCGAATATCGAGCGGGTAGAGATGGCATCAAGAAAGAGATCGTACTTTAAGCCCATTCGCGAGAAATCGACTTTGGTGTAATCGATCACATGTTCAGCGCCAAGCGATCGCACCAGTTCGGCATTTTTGCTGCTACACACTGCGGTGACTTCGCAGTCGTACGATTTGGCGATCTGCACCGCCATTGTCCCTACTCCCCCGGAGGCGCCGTTGATCAGAACTTTCTGGCCTGATTTGATTCCGCCGGAATCGCGGAGCGCTTGCAATGCAGTCAGCGCCGCCATTGGGATTGCGGCCGCTTGTTCAAACGAGAGATTTCTCGGTTTCAGCGCGGTCGATCTTTCGGTCGTGACGACATATTGCGCAAACGCGCCCTGCCTGCACCCGTAGACTTCATCCCCCGGCTTGAACAGCGCGACATTGCTACCGACAGATTCAACCACGCCGGAATAATCCGCGCCAAACTTTGGGGTCTTTGGCACAAACATCCCCGACATGAACCGCATGACATACGGTTTGCCGCGCATGAAATGCCAGTCGTACGGATTGACCGCGACCGCCCGCACTTTGATGAGTATGTCGTTCTCGCCAACTATGGGCTTTTCAACCTCTTCGATCTTGAGGACGGAAGGCGGGCCGTATGTGTGATAGCGGATGGATTTCATCGGCTCAAGTTGCGCGGATTAGATACTTGAGTCAAGTGGCGTTTGGAGCGTCATTGCGAGACGCACTTAGCGGCGGAGCAATCTCGCGTCTGCCCGCCGCAATATAAGGCCATGAACCAAAAAGATTCAGGCGGGCTTACGTTCATTTAGTTCGCGATCAAGCTCAGCCACTCTCTTGGCTTCTTCTAGTCGTTTTCGTTCTAAATACAAACCGAGGAAAGTCTTCTTGTTTCGCAGGGACAGGGCAATAAGATTTATGATGCCGATTCCCACGTATATCCATCCCCCTACCCGAGCCTCCATGCTCTTCCCCACAAAAGCATTTACCAAACCACCAATCTCGAAGGCAAGAACATTTGCGGCGATTGCAAGTCCTCTCCAGTTGGATCCACCCTTTGTAAGGGCGAAAACTGACACCGCACTAGCCCCGTATGGAATTGCCAATCCAATAATGTTTACAAATGTGACGCCGATTACAGCTAGCCCGATGAGAGAGAACAAGACCAGCGCACCGTTTGCACCATATGCAAGCAGTGTGAAAACGCCGGCCCCGCCAATAACTTCTCCAAGTCCTGTCGCGGGCTCTCCTGGGCGCGGCGGATTGATAACTGTGCCACCAGACTCTGGATATGAAGCCGCGGCGTCAATGGTTTCAAAAACCTCCGTGGCGTCCTGCGGAACTATCGACGTTTTTCCGCACTTGCACTTGTACAATTCTCCAGGTCTTAGGAAACGAATTGTTACTTCGTCTCCACACGACGGACACATGAAATTGAAAGGCACCGAGAAAACTCCCTCCCATTATTCACACCCGCCGTCAGGTGGGGGCACCTGACGGCACAAGAATAGATGGACCACGGCTTTCGCCGGGGTGACACTTATTCGCTACTCGAACTCAGTACCATTTTGGCACGAACTTGTAGCCGTACGAAATCACGCCGTGGTCTTGTTCCTGCTGTATCCGGCGGAACTCGATCCGTACTTCCATGCCGATCTTCACTGCCTCGATGTCGCAATCGGTCATCTGCGCCATCAAGCGAGTGCCGTCGGTGAGTTCGGCAATCGCCAGCGCGTACGGTCCGATGTCTTTGAACATCGCCGACGGTGTGCGAATCACCGTAAAGGTCGTGATCTTTCCGGTCTCCGGCAGTTTCACCATTTCCTGCGCGGTGTCGCCATTGGTTGGATCGACGACGCGCGGCGGGAAAAAGGTCTTTCCGGATTTTTTGAACTTGCCGGCTTCCATGCGGTATCGCTGGGGATACTCGCGCCAGTTGCGGGAGCTGAACATTGCCATCACGCCACCTCCAGGATATGGACCACCGACGATGCGCCGGAGCCGCCCATGTTCTGGGCCATGCCGATTTTCGGCGCCTTGGGAATCTGGCGTCCGTTTTCGGCCTGACCGGTCAGTTGTTTGTAGACCTCGACAATCTGCGCAATTCCTGTCGCGCCGACCGGATGTCCTTTGGATTTCAAACCGCCGCTTGTGTTGATCGGGAATTTCCCTTCAAGCGCGGTCTCCCCCGCCAGTGTGGCGGGTCCGGCCTGACCCGGTTTGAATTTGCCGATCGACTCAGCGATGATGATCTCGGCGATCGTGAAACAGTCGTGCATTTCGGCAAATTGGATGTCGTCGATTTTCTTTCCCGCCATCGTCAGCGCTCGTTGCGAGGCCAGCGTAGCCGCCTTGATGGTCGTGATATCGTCACGCTGGGCCAGCGCAATTGAATCGGTCGCCGCGCCCGAGCCGGTTATTTTCACATACGGTTTGCCGAGTTTCTTGGCGATCTCGACGGTGGTGACAATCACCGCCGCGGCGCCGTCGGTGATCGGCGAACAGTCGAGTATCCTGAGCGGATCGGCAACCATCACCGAACTGGCGACTTGCTCGGCTGTAATCGTAAACGGATACTGCGCGACTGGATTCTTGGAGCCGTTCTTGTGATTTTTCACCGCGACTGCCGACAGCATCTCGCGCGTGGTGCCATATTTGGCTGTGTGCGCACAGGCCATCATAGCGTACAGACCGGGAAAGGTGGCGCCGTGGAATACTTCGTACTCGGCATCGGCGGCGGTGGCCAACGCATTGGTGTCTTCATCGGGGGAACAGTCGGTCATCTTTTCTACACCGGAGGCGAGCACGATGTCCGACATACCCGAGGCGACATCGATAAAGGCCGAGCGCAACGCAAATCCGCCGGAGGCGCAGGCCGATTCGACCCGCGACGCCGCGACGCCTTTGACACCGAGATAATCGGCCATCAGTGCGCCGAGATGTTCCTGTCCGACAAACAGACCGCCGGACATGCACCCGACATACATCGAGTCAATATGATCGACTCCCGAATTCTTGATCGCCGCCATAGCGGCATGGACATACAGATCGCGCATGGAGGTTTTCCAAACCTCGCCCCACTCACTCATGCCGACCCCAACTACACAAACTTCTCTCATGATCGGCTCCTCCTAGGCGTTCTTTTTGATTTTGTGGCGGAATTTGGCGTAAATGCCGTAATCGACATACGTCAAATTCTCTTCCAGCAGTTTCTTGGTTCGCACCGCGTTGTCGCGGACTTGATCTATGCGCGGCGTGACTTTCCAGACAAAGGCGTCCGATCCGGCGCCGGAACCGTACGAGCACATGAAGATCATATCGCCGGGCTTGGAAACGTCGAGTGTGGCGGTCAAGCCAATCGGCGAGGCACCGGAATAGGTGTTGCCGAGTGTCGGCGCGAGCCAGCCGGGATTGATCTGCTCCTGTGTGAAGCCCAGTTCAAGTGCGACTTTTTGCGGGAATTTGCCGTTCGGTTGATGAAAGACCGCGTACTTGAAATCCTTCGGTTGCATGCCGGCTTTTTTCAGGCAAGCCAGCGATGCGCCTTTAGTATGTTTGAAATACGACTCCTCACCGGTGAAACGGGAGGCGTGTTGCGGATAGAACTGGTGTTCACGCCGCCAGAAATCGGGAGTGTCGGTCATAAACGAATGGGTAAACAGGCATTCGGCGATAAGATCGCTTTTGCCCATGATAAATGCGCCGGCGCCAGCCGCGGCCGAAAATTCGAGGGCATCGGAAGGGGCACCCTGCGAGGTATCGGCGGCGATGGCAAGGGCGTATTTCATGAAACCGGATTCGACATGCGACAGCGCGACAAACATTGCCTCAGATCCGGCTTTGCAGGCAAATTCGAAATCTGCGCAATGAATATCGGGTGTGGCTCCGATTGCTTCGGCAACGGTGGTTCCCGAGGGCTTCACCGCATACGGATGCGACTCCGAGCCGACATAAACCGCGCCGATGTCAACCGGATTGACAACCACCGCGCGGCGCAGGGCGTTCTTGGTTGCTTCGACCGCCAGTGTGATAGTGTCCATGTCCGGCGGCGGGACAGATTTTTCACGGAGCATCAGCCCCTTCTTGTAACTGTTGGCGTCCATCCCCCAGGTTTTCGCGATCTCTTCGACTTTGATCCGATGCCTGGGCAAATGTGCGCCGTAACCGACGATTCCTGCCATATGTCACCTCAGTATGAAACGGGGATTAGGGCAATTGTAATGTTCATTTTGTAAATCAGGATAATCAACACCAGTTTGGGTGTCAACCGATCAGATTAACACTCGATTGCGGAACCACATACTGATTAGTATAGTTAATGCACGTATGAACAAATCGCACACTCAAGAAGTGTCCCTCCGCCCTATCGTAGTCATCAGCAGGTGCCTTGAGTTCGAGGCCTGCCGGTACAACGGCCAGATGATTGGATTTGAGCTCGTCCACCAGCTCAAAGACCATGTCACCTTTATGCCGATCTGCCCCGAGGTTGAAATAGGCCTGGGGACACCCCGCGATCCGATCAAAATCGTCCGGCGAAGAAATGACCTGCATCTTGTCCAGCCATCGACCGGCCGAGACGTTACGACACAGATGCAGTCATTCGGCGCCACGTTTGTAGAATCGCTGGTTGAAGTCGACGGGTTTATTCTCAAGAGCCGGTCACCGTCCTGCGGGATCAAAGATGTCAAATTGTACACTGGTCCAAAGGGCGAGATGGCCTCAGAAAAGACTGTCGGCCTGTTTGCCGCCGAAGTCCTAAGTCGGTTCGGTGGCCTGGCGATCGAAGATGAAGGGCGTTTGACTAATTTGCGTCTGCGCGAACACTGGCTGACCAAACTCTACCTCCACGCCCGCTTTCGAGCCCTGCGCCGTGAGCCGTCGGTGTCGGCGCTGGTAGAGTTTCAGGCAAAGAATAAGTTACTATTCATGGCCTACCATCAAACCGCGATGCGTGAGATGGGACGTGTAGTCGCCAATCACGACAAGCTACCAATTGACAAAGTAATTCAAGAGTACTACCGAGTTCTCCTCTCTGCGGTGACCAAGCCGGCGCGGGTGACCTCGCATATCAATGCGCTTGAGCATGCGCTTGGGTATTTCAAGGACAAACTTTCGTCTGTTGAGAAGCGGCACTTTCAGGCGCTCATTCAGCGGTATAGAAACGGCAAGCTCCCGCTTTCGTCAGTGCTGACAGTCCTCAATTCGTGGGTGGAGAGATTCGACGAAGTGTATCTGCGGCAACAGACATATTTTGCCCCTTACCCAGCCGAACTTGTAGACCTGAGTGATTCGGGTCGCTGACATCGAGTGTGCCAATGAGAGTCTTTACGCTACGACAGGAATTGTGTTTGCCGATATCACTCGATGAAAGCTGGTCCTTCTTTTCTGAACCGAGAAATCTGGCGTTGATCACGCCGCCCTCCCTCCATTTGCATCCATTCGGGGAGGTCCCAGAATCGATGTACGCTGGCATGATCGTGACCTATCAGGTACAGCCGTTTTCCGGGTTTCGCTCTACGTGGGTTACAGAAATCACGCACGTTGAAAAGCCGGTTCGTTTTGTTGATGAACAGCGACTCGGACCGTACCGGTTCTGGCACCATACGCATGAGTTCATGCCTGTACCAGGAGGAGTTCGGACGGTGGACACGGTGCGATATGCCCTGCCCTTCGACCCTTTCTCCCGCTTGGCGCTTCCGCTCGTGCGCCGACAGCTAACTGATATTTTCTCTTACCGCGCCGAAGCGCTCACGAAACGGTATGGGACTTACACAGCGCCATGATCCAGCCGGACCGCGTACATCATTTGAACGCAACGCCAATTGCGGATCGTGCCCTGGTTATCTACTGGATGCAGGCGGCGCAACGCACGTCCCACAATTACGCGCTGGAGTACGCAATCTCTGAAGCAAATCGGCTGGGCAAGCCGTTGATTGTGTATTTCGGACTCACCGACACCTATCCGGGAGCGAATCTCCGGCACTACACGTTTATGATTGAGGGACTGAAAGAAACGGCAAAGCGACTGGCGAAACGAGAAATGCAGTTCGTGTTTGTTCACGCTGATCCAGCCGACGGCTTACGCGATCTGTTTTCTCTGGCGGCGCTCATTGTGACTGATCTGGGGTACACCCGGATTCAACGAAAATGGCGGGAGGAAGTGGCGGCCAAAGCACCGTGCAGTGTGGTGGCTGTCGAATCCGAGGTCGTTGTGCCGGTGCAAACGGTCTGTCCAAAAGAGGCCTGGTCGGCGGCGGTGATACGGCGGCGCATAGAACCGCTACTTAGCGACTATCTGGCGCCACTCCCTCAAAGCAAAGTTAAGCGTCGATCAATCGACTTCGCTATCGATCACCCCAAGAGAATCGCGGTCGAAACGGCATTGGAAAACTTAGAGGTAGATCGCAGTGTGGCGGCGGTGACCGGTACAACGGGCGGATACACGCAGGCTCGTCGGCGGCTTGAGGATTTCATTGAGCACAAACTAAAACAGTATGCAGAGCGGCGAAATGATCCGTGCGCCGGGATGACATCGGGGTTGTCGCCGTACCTGCACTTTGGTCAGGTTTCTCCAGTCGAAATTGCATTGGAAATCAAGAAATCTTACCCCAAGCTTGGCCGGGAATTTCTCGAAGAGTTGATTGTACGGCGCGAGCTAAGCATGAACTTTGTCTGGTACAATACGAAATACGACTTGTTCGACTGTCTCCCCGCTTGGGCTAAGTCCACTCTTCACGCCCATGCCCGTGACAAGCGGGAATATATTTACTCGCGGCCTGAATGGGAGTCGGCGTCAACCCACGATCCATATTGGAATTCAGCGCAGAAGGAACTGTTACTGACAGGCAGAATTCACGGCTACATGCGGATGTACTGGGGGAAGAAAATTCTTGAATGGAGCCGCTCGCCCGAAGAGGCGTATGAGACGGCCGTATATTTGAACGACAAGTATCAACTCGACGGTCGCGATCCCAATGGGTATGCCGGGGTGGCCTGGTGTTTTGGCAAGCACGACCGCCCGTGGGCCGAACGGCCGGTCTTTGGCATGGTCCGCTATATGAACGACAAGGGGCTAAAGCGAAAATTCGAAATCGATTCGTATGTCGCGGCGATTGCCGCTTTAGAGCGATAGTTCAATAGTTCAACAGTCAGTCGGACAATAGCCGGATTCAGTCGATTTTTCTCAGACGGGACAAGGGCAGTTCCGATAAACCCAGCATGCGCAAATTATTCTATGCTTTTTCTATGACACTGGTGGCCGTTTCGGCCGTCGCCCGCCCGGCGGTCAAGACCGGCGAAATCGCCGACAGCAATAACGCCTTTTATGCCGGCGAAACCCGCGACTATATTCTGAAAGCTCCGGCACATTTCAAGATGGTTACGTCGGAGGCAAAGACCGACGGCTACTCGTTTGCGTTCATTCCCGATTCGTCAAGTTACCAGAAAGCGCCGGTAGTAATTGGGGTGAATATTTACAAAGTGCGGTCGCTCTCATTTGAAAATATTCTCACCAATGATACCAATTCAATTCGCGAGCATTATGGCCCACAACTTGAGATTCGCCCACTTGATTCAATTTTCAATGGCGGCGGCGAGGAATTGACTGCGTTCTATCTTGATAATAAAGGTCAGTTCATTCCCAATGTGATGACCGCGTATTACTACGGCTCGACTGAATTATTGATTCTCGAACTGTCGATCGCCCCGACCGCCGTTCGTCCCGAGGCCGAGAAGGCGTTTATGAACTGTCTTGAACAGTTCACCTCAGCCAAGCGCGGGCAACTTGGTTCAAAGTAATCTCTCTTCTGCCGATGTTGCCGTGCGCCTGCTGATTCTGTTTGAGATCAGCGGTATCAGGATTAGTATCACTGCCCCCAAGAGCATCACCGCCCAGCCGTATCTATAATCTAAAGATTTCACAAAGCCGGTGCCGAGTCCTTTGAGAGGTGAGCCACTCAGCGACTGCGTGACATCGGCCAGCATTCCTGCCTTTCTTGTTTCAACCTGTTGAATCGAATAGACCAACAGCCCAAGTGCGCCTCCGCCGGTCAGATAGAGCAGGCCGAACTTACGAAATAAAGCAATCGTTATCGAAAGGACAGCCAGCGCGATAAGAATGATCGCGCCGGACTGTGACAATTGCCAATAAGTCTGATCTTTGAAATATCGGACACCCAGAAATGGCATGAAGATGCCGAGGGTTAAAAGGGCGGAGCCGAATAGAGCAAACAGACGACGGTACCACATATGAAATTGTCGGGTTTCTCATTCTGCACGCTTCGCGACAGAATTTCGGAACCCGACCTACAATATTTCAATAAGCGTCACGCGGGGGCGCATGACGCCACGTTATCCTCACACTTTCGCCGCAACGGCTTGAGCCATCTCAAGTGACGTATTCGTCCCACCCATGTCGTAGGTGCGGACTTTCCCTTCTTTGATCACCGTCGCGATGGCGCCTTCCAGGTTGGCCGCTTTGTCTTTCTCCCCCAGCCAGTCGAACATCAGTTTGCAGGTTAACAGCATTGCCATTGGGTTGACTTTGTACTGCCCGGCGTATTTCGGCGCGGAACCGTGGGTAGGTTCGAAAACCGCGTACTTGTCACCGATATTCCCCGACGCCGCGAAACCAAGCCCACCAACCAACTGTGCGCACAAATCGGAAATGATGTCGCCGAACATATTGGAAGTCACAATCACCGAGTAGTCGTGGGGATTTTTCAGTAGCCACATGCACATGGCATCGATGTTGGCTTCATACATCGTAATTCCGGGGTACTCTTTGGCGACCTGACGAGCGGTGCGGACAAAAAGCCCCGAGGTTTCGCGCAGGACATTGGGCTTTTCGACGACTGTCACCGATTTACGTCCCTCGCGTTTGGCCAGCTCAAAAGCGTCGCGAACGATATTGCGCGAGCCGGTTACAGTATTGATACGGCAAGTGATCGCCATCTGATCTGCCGGCACAGAATCGAACCGTCCCATATTTTTGTTGTGCTTTTTCAGTGTCGCGCGGACTTCGTCGTGGACCGGAAAATACTCGACCCCGGAATAGAGTCCTTCGGTGTTCTCTCTGAAAACGACAATGTCGATACCGTCTTTGTAGTTGAGCGGATTGCCGGGGTATGCCTTGCACGGACGCAGATTGGTGCGCAGGTTGTATTCCTGACGCATGCGCACGATCGGCGAGCGATAAGTGTGGCCTTTGCCCTGAAGCGCAGGCGCCAGTTCTTTTTCAGCCTCTTCTTTGGGAAGAGAGGTGATCGCGCCGAAGAGCGCACAGTCGGTACTGCGCAGGAGGTCCTGCGTGCGCACCGGAAACGGCTCGGCTTCTTTGCGCCAGCACTCCCAGCCGATGTCGCCATGGATATATTCGGCGTCGAAATTCATCCGGTCCAAAACAATCTTAGCGGCGTCCATGACATCGTTGCCAACGCCATCGCCGGGTAACCAGGCAATTTTATACTTCGCCATAAAAAAAAGCCCTTTCGATACTACGGAATAAATGTAAGGTTAAACAGATGAGTCGTGCCCAGCTCTGCGGAGTAGGGAACAAACGCATAGTCAAGAGATAGCGTGCGGAAGAAGAAACCGGCCCCGGCGGTAAAGTTTTTGGTGTCGTATCCAAACATATACCCCGCGCGGAGCGCGAATTTTTCATGCAGTCGGGCCTCGGCGCCCAAATGCAAATGCGCGTTGTCATCGAGCACAACCAGATCGGCGGCGGCGCGATAGGATTTGTACACGCGCGACAGCCCGAGACGATACGTGAGCGGGAGGGAAATATCGCGCGAACCGATTTCGCCGGCATTCTCCAGTTTGAATTTTCCACCAAGATTTTGCACTGCTCCGCCGACTGTCCACTGGTGCGGTAACGAGAGCAAGGCGCCAAGGTCGAGATTAAAGGCTGAGCCGCGCCAAACATCGATTTTTTCGACAAACCAGCCAATGGAGGCACCTACTGCTATATTCGGTCGAACTTGAAAGCTCACTCCGGACTTGATTGAAAAGTCACTCGATTCAAACAGATTCTCCGGTGAACTGGAAGGAATCTGCCGCGCTTGAATATCGCTGATGGTCGCGAATCGCAGGCCGCCATGCCAGAAGACTTTTGGCGAGAATCTCAGCGCGAAATATCCGGTTTCAATCCGGGCATTGTCCCAGTACTGATTGTGACCAAACGACGCCTGGAATTCTGATTTGCTGATCGCCCCGGCCGGATTGTAGGCAGTCGAGTTCGGATCGCCGCCGACTGCAACAAACGCGCCGGCCATTCCCGAGGCCCGCGCCGACGGCTCAACTTTCATGAGCGACAGGCCGTCTTGAGCGAGCGCCTGGCCGCCGAATACAACTATCGCCAGTATTGCCGGAAAGTACTTTGGTGAAAACCGTCTCATACTTTTTTAAAACCTCAGACCAAGTGAGAAGAGGTGCTCGCCGCCTTCGTCTGCGCGACCAGAAGTAAAGGCGTAATCAATCGCGAGCGTCCGCTTGGGGCTGACATCGAATTGAAATCCAGCGCCGGCAGAGAATCCGTAGGCCGAGTACCCTGACCGAAGTACAAACTCAGGTCGAATTTCGTATTCAGCGCCGAATCGACCTTTGAACGACTGCTTCTCGTTTTTTGTGGCGTCAGCCGCGATCAGCAGTTTGCGATCAAGAAACCGCGATGAAGCCCCAAGGCCTGCCTCGATGGGAAACTTGTCGGTCTGCGTGAATCCGGTACCGTCGGTCGAGTACTTTTTCAGGTACTTTTCGCTGTTCCATCTAAGTTGCTTGGTGAGATTTCTCGCCACAAATCCGATCTTGGCATCCTCGGCGAAAAACAGGTCGCGCTTTTCGCGGTCGATCAGCTCGGTCAAATGGATCATGACGCCGAAATCGAAACCGACAGAATTGGCGCTGATCTCCGACATTTTCGAAAACAGATAGCTCAGATTGGCACCGACAGAAATCCACGGTTCAAATCGCTTGGCAAAGGTCACGCCGAGCTGGTGTGTATTCTGGCTGATGTCGCGGCCGACCAAATCGCCGTCGCGATCGCGTTCTTCGACACTTCCCGAACCGGCGTAGAGCCACTGCACACCTAAAGAGGCCATTCCCTGTATAGGAAAGATCGCCGAAGCGTACCCGAGCTTGCGGTCGAGTTTCATGACTCGGTATGATGAAGTAAATTCGCGATACGGAATGCCGGCCAGCCCGGCCGGATTATACATGATGCCGGAAGCGTCATCGGAGACACCGATATACGCCCCGCCTATGGCCGCCGGACGCGCGCCAAGCGGAACCTGCAGAAATGAACCGGCGTAACCACCGTCGCCGTCGGCAGACAATGCACCAGGCGCAACGATTGTCAGGGTGGCCAATATCAGAATAGTTTTTTTCATCATTGGCTCCTTTACGGCAAGACCGCCAGTTTACCCCAGCGATTCTCGCCGCCGGGAAGGGTTACTTTGAAATAATAGACACCTACTGCGACAACATCGCCTTTGCCGTTTCGGCCGTTCCATGTGCGACCCTGGGTTGAGCCGTTGGGGTAGATTCCGGGTGCGTAGGTGACATTGTCGATTGGTCGCGCGACCAGATTCATAGCGAAGTCATACACTTCGAGAGTGACCGGCCCTTCCTGATCGACGACAAAGTGGAAATCGACTTCGTCCCCCTCGGCCGGATAGAACGGCACCGGAAATGCGTAGACTTCATCTTTGGCGGTTGTCGAATCGACCGGTGTAAACAGCGTCTGATTGCCGAGATTGTTCAGGTCGATGCGAACTGTTCCGTCGCCTGTCCCCGCCCAAAGGTATTTTCCGTCGCTCTTTACGGCATAGACCGGAGTACCCGGTGCGATCAGCGTGTCACCTGAGGATGAATTCACGAACGAGAGTGTGTCCCAAGTCTGTGATGTGTCACCGATCGAATCGTCAACGTGATACAATAGTCCCGCGTTTGTCGCCGCATACACGGTGTCGCCGTTGAAACCGAAGTTCCATGCGAAATCGCTTTGGTTCATGGCAAGTAATGTAAACCTGCCGGCCGTATCGACCCAGGTCTTGGACATTCCGGGAACACCGGCCGACACCGGTCGACCCGAGAACCAAATTTCGTCAGGACCGGAGGTCATGTGCCGAATCGCCATTGCCGGGACAAAGTCGCCGGTGAGACCGTACCGTTGGGCCACAATATTGCCTGAATTGACAACAGTGTGATTGACCACCAGATCGGCCGAAAGACTGTCGAGATTCGCTCTGAAGATCTTGAACTTTTTCGCTCGACTGGTCGAAAAGGCGATGCCTTTCTTGGAAGTCATGATAACCGTATCACCGAGGATGGAGATTGCGGATATGGTGTCGGAGTCGAGCTTGACCGCGGCGTTGACGCTATCGATGACCGAAAGCGCGGTGGCCGGGTCGCCGCCGTTGGCCGAATACCGGGCGCCGTTGCGACCGACCACGATGACGGTATCGCCGAGGAAGCCGATATCGTAGGTCACCGAACCGATTCCCGAAGTCACTTGATTGCGGTAGAACTGGAGTTGTCCAAGTGTATCAGTAAAGATTCGGCCGACCATCGGTTCACCGCCCGCAGTGCGCGGGAGATTGCAGGTCCAGATAACGGTTGAGTCCAACGCGGCTGTCGTGTCATGGAGGAATTCCTGCGTGCGGACACGAATCACCCGCTGGGACGTGCTGTCGTCTTCGATGAAGTACACATTCTTGATATCAGTAAATACTCCCGTGGAGTCCATCGCGATATTCACGAGGCCCGAATCGGTGCCGACCCGCAGAGTGTCGCCGTAGGAGTTGAGCGCGTTGACGGTGTTGACAAGGGATAACGAATCTGAAGAGTTGATCCAAACTCGCGACCAGCTCGCGCCAGTGTCGGAAGAAACGTAAAGACTTCGTTGTTGGGCGGCCAGGTAGATTCGGTTGCGGATAACGGCAAAGTCGGAGACCGATTGACCGGTTCCGCTCACCGTGGGATTGAGCGCTACCGACGCAAACGAATCGCCACCATCAGTCGATATCGCCAGTCCAGTGGAAACTCCTGAGTCCGACGCCGTCCCGACAAAGATCTTTCCGCCGAACTCTCTCACGGCGCTAATGTAATTTCCGGGTAAGCCGTGGTTGGTGAATCGCGATACAAACGGAGTCCCCGTTATCTTGCCGATAGAAAGCCCGCTCGATCCTCCGAGGAGAGACATAGTTGTCGGCCCACATGATGAACAAAACGCAACGTTGTTGTACGCGCGGGAGTAAAGCTTTTCGCGCGGTTGTACATAGACATACTGAAACACTCCCCCGGCTGTTCCTGCCCAGACAAAAGTCGAGTCGCCATGGGAAGTGTCGGCCACACAGGAAAAGTAGCGATTGCGTAGTGACGGCGCCTGGTCAGTGAGATTAAACTGAATTGAATCCCCCGGAGTCGGATAAATCCGTCGCCAGTGGACGCCACCATCGCGCGAGGCCAAGAACGCGCCGGCAAAGGCGGTAAAAAACATCCAGTTAGTGCCGTTGTTCAGATAGGTGTTGGTGTCGCGGGCTCCGGTTATGTCGTAGATCGTCCGGTCGCCTCCCCAGACAAACGGAATATTCAGACCGCCACTTCCGAAATCGATCTGTGTCCAATCGGAGCCGTTGTCGTCGGTGTAAGTGACGCCGTCGGACATCGTGGCCAGCGAAGCACCTATCGACTCCTCGTGGTTGGATGCGATCCAGAACCGGTTTACGATGGGGCACATCGCCGAGACATTATCGCTGGGCAGACCGTTGGCCGAATTGTATTGCAACCAAGTCGCGCCATGGTCCATTGAAAACTGAACTCCCTTGCCAGTAGCCAGCCAGACAATCGTGTCAGCGCCAGATATGGAAACTGCGATATCAATGGCGACAGTCGACTTGAGGCCGGCAGTTGGTGGAGCGGCGATCTTGTAGGATGTAGCCGGTTGAGCCAAAACGCCGCCGGACAGCGCACAGACCGTTAAGACGGCCCATAATCGTCGAATCACGTAGCACCTGTATGTGTTGGGGAATTGGGCTTCATTGTGTCTTGTTACTGACGACCACACCAGTCTCCTTGTGCAAACAGCGGCACGAAGAGCTGTGGCGGCGGCGGCCAGATCACGCCCTTAAGATAATTGCTCTGGCCGAGGTGGGCAACACAATAAGACACGGCATTTCAGACTGTCGACAATTACATTGACAGGCGTGCAACTCCCGGCTATATACGTGTGTATAATCGTGGCACTCAAACGGATAAACTGCAGTAGCATGAAAATCCATCGAATCGTCATCGCACTTCCCCTCGTCTTCGGTCTCTCCCTTGCGCTCTTGTCGCCGGGATGCGACAAATTGATCACCGAAGTCAACAATATCACCCTTGTCGACACGACGCTTGGCAAAGAATGCAAGAGCTGTCACACTGACAGAGATGACCAGTTGATTGTCATTCCCAAGGGTCAGTGGGCGAATTCGGCGCATGCCAACGCCTCACTTTTGGAATACCCAATCCGGATGAATGGACAGTTAAAGACTGCCACCGCCTGTGGGCCGTCGTGTCACTCCGGCGATGCGTATGTCGACTCGGTGCTGACCGGCCATGTTGCCGATACTACGAGGCCATCGGTCATCAATTGCTATACCTGCCATCTTCCCCATTCTGTGCCCACCGAAGCTGGGTCGCTCGATTCGTTACGTGGCATTTCGCTGGCGGTCACGCTGGCTGATGGTGAGTCCAAGTACATTCAGGGAAAGTCCAATATGTGCGCCAACTGCCACCGTGCGACCGGCGCTCCACCCAAGGTAGCAAGCGGCGATATCACGCTTGCCGCCAATTTCGGCCCGCATTACAGTGCCCAGGCCGATGTGTTGATCGGCGCCGGCGGATACCGTTTCGATACCGCGAACATATTGTTCGACAGTTCTCACATAGGCACACGAATGAACGACCCCTGCATCACCTGCCACTTTGGCAAGGGACGCGGGTATGATCTGGGTGAGCATACATTCCGACTGCAATACCACGACGCGGTGCATGACACGACTCCGTACACCGCAAACTGTGTCGCGAGTGGATGCCATACAACCGGTTCGTCGACAAATTTCTACGCGGTGAGCTCAAGTATCGATGCGCAAGAGCGCGGTGATTCAATCAGCCGATTTGCCGACTCTCTGCGTGATCTTTTGGAGAGTTCTTTCATTCTCAATCCTGATGACACCGCAGGCACGATGTATACGGTTGGAGATATTCTTCCCGCCGACGGCGCCAGGATTCTGTACAACTATCTTCTGTATCGCCACGATGGTTCGCGGGGAATTCACAATCCGAAGTTGATGAACAAATTGCTTTTGACTTCGCTCATGCGTTGGGATTCAATTCCACCACGGGCGGATTTTGTCATTTCTGACAACGATGTTTGCGTGGGCGACCCAATCACCTTCACCAATCGGACTCGTTTCACCTATCATACTTCCGAGTGGACTTTTGGTGACGGAGGCAGTACTCAGACATCCCCCATACACAATTATTCCAATCCGGGCATCTACTCGGTCACATTGAAAGCGATTAACGACAGCACCAATGTCAACAGTTCAGCCACCAAAGCCAATGCTGTGACAGTGCGCGGTCCGCTGACCGCGCGGATACATGTTGCTGACTCCACCGTTTGCTTAAGTTCCACCATAACCCTTGTCGATTCGTCGCTGGGCATCCCAACATCACAGCAATGGTACTTCCCTGATGCGGACTCGACCTTCACCGGAAGTACCGTTAGTTTCCGTCCAAAACGCGCGGGTGAAGATACCGTGACAGTCGTCCTGCGGGCGTTCAACTCCTGTACACCGGGAGGCGATACGGTGGTGCGCGACATCATCTTTTCGGCCGATTCGACGGTAGTCGCGGAGTTTGGATGGACGCCGACTCCGGTCGACACGAGTCTACTCGTTCAATTTGCTGATAGCTCTTCAGGTCCCGCCAGAACATGGGACTGGCTGTTTGTCCTGAACCCTGACACAGCTCGTCTCTCCGGTCAGTCGCCGTCGTTCAAGTTTCCGAAGGTCGGAACCTGGACGGCAGTGCTGATTGTTTCCAACAACTGCTCGGTTGATACGACATCGCATCCGGTTCCGGTTAGCTTTGTTCCAATTTCGCCGGCCGAGAACATAGGCAAATCGCGAAGTAAATAGGAGCTTTGATTTCTCGTAAATGTAGAAAGCCCACCGCATAGCGGTGGGCTTTTTTTGATGAAACCAAATTCTCCTGCAATTTGTGTTGACAGTTAATCCGGCCGCTTCGTCTATTTTGTGATTGGAGAGAAGAAATATGTACAGATCGGTCTTGCTTGCTTTTTCCGTACTTTCGCTCTTCATCGGGTGCATTACAGATAGTGGCGAATTCGGTTCGTCCTTTTCCGGGACTGTCACCGATTCAGTTACCGGTCTGCCGATAGAGTCGGCACTGGTGTGGCCGGAAGACACGACTAGTGGGCAACCGATTGCGACTGACTCGACAGGTAGGTACGCTTGGGCCGATTTCGGGTACGGGCCAACAGTTGTATTTGTCCGAAAGGCGGGCTACGTTACCGCAATCCGGACATTTCCAAAGTGGAGGGGGGACAAGAAGGGTGTCGATTTCCGGTTGGCACCAACAGAAACTGTGCGTTGACGATTTTAGGTCACGTCAATGACCCGCACGAGGGTTAGCTCAGGTCCGTCTTTTCGTTCACAAGAAAGGGTGCGACCGCACCGCTGTCGAAACGGGGGGTTCGACCTACTTCAGCTCGGCCTTGAATTTCTTCGTTAGTGCCGGGACAATTTCGAAAAGATCTCCGACAATGCCGTAGCTTGAAACATTGAAAATCGGCGCGTCTTTGTCTTTGTTGATCGCGACAATCGTCTGCGAGGTCTGCATCCCAACCAAATGCTGAATAGCGCCGGATACTCCGACTGCAACATATAGCTTGGGATTGACTGTGCGCCCGGTCTGACCAACCTGATGCTGATACGGCATCCAGCCGGCATCGACTACCGCGCGCGACGCGCCCAGCGCGGCATGGAGCGAATCAGCCAATTCCTGAAGGAGCGGGACATTCTCGGGTCCTTTGATACCACGACCAGCCGCGACGATAGTGTCGGCCTCAGCCAGATTAGCCGATCCACCGCCGCCGCTCTTTGCTTCAAGCACTGCAGTGCGAGATGCAAAGCAAGATGAATCAACAGTTGTTGGAACGACGGTTCCCGTCCCTGATTTCGACTCCGCGAAAATCTTCGGACGAACAGTTACAAAGAACGGCCCACTTTGGGCGGAGAGCTTGGTAATTACAGAGCCACCGTAGTTGGGGCGGCTGACTACCAGTTGACTCGATTCAAGGGCAAGCGAGGTGATATCGGAGGCCATCGTGCCGCCATGGCGCGCGGCTAAACGACTGGTCAGTGCCTTGCCGTGGAAGGTTGCCGGAGCAAAAACGGCGTCGGGCTTGTGCGATTCGATCAGCGAGCCAATCACTTTGGCGTAGACTTCTTCATTAACGAATTTCAGCGCGCGATTGGAAACGGCGAGAACCGATCCGCCGCCTCGGGCGGCCAATTCAGCGGCGGCAGTAGCGGCGTCTTCGGCAAGGATCGCGGTGCTGATCTCGGCGCCGATAGACTGAGCGGCCGTTAAGACTTCAAATGAAGCTGAGGTCGGATGACCGTCTTTCTGAAAAGCTATGACAAGTAGTTTCATTTTTTCACTCCGGGTTTACAACAGGCGGGGAATATATGGACCGAATCGTCGGCGGGCAATTATTTTCCGGCAATAGCCGACCAGGCTTTGCCGGTGACAAGTGGCGTCGGTGAGGGCTCGATACCCAAGTGAATCTTTACGTACTCCGCAAAGACGCGTTCAATATCGGCGATGGTGAGCACCTGCATAAGCTGTCCACGAAGTTCGTTGGCGCCGTGGAATCCTTTCACGTACCACCCAAGATACCGTCGCATCATGCGTGCGCCGCGCTCTTCGCCGAATTCTTCGGCCATCAGCTGGGCGTGAAAACGAGCAGTGTCAATTTTGGCAACCGGTTCGGGTTCGCCGATATCTTCTCCCCTTTCCAAGAATGCCCGCATTTGCGCGAACACAAACGGATTGCCGAGGGCGGCACGACCAAGCATGACGCCGTCGCAACCGGTTTCATCGAGCACTTGCTTGGCATCTTCGGGAGTCAGAATATCGCCATTACCAATTACCGGAATTGTTTTGACTGCTTCTTTGAGTTGTTTGATCGCCGCCCAGTCGGCCTTTCCGGCGTATCCTTTGGCGCGGCTACGGGCGTGGAGCGTGATCGCTTTTGCGCCGACCCGCTCGGCCATCTGTCCGACTTCGCAAAAGACGGGGGTACAGTCATCCCAGCCCGTTCGCATTTTGACTGTGACGGGGGTCTTGCCGGCTCCTTGAACCACCGCGGTGACGATCTCCTCAGTCAGATTCAGGTCCTTAAGGACCGCCGCCCCGCCATTCTTGTTTACCACCTTTTTGACCGGACAACCAAAGTTGATATCGATCAGGTCGGGCGAAAATCGCTCTGAAGTAATCCGGGCGGCTTGCTCCATCACCTCGGGCGACGATCCAAACAATTGTATTCCAACAGGTTGCTCGTCGGCCCTAAAGCGCATCATTGCAAAGGTCGGCTCTTGGTCGCGGATAATGGCCTCGGATGAGACCATTTCGGTGTACGTCATGGTGGCTCCAGCCCGGGCCGCCAGCACCCGAAATGGTCGATTTGACACCCCGGCCAAGGGGGCCAAAAGGACCTGACCGTCGAGGTTTAGGTTTCCAATCCGCATGCCGACAATATAACCGAATGGCCCTCGGAGTACAAGCGCGGGCCGGAATCCCGGTTTTGGGACAGGTTTGTTAAGAATGGAAATAATGGATCGACTTTTTTGAAAGGATGCCGGTATGGCTGAGATCGTGGTCAAGTACGAAGACAAAGTGATCGAGCGAGTGGTCACTGAAAAGAAACGAATCAGCATAGGACGAACCAACGATAACGATATCGTGCTGGAAAATCGCGGCGTGTCGCGCAAACATGCCATGATTGAGTTCAACAACAACGCCGCGGTGATTATCGACAATGAGTCGCTCAACGGCACCTTTGTGAACAACCGCAAAATCACCGAGGAAGTCCTTCGCGACAATGACACTATCACCATTGGCAAGTACGCGCTGGTTTACCACTGCGAAGCCAGTGCCGCCGGGGCAGGCGATGACCGCCAGACGATGGATGGTACGATGGTCTTAAATACCAAGCGTCAGCGCGACCTTATCGAGAACGACAAGATGGAACGTCAGATTGTCGCCAAGTACGGCGGCTCGGTGCTCATTGGCGAGGAAAACGCCGAGTTCGCCGAGTACAAACTGGATCGCGAAGTGACCACGATCGGCAAGGCGAAATTCGTGCACATAAAGGCGCAGGGATTTTTCCTTTCCGGCATTCAGGCGAAGATCACCAACGAGAATCAGACGTTTTGCCTGATTAATCTGGGAAGTCAGAAACGGGTATTAGTTAACGGCGAACCGACCAGCCGATGTGTGCTCAAAAACGGCGACATCGTCACGGTCGGCAAATCGACTTATAAGTTTGTCGAAGGCCGGAACTAATGCGGCTGGCGCTCTTGTCCGACATCCACGCCAATCTCGAAGCGCTGACCGCCGTATTTCGCGATATCGAAAGTCAAAAGATCGACCAGGTCATTTGTCTGGGCGACGTGGTCGGGTATGGTTCCGATCCGGTGGCCTGCCTTGAATTGGTTGAGAAGAATTGCCGGGTCCGGCTGATGGGCAATCATGAAAGCGCGGCTCTGGGACGGATGAATGACCAGGCCCTGAACGACGTCGCCCGTTCGTCGATGGAATGGACGCGAAAACAACTGGATGACCGCCTGATAGCAATGATCGAGCGATTTGAAATGCAAAAGCGCGCGGCTGATCTGCAGTTTGTGCATGCCTCTCCCTTTGAACCAGAAAACTGGCACTACATCCTGACTCCCAAAGCGGCCGCCAAGGCGTTCGACGCTACCGACGCCTTCATCTGTTTTTTCGGGCACAGTCATTTGCCGACAATTTTCTCAATTGGCGAGGATCAGAAAGTGCGATCGAGGTTCGGCCATGATTTCCAGCCGCTGGACGAAAACCGTTACTTGGTGAATGTCGGTTCGGTCGGCCAACCGCGAGACGATGACCCGCGCTCGTGTTACGTGGTGTATGATTCGGACACGGTCGACGTGTACTACCGTCGTGTCGAGTACGATTTCACAGTTACGCAAAAAAAGATGGCAGAGGTCAACGCCCCTGCTTTGCTCATAGAGAGAATTGCAATAGGACGTTAGGGAGTGAGCGTATGTTAAGCCGATATTCCTCGTATATACTGTGCCTGCTGGTGGCGGTCTTCGCGGCCATTCTGTACATCAACGGCTTTGGGCCGCTCGACAAAGTTGAGCGCAGTATCAACGACCTGCTTGTAAAAATAGCGGCCAGCGACGACTTGCCGCAGAATGTGGCGATCGTTTCTATCGACGCCCGCTCTCAGACACAGTTCGGCAAGTGGCCGTGGAATCGCGATCTGGTTGCCGATTTGCTGGCGGCGGTCGGAACTGCCGGGCCCGGAGTTGTCGCTATCGACTTCCCGCTCTCGGAGGACGGCGCTCAGGATTCGGCGGGATACAACGACATTCTGGCCAGCCAACTGGCGTGGGTGGATAAAACGGTCCTTTCGTACGACATCGCCACCGCTCCGTACAAAAGCAACAAGACTGCTAATCCGAAGTATCTGTTCAAAAATTCAGTCTCGGTATCCAATCTTCTTGGTGAACTGGGTGGCAGGTCCGGAGTGAACGCTCGCAAAGTATTTCTGCCGGCGGATAAGCTGTTGGCGTCGCAAGATCAACTCGGGTTCAATCTCGAATTTCCGGACGAAGATATGGTCCTGCGTCACCAACCGCTCTATATGAATTTCGACGGCTACTACTACCCGTCGCTGGCGCTGAGGTCTGCGGCTGTCTATCTCGGCGTACCGACCGATCAGATCAGAATCGAGGATGGCAAGGCGGTTTCGCTGGGTGGCAAACGTACGATCCCAATAAACGACAACGGTCAGTATTTCATTTCGTTTGGCAAAGGCCAGCCGATACCAACTTTCTCGGCTTCCGAAGTACTGGCCAAGGGATTCGACTTAAACCGACTCAAAGGGAAAGCGGTTGTGGTAGCAGTTGACGATCCGTCTAACAATGACGCCTACTCTACCAATGTCGGATCGAGTGTTTCCAGTTCGGTTGTAAAAGCCACAGTGCTGGATAACATCATCAATCAGCGAATGATCAATATCAACAGCGCAACTTCGGGCCTGATTCTGCTCATCATGTTTGGGCTCGGCGCCGCGGCATCACTGTTATTGCCGCGTCTGGCGCCGGTCCACCGGCTCTTGACAGTCGGTGGGTGCATGGTCGTTCTGCTCAATATCGATTATCTTCTGTTGACTCAGTTCAACCAACTACCCAGCACAATCTACCTGGGATTTGAGTTGCTCTTGCTGATGATCGCGGCGCCGCTACTTGATTCGCCGTTGTTGACAGGCATCGCGCCGGTTGCGCACAAATCGGAGAAGCACCCCCTCAAAGTGAAAGCACGAAAAGACTCTTCTCTTCAGCCGGAACCGGCGGTTCGAGCTATTCGGTCGTCTTCGGGCGATCCGGAAAATCTTGCCACTGCCGCGTTGTCTTCCGATGCCTCAGGTTCAGGTAAGACACGGGCTTTGGCTGAAAGCGGCGGATTTCAGGATCATCAGACTATCAATCCTGATATCGCGGCAACCGCATCTCCCGACTCAGGCAAAGTGGAAAAGCCCCAGCGTCCCCGCGCAGTACAGATCGCCGAGCCAGCCGATACGACGAGCGACAGCGGCCCGATCGACACGCCGCTTGAAGTCGAACCACAGAAGACTCCGCTGGGCGCCAGCGATCTTAAGAATCTGGGACGGTATCAGGTGACGGGATCACTTGGTAAGGGCGCGATGGGTATGGTCTACAAAGGAATCGACCCCGCGATCAATCGCCCGGTAGCGCTAAAGACTATTCGCCTGGATTTTGTGAATGACCCGGCCGAGCTGGCCGAGCTCAAAGAACGCCTTTTCCGCGAGGCGCAAGCCGCCGGCAAACTGTCGCATCCGAATATTGTGACAATTTACGACGTCGGCTCAGAGGCCTCATTGCAATATATCGCGATGGAGTATCTTGAAGGTCAGACACTTGAAGAACTAATCAAGCGCAAGACCAAATTCAATTACAAGATCATCGCGCAAATGATTGTGCAGGTGTGTAGTGCGCTGACCTATGCGCATGAGCGGGGCATTGTCCATCGTGACATCAAACCGGCGAATATCATGGTCCTGAAGGATTATTCGATCAAGGTTATGGATTTCGGAATTGCCCGTATCGATTCGAACTCTATGACCAAGACCGGTATCGCGATGGGTACACCGAACTACATTTCTCCCGAGCAACTAAAGGGAATGCCAACCGACCGTCGGGCCGACCTCTTCTCGCTCGGAGTCGTGATGTACGAACTTCTGCTTGGGCGCCGTCCGTTCCGAGGCGAGAACATCACTTCCCTGATCTACTCGATCATGAACACCGAGCCGGACAAGCCGTCGATGGTTAATCCGCACGTGCCGCCGCTGTTTGATCACGTCGTCACGCGGTCGTTGAGAAAAGACCCGGCTGAGCGGTATCAGAAAGCTACTGAGATAGTGGCCGATCTGCAGGCGTTTGTCGAGTCGTTCTCGGTGCGGGCCTAACGCAATTCGAATTGAAATGACAAAGCCGCTCCGGAGATCCGGGGCGGCTTTCTTATTTGTCTATTGGGCGTTGAACTCGACTACGCGCCGCCAGTCTCATCGTGTTGACCGAGGATCTCTTCGGCCAGAGATAGGGCGACACCGGAGAGCATGACTTCGATCCCCAGTTTGGTAAAATCCGACGAGATCAAATCGCGATTGAGTTCAGCATACAGTGAGCACGAAGCGCCCCGTTCGACCACTAACCCCGACAGACGTTTTTGCGACTCGGTCACAAAAGTGACCTCTCCCAGCTCTTCGGAGACGACATATCCGGTGCAATTGTGAAGTTGCATGTGCGAATTGCCGGTATACACCACCACCAGCATGCCGCGTGTTTTCCCCAGATCGACTTCGGGATAGACCTCAAGGACTAGTATTCTCTTGTCTTCAGAATTGACAATGCGAAGGCGATAATGGTCTTTCTCAAATGTGGTTTTCTCGGCGGCAAGTACCGCGGCCACTTTGTCGGAGTCTTGTTTGGAAAAGGCGACAGCCATCGAAATTCCTGGGTGGTGAAATCGGTTGTAATCGATTAGTGAGGTTTGGGGTTGTTCGAGTCGTTGCGATTGCTGACATCGGTCGAACCTTTCACCTCATCGGTGGTGTCTTTCATCGCTTTTTTGAATTCACGAATTCCCTTGCCAAGTCCCTGGGCCAATTCGGGGAGCTTCTTGGCCCCGAACAACAGCAGGATGACAAACACAATCACCAAGAGTTCGGGCATGCCAATATTGTTAAACATCTTGTGCCTCCTACAGCACGACGACTATTACAGGTACCACCATCGAAAATATACTACCACTAATATAACAAACAAAGCCGAGACAAAGTTGATCTTAAACATGAGGCCAATGGTGAACGAAATAGCGTAAAATTCAACCTGGGTGGGTGAAAATCCGACCTGTATCGACTTGGTGAACAAGGTCTTGGCGGCGCCGTCGGGTAGATACGTGCCGATGATGTCCCCAAACAACCCACCAATAACTGCGGCGAGCAGAAGGGCAACCAGAAAGACAATCTCACGGCGGTTCACCGTTGGCCCGCCATTCCGACCGCGCTCTGCGCACCGACCAGTGATTGGAAGAGCTTGAGGCCGTCGGATGAACCGAGGATCGGCTCAACCGCCCGCTCCGGATGGGGCATCATGCCAAAGACATTGCCTTCGGCGTTTCTGATTCCGGCGATGCTGTTGAGCGAACCGTTCGGGTTCGCCTCGGCGGTTTGAACGCCCTGGGCGTCGACATACCGAAACATGACCTGGCCACTTTCTTCGAGCGCTTTGATGTCGCCGCTAAAGTGGTAGAAATTCCCTTCGCCATGGGCAATCGGCATTTTGAGAATCTCCCCTTCCCTGCACGCGGCAGTGAACACAGTCTGTGCATTTTCAACCCGCAGATAGACAAACTTGCAGGCGAATCGAAGATGGCTGTTGCGAATGAGTGCTCCGGGCAGAAGTCCCGACTCGGTCAGGACCTGAAAACCGTTGCAAATACCGACGACAATCCCGCCTGAACGAGCAAAGGAAACAACTGAGTTCATGATCGGAGAAAATCGGGCAATCGCTCCGGCACGAAGATAGTCGCCGTAGGAAAAGCCGCCCGGCAGGATGACAACGTCACTCCCCTCTAAATCAGCCGATTGATGCCACAGAAAATTGACTTCCTCGCCCAGCACATGTTTGACTGCGGCGTACGAATCGTAGTCGCAGTTGGAGCCGGGAAATGTGACAACGCCGAATTTCACTTTTGCTTCTCCACGCTGAAACGCTCGATCACCGGATTGGCCAGGAGCTTTGAGCAAACCTCGTCAATTCGGGCATCGATATTGGTGGGGTTGTCTTTGATTTCCAGCTCAAAAAAACGCCCGGAACGAACCGAGAGAAACTCGTCGTAGCCCATTTGGGATAGGGCTTTTTGAATGGTCACCCCTTGCGGGTCGAGAACGCCGTCTTTCAGGCGGACAAAAATCGTAACTTTGCTATTCATGGTTGTCGTCTTCTTCATTTGTGTCGCCGCGGCCATGCGCACGACCGGTCACTTTGTTTACACCGAGAAAAATAAGTCGATACCCCTCGCGGGCCATCCCGAACAATATATAAATCGAAAAGAGCGGAAACAACAACAGTCTGAGCAAGCTCGCCTTGATGATAAACACCACGGCCACAACGAGTACCAGCGCCAGCGCTACGCCCATTTTTATTCGATCGTTGACATTATGGACCCGGTCGGGCAGGGTGTCGTATTGAACGCTGGAGACCATCAGAAAAGAAAAAAGCACGAGCATGCCGACCAGCATTTCGTCGTATTGGAGCGTTCCCCATTGCGCGTACGAGAAGATGACAAATGAAACGAGTGTCAGGGCCGCTCCCGGGACCGGCAGGCCGACAAAGTCGCGCTTCTCTTCGGAATCGGCCATGACGTTGAAGCGGGCCAGACGAAACGCCGCCGCCATAATGTAGACAATGGTGATGATCTTCCCTGGGGTGCCGAGCGATTCCAGTTTGGCCATATAGGCGATCAAGCCCGGCGCAACGCCGAATGAAAGAAAGTCCGCAAGTGAATCAAGCTCGACACCGAACTGGCTGGTCGTTTTGCTTAGTCGCGCGACCTTGCCATCAAGAGAATCCAAGAAGGCCGCCAGTATCACCAGCCAGCAGGCAGTGACAATTTTCCCTTCAACCACTGACAAAAGGGCGACAAAACCGCAGACAACATTCCCCATGGTGAACAGGCCGGGGAAAATGCCGCGATAATTCGGAGCGTTCATCTTACGGCTTTCCTCCGGGTAGGCGGCCGAGGATTGTCTCACCGCCCTTGGTGTGGTCACCTTTTTTGAGGCTTACTAAACTTCCCGCAGGAAGAAGAATATCCATTCGCGATCCGAACCGAATGAGACCAAACCGATCGCCGATGCGGAGCCGGTCTTGCGGCTGTACTTTGCAAACAATGCGCCGGGCGATCAAGCCGGCGATCTGCTTAAACACTACTTTTCTTCCGAAAGAATCGCTCATGCCGATTTCAGTGTGCTCATTCTCGTCGGAGGCTTTTTCGGCAAAGGCCACGAGGAATTGGCCGGGGACATACTTCACATAGTCTACCGTGCCGGATATCGGCACCCGGTTGACATGAACATTCATCACCGATAGAAAGATTGAAACTTTGATACTGTTTGGACCGAGAATTAGGTGGGACGGAATTGTGTCGATAGATAGCACTGTGCCGTCGGCGGGCGAAACGATCAGTCCCGGCTCGTCCGGACAATGCCGCTCCGGATCCCGAAAGAAAAAAGTGACAAAGACAGTCAGAATCGCCAGAAGGGTGCTCACAACCCAGAGCAGAGTATTGTTCCACTTGGTGCCGGCCCAAATGACCGCGAGCGTCAGGAGCAGGCCGATTACAACAAACGGAATGCCTTCTTTTGCAATCATTTCGCGAACACTCGTTTGAATATGACCGGTACGCGGCGTGTGTAGTAGCTGATATCAAAACACTCGTCGATCTCTCGTGTCGATAAGAACTGACCGATCTCGGCGTCCTTTTTGACCAATTCGTCAAATCTCCCCCTACCGTCCGCCGCCGACAACGCATTGCGCTGAACCATCCGGTACGCCTTGTCGCGGTCGCCGGCCGGACCAGTAAGTTTCAGCAAGAGTCGCTGAGAAAAAACGAGGCCGCCGCCGTAGAAAATATTGTCGAACATCCGTTTTTCATTCACGAGCAGTCCGGACAAGAGGCCGTTGAACTTGGCCAGGGCGTAGTCGGTGATGATTGTGGCGTCGGGAATGATCACTCTCTCAACTGACGAGTGCGCGATATCCCGCTCATGCCAGAGGGTGACATTCTCCATCGCCGAAACGGCATAGCCGCGCAAGAGACGCGCGATACCGCTGATCCGCTCGGCGGTGATCGGGTTGCGTTTGTGGGGCATGGCCGACGATCCCTTTTGCTTTTTGGAGAATCCTTCCATCATCTCGCCGATTTCGGTCCGCTGAAGGTTGCGAATTTCGGTCGCGAATTTCTCAAGCGACGATGTCAACAGTGACAGCGCGGTGATGAATTCGGCGTGACGGTCCCGCTGGAGAACCTGAGTCGACACAGCGGCTGGAGTCAAACCAAGGCGTTTGCAGACCTTCTCTTCAACTTTCGGATCGAGATTGGCGAAGTTTCCGACCGCACCGGAAATGCAACCGACAGAAATCGTCTTAGTCGCCCGCGCTAACATCTCGCGGCGACGAATTAATTCGGTGTACCAGACGGCGAATTTTAGTCCCGCGGTGGTCGGTTCGGCCAGGACTCCGTGGGTTCGCCCGATGCACGGGGTCATCTTGTATTTTACTGCAAGCCGTTTGATTTCTCCAAGCGCGATGACCACCTTGGCATCGATGATTGCGGCGGCTCTCTTCATCTGGAGTGAGAGCGCGGTGTCGAGCACGTCGGAAGAAGTCATCCCGTAATGCAAATACCGCGAGGCCGGCCCGACTTTTTCCGAGACCGCCGTCAGAAAGGCGATGACATCGTGATTGACTTCCGCTTCGATCTTGTTGACTCGGTCGGTGCTAAACGCCGCTTTACGGGCAATTATCTTGAATGCCGAGGCGGGAATTATCTTCAATTCGGCCATCGCACGGGCCGCCTCGACCTCGACTTCGAGCCACGTCTCGTACTTTGATTGATCTGTCCAGAGCGCTCCCATCTCGGGGAGCGTGTATCTTTCGATCATCTTCCGGGATTCGCTTTCTTATAATCAGAGAGGAATTTCTCAAGGCCGATATCGGTCAGCGGGTGTTTCATCAATTGGCCAATAACAGAGAACGGCATGGTGACTACATCGGCTCCCATCATCGCCGCCTCGACCACATGCATAGGATGCCGCACCGACGCGACGAGCACCTCGGTATCGTATCCATAATTTCTATAGATCGTTACGATTTGCCCAATCAGGTCCATACCGTTCGTGGAAATATCATCGAGCCGTCCGACAAACGGGGATACATACGTGGCGCCCGCCTTTGCGACCATCAACGCCTGAGTCGGGGAAAAGACCAGGGTCGCGTTGGTTTTGACTCCGCGGTCGGAAAGCGACTTGATAGCGCTTAGGCCATCCACGATGGTCGGGATCTTTATCACGATATTGTCGGCGATTTTCAAAAGCTCGTCAGCTTCTTTGAGCATGCCGGCCGTGTCGGTGGAGATGACCTCGGCCGACACCGGTCCGTTCACTATACCGCAGATTTCCTTGAGAATTTCCTTGTAAGGGGCGGTTTCTTTGGCGGCCAGCGACGGATTTGTGGTAACGCCGTCGAGCACACCCATCGCCTCGGCTTTTCGGATTTCGTCAATGTTGGCGGTGTCGATAAAAAACTTCATTACTACTTCCCTGTTTGCGGATACCCGACCGACACCAGATAGAGTCCGTGGGCCGGCGCGGTAAACGGGTTCCTCGTGCTGTTTGAGCCATCCAACATAGACCGAAGGTCATCTATTGTCAAGTTGAGCGAATTCTGGTCACGATTGCGAGTGGCGACATTGACCATCGCCCCAACGAGCGAGCGGACCATCGAGTGCAAGAAACGATTACCGCGAATTTCGTAGACCCAGAGCGGTCCGACCTGCCGCCATGCGGAGTGAAAGACCTCGCAGAGATTACTCTCTTTGCGGGAAGCGACGACACAAAATGGCGCGAATTCATGTTCCCCTACCACAAGCGCGGCGGCCTGCTGGAGCAGGTCGCTTTCAATCTCATAGTGATGTTCCCAGCGCCTCTGTCGGTAGAGCGCTGAGCGCTGATCGGACATGAGAAAGCGATATCTTCGCCAGGTAGCATCGAACCGGGCGTTGAATTGTTCGTGCACTTCGTCCGATTCAAGCACGCGGATGTTATCGGCCAAATGAAAATTGATCGCGTCGGCAAAACGTGCGGCGCCGAGAGAGTGTTCTATCAGAAAGTTGGCAACTTGACCGAGGGCGTGCACACCGGCATCGGTGCGACCGGCGCCGATGAGATTGACCGTCTCGCCGGTGACTTTGAGTATGGCATCGCGAACGGCGGCCTGGATAGTCGGGGCATTCTCCTGCATCTGCCAACCGGCATAGGCAGTACCGTCGTATTCTATGACAAGGCGAATATTGCGGGGCACGTTACGAGCGGCTCCACATGAAAATCAGAGATAATACTGACCAAGCGAATATTACGATGACACATTCGCGAACGCCGAATTGTAGCCGCGAAAAGTACGATCGTTTCTGATTGTGCACATACCCGCGCGCTTCGATGGCGACCGCAAGAGAGTCAGCACGGTTGAGTGCGAAAACGAAGACGGGCACGAGTAGTGGCACGGTCGAGCGAATTCTCGCCATGAATCCACCTGCAAAAGCCACGCCGCGAAGCGCCTGCGCACGTCGAACCGCCACCAGCTCGTCGCTCAGGATTGGAATAAATCGCAAGGCCATTGACAGAATCAAGCCGATGTCATCAACCGGCACTCTGAAGATTCTGAGCGGTCGGCACAATTTGACTATCCCTTCGGCTAAGTCAATTGGCGCGGTGGTCATAGTGAGAAACAGCGCCGCCAATACAAAAAGTACAAGGCGAAGGGCATAGTATAGTCCACTCAATAACGACTCAATCGAGATATCCTTGCCCCAGACGGTAACAAGCGACTCGCCTTGGCCGGGCGTGAAAAGTACATGAAACAGGACCGTTATGAGTGCGAGAATCAGAATAGCCTGCAAGGCTCTGAATAGCCGCGTGGCCGAAACACCGGCCGAAACGATAGCAAGAACCAACAAGACACTGACCACACCACTATACACCAGCCCCCCAGAGATCGCCCCTCCCACGAGAACTGCCACCACGATTGCAAGTTTGGCTCGGGGGTCGAGTTGGGTTACCAGCGAGTTGGAGGGGCGGTCGCCGGACGTGAAATGGGTGGCAGAATTGAGCATACGTAATCAAGGCGCAAAGTGGTGGAAGATGACCGAAAAGTCAACGACGTCCGGCTTTGATAGCCGGGCAGTTGGCGCACGCAGATTGCGCTTTACGCCGACGGAGCGCGACAGAAATCAGGTATCCGATTGCAATCGCGACTGCGACCAGTACCATTGCGGTCTGCCAGAATGAACCGTTCACGAGAAGAGCCCCCCGCCAATTTGATAGACAGCCAGCGCACCGAGATATGCCAGCCCGGTCATATAGACGAAAACAAGCACAGGATACCCCCATCCTCCGGTCTCCTGCTTGATGGTGACAAGGGTCGCTCCGCACTGACAACAAAGCGCAAAGAAGACCATGATCGACATCGCCACTGCCGGTGTAAATACCGGTTGCCCGATCTGTGGGCCGCTCTCCCAGACGGCGGCTCGCATCTTATCGACCAGGCCGCTACTTTCTTCGTCGGTCTCGGATCCCAAGTTGTAAATTGTGCCCAGGGTTGCAATGATTACCTCTCGCGCCGGAAATGACGCCAGCGCCGCCATTGTAACTTTCCAATCCCAGCCCAGCGGCGCAAAGGCGGGCTCGATGAATTGCCCGAGTCGCCCGAAATACGAATCGCGCAGATAGGCGCCTGATTCCTCGTTATCAAGTGCCTGCAGTTGCTCTGAAACTTCAGCAGGAGTATTTGGATTGGCGACTGTGCTTTGAATCTGCGCCCGTCGGGCGGCAAAGTCACCGCGGATTTTGTCGGAGTGCGGATAATAGCTGAGCGCCCAGATGATAATCGTGATGGCAAAAATGACCGTGCCTGCCCGTAGCACGAACGACTTCGCGCGGGTGAAGACCCGAATCCCTACTGAGCTAAGCGTGGGCCGCTTATAGCTGGGGAGTTCCATAAGAAACGATCCGCGCTGGCCTTTGAAAACGAAGATGCGTACTGCCAGCGCGATAACTATGGCTACCACCATACCGAGCAGATACAAACTCGACAGAACCAATCCCTGTAGCCCCAGAAATCCCCAGACCATCGTATTGGGAATGAAAGCGGCAATCATGATTGTATAGACCGGCAGGCGTGCCGAACAGGACATCAGCGGCGATACGACAATTGTCAGTATGCGCTGGCGTCGATTCTCAATGGTTCGGGTAGCCATTATCCCCGGTACTGCGCAGGCAAATGACGACAACATTGGAATGAGCGACTTACCCGACAGCCCACACCAACCGAAAGCGCGATCAACCAAAAATGCGGCTCGCGGCATATACCCGGAGTCTTCGAGAATGGCGATGAAGATAAAGAGAATGACAATCTGCGGTAAAAAGATCAACACGGAACCGACCCCGCCGATAATGCCGTCGGTCACCAGCGACCGAACGGGACCGTCGGGGATCATCGGCCCTATCCATCCGGAGATCGCCCCAAACAAATTGTCGATCAGTCCCATGATAGGTTCGGCCCACGCAAAGATTGACTGGAACATGATAAGCATGAGTGCACCCAAAATGAGCAATCCCGCCACCCGATGCAGAACGACTGCATCGATGCGATCGGTCAGCGAGCGATGCTCGGTGGAAACTCGCGCCAGCACTTTTTGGGTGAACGCAGTAGCTGATTTGGATAGGACACTTGATTCAAATGTTGTGAGCGGTCCAACTTCCGCCTGGAAGTCAGCTCGAATGGCCAGTAGCCGCTGTCGTGATTCGTTTCCACCGGCGGCGACAAAGGCGTGTTCAGCCGGACCGGATTCATCGAGCAGGACTCGAATCAACTCGCCATCGCTTATGTTATTTTGCGTTGCGTATTCGCGCAGTGACGTTACCGCCGACCGGATCGCGGAACCGTAGACCTCCTGCGGCCTTGGACTGGCAACGCCTGCGGTTCGAGCGATTGTCGCCTTGAGTTGCTCTATCCCCTGTCCACGGCTGGCGATAATCGGGACCACCGGAACACCGCCCAGCAATTTGCCAAGTTCACGGTGGTCAATTGTCTGACCCGACTTTTCCAGCAGATCGATCATGTTAAGTGCGACAACCACTGCCGAGCCGGTCATTTGCACCTGAAAGACGAAGTAGAGTGCCCGTTCTAAATTGGTGGCGTCGATGACACAAACCGCAACATCGGGTCGCGGCTCGCCTGCAATCTGACCGAAAAGCGCTTGTGCCGCGATGTACTCATCCGGAGAATACGCGGCCAGCGAGTAAGCGCCGGGGATATCGTGAAGTTCAAATGCGAGTGAATCGAATGTGTCGACCGAAAAGCGGCCGGTGTTTTTTTCAACCGTTACGCCGGGGTAATTGCCGACCTGTTGACGGAGCCCGGTGATCGCATTGAACACGGTTGATTTGCCACAGTTGGGATTGCCGCAAATGGCGACTGTGATAGTCCGTCGACCGGTGCCGGGATTGTCGGCGGCTCTCTTCATCGTCGGGCGCAAAAACTCAGTCTTCAATCTCGACCGCGACGAGTGAGGCCTCCGCACGGCGAAGCGAAAGGCGACTCTGGCCGATCTCAATTAAGAGTGGATCGCGGAGCGGTGCCCGACAAAGATAGGTCACCGATTTCCCTGGTGTCAGGCCGAGTTCGACAAGACGGCGGCAGACCGGCAGATCCTCTGTGAATCCAATCACCCGCGCCTTTTGTCCGGGTATCAACTTGTTCAGATAGGTCATCGGCTGTGCTTTCTATTTGAAATCAACATCGTTTGCTCTGGTTAAGTACGCTTTCAGAAGTGCAACTTCGTCTCTTTGGAGTTTGAGCTTTGTACCATATCGGTCGGCCGCCTGACTCCATTCGTCGTCGCTGTGGGTCTTGGGCGGGATCAGCTTGTGACACTTATCGCAGAGCGATTCATAGATACGTTTGCCCCGCTGTTGTCCGGCGGTGAGCGCCGATCCGGATTCGCAGGCATACGCCACCACTGCAAGGGCCGCAACACTCATAAGAATGCTACTTCTCCCGGCGGGCACGCGTTTCACGTTCTCGCTCCTTTTGGCAGGACTCGCAGTATCCTGAAACTTCCACTTTGAATTCATCGGGGAGAAACTTGCTCTTGCGCGATTTTTCCTCAAGGGATTCGATCAAATCGGCCATATCGAACTCGACGAGTTTGCGGCAGTCCAGGCAATACAAGTGGCCATGGGGCGCACGGGTGATACGGTCGTACCGAGTGACGCCATCGCCGAGATTTACCTCTTTGGCCAGCCCTACTCTGCAAATCAGTTTCAAGTTTCGCCAAACGGTGCTATAACCGACCGTGCGATCCAGTTTGCGAACCTTTTCATGGAGTTCATCGACCGATACATGTTGGCCAAGCTCAAAGAACGACCGGAAAATCAGCTCGCGCTGTTGAGTCATCTTGAATCCCTTGGTCCTTAGAAACTCTCTCATCGACGTCGCTCGAATCCTGCCATCAAATTGAAATCAGTTTTCAATTCCAATTATCGGTTAGGAAGGATAGAAGTCAAGAAATATTGTCGGCTTTTTTGTCCAACCACCCTGCGTGCAACTCATTGCCAGACAAAAAGAAAGGTCGCCAAATGGCGACCTTTGAAGTCTGAGATATCGCACAGCAGTGCGATTACTTGAGTAATACCATCTTCTTTGTGGTAGTCAACTCCCCATGGATCAAACGGTAGAAATACGGGCCGGAAGAGACCGCTTGCTGATTGTAGTTGCGGCCGTCCCATGAAGCGGAGAAGTTGCCCGGCCCCTCTATCCTATCAACAAGCGTGGCTACTTCCTGCCCCATCACGTTGTAGACTTTCAGCGTCGTGCGGACAGGCCGGATCGGCGAGCTGTACGGAATAGTGTAAGAGATAGTGGTGGTGGGATTAAACGGATTGGGGTAGTTCTGCAAGAGCACAAATCCGTTTGGTAAGGAGCCGTCGGCCGGATCATCCACACTGGCAACCGCACCGGTCGCAAAGAAATTGAGAACGCGCTGGACCAGTGAATCAAGCGGCTGAAGCGTCACCGGAATTGTCGCCGTGGACATCATCTCGGGAGCGAACGAGAGGAGTACCGATCGATGGGTGCCGGAAAATATTACTCCGCCATTTCCAAAATTGCCACCGCCGAATTCATCTTTGAATGTAAAAGTCGGCACGCCACCGTTTTGGGGCGTGAGAATAGTGTTTATGTAGGAGACGGGCGCGGTGAAAATGCCAAGCGTGAGATGATCGCTCAACCCATTTCCGGGCACGCCGTCGTAGACCGACACGGCGACATCGTCGGGTGTAGTCCCACCCGGGCGGGCGTGAAAATAGTCAATCAGGAAAGCCGAGTCGGTCGACCAGATCTGCGGCGCCGCGACGATACCCGCCAAAAAGACATTTTTCCCGGAATTCATGTGCGCCTTGAGCGACGCAATATCCAAGTTATCGATAACACCACCGCCGAATTCGTTTCCGAGGAACCAGAACACATTCTTATAAGGCGCAAGTTCGGACGCCGGGGGATTGAGCTGGGTCTTCTTTGTCCACACCGCGTACGGCAGTCCTAAACTGTCCAGCACAGTTTTGTACCTGTTTTCATATGTCTTTCCGTTGTCGTCATCGACAAGCAGTATTTGAATTCTGCCGAGTGCACTGGCGAACGCAAAGGTCGTGTGCCAGGTCGAATCGCCACCGGCCAGAGTGGAATCCATATCCAACTTGAGCGTGAATCCGACATTCTTGGTTTCCCAATCGGCTGGAATGGTCAGTTTGATCGGTGTAGCTGGCCCGGTCGGGCTTGGGTTGGTCGTACTCACGGAATCAGCAAGAGCAACTCCGTTGTTTAGAATTGAAATCGATGGATCAAGGCAGGTCAGGGTGGCTCTCGCCTGATATATAGTGCGCATCAGATTTCGCAGGCCGAACGAAAACGACACGGTCTCCCCCGCCTCGGGAACACCGTTACCATTTCCATCAGGCGCATTGTCTGTAAATTGAATTGAGTCGGGGCCGGACAAGAGTACCCACGGCCTCGACCAGCGGGAATCCAGATCGGCATACATGAGAGAATCGGAATTGCTGATATTCCACGCGGCGAATTGGGTGGCTACGCCGCTATAGAGCCTGGAATTCGGCGTGGAGAGGTCATACCAGTTGCGGTTATTAGATGCACCGGGGAACGGATCGGCGTTGTCTCCTCTGCTACCGCCGGTCGCCAGTTGATTAAAACCATCGGCTTGCATGAGGGCGACTTTGTAACGCGCGGGGTTGTTGTTGTTTCCCTGAGTTTCGTCAACGTGATAGATGCAAAGCCCTTCGCCCGGCAAGCCAATATCGAATCCGGTGCGTTGGCGATTTTCGATGAGAAAATATTCAGCCACGGCTGAATCGGCCGCCAAGTAGTACGCAAACGGTTCAGACTCGGCCTGTGGGATCGGCGCCTGATGAAGATTCGGAGTTGTCGGTTTCACCTGATGGTCATACATGTTGAGAAAGCCCAGTTGGTGCTTACACCAGGGATCGAAATGAGCGGGCGACTGTGAGTTGCCGTTGTAGTTGCCGGTAGCCATGAGCGACCAACTACCAAGGCCTTCCGATGAAGTGTGGGTTGGATTGGTATCGTACAAATCAGGCAGGCCGAGTACATGGCCGTATTCATGACAGAATACGCCGATCGGACTTGGTGCCGAGAAGTACTCTTCGGGGTTCAAGGTATATGCATAGGCGAATTTCCCTCCCGGCAGACTGACTGGCGCCGGCGTGTTCCAGCGGTGCGACCAGACGCCATAGGCGCCGGTTTCGGCTCCCGGCCCGGCGTGGATTACCACCACGCCGTCTATGAAGTTGTCATTGTCGTTATCGTACTTGACCCAGTTGATACCGGCATTCATCGCCTTTATGACGGCATCGTTCGCCAAGGTCGGACCGTTGACCAGACCATCGTCTGTTCCGACATAGAACGAGTAGTTGTTGTCGACGGTGTACCAGCCGTACACGTCTCCGGCGATGAACACCTTGCCATAGGAATTTTCAAGAAAATAGTCAGTCATCGATCCGGTCGGATTGGATATCGGATGCCCCTTCTCCGAAAAAAGGATCGAGTCGATCATTGAGAGTGTAGCTATAGCCGGCGATGACTGCGATCCGCCGCCCGGTTTGGCGTAGGAAGTTTGATTATATTTGAAATCGGGAAAGTCTACCAGAATGACCGGCACATAGAGCGTTTCAACTGCCGCAGGATTTGCGGCAACCGCCTCTGCAAATCTGCCGTTGGTGAACATGGTGTTCGACACCGGTTGGCATCCGCCGGCCTCACGAAACGCTTGTAGCCGGGCCACAATTTCATCCCAGCGTCCTTCGGCTTTGAATTGCCGGATAGCCTCTTCGGTTGGTGCAACCGCAAATGCTGTCGATTTTAGGGAGAAAAGACAGGCACAGATAGTAACCAAAAACAGGGACGTCAGCCGCATGTTGGGTAACCCTCTACGTATCTGCAGTATTAGACCGGTCCATCGTAGACCGAGTCGAGCTGAAGATACTCTAAAACGGGTTACCGCACCAGTGCCATTTTGCGCGTTTCGGATCCGGATTCCGTGACGAGCCGATAGAAGTAGATTCCGCTGGCCGACTCGGCGCCATCAGAGGATTTGCCATCCCACACCAGCGTGTGGCGACCGGGTGTCATGGGACCATCCGCCAAAACACACACCTGCTGGCCGAGAGTGTTGTAAACACACAGAGAGACATCCCCCGGCTGATCCAGAGCAAACGAAATTGTCGTACTGGGGTTGAAGGGATTCGGATAATTTTGGTCCAGAACAAAGCCGGAGGGAAGCTGATCGGTTGGGTCGTCGACATCGGTCGGGATGAAATAGAGTGTTTGGGCCTGTGCGGCTTTTTCAAGGAGTGAACTCAAATCGTTCGCAACTACCATAGCGAAAGCCACCTCGCTGGAATCACCTGAAAACAGATCAATCGCGCCGCCTGCCACAAGCAACATCTGATCGCCCCAACCAGGCGATACAACAAATGTCGGGCTTGAATACGCCATCAGATTGTACAGTTCGCTCTTGGTGTATCCCGATTTGATCGGTCCATTAGAGAGCGCTTTGAAATTGCCGACATTTCGCAGGGCCACCACACCAACAAACGGTCCACCCGCTGTGGTCTGCCAGATCATGTTCATCGACGGTTCGTAGCCGATCGTGTCGGCAGAGCCAAGATCAAAATCACTCAGGAATCCCAAACGAAGATTGGTGAGCTTGTCGGGCGAATTATTAATCAGTCGGTATTTCACGATCAGTACTTCCCCGGCTGATACCGACGATTGCGAGACCGTCTCCTGATTGATTGTGATCGGAATCGGAATGGACGAGCGGCTGTCCATGAAACGCGCGAAGAGATGCTGATCCTGACTTGAACCGGTAGCGCTGGTTAGCGGGGCAGTCGGAACGAAGTCCGACGTACGCAGATGGCCCGATGAATCGCGCACCGCGCTTGAAACCTGCAGTCCATTCCGGGCGATAATAACGCCTGCCTCGTAGAGCAGATTCGTTCCACCCTGATAGTGAAATCCTGCGCCACCAACATTGTAAATCGATCCGACGGAAAGACCGAATTGTCCGAAATCGGACACACCGACAGTAAGATCGGGAGTCACATGGCTGGCAACTGATCCAGTCGGCGAGATACCGCAGACGAGCGAAAGATCGAGCGAATCATACAGCAACCCTGTGGCTGATTCCAAATAGAGTCTAAATGGCGCCTGCGTACCGTGCGCCAGAGAGCTGTCGAACGTCAGCGCAAACTCGGGGGCGGAAATCGCTGTAGTTCCGCCAACTCCGAAAGTAAAGGTGGAGAGATCGGATTGCATCGTCGCGGTGCCGTCAGCAAGCGGCGTCAGGCGGCCGTTGATTTGTCCAATCTTGCCGGTTGAATTTGTGAGGGTGAGCGAAAGTCCCGACGGCTGTCCGGGAAGGGCGACCGTGCCTCCGGTAAATTGCTTGTGCGCGACGGTGAAGATCGTGGCCGTGGGAAGCGGCATGTACTCAAGCGCTCCCGCCGCGTTGATAAACCCGTGACCCGAGGCGTTGTCTTCGCCGGCCACCCCGATATCCTGTGCGGAGAGAATCAACGCCTGCTTGATTTCATCAACAGTAGCGTCGGGATTGTACTCGCGAAGCAAGGCGACCACCCCCGCCACATACGGCGCGGCCATCGAGGTCCCACTCATGTATGTATAGGCGCTCCCTTTCGTGCACGAGCGAATTGCCACTCCGGGTGCGACAATTTCCGGTTTCATTTGAGTGGCGTCGCAGTACGACGGCCCACGGCTGGAAAAAGCCGCAACATTCAAAAACGAATCGACTGCGCCGACGGAAAAAGTGTTGAGCGGCGAGGTGGCGTTATCGGCCGGTTGCCGGAGAGTCGACGGGTTCGGACCTTCGTTGCCCGCGGCAAACACAGTCACAATCCCGGCCGCCTCGACATTGGCAATCGCGCCGGAGAACGTAGGATCACAAGGCGGGAATATTCCTTTGGGAATCCCCCAGCTATTTAAAATGACATCGGGGACATCGTCGGTTGTAGCGGGGTTTCCATCAGGATCGAGCGCCCACTGATAAGCAAAAAGTATATCGGCGATTGTGAGATTGAGCGATTTTCCCTGATCGATCACTCCGGCACTGATCCATTCGGCTCCCGGTGCGACACCAAATGAATCGGCTTCGGTTGAGCCGACCATGATTCCCATGGTATGAGTGCCGTGACCGGCCTTGTCATAAGGAAGCGAATCGGGATTGATTGTAGAGAACCACGCCGAGCGGAGACTTTCGTGATTCCCCCGCCACTTGGACGAAAGCGCCGGATGTGAACCTTGCACGCCGGTATCGAAAGAGCAAACCAATCGGCCCTTTCCGGTAAGACCGCGGCGCCAGACAGTCGGTACATTCATCTGACTTAGCACTCCCGGAATCGAGGCGCTCAGCGAGGGGGCGGGCGATTCTTCTACCGGCGCAACCAACTCTAGGTCGACATCCGGAATGATCATCTGAATACCGTCAATCAGGGAAAGCTCGTCCAGTTTGTCGGCGGGGATACTGGCCGCAAAAGCCGGCGTGATCCAGAGTTTGCGTACTGGAGTCGATGAACATGATTCCAAGAATCGGGCAACCTTATCGCTGGCCGGAGCAACTTGATTATTCAACCGGCGCGTGGTTGTTAAAATACGTTCTGCCCGACTGAGTGATTTCTCTGATTCAATCCGTCGCATGTCGTCGGCGACTGACGATGCGCTTAAGAAAACCAGCACCGATATGTTTCGGCGGGCCTCCAGTGAGTCTTTCGCCATCTTGCCGAGCATGGGTGACCACTCCGAACGCGCCTGGATATTCCTCGAACTACAAAGGGAAAACGCGCCGATTGCGGCAACGATTCCGAGCGCTCTGACTTTGCGGCCAATGTTCATATTTGTGGTCACCTTCCGATACCCCTTTGAGCAAAGGGTATGCCGCCGAAAGTTTGTTGACTTGTGTGCACATAAGCGACGTGATAGGCCACGAAAGATTGTGCATATTGTTGCATTCCAACAGCTTACACCTACAACGCATAGGCAATTCACGTGACTTGCGATTGTGCAAATTCTTCCCGCTATGCAATGATCCGGCGGGCTTGATCCCGATTGCAGGATTTTTCGTTTTGGCACGGCGCTGGTGGTCTATATTGATTGGCGATGCTTGCCGAACACCGCAGGAAAATCTGGATTGATCTGATCGTCGTGCTGGGAATCGCGATTGTGATTCGCGCGGTCTACCTCTGGCAGTTTTCTGCTTTAGCCGACTGGAACCAGCTTACCGTTGACAACTGGTACCACCACAATTGGGCGATGACGATTGCTCGCGGCAATATATGGGGCGACACAACTTACTTCCGAGCTCCGATGTACTCATGGCTTTTAGGCGCAGTCTATTACCTGTTTGGGCCGACCTTTTTGATCGCTCGGATTCTTGGCCTATGCATAGGCATCTGCTCGGTGGCGCTCTCTTACCTGATTGCCCACCGCATTTTTGGAAGACGCACTGCCCTTATCGCCGGAACTATACAGTGTATCTATCCAATGCTCGTCACACTTGAAGCAGAACTACTTTTGGATCCCCTCTTCATGTTGATAGTGCAGGCTTCGGGATATGCGTTTTTGATCTGGTCCGATCGAAAGACCCACCGGTTTTTGTTTCTCGCGTCGTTTTTGTTTGGGTTGGCCGCTATCACACGACCGACCATACTCGCTCTGGCGCCGCTGGTGACGCTGGGAGTAGTCTGGCAACTGCGTCGACCCGCACGACAGATGCTTCGGCCGGCGCTCGTTTTGCTCATCGGGATGGCGATCCCGATCGGAGTTGTCTTTGCTCGAAACGTAGCGGTAGCCGGCGATCCGGTTCTGATCGCCTCGCAGGGAGGGATAAACTTCTACATCGGAAACAATGAGGGATCCGACGGCCTCCATGCGGTTCTCCCCCAGCCGCTCGGCCACAACTGGCGAACTGCCGATGTAAGGTACATCGCAGAAAAAGGAACAGGACGGCAACTCAAACCGGGCGAAATATCGAAGTATTGGTTTGGCCGTGGCATTGATTGGATCGTACACAATCCGGTAGATTTCGCCATCCTCACGCTCAAGCGAATCTGGTTTTCTTTTGCTAACATTGAAATCGACAACAATCGAAGCCAGTTGGCGTTGATTTCCCAGGTGTCAATTGTGCGATACGTTCCACTCGGATTTGGAGTGATCTTCGTCCTGGCCACGCTGGGATTGGTTACCCGGTGGGGTGGGTCGGTACAGATGCGCTGGATCATTGCAGTGGTCGTTGGTTTCACGCTCGTCAACGCCCTCTTTTTTGTCAACAGTCGTTTTCGGCTGACTCTCTTGCCGGCCTATTTCATTCTCGCGGCGGCATGGCTTGACGACCTGACGATGCACTGGAGAGAAAAACTGCGGCATCGCAACCTCTGGCCGACTTTGGTGATCGGCACGGCCGTTACATTTCTGCCGAGTCTTTTCTTCCAGTATCAGCACATGTCGCAGGACGAAACCTCCAAAGGCCTCTTGTTATACAACAACGGCGATTTTGCCGGTTCATTGGTGCACTACCGAAACGCCTGGGCAATCGATAGCTTGGCCCCAGAGATACATCTCAATCTGGGTGCGGCTCATCTGAGACTGGCAAACGCCGACTCGGCCGAATGGCATTTTCGCAAGGAAATTTCCAATCATCCTGATCGTCCGCTTGCCTACGCAAACCTGGGCGCACTCCGGCTGGTTCAACAGAAATACGATTCAGCCGCCGGCTTTGCCCGAATGGCAATTGAGCGTCGCCCGTACGAGCCGTCCGGGTGGCTGGTACTGATTCGGTCTACGGCCCGTTCTGGCGTGACAACTGATTCGCTTGCCCGCGTCTGCAGGGCGGGAATGGCCGCAACCCGCGACAATATCGATGTTTGCTTTGAGGGAGCGACTGCCCTTGAGACCGCCGGCAATTCAAGCGATGCAGTCGACCTGTATCGCGTTATGACCAAGTCCGAGGCGCCTCCGCTTGAAACCGACGACCGCATGTTTACTCAAACCTACTGGAGCGCCAAAGAGCGCGACACCCACCGCCGTGCGCTGGCGAACATGAGTCTTGGCGCTATATTCGGAAAACAGGGTACCTATACGCAGGCCGCCATCTTCAGTTTGTCAGCGATTGCGATTGACTCAACCCTTGCTGGCGCCTGGGTGAATCTCATCTCCGCAGAAGTACAACTTGGCAATGTGGATCGTGCCCGCCGGTATCTAAAAGAAGCCACCCGCCTCTTGCCGGGCGACCCGATCTTCATGGCTCTTGCTCAACGATTAGCTCTGTTATAAAGAAAGGGACCGGCCCTTGGGCCGATCCCTTGCTATTGTTCTGCCTTGGTGAAATTCAATCAGCGGATCGAGTCGTCTGTATTTCTACTCAACCGGCTGAAAGTGAATAGCCCGCGCTGTCGATTGGCTGACTGTTCCGCTACCTTGTGGGAAGTAGAACTCAGCCGTTCCGGGAGCGGCCCCCGATTCAAACGGGAAATACATCCAATCGAGCGTGTTCTTGACGGTCTTGCCAACACCGTCCACTTCCGACGTATCAGTCATTGCATACGGAGTGAAGAGCGACACTACCGATCGGAACACCCCGCGATTGAGTCGATGCATAACCGGGCGGCCGTCGAAACTCTTACCTATCGGCTCCGGTAACAATTGACTGCCGAACTTTGATCGATACAGGTGCATAACCTCGGTGCCGAAACTACTGATCATGTAGCCAACTTCTGGTAACGCCCCGAGATCGGGCCGGAAGGGCGGGAAATAGTCGCCCCCCCATCCGTAATAACTTCGGAGCCGGGCGGTATCGACCGAAATATCGGGCCACAGCGTGGTGTTAAGCGACGACGTGCCGATGAAATCCTCAACTCGCTGGGACGGTTCCTTGATTATCCAGAACCAACTCCAACCGGAATGCTGATACGCTTCCGACCCGAAGTAATAGGTATAATCGCGACTGAAATTCCGGTCGTCTCTCGGCCAATTGCCGGACAACGGAGTCATGTATTCCGGCGGCTTGGCCTCATCGCCGGCAATCATTGAACGCCCGCACATCCAGACGCTCACGCCGGCATCCAGAGCGGTAAACACCCTCTTGCGGATATCAGGTGTGTTAAACACGCCCTTAATCACGTCGTCGCACACTATGACAACAATCTTGTGACTAAGGAGTAGCGAAAGCGGCAGGACGTTACCTGAGCTTTGGCTGACGATGTGGTAGTCTCGTAGGGTGTCAAAATCGGTGTCAGCCGGTCGCCAGGAATGGAAAGTTGAATCCCAGTATTTCCTGGCCTTAATGAAATTCCTTGGATTGATTTCGTATGAAATCATCGCATCGGCTACCAACATGGTGTGTTCGTATTTTGGCGCCACAACCAAGAACGAAACGAAGGCGGGAGCGACATCCGGTCCTCGGGCATCATCACGCGCTCTGGCCCAGAATAGGAACCTACCCTGCTGGGTATTCGCGCTCGGCCGTGCCCGGAAAACGTCGTAAATCGAATCCCGAAGATTTGTGATCCAGCCGGTAACCCCGTTCTTGGAGCTGTCGGCGATCAGGTTGTACGATGTATCGCTAACAAACTCCGGATCTTCAACATTGAAAAGCGTGTCAAGATGCCCGTAAAGATTGGCGACAGTGATTGTATCAACGACGATCGTGTCGCACTGCACAAATACGCCCTCGGGATAGTACGCCGTGTCGCAGAACTCGAGCGTATCGGCGTAGGTTTCCAAACCGTTCGGATGGATAACAAACGTCCGTGCATCATTGGTAACGTACACTTCGCGCTTGAACTTCTGCTCCATGGTGGCAAATGTCGCGGAATCAAATGGTCCGTACAGACGCCACTGGAATTCAAACGGCGGCGGTTCGGTCGGATAATCCAAGATATCGTAGCCGGCCCACATCAACCGGATACCGGTGGCTATTCCACCCGGTACTACGGCATCAATAAACGGCGTTAGGGTCGAATCAAAACCAAGTATGCGGGTATTAGGCGGATTATTATTACGGACAAATCGGCGATAGGCGACGCCCGACATCATTCCCCGGTCATCAATCGCCTGAACAAACACATATTGCGGCACAAACACTCGCACCGGATCTGATAATTCAGCAACCAGTGGGACAACCACGCCGGTCTGCGGTTGACCGTTCTGCGGGTCAACCGTCAAGTATTTCCAAACTGAGTCCGGCGCAGTACTCGTGACATAAGCGATGTACTCTGCCAAGTACGAAGGATCAGGTTCACCCGGCGGCAACCCGATCGTGCTGTCGCGTCCGATCGCGGCCATCATGGTGGTTTGCCTGATGACGCGATACCTGAACCTCACAACCTGGCCGTCGCGATCCTGACCGACCCAGTGAACCAACGGATTGGTGGAAAATTGCTGATCTTGCGGCGGGACGTTGGCAAACCAGACAAGCGGGGCTTGGTTGTCGACTCTGGTGCCTTCGACTTTTTTACATCCACCGGCTATTACCGACAACAGCGTTCCAGCCGCGACGGCGCCAAAGGCCGCCAGGCGAAAATTGCGCCGGCTAAAAGCAAATGTATTCATTGTCTTCCTGATTCCTTCCATTAGAACGAAACACCGAGCGTGAACCGGTGGACTTCAGTCAGAATCCCAAAATCCTGGTACGCATAGTCAAATTTGAGTTCGCCCTGTTGTGCAAACGGCAGGCGGAAACCGGCGCCGAAAGTAAGTCCATCCAAGTCGTAATTAAGGCGCTCGCCTGCTCTGATGATAAGGCGGTCCTTAAACGTATACTCCAGCCCGGCATTATACTTCTCAAGATTATCCGACGGGTGCGATCCGTCGGCGGCAAACGTCAGATAGTGATCTCCTTTTTCCAGGAGATTGAAAGCGCCGCCGAACTTGAAGTTGATTGGAAGCGGTGCCGCCTTCTGAATAAACTTGACGTCGGGTCCGAAATTGGTAATCACCATAGCCAGCTTAAATCCTCGGTAGCCGCTGTCGTACATGGTGCCGACATCCGCCGCCCAACCGTTGGCGGTGAAGTCGTGATACCACATTCCGATATACCGCATGGTCACACCGACTGAAAACCGATCGGTCAAATACCGGCCATAGGCGGCCGAAAGCGCCAGATGATCGGCATAAAAGGTCCGGCCGGTGCCATTCAATCCGCCGCCAATCACGCCGTAGTTGTAGTCGGTTTCCTTGATTCCACCGGAGGTCAGGTAGTTGGCGCCGATGCCGAGCACACCGCCGATCGATTCGAGCGGAATGCCTACCCCGACAAATCCGTACTGCACATCGGCGGGCATCTGAATGTACGAGGTCATGAATTCCTTGCCCAAGAGCGAAGTGAGTCCGGCCGGGTTGTAGTAAATGGAAGAGACGTCGTTTACGACGGCCGTATAGGCCTCGGCCATTCCCATTGCTCTGGCCGAAACTCCTATCTCAAGGAACTGCGCACCGGTCGTTCCGACTTTCGCCTGACCGAAGGCCACGCCAGTGAGCGCCGGCAACAGCAACAGCATCCCGATAACGGAACGATGCGCTTTCACGAAGCTGATCGGACCGCGAGTATGATTCTGCATTGTATCCTCATCTATTCTCAAACGTAACATCTCAAAAGCAAATGCGTTACAGGTTCATTTCGAGGCCGAGTTTCACCTGACGCCCAAAGTTCCAATTTGCCGGGTTCTGGTTGAACTCGGTGCCACCCAAGACCTGATTGGAAATATTCTGATCGGTGTCCGGTCTACCCGTATTCGCGTACAGCGTTTCGACATTCCGGGCATCAAAGACATTATCCACCCAGAAATTGAGGCTCCAATCGGCTCCGGCCAAACGGAAGTCCTTTTGGAACCGAACATTGAAATAGGCAGTCGCCGGGTACCGGAGTGAATTCGTTTCGATGTCTTCAAGCCCTGACGTTGCCAGATTCGGGAATGTTTTGGTCGGTGTAAACGGTCTCCCTGATTCAATCACTGTTGCAATCGAAAGCGACCAGCCGTTGATTACGCGGATACCGAAAAGCCTCGGCTTGACGTTGTTCGGGATCACGATTTGAAGCTCAGACTGGAGCGAATGCCGGATATCGTTATCAAGCGGCGCTTCAGAAAGCGGCTCGCGCGACAGAAGGAAATCAGACAGGTAGTTCGCGTTTGTTTGCGACGCCTTTCCATTGGCAAAAGCGTAGGTATAACTCAGCGAACCATTCACATACCCGCTTCCGCGCTTTTCAACTGTTACTTCCAATCCGCGGCTCCGGCCGTAGTCGGAGTTCCGGTAGCGCTGGATGAAAATGCCGCTCTCTTCTTTAATCTTGGTGCTATTAATCTTGTCGAACTCGTCCTTGAAGTACCCCTGGAAATCAACCGAGTACGTTTCGCTCATCGCGTACTTCACGCCGAAGGAATACTGAATCGTCTTTTGATAGTCCAAGTTCGGGTTGCCCAGAACCGCGTTCTGGTCGGCCGAGGACGTATTGCGCTGGTACATGTAAAGCAACTGCGGCTGTTGGAAGAAGTGTCCGTAGTTGAAATACACCTTGGCTTTGTCTGAGATCGGGTACGAGAAGCCGATACGCGGCGAAATCTTCTGTCGATCGCCGAAAATCGTACCGCCCCGGTCGTCGCTGATCAGGGTTTTCTCAAGATCTTTGGTATCCTGCAAGAAGTAATCCCACCGCACGCCAAGCGAGGCAATCATTGATCCGTACTCGATTTTGTCGCGGAAATAAACGGTTCCTGAAACCGGTTTGAACTTAAAGAAGTCCCTGAAAGCTCCGCGATCCTGATACGGTCCGCCGTCGGGTCGACCAATGTACGGAATGTACGGCCTTAAGATTTCCTCAAATTCGAGATTGTCGCGCTGAATCGCCAAACCTACTTTTAGTTCGTGGTGTCCCGCCTGACGGAATCCCTTTACTTCGGCGCGGTAGGTGGTTGTGGCGCGGCGATGCCACCTCATGTCCTCGTTATGTTGACCTGGATTAAGAAATGTCCCGGTACCGCCATAATCCCATTTCCCGTTGCCGTTTATATCATTGTACAACTCGCCCGGGTCGAACTGACCGTTGGCCCGATCAAAAAGCCCGTTGCCGTTTCGATCGTAGTACGGAATGCCGGGCGTCCAGAAGGTCAACGGACCGTCGTACTTTCCATTGTGATTTAGATCCTGGTTGATGGTGGCATTTACCGAAATGACAAATCCATCGACTCCCTCGTCATACCGCCCGTTCGCGTTTAGGTCGGTAAACGGCTCGCCGATGACCGAGTCGCCGTCGACATACGGTTCCGGATTCTTGGTATCAATAGTGGAAATCCGATCGGCATCAAGCTTGCCATTGCCGTTTTTGTCCTGCAAATCATCGCCGCGATCCCACACGCCGTTGCCATTCATGTCAACAAAGGCCTCGCCCTCAAGCGAGTCCGGTACGCCATTGCGATTAAACCGGAAGTCAGTTGGGAAGCCGTTGCCACCACCCTGCTGATTGCCAAGAGTCGTGTTGAATTCACCGAAAGTGTAGGCGGGGCCGTTATAGTCGGTACCGTAAGAGAGTGAATCCGGAAAGATATTAATGATCGGTTCGGGGGCGTCATACTTTCCGTTGTCGTTCCGATCGGTGTACGTTTCGTAGTCTGATTCAAGAGCAATCTGATCGGGGTTAAGTCCGAGTCCCGGATGGTCCGGATCACCCGGCTTGACGGTGTATTCCTGGGCGTTGACAGAGAAAATTGCTTCGTAATGGAAATCCTTGTTCACCTCGTGGGTCCACTCCATCGAATAGGTGTTGCGCTTCTGCGTCTGAACCGGAATGGTCGCTGAGGTGTACCGATATTCCCAATCGAATGAGCTGTAGCGAAAATCAGTTCCCTTGTACGAGAATACCGCGCGGATATTCTGTTTGGGACGGAACAGGAAGTTAGTCTGAACGGTGTATTGATTCTTCAGACGGTCCGGGACATGAATCCCCAAAAGATTGAAATACCCGTAATTCCGGCGTGTCGACGGTGTATCGTAGCGCCAAAACTGCTGGAAATCATCGTTCTGATCCGCTTCGAAGTACAGATAGTACGTAAACTCTTTATCCTTGAGATAATTGAGACCAAACGCCGGGAGAATATGGCTGGTCAGGATCGGATCGGGACCGGAGAGGATAATTCTATAATTGTCGTTATTGCGTGAATACTTGTTGAGCGACTTGTTGCCAAAATCGTCGGTCAGGAAGCGCAGATTGAGCCTTGTGTTTTCTTTGTTACCAGTCTGCGAACGAATCGAGACAATACCCGACAAGGCATTTCCGTATTCCGGGTCGAAACCGTCCTTGATGATCTGGATTTCCTGAATTGAACCGGACACCAAGGTCAGGTTAGCACCGGTCTGACCTGTTCCACCAAGAGGATCATTGATCGGCACGCCGTCGAGAATGTACGCGACTTCACCGGCGCGGCCGCCGCGAATGAAAATATCGCCACTCTGGGTTGTCTTTACACCGGGAACGACCTTGAGAATGTCGTCGACTTTTTGCACCGGCTGAGACTTGATTTGTTCGGCGGTTTTGGAAAGTTGGCCGGAGACCTCGAACTTACTGATGACGTCGCGCTTGGCCTTAACTGTCTGGATGCCTTTATCAGATACCGCCAGCTCCAGCGCCTGATTGACTTCGGAGGTCAAATCAGCGCGCACCTCAATGTCGGTCACTTCGATGCGGCCGTAACCAACGCTGGAAATAACCAGTACGTAGGTACCGGGATCAACGCGCTGAATAACGAAGTTACCGTCGATATCGGTCAGGGCGCCGACCGCCGTCCCTTTAATCTGAATCGACACGCCGACCAGCGGATCTTTGTTCGCCTTGTCGGTGATCGTTCCTTTGATCTGCCCGTACGCTCCGGCAAACGCCGGCCCGACATCTATCAGGAAAAGCGCGAGCAATATTGCGACACTTGTCAGAAGATTACGTTTGCGACCTATCATCTCCATCCTCCTGTGATCGATGTCGCGAAATGATTTCGCGAGCGATCAGCCACGACCGACGTGGGCTCACTGCTTTATGTCTGTTGCAGGCTGACGGGAACAAGACCGAGGGAATTCACTATCAGTCGTCCCAACCGCTCACAACCTCAATTCTCAACCCTATCTGTTTCCGGCAGTTACCGGCGAAAACCGGCCACTACCATCCGGCGAAAATACCCGCCCGAACGGGGGCAAGTCAAGCGGTATTTTTCTCGGCGTGACTAATCTCGGCGCTCACGCACACTATTGACTCGCAATGGTATCTGAGTGTGCAATCAAATCTCGCTTTTCAAATGGGTACTGCCTGACAAATTGCGTACGCGATGCGATATCGGGTGAGTCAAGCAGGTCATCGGTAGTGGCATGCACACTCACCCCGATGGTGTCGCGGACAGCGTCCGCAAACGCTATGGCGCAATCGTTAAGTTCTGATCGGGCAACGGATTTCTCAGGGGCGGGGCGGGCGTCCGGCTGAAAATGCAAAGCCGGATGCGCCACCAGACCGTTCAGTTTGATCGAGCCATGTTGGAGTACGCCTCCGTTCCATTCACGGCGAGCTGAAGCGACAATCTTCCCGCCGCCCGATACAAGTTCGTGGCGTGCGTGCGACGCAAAACATGCGGCCTTATGAAAGAAATCGCGCCGGGAGTTTTCCTGTGCCGACGATTGCTCCCAGGTGGCGGTGACTCCGCGGGCGGCCAGAAATCTGGCCAGGATCATCGCGATTGCCTCGGAGGACTTGGCCGGCCCGGTCCGAAACTGGTCTGTTCCCGGATCGGCCAAATTGTAAGCGACGGAATAAGTCAGTTCGGAAATATCGTGATACAACGCGCGACCGCCGGTTATTCTGCGAATGACCGGAGTATCGCCGGCCTTTTCAAAATCTAACGCCGTCTCTTTTCGCTGATTGTAACCAAAAGTAATTGTGCCGATTTGCCACGTATACAAACGCCACATGAGTGAACCCGGAGATTTTGACGCGCACCGCAACATCCATTCGTCGAACCCCATATTGAAATACGGGTCGGCGGAGTGGTGCAGATAGAGCGGCGGATTCACAAAGACAAAAAAGGCGCCACAGCGGCGCCTGGCAAGCTCTCTGGTGGGAAAAAATCAGTTCACCGCGTCCAAATGATTCAAGTCAATATTGTATTGCTTGATCTTAAGACGCAAAGTCGACTCGGGAATATTGAGGGCCGCGGCGGCGTGCTTTTTGATGCCGCCCTTCTCTTTGAGCGCTCGGATGATGAACTGCCGCTCGTGGGTGGCCAGAAAATCGTACAGCGAGTACTGGCGCGAAAACGTCATGTCAGCGGCAACCGCAACGGAATGACCGACGGTATCCGCTGAATATTCAGCCAGATACGGCGAGGCGATCTTTGACGACAACACGTCGAGATCGATCTCACTCCGGTCGCCCACCAGCAAAATCGACTTCTTGATTTCGTTTTCCAATTCGCGCACATTCCCCGGCCACTCATAAGACACCAGCGCTTTGATCGCCTCCGCCGAGAGGCGCTTTTCGCTTCCCGACAAGAAATGGGCGGCTAACAGAGGAATGTCCTCGCGTCGTTCACGAAGCGACGGCAGATAAAACGTCAGAGCCGAAAGCCGGTAGTACAGATCCTGACGGAACAGTCCGGCGGCCATTTGAACTTTTAGGTCCTTGTTGGTGGCGGAAACGATCCGGACATCAACCTTGCGCGGAATCGATTCACCCAGCCGGACAAGTTCTTTTGCTTCAAGAACGCGAAGAATCTTTGCCTGAATATTCAGCGGCATGTCGGCGATTTCATCTAAGAAGAATGTGCCGCCGTCGGCTTCTTCAAACAATCCCGGCTTGTCCCGATCAGCGCCGGTGAATGTCCCTTTCCGATATCCGAACAACTCAGATTCGAGCAATGTCTCCGGAAGAGCGGCACAGTTGACCGAGATGAATCGTTTATTCTTGCGGACCGAGTTGTAGTGAATGGCGCGAGCCAACAGGTCTTTGCCACACCCGGTCTCGCCTTCGATGGATATCGAAATATTCGAATCGACTACCTGCTTGACTTGGCCGAGCACTTCCATCATGGCGGTACTGCGGGTAATGAAATTGGGGAAGGCCGCTTCTTTCTGAAGTTGCGCTTTGAGCCGACGATTGTCTTCAAGCAATTTTTGCTTTTGCAGTTCGGCCACTTTGAAGGCTACGATATCAGAAAATCCGACGACGAAGTTCAGTTCATCCTGTCCGAACGGATTAAGCAGATTGTCTTCCGAGATTTTGTCCAGATAGAGATAACTCTGGGTCTGGTCGCTTTGCACAAACGGCACGACCATAACGCTGGCGATTACTTCCGGCTGATCGGCGAAGAGCTCGCGGATGTACGGATCACGGCGGCAGTCCAGGCGCAACGAGGGCCGGTCGGAGGCGAACTCGGCGCCTATCATACGCTTGAATCCCTCGACAAAGCGGCGCGTCTGGCCGGCTGTCAGAGTCTGTGAACTGATGATCGGGCGGTCTTCGATTTGAGGAGAAAAGAGAATCGCACGGTTGGCCCCGGTCCGCCGGACAAGCACACCCATGACTTCTTCCATCTGGCCCGACTTAAGGTCTTTTAGTTCAGACTGGGACAGAAGCCGGCCAAAGACTTTGAATTGATTGTTGTCTGAAATCGAAAGCGCGACCGCTTGATCCGAAAGAGAGCCGAGAAACTGTTGAACTTCGCGGGCGCGGACAGTGTCGCCAATGGTCTGAAATGTTTTTTCCGACCGGCTTAGTTTTCTAAATCCACGCGACAAGTCGCCATTTTGGCAGGCAAACACACCGGCCCGGAATTCAGCCAAAGCGACACCATATTCCAAGTGGAGTTTTCTATAGATGCGTCCGGCTTCGTCAATAGCGGAGCGAATTTTCTCGGCTTCATCAGAACTGCCAAGAGACTTGATTTCGCCCAAGGCCAATAGTCCCTTCGCCAAATCAAACGGATCGCCAACTTCGCGGAACAGGTCAACCGCCTGCCTCACGCAATCGAGCGCGTCGGCCAGCGCACCCTTGGCCAAAAACACACGGGCCATCACCCGGCGGGCGTGGGCCATTTCGGCCTTTTCTCCCAACTCCTGGGCAACTTCCATTGCAATATTGGCAAATTTCCCCGCCTCTTCGACATGATCCAGCGACAATTCGACCTCAGCCATGCGACGGGCCACTTGCGAGACCAATCCGGAATTCGGCGCAAGCAACCGGGCCTGATGATACGCCTCGGCTAACACCGACTTCGCTTTGAACAGGTCGCCCCGCTCAAAGGCCAGTTCCCCGATAAACTCGGAGGCGATAATACGGTCGCGTTTAAGTCCGAGACGATCGATAATCGTCATCGCTTCGGTCAACTGACGATCCGCGGTGAGGAAATCACGCTTTCGAATACTAATGAGCGCCAGCGAAACCAAGTCTGTTGCGACAGAGGTGTCGTAGTGGTGAGCCCGATTGTGGTCTAATGCGGTTGCCAGATTCTGTTCGGCCTGCACCCATTGACCGCCAAACGTCTGGACGCGACCAAGGTTTCCGGTCAAGAGAGCCGATTTGCGTGGGTTATCAACGGCCAGTGCCGCGGCATCCGAGAGGTACCCGGCGGCGGCAGAAAGATTTGTCCGAATGTAAGAAATGCGGGCAAGCTCGTTAAGCGCGTCAACCTGACCATTCGTGTCTCCGGCCCGTCGGTATGTGGCGAGCGAGTCATTCGCACGAATTTCGGCATTTTTGAGATCACCAAGCGCTGAGTAGGAGCGCGAAAGAGTGAGCATCGTGCGGCCGTATTTGGCATGCAACGATAACTCAGAGAGCAGGCGGGCGGCCACCAAGCCAAATTCAATTGCTTTGCGGTAATCAGTCGCCTCAATGGCACAGTCAGCCGAAAGCGACAAGTAGATACCTTGTTCGGGAGAATCTGACGAAAACTGGTCGGGGCCCAGAGATGTCAATTCACGCCGGGCCAGATCGAACTTTTTCTGGCGAACCAGTTCTTCGATCGCTAGGAGCCGATCATCAATGACGAGTCTGTGTGAGGGACTATACATTACTCGCAGTGTCTTCGTTTAGAGTTCTACACTATGCCTTTGTCTTCTCCTGAACTGACCACTACTCTCATTACCGCATTTTGGCCGACCGCGACGATTCTCTGAGCCAATCAGCATGGTGGCGAGCCACAAACATAAGCACTCGATGCACGGTCTGCACCCATCCACTCTCGCTCGACGAAGTCGCCGATCCGCCAACGACGGCCGCACGGCTGGTCGAACCTGAGTTCACTGATGTGGAATCGTTTCCGCCGGGAGGACAATTCGATTGGGACGGACGATGGTCCGAATCCCAGGGATTCTCCCCAGAAAAAACGGTCGTTGAGAGTACGCAGGAGATGAGCAGGGCAATCATCAGCCAAAGTGCCGAAGTCTTAACTTTGCCTTTTCTCACGCGAACCTCCGCAAGAATCTATTACCTGTGATTTTTCTGTTTATGTGCGCCAAACCTGTGTTTTCGGAACGGCGCAGTCTCTGCTATGGGTAGTATGACATTATTGGATACTCATGTCAAGCAATTTGTTAGGCGACGCAGAACCTGCGTCAGCCCATCAGGCGGGGGTTGAGCTGGGCAGTATCCGGACCTTGACGCTGACAATCCGCTGGCCGCGCAACCTGAGTACTTCCATCTCAAGTTCATGCCACCTAACTTTTGCGCCTAACTTTGGGACTGAGCCAAAGAGATCATACATAAGACCGCCGATCGTGTCGAACTCGGCGTGGTCGTATTCCATCCCTATCTCTCCCAAAAACTTGTCCAAGAGCATCCCCCCCTCGACCCGGTACTCGCGGGGCCCAACAGAGACAAATTCAGCTTCTTCTAAGTCGTGCTCGTCCTGGATATCGCCCACAATTTCTTCAAGGACATCTTCAAGGGTAATGAGGCCGGCAACCCCGCCGTACTCGTCGATGACAATGGCTATATGGCGCTTATTAGACTTGAATTCTTTTAGGAGCTCACCGATGATCTTGGACTCCGGAATGAGAAACGGCGGCCGCAAATACCGGTCGATTTCAAACGTCTCACCCGGCAGGGGCATGTTGTTGAAGATGTCTTTGACATACAAGAGCCCGGCAATTTTATCGATTGTGCCGTCGTAGACCGGGTAGCGTGAGTGGCCGTCGCGCCGGACCAGCTCTCGAATCACGGCAAAACTCGATGCTTTTTCGATAGCGATCATATCAATGCGGGGAACCATAATTTCTCGAACGGTGGTTTGATCGAGTCGGAATATTTGCCCGATCATTTCTTTTTCGTCCTCTTCGACGAGCGCCTCGCCTATCCCGGCATGATCGGCCAGCGACTCAATGGCGCGTTCGACAATTTCCTCTTTGTCCTCTTCGGAGACTTTGTCGGCGACACTTGAGCGGGCCAACGACCGCCGATAGAGATTAACCAGCGGCGAGAAAATGATATAAATCAGCACCACCAGCCAAAATGCCCCGAGTGTCCGAGGTCCGAAGACGGTCCGGGAAGACAACCGGGGCAAATATTCGACGATGATTACAAAAATAAACCAACCGGCCACCAGAGCGACGACAAAGCGAAGATGCGCCTGCAAGGCTGTTTCGGGATCGGAGCCATCCAGCATGAAATACAGCGCTCCCGCTACTAATGCCAGAGCGAACGACTTGTAGACCGCCGCAATTTGCATGAAGACCCGGGGGTCTTCGGTGATCCGCTCGAACAACTGCCGACGGCGCCGTGACAAATTCGGGAATAGCGACTCCAGCTCGTCGGAATCGATGTACATCGCAGTGGCATACACCGAGACGATATAGGCGGAGACATACGCGGCCGCGATCACCAGTGCCGGGAATACAAAGTGCATACTTATTGTGCCGCTCCCAAATATCGCGACTCGCGGGACTTCATCACGCGCGTTTCACCTGGCTTTTGATGGTCATATCCAAAAAGATGCAAAAGTCCGTGGCAGGTCAACCGTAGATACTCCTCCGCGAGAGTTCCGCCGTAATCAGCCGCCTGCCGCGCGGCGGTCTGAGTCGAGATATAGATTTCTCCGAATACCGCGTCTCGTGACTCCGGCGGATCCACGTTGAAGGAGAGGACATCGGTCGGCTTGTCCTTATGCCGGTGCGTGTGGTTCAACGCTCGCATTTTCTTATCATCGGTAAATATCAGGTTGACCAACCCCTGATCGCGTTTGGTGGACTCGCCCTTGACGACCCGCGCAAACAGAAGTTGTAACTGAGCCATCGGAAGACGCACAGCTGAGGTTTTGTATACGCCGAGGCGGAGCATCACGACACCGCGTCTTTCTTGGGATAATGGACGCGCTGGTGGAACGAGGCAATCACCGCGTGCACAAACGCCTCTTTGATTTTGGCCAGGTCACGAAGCGTCAGCGGACACTCTTCCAATTCTCCCGATTGAAACCGCTCGTTTATGATCCGTTGAATAAGAGCATCAATGCGCGCCGGCTTGGGATCGTCGAGCGTACGGCTGGCCGCTTCCACGGCGTCCGCCAACATGGCAATACCGGTTTCCCGTATCTGTGGTTTGGGGCCGGGATAGCGAAACTTGTCTATGGCGGAAACATCCGCTCCTTGTTCGACCGCTTTGTTGTAGAAGTACTTCATCACCATAGTGCCGTGGTGCTCTTCGATGAAATTGAGCACGTCGTCGGGGATATCGGCCTCTTCGCCCAACATTCTCCCCCGTTTGACATGGGAGCTTAGGACCATCGCAGACATCGACGGCGACAGCGTTTCATGCCGCGATTTGATTCCGAGCTGATTTTCCACGAAATACTCGGGAATTTCGATCTTCCCAATATCGTGATAATAACAGCCAACTCGAGCCAAGAGCGGGTTTGCGCCGATTGCTTTGGCGGCCGTCTCACACAAATTCCCCACCTGTATGGAATGGTGATACGTTCCAGGGGCCTCGATGGAAAGTCGCTTGAGCAGTGGGTGATTCAGATCAGAAAGCTCCAGGAGCGTGATGTCGGTCGTGATACTGAAGACGGACTCGAAAATCGGCAGGAGAAAGAGAATCAGCCCAATGGAAAACATCGCCGAGGCTACACCATAGACAACCTCGGTCAGCAATTCTTCAGAGGGGAAAATACTCAGTGATTCAAAGACGAGTACATACGCGGCATACGATGCCATCAGCAAAAAGAGAATTCGATAGAAGTGGCCACGTCGCCGCACACCGCGGGATGCGAAGCAGGCCGGCACACCGATCGCGGTGGTCATCAGCGCAATCGAAAAGTCGAACTGGTGCGTTACTCCAAGAAGGAGCGAGAGCGCCACGGTCGCAAAGAGGCCAACCTCGGCATCAAATAAAACCGAAACCATGACCGGCAATATGGCCACCGGATAGACGTAAATAGACGATGTTTCAAACAGCTCCGCAAAATGAATACAGACCAGTTGTATCCCGAGCACGCCGAAAATAGCCACCAGTTTCTGATTCGAGGCAAAGATCTCGGGGCGAAAATGCGACAAGAACAGGTACAACACACCCAGCACAATCGCAACCAGTAAAATCCGCGTCACATACGGAAAGATGATTGCCAGAAAACCGCTTTCCTCGGCGCGACTTCGCTCCAGATGAGCCATCTGTGCCAGCAAGGCCGCCTCACGTTCCCCCACGCGCTGATTCGCCATCACGATAATGTCACCGGCGCCGACTGAATCGCTTACGCGTGGTATGGTACTGAGGTCTTGGGTCAACCGTTTGCTGTATTCATCCATGTTGACACGGAGATTCGGCTGGATCACTCCCCGACCAACCAGATAGTAGAACTCAACGTCAATTGGGTCGGCCGACGACCTCTTATTGAGCGCCGTTAACAAATGTGCATTGGCCAGGGCGAGGTCTATGACTTTGGCGCGGGGATAGAGAAGTTCCTTTTCGCCGCTCCGCACGACCACCGTCTTGTTCGTGATATCCGGCATATCGGACATATGCCTCACCACACCGATTTGATAGATTTCCTGCGTAAGCGTTTCGCGAAGGATCGAATCGAGTTTCTTAAGGTCTGTTGATGCCAACAGCGCAGTCTCGATCACCGAGCGGCTGTACGCGGGAAACCCGCCGCCCAAAAGGTCTGCTTTGTCCGTGGCGCGAGAATTGCCGCCGGCCGGTGAACGGCGTATCGAATCTGCCGACGCTATAAATTGACCCAGTTGGGTCAGGACTGACTGGGAAACCAGTGAGTCTTCGTCGAGGATGAACGGCACCTGGGCGGCGGAGAGATTACGTTCATCTTCAAGTTCGCGGGCCGATTTCTGTACGACAATGGGAAAGGGCGCGATGATATTGTCAGAAGAGATCGCCCCCACCCGAGGGACGTCAAGCGGCAGGATTTCGTTTCGGGAGGGATACAGCACGCCTATTACTGAGGCGGCCAACGCGAGCACGAGGTATTTGACAGCCAAAGAACCCTTGCTGAGTTCAGTCCGCTGGCGGCTTCCGGTCTGAACTTTCAGGAGCCGTTTAATGCTCCGCTTGGCTTTTCGTAGAATTGTAAACATACAGCGGCTCGCGCGCGCTATTGTTTCCGCCGGCTCGTCTCGTGACGCTCGTACGCCTTTATGATGCTCTGCACCAGCCGATGTCTGATCACATCTTTTTCGGTCAGATATACAAATTCGATGCCGTCAATGCCTGAGAGAATCTTCTGGACTCTAACCAGCCCCGAAGTGTGCTTATCCGGCAGATCAATCTGCGTAATATCGCCGGTAATCACTGCTTTGGATTTCTCGCCGATGCGGGTGAGGAACATCTTCATCTGTGCGCTGGTGGTGTTTTGCGCCTCATCCAGAACTACAAATGCTTCGTTGAGCGTGCGCCCGCGCATAAATGCAAGGGGGGCGATTTCGATGATGCCGACCTCCAGAAGTCCCCGAATCTTGTCCGGTTGCATCATGTCGTATAAGGCGTCGTATACCGGCCGCAAATACGGATCAACTTTGGCGCGAATATCTCCGGGCAAAAATCCAAGCGACTCCCCTGCCTCGACCGCCGGCCTGGTAAATACAATTCGATTGACCCGTTTGGCTTTCAGTTCTGCGACAGCCATGGCGACTGCGAGATAGGTTTTGCCGGTTCCGGCCGGGCCGATTGCAAAAACGATGTCGCGCTTGTCGACTGCTTCGACATACCGTGTCTGACCGATGGTCTTGGGCTTGATTGCTTTTTTCAGGGCGCTGGTCAAAAGCGCTTCTGTGGAAATACTCTCTGCTGGACCCTGGCCGTTTTCCAAAACCATTGAAATCGCGTAGTTGAGATATTGATCGGTGATGTAGTCGCCTCGGCTGAGCCGCTTGACCAGATCGGTCAGCAATTGGATGACTTGATCGACTGCTTTGGTCGAACCCTCGACCATCACCCGATCGCCGCGCGCCACGATACGGGCGTCGAAGCGGGACTCAATTATCCGCAAGAACGAATCGGCCTGGCCGAACAGGAGTCGTTGATCGACCCCCTCGACAGAAAATGTCCGACTGGCGATTTCAGGGTGCGAGTTAGCCATGGCGATCCTTGCCGTTTATTCTCCTTTAATCACCAAACCGAGTTCGTCGAGCTGATCCTGCTCGATCGGCGAGGGCGAGCTGTCCATGAGCGATATCGCCTGCGCTGTTTTTGGGAAGGCAATGACATCGCGGATGGAATCGGTGCCCACCATGAGCGTGACAAGCCGGTCCAATCCCATCCCGATACCGGCATGGGGTGGCGCCCCATATTCGAGCGCTCTGAGCAGAAAACCGAACATCCGGTCGGCGCGTTGATTGTCAATTCCGAGTATCGATAAGATCTTTTCCTGCAAATCTCGCCGATTGATCCGCTGGCCGCCAGAACCGATTTCCCATCCGTTCACCACAATATCGTATTGCAGGGCTCGAGCTTTGCGCCAGGGATGTTCCAGGTCAGTACCGGGCAGTTTGCAGGAGAAACCTTCGTCGATCAAAGTCAAATCCTCAAACCGTGGATGCGAGACAATGTTGTGCATGGCGTCGAATCGCCCGGCTTCTTCATTGAAATCGAACATCGGGAATTGCGTTACCCAAAGACACTTGAACTCGCCGGGTTTCATCAATTTATGTTCGCGACCCAACCCGAGCCGCAACTGCCCGAGAATCGTTTCAGTCTTGAGCTTCTTGTCTGAAACAATAAAGAGCGCGTCGCCTTTGTCTGCGCCGGCCTTGGCGCAGAGCGCCTTCAAGTTGGCTTCACCGATGAATTTCTGTATCGGTGACTTGTCTTCGGTTTCGGTGCGCAAGACATACGCCAGACCGCCCGCCCCGAGCGACTTGGCCTTCTCGGTCAGATCGTCGACTTGCTTGCGCGAATACGAGCCGCCACCTTTGAGCACAATCCCCTTCACCACTCCACCGCCGGCAACGTTGTCGACAAAGACTTTGAATCCCGATTGGCCGGCGATTTCGGTGAGATCGCATATTTCCATACCAAACCGAAGGTCCGGCTTGTCGATCCCCCATCGGTTCATCACTTCATCGTAGCTAAAGCGCGGGAACGGTGTTTCTATTGAGACACCGAGAACTTTGGCAAACAGGTCCCTGAGCATCCCCTCGACTGTTGTCCAAACATCTTCCGGTGTCACGTACGACATTTCCAGGTCGATTTGAGTGTGTTCCGGCTGGCGATCGGCACGAAGATCCTCGTCGCGCAGGCATCGGGCCAATTGGAAATATTTGTCATAACCGGATACCATCAGAATCTGCTTGAGCAATTGCGGAGATTGCGGTAGGGCGTAGAATTTCCCTTTCTGTACCCGACTCGGCACCACATAGTCGCGCGCCCCTTCCGGGGTAGATCGAATCAACAGGGGGGTTTCGATTTCAAAGAACCCTACGCTCGACAAATGATTGCGGACTGCCAGGGCGGTTTCGTGCCTGATGCGCATATTCTCCTGAAGCGGTTTGCGTCTCAGATCGAGATAGCGATATTCAAGGCGGAGCAGTTCATTGGCGATGGCGCTGTCGACAATTTCAAACGGTGGCGTCTTGGATTCAGAGAGTATGTAAAACTCACGCGCCGCCACTTCTATTTCCCCGGTCAACAACTTCGGATTGGACGTGCCTTCGGGCCGATGCTGTACTACGCCCCTCACGGCCACTACAAATTCCGAGCGTGAGCGGTCGGCCTCTGCAAATTGACCCGGATCGAGGAGTTTTGGATCGAGCGTAACTTGCGTGATCCCGTATCGGTCACGCAGATCGAGGAAAAGCACCCCTCCAAGATTTCGGTATGAATTCACCCAGCCGTTAAGCCGGACTTCGGCGCCAATATCGGCTACCCGGAGCTGTCCACAGGATCGATTTCGCTTCAGTTCTGAAAACGGGGGCACAAACTTCCTTTTAACTTAATGATATATAATTGATTATCGGTAATGTTGGAAGATCATTGAGAGCCGGCATTGAACTCATCTTGGCGTAAGCTAAGGGTGATCGACCAAACTGTCAATAGACCGCAATTTAATAGAAAACTGAAAATCGCCTGACCACCCAAACCTCCCGCGACACAAGGCGAAGCCGACACAAGTCATTTAAAGCCAATAGATTGCGGGCTCATACGATGCGAAGTCGGAGTCGTTCTGGACCGGTGCTTGACACACTTCTGATTGGGGCGATATACTGGTTTTCATTTTGGTGACTTTAGTCGATATTAGAATTATGCAATTGTCGCGGTATATGTCCGAGGAGCGTGTTCAGCTCGAAATGTCGACGATCATCGAGCCGCCGGTGAACGGTGCCTCGGTCGATAAATGGCGTCAGCGAGCCAAGGCCGAGATCCTCGAAGAACTTGTCGACCTGCTCGAACAGGGGAACCGTATCGGAAACAAGACCAAACTGGTGCTCGACTTCGTTAACCGCGAAAAAAAGGCAACTACTGCCATCGGTTTGGGTGTGGCTATCCCCCACATTCGGTCGATGCAGGCCAAAGATTTCACTATCGCCTTTGCCCGTTCGACTGCAGGGTACGACTTTGATTCGCTCGACGGCCTCCCGGTTCACCTGTTTTTCATCATGGCCGCGCCGCCCTATGATGACACGCTCTATCTAAAAGCATTCAAAGCCCTCGCGGAACTGCTTCAGCATGAGTCATTCCGGAATCAACTAATGTCGCTCCGGTCCCCCGGCGAACTTATCCGCGCTGTTCGATCGATGGAACGGTGACTTTGCCACTTTCGATTACACAATCTCCCCATTAAACCGTCTTATTCTCAAGACAGCAGGGTGTCTGCATCGTGAGTAAAGAGGACCACCCGCTGATACGCGAGGCGCTTTGCCCGGATGGATTCGGGCCTTCAAGACTCAACGCCTCTTGATATACTTCACCTGCCAGGCCGCTGGTTCCGTGACCGGCGGCCTCATTATTACCACACACTTGTTGGATTGATCAAGCTGATTTGGTGCGCTGGCCGATGTACACACCGAGTAGCACAAGTGTGGCCCCCGCCGCCGCGACCCAGCCGAACGGCTCACCCAGAAGCGGAATCGCAAGCGCAGTGGTTGCGACCGGCTCTAAGTACAAGTAGATTCCTGCCCGAGCCGCTCCGACCTTGGCCACTCCCTCCTGCCAGAACCAATGCCCCAGCGCCAGTCCGACAATCGCGAGAAAAAGCAGAGCTACGACGCCTTTGGCAGGAAGATGGGCGAACTTGGTCCATTCGGAAGTGAACGCCATATACACTGTCATCACGATTAGCGCAGGTGTCAACACACCTACGGTTATTGCCAGCGGATGTTGAGTCTTTGAGAGATTACGTGTCACCACCGTGTAAATCGCCCAAGTGTGTGCTGAGATCAAAACCAACCAATCACCGAGCGAGGTCAAGAACCCCAAGTGAGTCAGGTCGCCGTGCGACATGAGGAGCAAAATGCCGAAGGTGGCAACGGCGATTGCGATGATTTGATTCTTTCCGATCTTTTCCTTCAGAAAGAAAAAAGCCAGCACTGCCATCACCAGCGGCGAGACCGAAATAATCCACCCAGTATTAGTAGCCGTTGTGTATTGCAGGCCGGTGATTTGAACAAGAAAGTGCAGGGTGATCACGGCTGATCCAATGAGGATCTGTTTCCATTCGCCCGGTGTGAATCTGAACTTGATCTTTTTGAGAATGACAACGACCACTAATACAGGTAGACCGATTAGCAAGCGTAGTCCGAGCAATTCGGCCGGGGAAAGAAATTCAAGGCATATGCGGGTGGCGACAAATGTCCACCCCCAGATAACCACGGTGAACAGCAACAGAAATCTGGTCATTTGTGCCAACTCCGGAGTGTGAGAAAAATAGCTTGCATAGAAGGCCGGAATGTAAATACTTTTTCACGATTCAACAATGTGAACTACTTCACCACCGCATTTCTGACGATCAAGGAGGATCCCCACATGAAAGCCGGGCTCATCACCGCCACACTACTCTGCACGGCAACTTTCATCTCCGCACAGGAGCCACCCAAAACACCGATCATTGCCGACACCGCCTGGCGGATTACCGTTACATCCGGCCTCACCGCAACCCAAAATGCGTACAGCGACAACTGGACAGGGGGTGAACTCGGCTCTGTCTCTTGGGCCTTTACATCGCAAACCGAGGCGGGTCGACAGCTCTCCCCCAAACTCAATTCGACTACTGTTCTGAAACTGGCTTTCGGGCAGACCCTGACACAATCTCGGGTATTCGATTCCGCTCTGAATAAAGAGGTCGCCCGATGGTCCAAACCGGCCAAGTCGACCGACCTGATCGACTTGGAATCGGTCTTGCGCTTCACGCTTCAGAAAGTCGTCGATCCGTATCTGGCATTTCGTACCGAGACTCAATTTTACGACGGCTCCAATCCTGCCAAGAAGCTGTTCCTAAGCCCAATGAAACTAACCGAGTCGGGCGGCTTACTGCGCGTGTTTAAGGATGACCCGAAGTCGTACACGCTCAAGAGTCGTCTCGGGTTTGCGGTGCGTCAGATTATTACCAAAGTAGTTGACGCCAAATCGATCTCGACTAACGACGGCGGCCTGGAATCGGTGACCGACTTCAAAGCCCAACTGTCGAAGAGCGTGACCTACAACAGCAAGCTCTCTGTATACAAAGCGCTCTTCTTTTCAAAGTCTGACCTTGACACTGCGGGCAATTGGAAATCCGTCGATTTGAACTGGGAACATCTGGTCGGAGCAAGCATCACCAAGTATCTGCAGACCACGCTTTACTTCCAACTGCTCTATGACAAAGAGATCGATTCGGAAGTCCGCATAAAGGAAACACTTGGCCTCGGCTTAAGCTGGAAGTTTTCGAAGTAGATCACCTTAACCCTCACTGGAGGAGGAAAACGTGTTAAAGGAATTCAAAGAATTCGCGATGCGCGGCAATGTCATGGACATGGCCATTGGTATCATTATCGGCGCCGCCTTCGGCCCGATAGTCGGATCACTCGTCTCCGATGTCATCATGCCGCCGATCGGATTGGCGATGGGAAATGTTGATTTTTCCAATCTATTCATGACGCTCAAAGAAGGCGCGGCCGCGGGACCGTATGCGTCGGTTGCCGCCGCGAAGGCCGCCGGCGCCGTGACAATCAACTACGGCTTGTTCATAAATACGATCATCAACTTTATCATTGTCGCGTTTGCGATTTTCATGATGGTGAAAGTGATGAACCGTATGAAGCGCGAGCAACCGGCCCCAGCCGCCGCTCCGACCACCAAAGACTGCCCTCAGTGCGCGATGACAGTGCCGATCTCCGCCAAGAAGTGCGGCCATTGCACCTCGCAATTGGCGTAGTTTGTGGGCGGCAGACGCCCTCGTCTGCCCCTTCGTTGCGTGGCGGTCGTCCCCGCCCGCCACGTGCTTGATTGGACTGTGCCGTCAGGCGCCTCCACCTGACGGCTTCTTCTTGTGGGGAGGGTTCGTCATAAAAACCCGCCATCTTCTTCCTTGGTAACCCAACCTTCCGGTTGGGCTCTCTTCTCTGAATCCACTCCCAACGCAAGCGTTGGGGCACCAAGGAGGGAGGTCAGTCGGAGAACCGACAAACTGAACCCGCAGTAGAGCTCAACGCTTCGACCGTTGAGGGTCTTCGAGCCATCCTCGAACTTTTGAAGTATCCACGAATCCAACAAAACCCGGCCTCAAATTGTCTATAAGTTGTACCCCGACGACCACGGGTTCATCACTCGACGCGCATCGATAACTAATGTAAATCGTATCGCCGCATGCAGTGCACCCGCGATTAGGTCGGAATGGTTTCACTGCGTACCCGGTAACGACAGACGTATCAAATGTGCAAGCGGCAAACCCATTTGACGAGAGAAATCCCCGGGCAAGGGAATCGGCGGCAGTTAGTTCTGCAAAACTCTGCCAACCCTTTCCGTTCCTGAGTCTGAAATTGTCAACGGACACACCTTCAAACGACACGAAGTATTCAAAGTCACCGTATACGCCAGGTCCCGACGAAACCCACATGCGATCTCCCATGAGACTCGCATATCGCATTGTAGTATTCCTTGTGAACTCCTCCGTCTGGGGATAGTTCCATCTTCCCAAGTATTTCTTGTAATGGGTCAAGATGTTGGGGCTCCGAAATGAGAAGAAGTGTTGGTCACACAGGTCAGGAGACAGCCAAGAAATAAGCGTGTCACGCTGAGAACTCCACTTGATCATGGGGTATGTGATGGCCACGACGTCTGGTCGTGTCAACTGCAAAAACAACGATACTTCTTTCGAAGTCTCTGCTCCCTCAATCATCGATGGCAACGCGTTGCAAAACGCTAGGAGGCTGTCATCGTTGATGCAGCTCTCTTTTCTGAACAGGAATTTCAACTCAACCTCATATCTGGTGCCGTTGCGCAACAGAGAAGTTGGTAGGAGGTAGATAAGCGATAGCTCCGCCGTACTATCCCTTGCCTGAACGCCTGTTGTTGGGGTCGAAAGTCTGTACCAGCAGTAATTTAGGCGAATCCATTCCCAGGGCTGAATGTAGCTATGAGTTCTAGTCTTTTGAATGAGGTGGAAATATCTGGCTGTGTCTTTGATTTCGCGGATCGGTATTTCGGGCGGAGTCGCCCTTACTGGCGATGCTACGGTAACGGCCAAGATTAGAATCGCTAGTCCGCGCCGTGCCAAGTCATTGTGCCAAAGACTAGTCATACGAGACAAATATGCATCCGGAATTCAACTTCGTTTTTCTATTACCGGTCCCACAGCAAGCTGTGGGGTATCGAATATAGATCTTTACTATTTGAACTCCAAGCCACAGATATCAAAGCCGTCGGATCTCCCCATCCGACGGCACTCTCACGCGGTCAAAAAAGCCGGGGATCCCCCCCGGGGAAGATTTACTTTTTCTTTTTCGTAGTCGGCTTGGCCGGTTTCTTCGGGCTTTTCTTAGCGGCTGTCGTCATCGGTTTGCGACAGCAGGGCATCGCGGCCACGGTTTGCAGTCTTTTGGAAATCATATCTACTCCCTCACTTGAGTTCACAAATACCATATCATTGACCGAATTGTACACGGAGGATTCCAAAAATCAACAAAAAACACCCCCCGCCGTTTGGCAGGGGGTGTCAAAAACGTGCACCCACCCTTGAACCGCTCTCGAAAGACGCTCCCGATAGCCGGCTCGGGCCGGACCTTCCCGCAACACACAGAAGGGTCTTCTTACCGTTGCTACCTTCCGGTCCTGGCGGGGTTCAAAGTCTTTTGTTGTACGGGACCCAGCCGTCAACGCCACTTGTCGTTCACAAACTGACGATCGCTAAGCCCGCAGGTGGGAATTCGACCCCGGTAGAGCGGGTTCCGGGTTACAGGGCACCGCTAACTCCCCATCTAGCACTGGCTGTGCCAGGCCGGATTCTGACGTGTATCGAGTTCGTCGTCAGAAGATACATTCCCAATTCTTGTGCGCGGCAAGCTTCCTGCCTGCCCGCTTCCCAAAGACACCAAACCCACCCGTCGGGTGGGCTGAAGTATCAAAATCAAATGGAGCAGATCGGGATCGAACCGACGGCCTCTACGTTGCGAACGTAGCGCTCTCCCAGCTGAGCTACTGCCCCAAACTCCATTGTCATGCGCCGATCAGTCCGCAAATCGGGCACCAACCGGATTGAAACAATAGCATTTGTTCTCCCCAGAGACAAGGACAATCTACTTCCGATCAACCTACCAAAACACCCCCACTCGGTAGACAGCCATCGGACCAGTCTTCATTCTAAGGTGGCTCTTGGAACTTCGGCCGATAGGCGAGACTGTCAAACCTATTTCCATCGTGAGCCCGTGTTGCCCAAACCAATGATAGGTTGCTTCTGCGAAGAGCTTGGAAGTAAGGAAATAGGCGTCCTCAGTGAGTGCTGTGGGTTTAAGATAACCGACCCCTACACCGGCGCACGGTCGTAATTCTAAACGAGAGATCTGTAGAGATTTCCTGTACTTGATCTCCAAAGACGCATTGAGAAAGTTTTTTCGCCGGGTTGCGCTTTCACCGAGCATAAAATCGTGGACATCAAACGCCAGGCCGAATTGAAATCGCCGTGGCCCTTTTTCTTCAAAATATACACCCCAACTATAACTTCGCACCGTTCCGCTTACATGCAAACCGTTTACAGATATTGAGCCCGACCCTATGCCACCTATCTTCGCTCCTATTTTTGAGTGAACTCCCCCCCCGCTTGGTGATTTCCAGTTAATTTTGCGGTCTTTCGGTTGGTCCGCAGATACCGGAGTCCACAGCAAGACAGCGAGGCAGGCAGTTAGAGCGCGGTAGCCCCAATTTCTCTGACGCACAACTCCCTCCATTCATATATAGACGTTTTTGTCAATATATGAATCCGATGCGCAAAAGCAAGGTTGGGCCGAAAGTCACTCTATTGTCGGCATTCCCCCCGCTCGGCGCGGCAAAAACAAGACCGTCGATTATCATCGAATACCGGGTAGTTGAATGAAAGACTGCCTCCAGCCCCGCTTTCAGTGTGAGAAACGTGGTTCGTTCGAGTTCGTCGACCTCGGTCATATACCCAAATCCCGCCGCGGCCATTGGCCGCAATTCCCAGCGTCGGTCCTCAAAGATAAATCGGTATTTGACCGGCACCGACAGGTCGAGCACTTTCTTTCGCTTCTTGTAGATATGGAGATCGTGGAGTTCGGCCGAAATACCCGACACCCCTCGACGTGCCACCGGCAAATCGAGAAGTACGCCAAACGAGATTCCCAGGTCGGCGTCGGTGGAGACACCGTCGACGCGGAATTTGGACGAGTACATGATGCCGATCTTAGCGCCGAATTTCCCTTTTGAGACCGGGTGGGGATCGTAGTCGCCCGCCCAGACGACGGGCATGCCGAAAAGCAGAACCAACAAAATCCATAACGGCAGGCGCCGGGCAGTCCTTGCCGTGAGTTTTGGGATTGTGGTCATGTAGTGTGCGGATCCTCTGGTCTTTTGGTACTCTTTCCTACAGACGCGAAATGGGGGGTGAATGTCAAGACCGTACCTGCCAAATAATGATTCCGCCGGCGACCGGTTGACTCTATATTGTTGGGCCATGAGCTATGTCGTTTTTGCCCGAAAGTACCGCCCGCAGACATTCGAGGATGTGGTCGCGCAAGAGCACGTCACGCGAACGTTGCGCAATGCGTTGACTAATGACCGAATTGCCTCGGGGTACCTCTTTTGCGGCCCGCGTGGGACCGGCAAGACGACGGTCGCGCGAATTTTGGCCAAAGCGGTCAATTGCCAGAACGGCCCGACACCGACTCCCTGCGGCGAGTGCCCGGCCTGCCAGGAAATCACATCGGGAGCCTCGCTTGATGTGCTTGAAGTCGACGCCGCCTCTAATACCGGTGTGGATGATATCCGTGCTCTGCGCGAGAATGTCCGGTACCTGCCGACTCGCGGTAAGAAGCGAATCTACATAATCGACGAAGTTCACCGTTTGTCGGGCTCGGCGTTTGACGCGCTATTGAAAACGCTGGAAGAACCGCCGGCGCATGTCATGTTTATTTTTGCGACCACCGAACCGCTGAAGGTGCCTGAGACAATTCTTTCGCGAACACAGCGGTATGACTTCCGTCGTGTATCGGTCAGCGATCTGGCGGCGCATTTGAAAAACATTGCGCAAAAGGAAAATCTCAAGATCGATGATGACGCGCTGGCCTTGATCGCCCGCAAAGCCGAAGGAGGGGTGCGCGACGCGCTTTCGCTGTTGGATCAGATCGCGGCATTCTGCGGGGATACGATTTCGGCGGGCGATGTAGTCAATGCGTTGCGACTGGTTGACCGGCAATTGCTGGTGGCATTTGTCGACGCCATCGCCGCCTCCGAAAGAGCTAAGACTCTTGAGTTGATCCGCCAGGTAGTAGATTCAGGTGTCGATCCGGCTGACTTTGTCGCCGAATTGATCGAACATCTGCGCGTACTGATGATTATCCGCTCGACTCCGGGGGCAGAGACTTTGGTGCAACTAAGCAGTTCGGAATTCGCCGAGTTCAAGACGCAATCGGAGAACTTTGAGCTGGGTGATCTTTTACGGCTATTGCGAATGGCTGGCGAAATTGTCACCGATCTCAAATCAGGGCTGGATCATCGGCTGGTGCTGGATGTTGCCGCGGTGAAAATGGCCGAGATGGAATCGACGGTGCGCCTTGAAGATGTCATCGCGCTTATTAAGAGTGGAAATATTCAAGTCGCGCCGACCGCCGGATCGGGTGAACCATCGCTGTTCGGCAACTCGACTCAAAAAAAAAACGATAGTTTCCAGCCGGGTCGACCGGTAGCCAATCAACCAGCTCCCGAACCACTCGCTCCGCTGAGAACGATTAATTTTGCGCAAGTGAAGGCCGGATGGGAAACCTACCTGGTGCATTTGCGGAGTCAGAGCCAGATGCTGGCCTCGCAGGTCAAGATGGCCGAATTGCGCGGGATGAATGACAATCAGATTCAATTGGTCTTCCTCAAATCGGGCGAGGTTTCGCGGCAATTGGTCGGCAAGCCGGATAATATGAACTTGATTTTGACTACATTGCGGGAGCATTTTAGAGCCGGCCTGACCGTGCGATTCGATGTCGATATGGAAAAAGATTATGCTCGTCCGGAGCAGGCGACCAACACGGTGTCGTCGACCGACGCACGGCAACTGGTCGACAAATCGCCTCGGCTGAAGAGGCTCATGGATTTGGTCGATGGTGAGATTATTGGTGTAAAAAAGCATGACAGCGGGTCTCGACAACCCGGAATAAAGGAGCAAAACGATGGGTAAAGGTGGCTTGGGCGATATGATGCGCCAGGTTCAGCAGATGCAACAGAAAATGGCTGAGATCCAGAAACAGCTTGAAGAGATGACAGTTGAAGGATCAGCCGGCGGTGGCGTGGTCAAAGTAGTTGCCAACGGCAAGAATGAAGTTATCGGGATTACGATCGACCCCGAAGTGGTCAACAAAGACGATGTCGAAATGCTACAGGACCTGGTGCTGGCGGCGGTGAAACAAGCACAGGAAAAATCGCAAGCAATTCAAGCCGAGCAAATGTCGGCGATCACCGGCGGACTGAATATACCGGGGCTGGGTCTCCCCTTTTAGGTTATTGTGTTTACTTCTGCAAATACAGTCGAACGTCTGGTCAACTCGCTGGCCAAACTTCCGGGGATCGGTCGCAAAACTGCCGCCCGGCTTGCATTTCATATCCTCAAGATGCCCAAGAACGAAGCAGTGGAACTGGCCGAAACGATTATTGAAGTAAAATCGAAAGTCGGATTCTGCACTGTCTGTAACAATATCTCCGAAACTGATCCCTGTAATATCTGCACCGATCCGCGAAGACGTCGCGATGTGATTTGTGTGGTCGAACAGGCGATGGATGTCGCGGCGCTGGAAAAAGCCGAGGGATTTAACGGCCTGTTTCATGTGCTCGGCGGACGCCTGTCGCCGCTTGATGGCATCGGCCCCGATGATCTGAAGATCAAGGAGCTATTGCATCGGCTCGAATCGGAAGTGACAGAAATTATTCTGGCGACTAATCCCAATGTCGAAGGGGAAGCGACTGCGTCGTACTTGTCGCGACTTCTCAAACCGCTCGGCCTGAAAGTGACGCGCATCGCGCGCGGGCTACCGGTTGGCTCCGATCTTGAATATGCCGATTCGGTGACACTCACGCGAGCCCTTGAAGGGCGACAGGAATATTAGGACACCTGTCATGGCAGGCGAGAAATCGAATAGGTTTGCCGTCATTGCTGTAGTCACTCTGACTCTGGCCGCAATCGGAACACAAGTTGCCGGATTAGTGGGATGGCATGAGTTGTGGGTACTTAAGGCGTGGCAGTACACGCCGATCTGGTATCTCGTTTTGTGGGGTTTCCTTTCAGCAGGGCTGATCTTGTATATCTGGAAGAATTCCGCCGTGATATTGCGAGCGGTCGCGAGCCCAAAAGCGACCGGAATAGCGATTGTGGGGATTGTTGCTCTCATCGCACTCTTTCACTTTGACTCGTTTGTTGCAGGAGGTGGAAATCTGCGAATAGCGCAGATTGCGCAATCGGAACATGTCGTTGTCCACTGGTATGAATTTGGAACGATTGGAATCGTCACACTGCTTTTCAAGGCGCTCTCAATGTTGGGGGTAGCAAGCAACACCGCTGGTGTCTGGGCCTGGCGTGTATTTTCGTTCGGACTCTCTCTCCTTTCGCTTTTCGGAGCCGTACGCCTCGCTCGATTGATTGGCGGTACGCGGCAAACCGATATCGTCGCGCTGGCGACAATTGTATTTGGCGGGCCGTTCCTGATGTTTCTCGGGTACATTGGGATCGAGCCGGTGATTGTCGCCTCGACCATTTGGTTTTCGGTAGCCGCATGGCGATACATCTCGCGCAGGACAATTCTGAACTTTGCGGCGTTGTGGGGAATGATCGCAGTTGCCTGCGTTATGCACATCCAGAGTGTGTTTCTCATTCCGCCAGGGATATGCGTGACCGTCGCGTCGTTGCTCAAAAGCAGAAGTAACTGGAAAATCGGCGGTGCGGTCGGCGGAACGCTCGCTTTGGGGAGCGCTGTTTGGCTCTTCAAGATCGCCGCTACGTCACCCGGTCTCGCGCAGTATTTGATAATGCCGAGTGGGAAGCTACCGCTAGTGAGCTACACTCTGTTTTCTTCGTCGGCGGTGATGGACAATATGCAGGTGACTCTGGCCGCTGTACCGCTGGCGCTCTTGATTCTCTGGTTGGTATTCGTGCGCCTGCAGACCCAAAACGACAAGGTCTTCGCGATCACCATTATGATTGCGGTGATTAGTGGGCGAGTTCTGATCCGCGTGCTCGATCCGATCAACGGAATTGTGCTGGACTTCCCTCGTCTTACCGCCTATCTCGCCCCGATCGGCATAGCGATCGCGTTCTGTTTGCAGAGGGTTCTGCAAATGAAGAAGGTCACGCCCCGATTCTATCTGACATGCGCCGCGATCACAGTTCTCTCGCCGCTCTCGGTGGTCCCGACATTTACAAAGATCAACTGGACCGATCCTCTCGCCGCCGGATTCGCCGAGCAAACCGACCATTACTATCGCACCACCGGCCTGTCGTTTCGCGACGCCTATTTTTATCGCAAACAACTCGACCGCGCCAACGCCTGGGAATGGTCGTTACCTGTAAAGTCGCCCGACTTTTTGAATATGCGCGGGTGTAGCGATTTGGTGTCGACCAACCGGATACAAGACGCACTTGTGTCGTTGTATCGATTGGTGGGGCGCCAGCCCTTTTGGGCAGAGCCACGCGCTTTACTGGCGGCAGTCCTGCTAAATCAAGGCCGGATCTCCGATGCGAAATTCCAAATCGACACCTGCCTCTGGCTCGATCCCGATGTGAAATCGCATCAAGTCAGCCTGTACAAATATTATCGGGCAATTGATAGAGACGACAGTGCATTTCAGTTAGCGCAAATCGTCGGCCGGCAATACCCGTCCGACAACGACATTGCCGCCGATCTGCTCCTCTATTCATTTCGATTGAAGAAAACCGAACTGCTTGATTCGCTTGCCCGGGTTGTTCTGGGGCGCCAGCCGAATAGTCCGTCGGCCCATTTAGTACTTGCGCGAATAGCCGACCAGAAGGGTCTATCTGACTCGGCTCGAAATGAGTACAACAGGTTTGTGCAGAACGCCCCCGCGAATGATCCAGACATAGAGCCGGCGATCCGCCGGATCGAGATTCTCAAGAATCGTTAGATTTGCGTGGAAACTGACGAACGGTCAGTGCACCTGGAGACGCGCGAAACCATCCAGGGCGGCGATTTTGTACGCCTCGGAAAGGGTCGGGTGATTGAAGACCGTGTCGGCGAAATAATCCAGCGTGCCGCCGTGGGTCATCACCGCTTGACCAATATGTATAAGTTCGGTCGCTTTGTCGCCAATGATGTGCACGCCTAAAATCCGCTTTGATTGACGGTCGAATATCAGCTTGAGCATGCCGTCGTGGTCGTTGATTATCTGCCCGCGCGGCAATTCGTAGTACCGAGCCATACCGATCTCGTAATCCTGCCCTGCGCCGGATAACGACTCCTCGGTTTCTCCAACAAGCGACACTTCGGGGATGGTATAAATACCGAACGGAAGAAGGGTATTGAGGCAACCGATGTCAGGCCGCTGAAATGCGTGGATCGCCGCCAGCCGTCCCTGATCCATGGATACTGAGGCAAGCGAGGGGAACCCGATGACATCGCCGACGGCGAAAATATTCGGCACAGCGGTTTGGTACTTTTCATTCACTTTGATTAAGCCGCGGTCGTCGGTCTCAACGCCCAGTCCTTCAAGCCCGAGATTCTCGGTGTTGCCGTAGCGTCCGGCGGCGAACAAGAGACGGTCGGAAACGATTCGTCGGCCGGATTTCGTTACGGTAACGACTTGATCCCCCTCGCGAGTGATGCTCTCCCACGATTCGCCAAGCACCAGATTAGTGCCATACTTGCGCATCAGGTACATGAGCGCCTCGGAAATTTCGTGATCGAGAAACGACAGGAGTTTCTTGCGGACATCGACAATCGTCACTTTCACGCCGATGTGCGAGAAGATCGAGGCGTATTCACAGCCAATGACGCCGCCGCCGACAATGGTCAAACTCCGGGGGATAACATCCAGATCGAGAATCGTCTCGGAATCGTAGATATGCGTGCCATCGAAGTTGATATTCGGCGGCCGAAAAGAGCGGGTCCCGGTGGAAATGATAATAGATTCGGCTTTGAGCACTCTCGCGCTTTGATCGTCGGCTGACACAACTACCGTATGCGGATCGGCGATCATTCCGGTGCCGTGAATGACTTCGATGTGGTGCCTTGCCATATTCTGCGAGATAACGTCGAGTTCCTGCTGGATGACTTGGTCCTTGCGATACATCAGTTCGCGAATCGTAACGCCGGGCCGGGTGCCGCCGACCAATCCGTAGACCGAGCGCTGACGAAGACCGGCGATATAGAGAACGGTTTCCCGAAGAGTCTTTGAAGGGATAGTTCCGGTGTGCAGGCAAACTCCCCCCTGCACCGATTGACGCTCGATGATCGCGGTGCTCTTGCGGAGCTTGGAGGCCTCGATGGCCGCTTTCTCACCGGCCGGCCCTGAGCCGATAACGATGAGGTCTAAGTCGTGATGTTTTACTGCTCCGTCAGCCATGTACTTCTCGTCCTGAGTAGTGGGGAAATGATGCTGTAGTGTCGGCGGAATGTTAGTACGGAACCGCCACCATGTCGGCCGCCGCTGGAGTGATAGGTCCGAACAGGCTTTTCTTGAATTTTATTGTGACCCGGTTGGTCTTCGGGTTGTAATAATTGTCTACACCGTTGATACCGAGGATAAACTTGGAGATCAGGTTGTTGCCGGCATAGTCGTACACACCGGCTTCGTTTTGATCGATCCGGACTCCGTACCGAAATCCCTCAAACGGCACTGCTCCCATAAAGTGTTCGTCGAACAACAGCGATTTATGACCGGCAAAAGTAGAGTCTCTGAACAGAAGAAAACTCTCCTTGACCAGGACACCGGAATCGGCTTTGACAGAGAAGCAAATCCAGTCGCCATCTATGACCACGCTATCGGTGGGGTTATTCCAGATCAGCTTTCCTTTGGGTGAAGAGCCCGCGCTCGAGGTTGTCCAACCTGCAACATTTTGCGCCATATACGCCGAAAGACCTGTTTTGACTTCGTCCCAGCTCTTGCGAGAAAGAGCGGTGGCCAATCGGGCCCCGACCTCAGCGGTCGAAAGCCGGCTGATAACATCCTGCGGGCCGGACATTGAGCTATACAAACTCCAGAATTTCTGTTTACCCAGCTTGTCCCACAAATATGAAACTACTACTCCCGAGACCGGATACAAAAGATCCATCTCCGACGAATTCTCAAAATTTGGCACTGCCAGACTTGAGTCTATCGAGACCAGCGTGTCTCTAATTAGGAAAGCGCCGAGGTCCAAAAGCGCGGCCGGGCCTTTCCCCCATCGTCCGCCGAACCTAACCGCGAGTCCTTCGCGAACAACGGGCAGAGTATACAGGGGGAGCGATTTGAGCTTTATGTTTGTAAGTAAGTGGACGACTTCGTGGTGATGCGGGAAGCTCGACGAAATGATGTCGTTGGACGACTGATCGAGCACCCCTTTGGTAAACTGTCCGGTAATCGACAGCACTGTGGAGTCATCGTTGCAGTAGAAATATTCTATTTTTTTGTCAGCGATCAGGGCAATATCGGCGCGGGTCAGCCCGAGGGTATCGGCGACCGCTTCGACAAAGTGGTCGAACTGGGCCATTGCCGGTGCACTGACAAAATCGGCGACCGAGGGGTGGACATGCAATCGGAAATATCTGCTCTCCTGCACCGGCCAGTCTTTTGCGATGGCGTCCTGCGGATAACAAAGCCAGTACCATTCGGCCTCGTGTCGGGTGAAGTACCACTGTTGGAGCGAAGTTTTCTCTTTCGTCGCGGAGAAGAGCATCTTGACAAAGGTGGCGTCCAGTCCGACTGTTTGCAAACTCTGGACCGGCTGAACATTGTATCCCGACAATTCGTTGGCATGGCGCACCAGTGGCGAGGCGGCATCGGCGCGGATCGGCGACTCGGGGAATTCGATCCCGAACCGATTGGCTCGGGCGGCCGAGGCCGGGCTCCAGAGTTCGATGGCCGACTCATAGTTGCCGCTGGCAACATAGTCAAGGTAGGTTTGGACTACTTGAAGGGGGGATTCGTCAGCCGATCGGACGGGGGTATACCCAAGAACAAGAACGGCAACGGTGGCAGTGACAGCAAGGCGTCGGATACTCTTCATACTTCCATAGCTCGTTGAGGGTGAATCTTTAGTATATCCCATTGTACACCAAAAGTCCAGCGGGACAAACCCGGCGCCAAAAAAAATGCCCCGAGGGGGGGCATGATTTTTTAAGTCTATCGGCCATCTTAGAAGGTAAAGCCAACGGAGAAACGCTGAGTCGAATTCAGCCGCCCGAAGTCCTGCCAGGCGTAGTCGATGCTCAACCGCGTGTCTTTGGTCACGGCCGTATTCAGCCCGGCGCCCAGCGACATCTTCTCTTCCTTGCTGTTTATCTTGTATCCACCCCGGACAAAGAACTGATCGTTATATCCGAATTCAGCCCCGAGCGACCCTTGCTGGACATTGTCGTTAGGGTTGCGAAGGTCAGCCGCGAACGTCACGAGTGATTTAGAGCCGACACTCATATCATACGCCATGCCCATACGGAACATCATCGGGAGGTTGTATTTGTTCACGTCGATAGAAGCACCGATCGGGTAGTTCGATCCGCTATTACCCTGTTCGTCGTATGGGACGGTCAGATCCGGACCGCTGAATTTCAGTTGCGGGCCCATGTTGGTGATCGCCAACCCAAGGCGCAGGGTCTTAAACCCGGTCCAGAGCATGGTACCGAAATCGACGGCGAACCCAGATGATTTCTCAAGGTGAATCCGTTCGCCGACATATCTGACCGTGCCACCAAAGGCAAACGTGGAAGTCATTTGACGGGCAAACGACAAACCTATCGCCATCGAACCGGCGGTGTAATGCTGGCCATTGCCTTCTTGATTTTCGTAGGTGTAAATATTCTGTTCACCCATCGAGAGCACGGTGGCTGAAGCGCCGAAAACGCCGATTCCCTCGAAGTTTTTCGCATAGCCGACATAGTTCATATCGATATCGAGCAGATAATTGACATTGGTGAAACTGATCGCGTTTCCTTCGATCCCAACTAGTCCCGCCGGATTCCAGAACATGGCGTAGACATCGTTGGCCGTCGCCGCGCCGGCATCGCCAAGCGCCTGATAGCGCGAACCAACGCCGATTTTCAGAAACTGTGCTCCGGCCGAACCGACTTTGGTCTGCTCGGCGTAGGTCCCGGCGACCGGGAGTAGCATAATCAATGTGATGAGAATTTTTTTCATATGTTCCTCGTCACTTCATGATCGCCATGCGTCCGAGTTTCTCGCCGTACGGTGAGTCGACATGGTAGATATAAACACCCGAAGCAATCTCGCGACGGTCACTGCTGAGCAGATTCCAGTTTTCGGTTCCGGTCAGGTTGTCATGTTCGATCGTGTTGACCAGATCGCCGGACAGCGTGTATATGCGAATCGTGCACTTGTCGGGCAGATTGACAAACTGAAGCACTGTTTCGCCGTTGAGATCTTCCACATGCGAACTGTAGCGACCGAAGTACGGATCGGGAAGCGTGTGGATACGGCTCAGACTTTTGCCAGCCAACGCCGCGTCGATACCGTCGGCCTTGAACACAAATTCGTCGTTCGGACCATTTACCGGAGCGCCCTCAATTGTAAAGACATCGCCCGTCTGAGGATTCCAGACTGTCGCGTCAAATCTGAACGCCCATCCATACAAGTACGGGAAAGCTTCGGCCGTCAGGTCGGCAGTCGAATCATATGGGTAGTCGACAATAATTGCGGTGCTACCCGGTCCCCAGGTGCCTGAAACCGACGTATTGGCAAGCGACACGCGCTGATTGGTAGTCGTATTCCAAACTTCGTACGGAATGCGCGTTTTCGGGTAGGTGGTGGCGTCGAAGCCTTCCCATACCGAAGTGGCAATAGTGGTATCGCCGGTGTATCGGATTTCGTAAGTGGCTCGAATCTTGGCATCGCCAAAGTGATAGCTTTCATCATCGGTGATCAAGGGTATGACTGGACCGAGAAAGACCGAGAGCGCCATGGTGGTGTCGCCCGACGTTGCAAAGCCGGTCTGATCATACCCCCGTGGTGCGCGGTCACCGTTATTCACTACCACCCGAAGGCCTTCGCCAACCGGATAAAGATCATCAGCGGCGTTTTCCAGCGTCTGGTCTTTCACGACCGTATCGCCGGTGGTGACGTTGATCAGGTGCCAGTAAGTCTGATCGGGGGCGTCGGTGAAGACCACTTTGTAATCTGATCCAGTCAAAGCCGCCTGGTCGAAGACAGTAGGCTTAATACTTCCATCTGAGGGCGGGTCGATAGTCAACGTTTGATGTTCGACAGTTCCGGCGGCAGAGTAGTATCCGGCCGGATTGGTGCGCGGAGTTCCTGAGCCGACATTTCGGGCTGAGTTAGGTGATCCAAATCCAGTTTGCAGCACATCGACAAGCCCCGGCTCCCCCGCGTCATAGGCGGAGAGGCAGTACCAATACTCAGCGCCGTTGGAAAGTCCGGTATCGATATATGAGTGGACCATCGGTTCACCCGGCGCACCGACCGGAAATTCGGCCAGCCGCTTGTAGTCGACTTCCAAGCAGGTGTTGCGATTGGTCAAGTCAAGTTCGCCCCAGGTCTTCCCTTTGTTTTCTGAGCGGTAGAGTTTGTAGCCCCGGAAATCATTGACACCGGTCAGCGGGTCGACACCGACTTCAGAGGTGTCGGTCCAGCGCAAATAATTTTTGCTGTCACCTGCGGTCACAGAAAGAAACGGCGTGGTAGGCGGTTGTGGGCCTACATAGTGCTTGTCGTAGAGCGTCTGTGCCATCTGCGCATTGGCCCGGAAAGCGTCTTCGTCGGCGCCGGCTATGATCGCAAATACGACGCGAATAGTTGAATCGGCCATGAAATTGATGCCGCGCGTGCACTGGACATAGTATTGATCGGCAGGCGGGATTGAGCCGTCGTATTGGGTGCCATTGATCATTTCATATTTGCCCGGATCGTTGTCCGGTACAAGCGCCCAGTCACCGGTGCGGAAAGAGGTCATCCCGATCCCTTGCGGGGTCTCGATGAACTTGGTCCCCATAATACCGGGTTTGGCTTTCCACCCTTCATCGTACTTGTTGTCGTCGTAAATCCAGGCGAGATTTTGGGTAGAGTCCGAACCGACCAGATCGTCAGTCTGGCCATTTTGCCCCGCCTGTTCATTGGCGCCAACGTCGAGATCGACATAGAGACCGAAAGCGAAATTATTCAGATCAGCGCCGGAATTGTTCTTAATGTCGAGGATGACATACATCAAGTCCTGATTGTAGCAATAATTCCATTGTAGAACAGTCTGGGTCATTTCAAGGCCGAGCAGTGAACTGCCTTCGGCGGCGTCATTGAAACGGTAATGCGACTCCTGGAGCGAGGTCGGTCCGCCGGGGAAAAAGTGAGTCCAATTGCCGGAGACCAACTGTGTATCGCGCGTACTGTACACCTGGTTGTAGGTATAGGCGCTGGAATCAAAGTTCCAGACTTTCCATCCCTGCGACGGATTCCCAAGCCCTATTCCGGTGGTGTCGGTCGGGTTATAAGAATAGTACCGACTGGTATCAGTCGAGAGATGAATCTTGTAAGACTCGCCGCCATTGATACTGTCCGGTAGTCCCTGGAAATCCTCGTAGCTATCGGCGATCAGAGTATCGGGGCCGACGATGGCGCCCATCCAGTATTTGATTTCAGCCAGATAGTGGTGGTGGCTTCCGCGCGGCCATTCGCCCGAGGGAAGTCCCTGCCAGTCGTATCCGCCGATATACCCCCAGTTGTCGACCGTGGTGGCGATATTTCCGAAATCGTGAACAACCTGATCAATAGTCGCCGGTGACGGGATCAGCCTGGGCGGTGTACCGTCTATTCCGATCCCGTTGCCAGTCGGTGCTGGCCGGGCGATACCTAGCTCAACTCCGAAACAAAGGACGACTGCGGTCGCCGCGATTGTGAATTTCTTGTGACCTGTCATTTGTTTACCCATCCCATTTGCGCTCAGAAACTGTATTCCATTCCAAGGCGAGCGGTGCGCGGCGCCGAGTAGTTCTGAGGATCGTGATCGTACAGTCGGTCGAGCCCGGAAAGCAGGTTGGCGTCGAGGGCCAGCGAGGTCTGCCGGATATTATCGTCATCGGGGAGGCCGGAACGAGAATAGACACCCAGTACGTTGTGACGATTGAAGAGATTGTCGATCTCAAAGAAGAAGGTGAGCATCTTCCCTGATCCACCCAGATTCCAGTCTTTGTTAAAGCGCATGTCGACGCTTGAATAGGCAGGCAGACGGCCTTCGTTGCGGGCGCCCACGCGGCTACCCTTGTCGTCGCTCTTGGTATACGGAAGTCCCGATCCGAGAGAACCGACAAAGGTCAGTCCCCATGATCCGGGAACAGGGAGACCAAAGAGGTGTCCTTTCCAGTTGGCGGGGAAGCGCATATCGAAGACGGCGGTCAACGTGTGCCGCTGATCGAAATCGAGCGGATACTCGGTCACCGGCGCGAGGGTGTCGATGGTTGACGTCAGATAGGTATAGTACGGGTCGAGGGCATTCGATCCGATGCCGCGGGCGACCATGTATCCATAGGATATTGAGCCGCTTACAAATCCATTCACCCGAAGGCGCTCGATGGCAATATCGATACCGGACGCGGAACCATAATCATCGTTGGTGAAATAGGTAATCGAAGTTCCGGGAATCTGCGACAGCCGCCGAGTGGTGACCAGGTCCTTGATGTCCTTGTAATAGGCGGTGACATCAAGACGCAGATAGTCGCCCACCAAGTGATCCACACCCAACTCATACGAAACTGTCTTTTCCGGCTTAAGGTCGGGATTACCGACCAGCGGAAGTCCGGTTGAAATATCGCCAGCCAGATTGATATACAGGTAACGATAAATCGGCGTCTGATAGTACACGCCGTAGTTGGCGTGCATAACTGTCTTTTCTGAAACGGGGAACGAAATGCCAAAGCGCGGCGCGATGCGGGATTTCGACGACGCGTCGATCCACTTAGAATCGATCGAATCAATCTGATTCTGGCGCTTGATGGCGGTGAGTTTGTTATACGAGATATCCGGGTTGTGATAGTCGAAGCGGACACCGGCGTTGATCACAAACTGCTGGTACTCAAGTTTGTCCTGCACATAGGTCGAGATATATGTCGGCCGACAGTCGTAGAATTCAGTATACGGCTTGCTGTTAAAGAACTGTTTCGAGTCACGCTTGACATGGTACCGGTCGTATTCAACGCCGAACTTGAACTGGTTGGTCTTGGAAATCTGCTGTACCCAGGTGCCCATGATCGAATTGTTCGCCGACTTGCGATATGAATAGGTCGGGTCGAACCGGTCGCCCAGCAGGAAACCGGTCAGTTCGTACTCGTTGTTGTAATCAAGATGATCCAGATAGTTGTGATCGTGAACTGTTCCATTATATACGCCATTGGCATCTTCGGAGTACCCCGGCCAGTCACGCCAGTAAACATCAAGCAAATGCCCCGGCGCGGTCAGGGTCCAGGTGGAAAATCGGTTGACAGTCAACGACCAGATCGATCGCTCCGTCGCCGCATAGTTGGCAGTGATGCCAGCTAAGTACGATTCCGCCCGCTTGACCGGGAGGCCGTCGAGATTGAAATCAAACGACGCGCCATTTTGATCTCGATGGCGGTAGATTTGGCCATCGTCGTGTGAATACGAGAAGTCTCCGCGAATCCGGACCTTAGAGGTCGGCTGGGCGGAGAATTTGGTGGTCGCGGTAAAAGTCTTGTCAAAGTCGTGCGGAAGGAACGAGTAGTCCCGCAAATATTCGCCGGCGGCAAAGAACGAATACCGGTCGCTGGACAGCCCCGGAATTGGACCGGACAGATTGAAACTCACGGCCCGGTTTTGATTTGTCCCAAACGTCCCCCACTCAGCTTTTGTGACGTCGTAGGGATGGGTTGCGCCTTGATAGGTACGAACATTCCCTTTATATGTAGAGCCGCCTTCGCGGGTAACCGCGTTGACAACGCCGGAAAGGGCCTCGCCGTACTCGGCGGTAAATCCGCCGGAAGTGAGCGTCAGTTCTTCAATTGCAGTCGGCATAATGCGTATGCCGGCCTGGGCGACGAACGGATCCTGAATCGAGAAACCGTCCAAGTAATATGATACCTGCCCGGCGCGACCGCCGCGGACGTGCAGTTCTTCTTTTCTATCTACAACTACGCCGGGATAATTCGTAAGAATCGACTGCACTGAGATGATATTTGGCAGATTACGTAAACGCTCGGAAGTGAAAATCAAACTGGACGAAGTCTGGTCGCGTTGGATTACCGGAGCGGTGGCATGAACCACGGTCGGTTGTTTCAATTCAACCGCCGACTGCAGGATCGCAAAGTCGACCGGAGTGGTTAAATCGACAAGAATCCGGACACCTTTCTTCACCATCGTTTCATATCCGACGTAGGTAACGGTCAAATCATACGTTCCCACCGGGACATTAATAATGAAGTATTCGCCGTCGTCGTCGGTCTTTGTCGCCAGATTGGTGCCTTCAACTCGAATGGTAGCGCCGGCAAGAGGAGACTTGTTATCAGTCTGCAATACAACCCCGGAAATTTTTCCGGTGACACCGGCGTATGCCGAGCGTGCGCCACTGATGACAGCCAGCGCCAGCGCACACACAACGAAGATGTTTCGGATCGGTGTTCTCAAAGCAACTCCATCAATCTGATTGTCGGCCGGACCTGATCAGTCTCTGCGCGAGCCTGTTCTTCATCGGGCCTTCATCGGTGAGTATCGACAGGCGGCGAAAAACCTTAACCTCTTCCCACAAAAACTCTGCGGTCCGCCGATCCGGACAAACTATGGTCCGCCGCTGACCTTAAGGTTAAAGGAAATATCCCGATAAAGTATCTGAATATCCATGGCTGGATGCGCGGTTGCACAAGCGACTTGGGGTCGTGTTCAACCCGTTGTGTCCGCATACGTTGATTGGATTTATGGCCTATCGAGCACGCCTCGGCATTTTCACGCTTGCGCTGGCATTGGTCTTTGCGCTGTCCGGATCGGTTGGCGCCCAGACAGTAGTGGTCCTTTCTGTCGATACGCTTACATCCACGACCCGAACGATAAATGGAAGCAAGGGTGTGGTAAGCGCTGAATTTGCGCAGGCCCGATTTATCCATTTCGTGCTTACAGACGACATCGCCGGGCGGGCACGACAACTCGACTCGATCAAGGCACAAAAACCGGGCGTTATTCTGGCGGTCGGGAGTTTTGCGACCCAGTTTGCCCAGGCAAATTTCCCGAAAGTCCCGATTGTCTTCTCATCGGTCATGTACCCGGTCGTCTCCGGATTTGTCCAGTCGATGAACTCTCCCGGCGGGAATATCACGGGCGCATCACTCACTATTTCGCCTGAGATTCAGTTCAAATATTTCAAGCGGATTGTACCGAATATGAAGTCGATCGGCGTGTTGTATTCGACCAACACAGCGTCGCTGATTCCCGCGTCAATCGTTGTTGCAAAGGATCTTGGGTTTCGACTGATCGCAATTGCAGTCAACGGCGAACGAGAGTTACCGTCGGCGCTTGATTCGCTTACTCGCTCGTGCGACGGAATCTGGTCTCTGGCCGATCCCATCCTGTTCAGCCCTCAGGCGACCAAGTACATTCTGCTCAATACGCTCAAATCCGGCAAACCGTTCATGGGATTTTCGCGCAATGTGGTTGAATCCGGGGCTCTGTTCGCCCTTGATTTCGACTACAAAGCAATCGGACGCCAGGCCGGCGCTCAAATCACGCAGATACTGCATGGCTCGCGGCCATCGGAGATTCCGGTGTCTTCGCCGGATATCATCTGGTTTCACTACAATGAAAAAACTGCTCAGCGCCTGGGATTGGCCATGCCCTCTGATTTGGTCGCCATTGCCAAGGAGGTCTACCGATGAGACTCCTCCCCGGCAAATTCACGGCCAGTCTGCGCACGCAGTTTGTTATCCCCATTTCGATCATTCTCGTACTGAGTATGCTCGTGATCAGCGGGTATCTTATCCGTCGTCAGTCGGAAAGCTACCTTCGTGAACTCGAAACCCGAGGACAGACAATCGCTCAAATGCTGGCGATGAATGTCGAAAGCGGCGTGCTCTTTGGCAATTCGCGCGATCTGGAAAATACGCTGAGGCTGGTTGCGCAATTCGATGTGATCCAGTATGCCGCAGTCGGCAACCGTGAAGATTCGGTGCTTGCCGAAGTTGGACAGCGGGCGATTGTCAGGTCTACTTCAACGGACTCTCCTGTCCCGATCTCTGACTCGACCTCGGGGATACAGCGCCGTTATCTGACGGATACGACCGGAAATGACATCCTGATCGTCACCGTACCGGTGCTGACGCACAACGCGGTTCTGGATCGGGAACACCTTGGCATCATCGGCGGGCTCGACGGGGCTATGCAGGACAGCGATGATACTGAGCAGATCGGTACCATCGAACTGTGGCTCTCGACAGCGACCGTTTCTCAGTCGATTCAGGAAGCCCAAATGGCGGTGATTTTCCTCACCGTTTTCGTCCTACTCTTTGCGGTTCTGGTAATCGCGGTGATCGTCAGTGCTATTACCCACCCCTTAACCGATCTGGTGGCCGTAACCGATCTGGTCAGCAAAGGCGATCTGAATCAGAAGGTTGAAATCGATCGCGGAGATGAAATAGGACATCTTGCCCGGACATTTAACGAGATGATCGTGTCACTGCGCCAATCCCGTGATGAGATCGAGCAGTACAACCGCACCCTCGAAGGCAAGATCATCGATCGCACTCGCCAGCTCGAGGAAGCCCAGAACGCACTGATTCAGTCGGAAAAAATGAGCGCGATTGGTCAATTGGCCGCGGGCGTCGCCCATGAACTGAATAATCCGTTGGGCGGCATTCTCGGATACGCTCAGTTCACGCTGGAAAAACTACAAAAGAATGACCCGACCAAAACGACCAGCCGCGAAGTTGAAAGTTATGTCAGGTATGTCACCGATATCGAGGTTCAGGCGCGCCGGTGTAAGCAGATCGTCCAGAACCTTCTGCGCTTCTCGCGTTCATCTCGGACGCTTGATCTTGAACCGGTCGATCTGAATAAGATTATTGAAGAGACCATGACCTTCATGGAACACCAGTTGCACATGAACCAGATCGAACTGAAATTGGAACTTGAACCGGCTCTGCCGCTTGTCCAGGGGAACGCCGGCCAGCTCCAGCAGGTGTTCACGAATCTGCTGATAAACGCTATGCACGCGTCCAAATCGGGGACATCCCTACTGATCGTGTCGCGATTCTCGCCGTCAGTGGGCGAATTTGGCGGCGCGGTCGAATTGCAGTTTGTCGACCAGGGTCACGGTATCGCCGCTGAAAACATCAAGAAGATCTTCGAGCCGTTCTTCACGACCAAAGAAATCGGTAAGGGAACCGGACTTGGCCTGTCGATCAGCTATGGTATCATAAAGGAACATGGCGGCGAAATCACTGTCTCATCGGTAGTTGGACAGGGGACCACGTTTACCGTCGTCCTCCCGGTGCAGAAATCGGTGACCGATGTCGATAGTATCTTGAGAAGTAACGAAAGTGCCAAGGGTAATCTATAAAGACGACCGGAACCTAAATGTCTACTCCAGTGAAGTCCATACTAATCGTCGATGATGAGGAAATAATCCGCGATTTCTTGAGCGAGGTTTTGGAAGACTACGACCTTACATTGGCCTCCGATGGCGACGAGGCTATTACACATATTTCCCAGAAGAAGTACGACCTTGTTATTACCGACCTGCGGATGCCGCGTGTGCCTGGCGAAGAAGTGGTCAAAGCCGCCCGGGCCGCCGATGCCGACGCAAAGGTTATCGTCATTTCCGGATACTCCAGCTTGTATACGGTGAGTCAATCAGTGCGCAATGGCGCCTGCGCCTTTTTGTCCAAACCATTCAGCATCAAAGAACTGATGCAATCGGTAACGACCGCGCTGGCGGGGTGAGCGGGTATGGCACGAATTCTGGTGATCGACGACAGCCACGTCATGCGGAATCTCCTGCGAGAGTTCCTCGAAAGCGAGGGGCACGAGGTTGATGTCGCAATTGACGGCGAGGAGGGGATCACCAAAGCCCTTGCCGGCGACTACTTGATTGCATTTTGTGATCTGCACATGCCACGCCGAAATGGATATCAGGTCTATGAACTGGTCGGCCCGCGACGACCCCAGATGAATTTCGTATTTACCGATTCTATGCCGGACTCATTCACCGAGCAACTCGCCGCTGACAACCGATTCCTCGTCCTGCGCAAACCGTTTGACTTACAGCAAATTCGAAAAGTGCTCGCGACACTGATTCCCCGGACGGTTGCCAATGGCATCACTCCCTGATACTGCGCCCAACATTTTGGTGGTGGACGACGAGTCCATCGTAGTCTCTCTTATCCGGGACACTCTGGAGGACGAGCAATTTCGGGTTCGTACCGCTTCGGATGGTCAATCCGCGCTGTCCGCGCTACGACAACAACGGGCTGATCTTCTGATCTCTGATATTCGGATGCCCGGAATGAACGGCATTGAACTTGCCCGGGTTGCGCGGGAATTCAACCCCGATTTGGCGGTTATTTTTGTCACCGGCTACGCCGATTTGAATTCGGCCAAAGACGCTATCCAACAAGGCGCCTATGACTACATTATGAAGCCGTTCGATCTGGAAGAGATCCGTTCGGCAGTGCGCAAAGCGCTTAAGCGCCGGAGCGAGGACTCCTCGCGAAATTCAGAGTCTCATTTGACAAGCTTGTCGAAAATGAGTTCGATGTTGTTTTCGGCCGGCGATGTCAATTCACTGGTCAGCTCCACCCTTCGCTTTATGATGATGCAACAGCAGGCTGACCAGGGGCAGGCGCTCATTACCGACCGCGAACATGGTGAACTATTCAGAGTTTCAATAGACAGCCAAAAGACCTTCGAATCACGTATTCCGCTTGAGACGGTCCAGTCGGCCTTGAGAGATTTGTCCGCTGAGACGTGGGGTGAAACAGTCATCATCGAAGATTGTCTTGCGCACCCAGTCGGCCGGGCACTTGAGTCGGCCGGTCTGCTCAAATCTCTCGCGCCAGAATGGCGTAACGGCGATCAGCCGGTGATCTTTGTTCCGGTCGCCAGGCCTGATCGTTGGTATGGCTGGGCTGTCCTCGGATACAAATCCAACGCCGATCAGATTCGCTCAGCGAACCACAAGTACCTTGACATCGCGGCCTCACAACTTGCCATCTCCCTTGAAAATCTTGCTCTGCTCCGCGATTCCCAGCGCGCCTATTCGACTCTCAAGGGACTACAGGAACAGACGATTGAACTTGAAAAAATGGCGACTCGAGGCGTCATGTCCGCCGAGATCGGCCACGAGATGAACAATTTCCTCGCTGTGGTGGCGGGAAACCTGTCGCTCCTTCAAGTGAACGTGAAGAAACAGAAGTTCGATCAGATTGAACGGTATGTCACCGCCATCAATGGGACCGTTGAGAAGATGACCGTCTTCACGCGCAACCTGATGGACCTAACGCCAATGTCGTCAAAGAAGGTCCGGACCTCTTTCGGGGCGCTCTTGTCCGAAGTTCTGACATATGTGCGCCCACAAAAACGGTTTCGCGGAATCGATATTGTTGCCCCCGCGGATTTCCCCGATCTACCCGTCGACGCCGACTCGATTCAGATTCAGCAATTGCTGTACAATCTATTTAACAACTCCGCCGACGCGATGATCAACTCGGCGACCCGACGGATAACGGTCAGCTTGAGAGTAGCCGAAGATCAAGAGCACTTTGTCTTTTCTATTTCTGATACCGGCTCAGGATTTGAACCAGAAGTGGTAGCCAAGGCATTTCAGGAACGATTTACCACCAAACCAACCGGTCACGGATTCGGGTTGGTGGTATGCAAACGAATTATCGAAAACCACAACGGTGTTCTCGATCTGCAGTCACAACCCGGCAAGGGGGCGACGATTGCGATTACCTTCCCGATCTGCTCGGCCGAAGACGATACTGATCCTGAGAAGACCGACCCGCACCGATCAGCAAAGCAATTAGCAACCGCCCGCTGAACTGATCGTCTCTTTGAACTCCGTCTACACTTTCTGGAATTTCCGACTGCCGCGCTGAGTCAGTTCCATTCCCTTTTGGCACATCGGGCACTTTTCCGGCTCCCAGCTTTCGGCGCTGACTTTGGTCAGCGGAAAGAACGGATAATCAAACCCAGGGTGGTTCTTCCCTGACCTGTCCAGAAAAACACCGACACCCACAATGTCTGCCTGATACGATTTGACCAGCTCGATGACTTCGTGCACTGATGTCCCGGTAGTGAGGACATCGTCTACAATCACGACTCGCTGACCCGGTTCAAGCGAGAAACCGCGCTTGAACACTCGCCCGCCCGAATCGCCGGCTTCGGCATAGAGCGATTCTATCCCGAGATAGCGGGCGACATCGTAGGCGATGATGATTCCACCAGTGGTCGGGCCAATCACCGCAGTTGGTTTGGCCGCGGCAAATCGGTCGGCCATCGCTTTGCAGATCTGCGTACACAAGGCCGGGTTTTTCAGTAGCGTGAACTTCTCGTAGTAAACATCGGAATGCCGCCCGGACGTCAGCTTGAAATGCCCATGCAAAAGCGCACCGGATTCGGTGAATAATTTGAGTACATCCTGCTCGTTCATAACTCCTCCGACACCACCGCCATCGCGACAGCGTGTGTTTTTTCATGACTGATGGAGACAAGCGTCCGCGCCCGGCCCAATGCTCCGGCAATCTCGGCCGGGAAATTGGCCACCGGCCCGCGATGCTCGTCTCCGATGATCTCGATTTGATGATAGGCCGGCCTTTGGGGTAGATAGCGACCCAACGCCTTGATGATCGCTTCTTTGCAGGCGAATCGCCCCGCCACAAACTGCGCCTGATCGCGACGCGACAAGAGCAGTTTGCGCTCACGGTCACCGAGCACTTTGCGCTCGAACCGGGCGCCGTAGATTTTCAAGAGCCGATCTATACGAGCGATCTCGACAATGTCTATTCCGACAGCCGTAACCATAATAGATCAAAGATACCATCTGAGGGCCGTTGCCGCAACGAGCGAAAAAAACAGATTGCTCAAATTGCAACAACACCGCTATACTTGGGCAGATAGGAAAACGGAGAGAGACGAGCCATTTGAAAATCTCTTACACCTATCTTATGAAGGTCGCCTCTTCGAGCTGAGCAACCGCCGTGACCCGGCCCCTGGCCGATAGCGAACGCAAAATGCCGCAAGTGGCTGTGAAAACCCTTTACCGTTGGTAAAGTGGAGTTTTTTCAAATTGCATGTTCTCTCTCCAAAACGACAAAACCCGCCGCAAGGCGGGTTTTTGCATAAGAATCGTAACAATTGGCTATCGCTCGGACTTGATTACTTCCCGAATCGCCGCCTCGTAATCCGATACCGAATGAACAGGCGATACCAGTACAAAGTAGCACTCTGTGCCGAGCGAGACGAAGTACAGACGGTCCTGCTCGACTTCGTAGACTCCCTGTTCATGCCTGTCACTGCCGGGTAGTTCGGCAAAGATGCTCAGGACTTCCCGCAGGTTTTTGAAGACAAAGCTGAACTGCTTTTTGAACTGATCTGTGGTATCGGCACCCTTGAAATTTCCGTCGTAATCCAAATGGTAGATCTTGCGGACTCCCGGAATGTTGTTCAACCGCTCTTCAACCGACTGTGGCTTATCATTTTTGCCGTCGGGAGTGAAATTACTGGTGAGGTTCAGAGCCGCTTCGGGCGAGGCTGACTGCAGGATATCGACTACTTCGATATGCTGGCGTTTCATGCCGAATTCGATTGAGCGCTGTTCCTCGAATGACTCGATCTCGCGATCCAACACCCGCTCGATCTTATGCAAGACCTGGCCGTCTTTTAGGATAGTGGTAGTGATACGCGGATTTGGGCGCACCGCGTACTCGGTCTGAACCTGTAAGGCCAGATTTCCTTTGCGAACGAGCGAGGTTCTTCCCGCCGGTATGAAACTGCTTACTGCCATAGGTATAGGTGTAGACGGTTGGCCGCTACTCTACCACTTATCGGCAGAATTAGCAATTGGAATAGCCGCAGGAGGCACAGTGATAGCACCCGGCGTCGAAAGTCATCGGTTCGGCGCACTCAGGACAGATCTCAATCCCCGCAAGAGGCGGTCTATTCACAGCGCCCGCCTTTGAAGTCCCTGCTTCGGAAGCGATCTCGGCAGGACAGAAATGTCGCCCCAGAACCTGAGCTATGGCGTCGGGAATCGAAAATATCCTCGATCCGTCGGAATAGACCTGGCTTGAACCGCCGATCCCGCGTAGCTGGCGGACTATCTCGGCCACCGGTACACTTGCCCGGAGCGAGAGCGAAATCAACCGGCAGATCGCCTCGGAGTCGGCCATGGTTGTATATCCAGATTTGCCGATAGTCGCGAAGACTTCAAAGGGCCGGCCGTCTTTGACATTGACCGTGACATACAGATTCCCGTATCCGGTGGTGATTTTTTCGGTGAAACCAGAGAGAACTGCAGGCCGCTTCTCCACCGGACTTGCCGACAAGGGCGATTGCGCCTTTTCAATAGAGGGCTTAATGCTCGACAGGACCTGATTGGGACGAGAATTGTCGCGGTAGATAGTTGCCCCTTTGCATCCCAGCTCATAGGCCAGTTTAAACGCTGACCGGACATCGTCGCGGCTGGCCGATTCCGGGAAATTGATCGTTTTTGAGACCGATGAATCGCAGTGCGTTTGGAATACCGCCTGCATTTTGATGTGGTCTTCGGGTGAGACATCGGCGGCCGTCACAAATAGTGAGCGAACTGATTCGGGGATCTCGGTCATTTCTGAAATCGATCTTAGCGACGCCACTTTGCGCATGAGAGTATCGGAGTGGAATTTTTGTTCGTGCGCTGTACTTTCAAAGAGAGGGTTGATTTCGACGAGCCGTGCGCCGTCGAGGACATTTCGTTCGAAACCCAGCGAGTAGAACGGCTCGATTCCGGAAGAACATCCGGCGATAATCGAGATTGTTCCGGTCGGCGCTATCGTGGTCACCGTGGCATTGCGGAGCGAGACTTCCTGCGACTTGTAAATCGAGCCGTTCCAGTTGGGGAACCGTCCTCGGGTTTTGGCAAGTTCCGACGAGGCATTGCGCGCCTCGGACTCGACAAAGGCCATGACTTGCTCGCCCAGCGCCAGCGCTTGTTCGCAGTTATACGGCAAGTGAAGCTTTACCAGCATGTCGGCCCAACCCATCACCCCCAGACCGACACGGCGATTCTTCTTTGACTGCACCGCGATCTCGGCCAGCGGGTATTTGTTTTGGTCGATGACATTGTCAAGAAAATGCACTGCGGTGTGCACCAGTTTCCCAAACTTCTGCCAATCGACCCCATCGCCTGCTTGATGGATAGAATAATCCTTCGGTAGTGACTCTCTCACGACGTGACTCAAATTGATCGAACCCAAATTGCACGAATCATAGGGCGGCAATGGTTGTTCGCCACAGGGATTGGTTGCTTCGATTGTCTCGCTCGGTGAGGTTGGATTTAATCGGTTCATCCGATCAATGAAGATGATCCCCGGCTCGCCGGTTTTCCAAGCGTGGTCGATGATCTTGTCAAACACTTGGCGGGCATCGAGCGACAACTGCTTGCCGTCGACCGTGTGCACTTGTCCGGTTTTCGGATTGATGAGCGGATAGTCGGTCCCCTCTTTCACCGCAGTCATGAACTGGTCGGTGATCGCCACGGAAATATTGAAATTGGTGAATTCGGCCGTGTCGTCTTTGCACGAAATGAACTCGAGAATATCGGGGTGATCTACCCGCAGGATTCCCATATTTGCGCCACGCCTCGTTCCCCCTTGTTTGACCGCCTCGGTCGAAGCATTGAAGACTTTCATAAACGAAACCGGCCCACTGGCGACACCGTGAGTCGAGGCGACTATCGAGTTTTTGGGGCGAAGGCGCGAAAACGAAAACCCGGTGCCCCCTCCCGATTTATGAATCAGCGCCGCGTTCTTGTTGGTTTCGAAAATCTCTTCCATCGAGTCGCCGACCGGAAGGACAAAGCAGGCGGAGAGCTGTCCCAGCTCTCGTCCGGAGTTCATGAGGGTTGGTGAATTGGGGAGAAAATCCAGAGCGGCCATCATGTCATAGAATTGGCCGGTGGTCTTCTGGATATCGGCGTCGGTTGCGCCATACCCACGGTCGGCTTCGGCGATAAACTGCGCTACCCGCACAAACAAGTCGTGGGGAGTCTCAATCACCCGCCCCTCGACGTCTTTGAGCAGGTACCGCCGCGCGAGCACTGTCAGCGCATTGGCGGAGAGCTTTGTTTCTTTGTTCGTCCGTGACATACGTGGATGGCCTCTCATTCCATTGTCGACACAACCGCCTGTATCTATTATAACATCGTTTGGGTTGGATTGGTGTCACATTTTGATTCGCTCGGTGCGGCCACAAGATCAACGGGGACTTCGGTTTCTCGGCTTCAATTCTTGAGTGCCACAATAGAAATCAAACATTGTGAGGATTCAGGTAAGAGAAAACCCACCTTATATATGAGAAAGAGCTTGCGCCCAGACCGACTACCAGTCGATCTTTGATTGGCAACAATAAGATCAAATAGCTTTCAATGAAGGTCATGTCACGTGGCTAGCGTGGTCCGAACGTCAACTTGTGGCGACAACGATCGACCCTCTGATCGATCTCCTCCGTTTGCCTTTTCATCTATGAGACAACTGTGAAAAAATCGACAACACATGGAGGTTTGTTATGTTTCACCGCCTTTTTCTCCTCATCACGATCGTAGTCATGCTCATTGCTGTGGCCTCGGTCAGTGTTCTTGCTGACCCCATGGCCTCTACTTGGGACAACCTCAGATTTCAGCTTAACTCAGCGACCACCTATCTGCCGTATACCCGGGACGCCAACGACACGGTTGCAACGGTCACCTTCAATTTCTGGAGTGAATCCCCCGCTCCTTCAGGCAATCTTCAATCGTTCCGCATCACGTTTACTTACAACGCCGACTCGCTCCGGTACATCGGCGCCAATCGCAACCTCACCAATTGGCCGGCAGAACGAGACGCGACCTTCTCTCACTCGATTGTGGGCTCCACCGGGACGGTCGTTCTTTCGTTCGCCTGCAACAACTGTATGGCTGTCCCCACGTCGCCGACCGCTTTCGCATCTATCGACTTTTCCTTGAAGTGTCAGCCGGAAAACTCCACAAACGGTCTGCATGTTGATCACTCCTCGCTCAACACGTATGCTATTGTGGATGGCGTGCAATACTATCCCACGGTACCATTGGGTCATCAGGATGGCGCGGTCGTATCCGCCGACTACCACGGCACTTTTCGCATTCATGACACCACCTTGAGCGGAGGGGCCCTCGGCACGATTGTTCAGATACCCGTGTATGCCCAAGATGTGAATTTCAAAACCTACGCATTTTATCACTATTTCAACTACGACAATACGAAACTGGAGTTCCTGACTCCAACTCAGTCGCCGAGTTTTCCTACACTCAACTTGTTCCACGCAATCGTTGGCGGCCAAATCAGGATAACAGGAGTCGATTTCAATAGAATCGATCAAGTTGGCACAGAAGCGCCTTTCTATTTGCTTCGGTTCCGAGTGCTCGGCGCTTGGGACGGAGCCGCCAATCAAACGCAACTCACTTTTGATTACGGCGCCAACAAGTCATTTTTCTATCAGGCCGGGGGATGTGAGTTGCTTGATAATTCCATGAATCCGCTTACCTACGAGAATCAGTTTGGCCATGTGGCTGTCGGTGAGTATGTAGATACACTGCACGCCGTCGTGACCATTCCGCAATTGCTGTTCAACGAACCTGAACAGGACATCCCATATGTTGTGAAGATGAAGAGCACGTTTCCTGCCGGCAACGGCCCCGGCTTTACCGGAGACACGCAGGTAGTAGTGAACTTCGACATGTGGGCGAGCTCGCTTAAACTCCCCGATCTGCAGGCATCCGTTGTCGATGACTCAATGGCCTTTGCGGTTCGCTCTACCCAGGTCCCGGGAGTCTCTCGCCAGGCTTCGATCTATCAGTACTACAGTGCCCCCTTTGCCAATTGGTGGCCGGCGCGGTCAACTCCAAAGAACCTGTTCGCGTTCACGGCCGAGTTCGATTCTACTCTGTTTGTACCACTCGTTGACAGCCGCTGGGTCAAACTTCGTTTCCTCGACTTATATACGGATGGCCTCACCTATTCCACGCACGTCCTTGACACCACGCGGCGCATCTCGGCGCGTATGACCGGGAATCCGCCCCGCCTGGTGACCATCTCCGACTCGGTTGAGGTGGCCGTCGGTCAGTTATTCCTCTCAGGCGGTTACTCCAACTCGACAATCATCTGGGATTCATTGTTCATTAAGAGTCCCACCTGCTCGGTTGATTCGTTTGCGATTACAATCAGCGACGGAGGCGGATTCTGCCTGAACACTTTCGCGGGTGCGCCCAACGTTACCTACTCCCGGATCAATCCCCAATCGATCCGGATTCGTTCGACGACAGGATTCTCAGCGCCACAGGGTAATTCCCTTATTTTTGTCGGTCGCATGTCTCATGGAGTCGTGCAGAATTGCCCGATGAACAAATCGGTCACGACCACTGCGTACGCATCGTCGCCGTACATTCGCCATCAGGCGGGCAGCGTGATGTTTGCCCATATCAACAACGCCGGCCTGCGCGGCAAGTGCAATAACGGCACCGGTGGTTGCTACGACGCAGATCCCGAACCGGATATCCCGCTTGAAAAAGTCGTCGACGCCGAACTTCCGTTGGCTTTTGATCTGTACAATAATTACCCCAATCCCTTCAACCCTGAGACTCAGATTGCTTTCGACATTCCACACCCGGCACGAGTCCGCATTGAAGTCCTTAATCTTCTCGGTCAGTTGATCACTGTTCTCACCGATGAGGAATACACGACCGGGCACCATGAAGTCACCTGGCGCGGGACCGATCAGTATGGTCAACAGGTAGCTTCAGGGATTTACTTCTATAGAATGCAGTCGGAGACCTTTACAAAAGCCCGCAAAATGCTCTTAGTCAAGTAGCGCGACTGCCACTTGGTTTTCACTCGACAGCCGCTCCGAAAACGGAGCGGCTGTTTCTTGTCATGGAGAAGGTAGCGCCTCACTGGGAACGGGAGAGGTCAAGGCGAATATTGTGATTACCAAAACCGTCTTACGAAAACAAGTACTCGTGAGCGTCGCCGACGATTTGTACGTTGCTCAAGCCAGGTGCTACTTGCAGGTGGCTGGCGGAGTGAGACTGATATAGAGAAAATCGATCAACGCAGTGAGATCAGCGATATCGACCCTTCCAGCAAGGTCGCCGTCGGAGTTGGCCGATGCGTCACAACAAAGCGGTGAAAGAGATATAAACAGGTAATCGATCAGACGAGAGAGGTCGGCGATATCAATCCCGTTCCCTGGATCGCAATCGATATTGCCGGTCAGACCTTTGCAACAATTCGCGCAGTTGTTCACGGCTCCGAAAGTTTCAGCCATGAATCCAAAGCCCCCCGCTCCATCCGGACAGCGGCCGTAACTTGAGTCGGTCACCTGAGCGCCGAATGTAATTGTGTCGATTATAGCCAACGATGAATCGGACAGGACAACCGCCTCGCCGGATTTTGATAGCGCAAAATTCGCGTGCAGGCCGATCTGTGTCGTATCCTGATCCGCCCAGATAGTAATGTATCCGCCGGCGTTTATCGAGGTATCAGGGAATGTCCATTTCCCCGGCGTTGCAATTTTGTCCGATAAGTGGCAGTACTGTAAGGAGACCGAGCTGGAGGTCGGATTGTGAATTTCTATCCAGTCTTCGTACTCGCCGTTCTGGTCTGCGACCGAGGTTGTATTGTCGGCCATGAATTCATTAATAACAAGATCGGTTGCTGAGGGGAACTTCACAGATATTACCGAGTCTTCAAATTCAGCCCGCGCCGGCTCGAAGATACCCGCGTCATCATTCTCCGCATAAATGTAATAGTGCACGCTCGTGATTCCGGCGTGAATGGTCGCGCCCCAGAAACCGTCGTCTGCCTGGCCGTCGCTGTGAGCGCCGTCGTCATACATCGGAATTGCGGCAAAGGGGTCGACTGGATTGGTCTTGTAATTGAGTTCGACACTTGTTGCGCCGGACACGTGAGCGGTGACAACTACCGGGGTATGCGCCATCGGAATTGCAGGTGCATGTGCAATTGCTGTAATATTCGGGGGCGTCGCCAGAAAATCGTCGCGACTACTCAAGTACGCCACTCGCCCCGTCATGAGCTGTTCAATGCCGACTACCTCAAGCACGGTTGAGGTCAGGTTGGCCTGGAAATTTGTGAAGGAGTAAAACTTGTACGGGTCGGCCTGAACATCGTCTGCTATGATGCTCTGTAGCTCGGCTCCACGGATCTGATACCACCCGTTGGAGAAATTCTCCGTCATCATGGTCTTCATATGCGCGATGTATTTGCGTTTTAGTGTATCGGTGGTCAGCAACTTATTGATCAACGGGTACCGAAAATTGGTCAGGTGTGTGTATGGGTCGAGTTGGTGCATTGCGTTCAGACCGAGATTTCCCCCTGAGACCAATCTTCTAAAGCCTCCGAAATTCATATTTAGGTCCCACAGAATCGGGTGGAATTGTCCGGACTGTTCACGATAGAGGTAGTAGTTGTGGTACATGTTGATCGGAGCATCTAAGTTGACCATCAGAAAATCAAAGGCCAGCATCCATAAGTGACGGTCAATATTCAGCACTGAATCGACCGCCACCGGGTGGTCATTCAAGGTGTCAAGAAAGTCTATCAGATCGCTCCATCCGGTATCGGATTCCATCTCGTAATATGGGGAGTAAAGCGAGGAGTCTTCGCCGAGGTATCCGAGTACCGTTAAGTTGCCCGGCGGAATCCCTTCGTAGGTGCCTTCGAAGAACGGATTTTCGTCGGTGGAAAAATGTGATCGCAAAAAGAGCTTGTCATAGTCCTGGACACTTACGTACAACCCGATCAGTGAACCGTTCACATAGACGTTGGCATAATTGCACAGCGCGGCCGGCATGTACTTTCGGGCAATTTCATATCCCAGAACCTCGCGAATAAAGCTGGGGTCAGACCACGAATTGGCCAGCTTTAGTGTCCCGTACCCCTGTATTTCCTGACCGTCGATCACGTAGTCGAGCTTGATATTCAGTGGATTCTTCACACGGCTCGGGCTGTAGGTACTATTCCCTTTGTACCGCACCCCGACACTGTCGAACACGACGCCATCGATGACGGCTGTACCCAGAAGCCGTTGTTTGAGGCCCCGGTCGTACAGAGTGTCGAGAATATAGTCCCAGTTGGGCTGAGTGAATGTCAGCTCGATAGTGTGTATACTGTCAGGATCATAAAAACCCTGACCGGAAACGAACCCGGCGATCAGTGTTATACCGAGAAACAGGAGAACAACGAATTTCATTCTGGACGCCAATAGTCAACTGGAAGTACCTTGGTCACTCTCAAGGTAATCAATTCAGGAAAAAATTCAATGTCCTATCGGATTTCAATTGAGGCTTAGTGATTTAGCCCCGGCCGCAACCCCTCGAGAACTGTCACTTTTTCTTACGGCTTTGAGCAACCATATCAAGATATCCGACACCTTTACTACCGGTGTACTTTTCGGTGATCGTGTAAGCCGGGTCGGCCAAAGCTTCGGCCAACGGCACAAACTTGTATCCGTCGGTTTTGAGCGCGTCGAAAATACTCCAACAGAAGAGCGCATTGAGGCGATTGGCCCGCAGTTGCAGAATGTGAATCACCGGCCGTCCGGCTACTGCGAGGGCCAGCTCTTCCTGACGGTGCAGTTCGTCCATGACGTGCATGGTGTACTCGAGATTTAGTTGGTCCAGACGCCCTGTGTCGGCCCGCGGCCCTAATTGCTCGAGCTTGAGATTGTATAGGAAGTCGTCTGTCATCACTGTTGCGTGCGCGACAGTCATATTATTTGATGACAGCAGATCGCGCGCCTTGGCGCGATCGCTGGTAGTGGCGCCGTAGTGTAGGAATGGGTAGCGGAACCAACGGGTCTTCTGGCCAAACTGCTTGAGAATTGGTTCGAGGGCGTCCTTTCCTCCCTTCACCTGGCGCATGAATTCACCCACGCCGACATCGTGGAAATCCTGATTCGACCAGGTCATTGTGCCAAGAGTGTGTCCGGCATTGAGCCACTGGCCGACAAGATCAGCCGAGGTCGCTACCTGCTCGCCCAAAACAAATCCGGTTGCCTTGATATTGAATTCTTTGAGAGCGCTCAAAATCTGCCCGGTCAGTTCTTCGCCGTTGACTTGTACGAACGACTGCGCCACGGGGAGTTCGTCGAAGGTCACCGCGATCCGTTTGGACTGTGCCGATAGCTGGCCGGAAGAAACTAGTAACGCGAGTACGAACGCTATGATCTTCTTCATTTACGTACCTCGTGGATCATCATGAAGTTTGTCGGGGTGGTCGATCCAAACGGCGCACCACCGGAGATAATCACCCGCTCGCCCGCTTTGGCCAATTTATGTTCGCGGCAAATCTGATCGACTTTCTTCCCCATATCGTCAATTGATTTCGGATGCGCCGATTTTATGGAATAGACCGATCGTCGCAATGCCAGCCGCCGCAAAACTTCTTCATCCGGCGTAAGGGCGATGACCTGATACGGCGGGAAGAGCATTGAGATCAGCTCGGCGCTGAAGCCGGAAGTGGTAAATGCAAAAATTCCAGCGACCGGGCAGGCATCGATTGTCGAGCGAACCGCTTCGGCAATCCCCCGTGCTTGCGGCGAGGAAATGAGATATTCATCGAGCACGACCCGCCGGGCCGGCGCTGAGCTTTCGGTTGCTTTGATTACATCCGCCATTACTTTGACCGCCTCGACCGGATACTGTCCGCTGGCGGTTTCCGCCGAGAGCATGACGGTGTCGACATAATCATACACTGCCCCGGCGACGTCGCTGATTTCCGCTCGCGTTGCCCTTGGCGAAAACCGCATCGACTCGAGCATTTGAGTCGCCACAATCACCGGCTTATGATTTCGATTGGCTTGCCGAATTATTTCACGCTGGATATGGGGTACTTCGGCCGGCGGCAACTCTACGCCCAGATCGCCCCTGGCGATCATGACGCCATCACAGAGTAATAGGATGTTTTCGAGCTTTTCGATTGCTTCGCGCTTTTCCAGCTTGGCTATGACACGCTGGTTGCCGCCGAATTTCTTGATGATCTGCTTGGCCTCTATTATGTCATCGCCGGACCGGACAAATGAAATGGCGACCAGATCGGCGCCGAGTTTCACTGCCGCTTCAAGGTCTTTCTTGTCTTTGGCGGTGATTGTTCCAATTGCTAAATTGGTGTCGGGCAAATTGACTCCCTTCCCCGAGGTCAGCCCGCCACCGTTGATCGCCTCGGCCGTTACCGAATCGCGCGAGGTTGACGTAATGCGAAACTCCACCCGACCGTCATCGACATAAAACCGCTCACCTTTTTTGAGCGATTCGATTATGGCCGAATGGTTGACCGCCACCTGCCGCTTGGCCAAGTCGGTCCCACTCTTGGTCAGGGTTATCCGGTCCCCCTGGGACACCGTAATCTCACCCTCAAACTGGTCCAGCCGTAGCTTGGGACCGGAGATATCAAACAACACCGCCACCGGGTACTGGGTGCTTTTGGCGGCCTGTCGAATGGTTCGGACAGCTTTTTCATGACTTGCCGGATCACCGTGCGAGCAGTTGACCCGGATTCCGTTCGCTCCCGCCGCAAGCAATTCTGCCAATTTGGCGGCTGAGTTGACCGAGGGTCCGTAAGTCGCGAGTATCTTCGTATGTTTCATGCTCTTAGCTACCAGCTTCACAAGCCAACTTCAACTAAAACCTCCTCATCGCCACTTCAGTACCCGAAAAGACCCGAAAGGAGGCGCCGTTGCAATCAATTACTGATCAACGGCTTACAATGCGGTCTGTTTTTTGTTGACACCAAAACCGCAATTAGCTGGCGATTCGACCGAATTTTGCGTATAATTGGTTCACTCTCAGTTTGTTAAACCCGAGAGTTCCTTCAGAAGGGAAGAGGGAGGGTGAGTTGAGCAAAAAGGTACTAATAGCTGTTAATAACATGATCTTTACCTCAAAGATCATGTCAATCTTGGACACGATGGAAGCGGAAGGGATAAAAGCCATCCGCGCCGAAGAGATATTTGTCAAAGCGCAGGAACTGCTCCCAGACCTGATCATCATCGACCTGAACCTAAACGGGATCGAGGCCCCCTCGCTTATCAACAAGCTCCGTTCGTACAATGCGACCAAGCGGATCCCGATCGTGTGCTACTCCCCCCACATCATGGCCGACCAAATGAAAGCGGCCCTGACCGCCGGGGCCAACGAGGTCCTCCCCAATTCCAAGATGACCTCGCGGATGCACCAGATTCTTGGGAAGTATATCGAAAATTAGCCGCCTTCACGGGCCCTCCCCGACGACGTGCGATTACTCGAAGTTCATCTGGAATCGGCCGATCTTGATCGGTCGATTTCTTTTTATGCTACCCTATTTCCAAAGGCGCGGATATCAAAGTGGGACGATCGGTCGGCGGTTGCCTTTGTCTTCGATAGTGGTACCACCCTGGGAATTTGGAAAGCAGGCAAAGTGGGCTTGCACGGCTCACGGGCTGGTCAGCATGTTCACTACGCTGTACAAATCGAACTTGACGAACTCGAAATCTTTCGCCAACGGCTACTTAAACTCGGATGCGAGGTCGTCGAACACAACTGGCAGACGCCGCACAAGAGTTTGTACTTTTTTGATCCCGACGGTCACCAGGGTGAGCTGATGACTGTTGACTGGCACGGACTTCTAGAGGAGTAGCGATGTTCCTAGGTCACGTGGGGGTAGGGCTTGCACTCAAAAAGGCGGAGCCAAAGTTGAATGTCGGCTGGCTGGTCACCGCATCGCTTTTCTTGGATATCGTGTTGTGGGTGCTCGTTCTGATCGGCGCCGAGCACGTGGCGATTCCGCCGAATTATTCCGACATTCATTTTCTCTCCTTCGATTTTCCATATTCGCACTCACTGGTTGCGGCTCTGCTTTACTCGGCACTCGCTTTTGGAGTCGGCTGTGCTGTTATTCGCACATCGAAGCGACTGAGGGCGGGGATAATCTTGGGAGCCGCGGTCTTTCTACACTGGACTTGTGACTGGATTGAACATACTCAGGATTTGCCACTTGCCGGAAGTAGCACCCAAAAACTCGGCCTGGGGCTCTGGGACCAGATGCCGAAAGCCTTAGGCATCGAAATTTCGTTTGCCGCCTTTGGACTCTGGCTCTATCTCACACACAGCACCGAAATTTCTTCTCTCCGAAAATGGCTGATCGGCCTTCTCACTTTTTTCATTGCGGGAATGACCGTCTACGGCGGCCTACTGGCGCCGGCTCCACCCGGCGAAACCCCACTGGCTGTCGGATCACTGGCGACGAATATTCTGGTGGTGGTTTTGTACTTTTCTCTTGATCGGCGGCGAACAATCCAATAATTGCTCAGTTCTAACGGGTACACACACCTGCCGGTAACGAAAAGGAAAGGTCTATGACTACCACGTTCGCTAATCGCACAGACAAGATCGAATCGTACGGCCGCGCTCATGAGTTATTGATCGCCGCACTCAAAGAGTTTCCCAAAGAAATGTGGCAGTACAAGCCGTCGCCGGATCGCTGGTCGATCCATGAAATTGTGATCCATTTGGCCGATTCTGAAGCCAATTCGTTTGTCCGCGCCCGCGTTTTTCTTTCTGAACCGGGGAATACGATATACGCCTACGATCAAGACAAGTGGGCCCGGTTCATGCACTACCACAATCTGAGCACCGAGACCGCGCTTGATCTGTTTCGTGCGCTCCGCAAGTCGACATACGAACTCATCAAGAATCTCCCCGACCCGGTCTGGGAGCGGACCATTGTCCACCCCGAGGCCGGTATCATGTCGATGAGCCGTTGGCTGGATATATACGAGCACCACACCCACGGCCACATTGAACAGATGCGCCAGAATTACGAAATCTGGAAACAGCGGAAGTAAGTGTGTCCAAGTCGCAATTGATCGACCCGAAGACGGTCATCGGACATATTCACCTGAAGGTGTCCGACCTTGACCGAGCACTTCATTTCTACACAGAGATACTCGGTTTTGAATTGACCGCCCGTATGGGACGCCAGGCCGCCTTTTTGTCTGCCGGCGGATATCATCATCATATTGGGTTGAATACGTGGGAAAGCCGCGGCGGCACTCCTCCCCCGCCGCATGCAACAGGGCTTTTTCATTTCGCCATTCTCCTTCCGAGCCGCGTGGCGCTGGCGCAAACACTTCAGCGACTGCTCGACCACAACTGGCCGATCGACGGCGCCGCCGATCACGGTGTCAGCGAGGCGATCTACCTTCGCGATCCGGACCAAAATGGAATTGAGTTATACCGCGACCGACCCCGCGAAGAGTGGCCCAAGAACGATAACGGCGAACTGGAAATGTTTACTGAGCCGCTCGATCTGGAATCTCTGTTGAAAGAGGCGTGAGTAGCGCCGCGAAGATGAGTACTTGGAGCCGAGATCATTGGGAGAAATTCCAAACGCCCTTCGTGACCTGTGAGAACCGTGCATCTGCCCGCACCCCCTCCCAAAATGGCATAAACCGTCCCACGACAACAAACGAATCCTGCTCTGCTACTGCCCGTTCCGCCAGTTTCATTGCTTCGTCCTGACACCCGGCCGAGGTGGCCGCAACGGCCAGCCAAAATGGTGAGACAAATTCGTGACGCGCTCTGGCTGAAAGCTCATCATATACAGCCCGCGCCCACTGACTTTTTTCGGCTCTGCAAAGTGACCAACCAAAGATTGCTAATACCCAGGGATTCCGTCCGGAAAGCGCCAACAGTTCCGCGGCCTTTGCAAGCGCCTGATCAAAGGCACCTTTCCATGAGTAGCACATCACCAGTGTCCAGTGTGCCACAAACGATTCTTTGTCGATCTCGTGTGCGCGGTTGGCTTCGGCGATTGACTCCTCGAATCGTCCAGCGAAACCATGGACCATGGCGTTCATCCCGCCTGCCCAGGCATTGAGCGGCTCGTCGGCTACGGCTCGCTGAACCTCCGCAATAGCTTCATCAATCGAGAACAATCCAAATCCGTACCCCCACAAGGCCCGTTCACACCGAGCCCGGACATGCTTGGGATCGTATTCAAGCGCCTTGCGCCATGATTCCACTGCCTTGGGATAATCACGGGTGTACTGCGCGGCGACATCGGCCAGGGTCGCATACGCCTCCGCCAATCGCGGATCAATACTCAGCGCCCGCTCAGCCAACGCCTGTGCCTTGGGCATCACTTCGGTTGGCGGTACAACCGCAAATGTCCCAAGCAGTCGGTATGCGTCAGCAAGCCAGGCCAACGCCTCGGCATAGTTCGGGTCGAGCTTGATTGCTTTTTCAAAGACTTCAATGGCATCTCGAAGATACCTTCCGCGTTTCAGTTGCAACGCTTTTCCGCGGAGGAACAGCTCATACGCTTCAATATTCGACGTGCCGTGCCTTCCGCCGGCTATATCGCGGGATCCCTGCAAACTTACTTTCAGTTTTCCCGCGACCGCGTTGGCGATTTCATCCTGCACGGCGAAGACATCGGTCATCTCACGGTCGTACCGTTCCGACCATAATTGATAACCATCGGCTACATTTACGAGTTGAACGGTTATTCGAAGTCTTGTCCCTGATCGTCGAACGGTACCTTCCAGCATAGTGGTCACATCGAGTTTTTCCGCCACCGACCGCAAATCTTCACGCCGACCCTTGAAGGCGAAACAGGAAGACCGGGCAGGCACCCGCAGTCCTTCGACATGGGCGAGTGCATTTAGTATTTCGTCGGTGATGCCATCGGCAAAGAACTCATCTTCGGCGCCGCTCTGATTCTCAAAGGGCAACACGCCCACCGAATTGACTGCCTGAGTCTCGTTCACAGCTCCGGACGACGAGAGTGTAACAAGCTCCAGCCGGACATCACGAATATCTCGCGGCCGTGCGTCGGCATCTTTCTGCAAACAGCGGCGCAGTGTTTCTTTTAGCCGTGACGATGTATTGGCCGGCAACTTGGACCAATCCGGCTCCCGTTCCAACACGCGGGCAAGTAAGTCTGAAGTTGTCTCGCCGCTGAACACCGGCTTGCCTGACAGACATTCGTATAGGATACACCCAAATGACCAGACGTCTGTTCGCCGGTCAACCGCTTTCCCTCGCGCCTGCTCGGGACTCATATATGCCGCCGTACCGAGAATCACACCCGCCTGTGTTGAACTGGAGTAGGCAGTCATGGTAGGTGAATGCGCCGGATTCGTCCCCGGCGTTTGCGCAGTGTCGTTTTTTGCCAGACCGAAATCGAGGACTTTAACAATTCCCGAGACATTGATCATCACATTGCCCGGTTTGAGGTCGCGATGAATGATCCCGCGCTCATGCGCCGCTTCGATTCCAGCGGCGATTTGTCCGCAGATAGATAAGGCGTCGCGAAGTTCCAGCGGCCCCCGGGCGAGCCGCGCGGCAAGCGTTTCGCCATCAATCAGCTCAAGCACCAGATGCGGAACGCCCGCGGATTCTTCAAGTCCGTAGATTACGGCGATATTGGGATGGTTCAGAGAGGCCAGCGTCTTTGCCTCCCGTTCGAAGCGAGCGAGGCTCTCGGCATGGGCGGTGAGATCTGCCGGTAGCACTTTGACCGCCGCCTCGCGCCCCAAGCGAACGTCGCGGGCGCGAAATACCAGCCCCATCCCACCCGCGCCAAGCGGGCCGATGATTTCGTATGATCCGATGCGAGTCCCGGGATTAAGTGTCATGCGCCGGTGAAAATACGACAATTGACGCGAGCGAAAAAGGCCAATATTGGCGGCTTGCGCGCGTCAAACCAACTGCCTTCGAGGATTTCGCAGACGACAAAAAAACCCGCCGCTTTTGCAAGCGACGGGTTTTTGTTATTCTGCGGAAGGCGGGACTTGAACCCGCATGGATTGCTCCGCTACCCCCTCAAGATAGTGTGTCTGCCAATTCCACCACTTCCGCGATTACTCTTAAGTCATACACCCTTGGATTCCCGCTTTCGCGGGAATGACAAAGGAATCGATTTACTTCACCGAATCCGGTTTGGCAAAGTCGACCGCGGCCTTGTTGGCGTTGGCAGTCGAGTCCTCCGCTGTCCGAGCGTTGGCCGCATCCTGGCGGGCCTGCGCTTCTTTCATCGCTTCCTGCGCCTGACGCGTTATAGCCGACTCGGTAGATTGTGCACCTCCGGTCGCAGGAGCACTTTGTTTAGACGACATAAACGCCAGCGCACCGCAGTTCACCATGAACACTATCGCAAGAACCGTGGTGGCCTTGGACAAAAATCCGGCCGCGCCGCGTCCGCCGAACACCGCGCCGGAAATTCCGCCGCTGAACGCCGAGCCGGCCAGCCCATCACCTTTCGACGACTGCATCAGCACTACTATGATGAGCGCGATGGAGACGATGACATGAAATACAACCCATGCAACAAACAACTCAGGACCTCCAATCAAACAGAATGTACAATCGTCAAAAAGTCTTTCGCGACCAGTGAAGCGCCGCCAACCAGCGCACCATCGATATTCGGCTGTCGCAAAAGCTCGGCGGCATTATCGGCCTTCACCGAACCGCCATACAAAATCGGTGTCCGCTCTGCGGCCACCGAGTCAATTTTCTTCATCTCTGACCGCACAAACGCCTGTGCCTCTTCGGCCATTTCAGGCGAGGCGGTCTTGCCGGTTCCAATCGCCCAGACCGGCTCGTAGGCAACCACCGCCCGGCCCAGCTCATCGGCCGACAATCCGGCCAGCGATTGCGCTACCTGCGTGGCCAGGATCGTTTGGGTACGGCCGGCTTCGCGCTCCGTCAGCGTTTCGCCGATACAGATGATCGGCACTAGGCCAAGCCGCAGTGCCAGTTTGGCTTTTGCCGATACCAACGCATTGGTTTCAGCATGATACTGCCGCCTTTCGGAGTGGCCCAAAATAACGTACCGGACCCCAACTGTCAATAGCATCTCCCCGGACACTTCGCCGGTGTACGCTCCCCGCTCGTGCGCTGACATATCTTGAGCGCCGAGCGCTATTTGACTGCCCTGGAGTAGCTTGTCTGCCACGGAGAGCGATGGGTACGGCGGACATACGACGACAGTAGCTCTCTTCCCCACCGACAAACCAGCCAGCAGTTCGCCCAGTAGCCGCTCGGTCTGCGGAATAGTGCCGTTGAGCTTCCAGTTGCCGGCGATGATTTTCAACCGCTGATTAGCCAACTTTCACCGTCGTCCAATCAGTGAGCGCCGCCACTCCGGGCAGGACTTTCCCTTCGAGGAACTCAAGCGATGCACCGCCTCCGGTTGAAATGTGCGTCAACTTTTCTTCGACACCGGCCTGCGCGACTGCGGAGGCAGAGTCGCCGCCGCCAACAACGGTGACCGCGCCATTGGCAGTCAAGTCGGCCAACAGCTTTGCCATCGCAATTGTTCCGGTCGCAAACGGCTTGGACTCAAATACGCCCATCGGGCCATTCCAGATGATAGTCTTGGCAGGTTTGAGAGTCTCGGTGAATAACTTGATCGAGGCGGGCCCGATATCGAGCCCTTTCATGCCGGCCGGTATCTTGTCGACTGGCACGACCGAGGTCTTGGCGGTGTCGGAAATTTCGGAGGCGACGACGGCGTCGACCGGGAAATACAACTTGGTGTTGGTCGACTTCACGCGAACCATTAGTTCTCTTGCCATATCGACCCGGTCGGCCTCCAACAGTGAGTCGCCTATCTCGTACCCCATCGCTTTGGCGAATGTAAAAACCATTCCGCCGCCGATGATGAGAATGTCTACTTTACCAAGCAAGTTTTCGATCACGTCGATCTTGCCGGAGATCTTTGCGCCGCCCAGGATGGCGGCAAAGGGGCGTTTCGGATCGGCCACCGCTTGTCCGAGATATTTCAGCTCTTTCTCCATCAGAAAGCCGGCCACCGACTGATGGAAGTACCGGGTCACTCCCTCAGTCGACGCATGAGCGCGATGGGCAGAGCCGAAAGCGTCGTTGACATAAATCTCCGCCAGTGACGCCAGCTTTTTTGCGAAATCTGGATCGTTCTTTTCTTCCTGAGAATGAAACCGGAGATTTTCAAGAAGTAATACATCGCCGTTTTTCATCCGCGAAACTGGATTGGCCGCCTCCGGTCCGATACAATCCTCGGCAAACACGACCTTCTTGCCCAATAGTTCAGAAAGCCGCTCGGCGCATGGCCGAAGCGAGAAGCTCGGGTCGGGGCCGCCTTTTGGGCGACCAAGATGCGAACAGGCGATCACCATGCCGCCGTCGGCCGAAATCTTCCTGATTGTCGGGAGTGCTTCGCGAATCCGACGGTCGTCGGTGATTCTTCCCGATTTGTCGAGCGGAACGTTGAAATCGACTCGCACCAGCGCTTTCTGGCCGCGAAAATTGACATCTGCAACAGTTACTTTTTTCATCTTCACTTTCCCGGTTTTCTACAGCATCATCCGCATCATATCGACCATTCGGCAGGAGAAACCCCACTCGTTGTCGTACCAGGCGAAGACTTTAGCAAGATTTCCCGAGGCACTGGTCATGAGGCCGTCGACAACCGAACCATGCGGATTGCCGGTGATATCGATCGACACAATTGGGTCCTCGGTGTACTCAAGCGTTCGCGAGAGCGGGCCGGAGCTTGCCGCTTTGCGGAATGCATCGTTAAGTTGCTGTGCGGTCACTTCTTTTTCAAGAACCACCGCGAGGTCAACCAGCGATGAGTCCGGAGTGGGAACACGAATAGCGACGCCGTCGAGTTTCCCCTTTAGCGATGGCAACACCTCTGCAATCGCTTTGGCCGCGCCGGTGCTTGTCGGCACCAGCGAGAGCGCGGCCGCACGAGCTCGACGCAAATCCTTGTGAGGAGCATCCTGCAAGCGTTGGTCGGCGGTGTAGGCGTGGATAGTGGTCATAAAGCCTTTGACTATACCAAAGTTGTCCATAAGCACTTTGGCCACCGGCGCAAGACAGTTGGTCGTGCAAGAGCCGATTGAGATAACGTGATGTTTGTTCTTGTCATACTGGTCGGAGTTCACGCCGAGAATGAATGTGCCGTCGTGACCTTTGGCGGGTGCTGAGATGAGCACTTTCTTGGCTCCGGCAGTGATATGCTTGGAAGCGTCTTCTTTGGTTGTGAACTTACCGGTGCACTCTAAAATGACATCGGCGCCGAGTGATTTCCACGGCAGTTTCGACGGGTCTTTTTCCGCCAGCACCGGGATTCGCTTCCCTTCGACCACCAGCGTGTCGCCGTCGACAATTACCTCGCCTGGATACCGGCCGTGAATTGAGTCGTATTTCAGCAGATGACCGAGCGTCTTAGCATCGGTGATGTCGTTAATGCCGACAAATTCGATATCAGTGTTGCGGGCCGCCTTGAGAACCAATCGCCCGATCCGGCCAAATCCATTAATGCCAACTTTCATATATCCTCCGTGAATTCCTGTACCTGCTACTTGATTGAGGTGAAGAGATATTTGACTCCGATGGTAATTGCCATGCCATCGTATTTACGAATAGTTATTAAGTCTTTGCCGAATTTGAGCGGCATCCAGGCGGTACTCAGTTCCAGTGCGATTTTTTCGGCTACTGGCAGGTCGAATCCGCCTCCAAGCGTATATTCAAACGACGTCGCCGACTGGGTATTAAATCCTGAGAAATAGACATCGGACTGATAATACTGGATGTCGTGGTGTCCGTAATAGAATCCGCCCCCCGCCGAAAAATACGGCTGTAACTTTGAGGCAGTGGTAGCGAGGGGATAAAACTTGGCCCGCGCCAGCAAAGGATAGATCAGCAGATTTCCGAAGAACTGGTAGTCGGTGGCGTCGTCGCGCAAATTGACATCCCCACGATTGAAGATGCCGAAAGAGAGCTCTCCGATCACGTGGGCCGAGAACCTCAGCCCGACAAAACCCTCAAAGTAAAAGGCTCCGCCTTTGAAGTCGGTGGTGTACGACACATTGCCGCTACTGCTCGACACCGGCGGCAAGTCGCCCGAATTGGACCACCCTCCCAGCCGAATTCCCGCCTGATGTTGTTTGTTGAATGGTTTTACCGCGCTCGGCGTTTGGGCGATGGCCGAACTGGCCGCGGCGATGACAAGACTGCAAATCAAAATACCGACCAGCGCGGCAGTCTGTCGCGACAGTCTATTCGTGGTGAGTATAGTATCCATACTGCGAAAGATCGGCAACTTACACAGTATGGTCAATATCAATTGGCAGGTGAATTTTGGCCTGCCGGAGGGTACAAAACAAGGCGATTTCGCTCGTAATCTAAAAGGACGGTAAACTGTTTCAAAACGGGATTGCCGATGTTCCCGTCGATGCGTTTCGACGACGACATCCCCCCTGCCGATTCCGGGAGAAAGACCTGAGTTTGTCCCAGTTCCAGCCCGCCGAGCACAACGCTCTTGGCGGTAGCACCGCGCATAGTCGCCATTCCGCCGACCCCCAGCATTCCTCCCTCAAGATCGTGGATTTCGGCGAGACGATCTGTGAGGTTATGGGAGGTGACAAAGTCATCGTTGAGTATCAGACCGATGGCATTTCCCAGATCGACCAGAAAATTCCCCTCAATACCGGAAACCTTGGCAGGAACCATTGGAATTTTGGAACTGAGAAAGAACGGGACTTCTGTCCCGCCCTTCGGTAATTCGAACTTCTGCGGGTTGTACACGGTGAGTTCGAACTTGGTGTAGTCGACTTTCATGGGAAAGCGCGACAGGAAATCAAATCCGAGCGCCCCGCCGAAATCGGCGTTTTCCATCGTGGCTTGGCCAATCGGCGACTCATCCATCATCCCCGCCACCTGGTGATACAGCGCCAATTCTCCAATTTGAACAGAGTCGATCATGACAAGTCCGATGCTGTCGTCGGCCGCGACTCCCTGAACCGGAATGTAACCGGTAATCGGCAGTTCGAGATTTTCAACCGTGGGCTTGTAGTAAATGTTCACCGAGGCGCCGGAATCGAGCAAGAGGTACACAGTGAGTTTTCCATTGAGCGTCGCTTTGACAAAGATGTGCGATTCGACAAAGGCAAACGGAATGGTCACTGAAGCGACATCGGCGGGAAAATGAAAATCGACTTTCTCCATCCCCGGTCTTTCGAAAATCACCGGATCGACAGCCAGATTTATGTCAACCTGCTCTAAAATTACGGTCGATGATCCACCGAGGCCGTTGACAGTGTCGCGGATGAAAAAGGGAACGAGAATTCCCCCTACCGACCGGTAGTCGGCCATCGTCGTGGTGATAAGCAGTTCGTCGGCAATGGTCTCGGTGACGTCGCACAGCCCGGTTTGGGTATCTATGTACATCCAGGTCGTGTCATCCGCTGTCGGCACCAGTTGTACGACATTGTACTTGTGATACCCAAGGTCGTGTACACCCAGATAAGAGCGCGAGCCCATTCTACGCTTTGGATCAACATAGGCGTACGACTCAAAGTAGGCCGACCTAAGGATGACTTCTTTCTCAAATCCGGCCAAATCGAAGACCCGTCCATTTTGATCGCGCTCCCAGACGACTTTGCCGTCGCATCCGCGCGTTAAGTTGATTGCTTCCGATTTGAACTGAAGCAGATATTTGTTCGGAGGCACTGCCCAGGCCGTCAGGTTTCCCTCTATTCCCCCCATCACCGCCGTTCCGCGATAGAAGATTGACTGCATGGCTACCACGCTGTCACGGGCTGACGGTCCCCCGATTGATTCGACTAATAAGGAATCAACATTGATCGCCGCCACTGGTTTGTAAAGCATGCTGACAACCAAAGCGGCAACAAGACAATGGCCACGCATACTCAGTATTCCTGCCAATTATAATCGGCGGCGAGTATCAATCCGATAAGGGTCCAGAACAAAACGAGTGCCGTGCCGCCGTAACTGATGAACGGCAGTGGCAGGCCGGTCACCGGCATTATCCCGAGTGTCATACCGATATTGACAATAAACTGAAACAGGATAATCGCGGTCGCGCCGGCCACAACAAACGATGTGAATCGCGACCGGCACCGAGCGGCAATTCGAATGCACCTGAAGAATAGATATCCGAACAGCACCACGACTACCAAACAGCCGAGCAAGCCGAATTCTTCTCCGAGAACCGAAAAAATAAAGTCAGTGTGCCGCTCAGGGAGAAAATCAAGGCGCGACTGCGACCCGGACAAAAATCCTTTCCCCCAAAGTCCTCCCGAGCCAATGGCTATTTTCGATTGGATAATCTGGTACCCTGCGCCGCGTGGATCGTGCCCCGGATCTAAGAAAGTGATGATGCGCGATTTCTGGTAGTCATGCAGACGATTCCAAACAAAGGGCGTGATCATCCCGAACCCGAGATTGGCAATAAAGGCGAAGACTGCAAACAGGAGTCCCGGCTTAAGGAATACTAAGAACAACAGGAGTATCGCGAGGTAAATTCCCCACGATAGCCAGTGTGAGGCGGCAACGAGCGAAGCAACCGGCGAGACGATCAAAAGTAAATACCACGGCGACAATCCCGACCAGAACCAGAGCGCAAACAATAAGACAAAGAACACCAGTGATGTTCCCAAATCGGGCTGTTTCAAAATGAGAAGAGCCGGAACAACGCACATGAGTGCAGAAACGGTCAGCCGTCGCTTAGACGTTACCGGCAATCGCGTGTAGGCAAAAAAGCGCGAGAGCGCCAGCAAAAGGCCGATCTTGGCGACATCGGAGGGCGAGAGCGATACCGGTCCTAAATCAAACCAGCGAGTTGCCCCAAGACGGGAATGTCCAACGACTAACACCAGCGCGACAAGAGCAAGACCGACTCCGTAGACCATATACGCAAACAAATCCAAGAATCGAATGGGGAGATGGACAATCGCCGCGCAAGCGCCGATCGCAATCAACAGCCACATCGATTGCCGCAAATAATAGTCGCGCTCGTATACGCTGGTAGACGAGTGTGTCGCCGACATGATCAGCACAATACCGATGATCGACAGCGCCAGCGCCGCCCCAAAAAGCCGCCAATCCAAACTCCGGTAATTGAGCGTCACGGTCTGGCTCCCACCGGCCCTGCCTGTGCTATCGTATCAAGGCCGAGTTTCTTAAACATGTACTTTTTGATTATCTGCCCCACTACCGGTGCGGCGACATCGGATCCGTGACCGGCATTTTCGACAATCGCACAGCAGACGATTTCCGGATTTTCAAGGGGCGCCACTCCGACAAACCAGGAATGGTTGTCGCCGTGGGGATTTTGCGCTGTTCCAGTCTTTCCGCCAATCGAGTAATACTGGTTTTTCAGCCGGCGCGCAGTTCCCCGGTCGCCTTCAACCACTAATCGTAGTCCTTCCATCAGCGCCTGCAGAGTTGGTTCACTGAACGGAAGCTGGAACGAAACTTCCGGCTTGACCGGCGCGATACTCCCATCGGGATGCCTGATCGACTTCACCAGATGCGGACGATAGACAATGCCGTGGTTGCCCAGCCCGCAGAAAAACTGCGCTATCTGGAGCGGTGTTTCCAGAATTTCGCCCTGACCAATTGCATTATTAAGCACGAGCGCTTTGGTCCAGCCATTCTTGCCGTAGCGCGAATTGTAATAGGTTGTGCTTGGATTGAGCCCCGCCGCCTCGCCGGGCAGATCGATTCCGGTTGGCTTTCCAAATCCGCAGGCATCCATGTATTTGTTCAGTCCATCCACGCCGAGCCGAAGTCCCAGTTGATACATGTACACGTCGCACGAAGCCTCGATCCCGTGAACCGCGGTCATCGTGCCATGTCCGTTTTTGTCCCAGCACCTGAAAAATCGTGTGCCGAACTGATACCCGCCATAACAGGGGCGAAAAGTCGTCTGAAGATCAATCGCCCGCTCTTCCAATCCTGCCCCGACGGTCAGGAGTTTCGCCGTCGAACCCGGCGGATATAGCCCATTAAGCGCCCGGTTTAAGAGCGGATGATCCGAATTGGATGTCACCGCTGTCCACAAACTCTCCGATACCACTCCTGAAAATACGTTGGCGTCAAATCCCGGATATGAAGTCAGCGCCAGCACTTCGCCTGTGCGCGGATCCATTGCCACCACTGCGCCGCAACAAAAGGTATCGAATATCTGAGTAGCCAGCGTCTGAAGATCCAGGTCGATTCCAAGTTGCAGATCGGCGCCGGCAACTGCCTCGATGCGCGGCTTGCCGGTATACGGTCCCAGCACCTGACCTGAGGCAAACACCTCGAGATACGCGGTTCCTTCTTTTCCTCTTAAGAGTTGATCGTACTGCTTTTCCAGCCCCTTCTTTCCCACGAGACTTCCCAGTCGGTACAATTCCGGGTCGGCTTTCGCCATTTCGTCTTCGGAGAGTTCGCCAACATACCCGGTGAACGCTTCCGATCCGGGTGGCGCGACATACAACCGTACCCGGTCGAGTTGGTAGCTGACTCCCGGAAACTCGCCGGTTCGCTCTTCGATGACCGCTATTTTGTCAAAGGAGACATCGCGCATGATCGGCGCCGGCTGATACCGAGTGATCAAATTTTTGCGGATATTCTTGCGGATTTGCGTGGTGTCCATGCCGATGATCGGCGCGAGATTGGCCAGGGTCACTTCTTTTTTCTCTTCGGCGGGAACAACCGAGAGCGTATACGACGGCCGATTGGTGACAATCTGCTTTCCGTCACGATCGTACATGATGCCGCGCGGCGGTACAATCGGCACTACCCGAAGACGATTACTCTCCGATAGCGCCGACATTTCGCTGTGCTGGAATATCTGAAGTTTGATCAGCCCGAGAATAACAATGGAGACGATGATACCGACTGCGCTCAGCGCCAGTGTATACCGGTTCCCAATGGGTAATTGACGATCACTCATTCCCTTAGAATATCGACTTAACTTTGGCGGGCGTTAGCAGGCCGTGCTTGATACTGAAATAGACAAACGCCAAAACGGTAGTGTACATCGCCCCGGTCACCCCCGCCGACCACCACAAATGGCCGATCCCTTCCGGCTCGCGCACTGCGTACGACGCGACATTGAACAGCAAGACCCCGACAAATGTGATCAATAACCGTGCTTTCTGCGAATCAAGATTGAGCCGTTCTTTCATATGGTGGGCAAATAGCCCCAAGGCCGCCCCGAAGAGCGCGTACCAACCCATAGTCGAAGGCAACACCGCCCCCGCCACGAGCCCTGCAAAAAAACCAAACCAGAGCGACGCCAGTTCTCCCTTGTAGAGCGCCACTGCGAGAATAATAAAGGCAGTCAAATTGATACGTGCGCTCAGAATGGCAGTGAGGTCATCGGTGATGACCGTGTGCAAAGCGATCAGGATCAGATACAGAACATACGGCAATAACTGTATCATTGCTCTGACCTCAGCACGAAAACTTCTTCAAGAGCGTTGAAATTGGCCATCGGCTCGATAATGACCTGACAAAATGGTATGTCCACCGGACGCTCTATGGTCACGACCCGTCCAACCATTAGCCCGGCGGGATAGACACCGCCCAGCCCGGATGAAACAACGGTGTCTCCTTCGGTGATCGATCCGGCGGTGGGGAAATTGTCCATCATGAATCCGTGCGCCGGATCGTACCTCACGATTCCCATTTCACGGCTTTGTGACAATCTTACCGCTACCCGATTGGCGGGATCACAGAGAAACTGAGCGGTCGACGAGTGCGATTCAACACTCACAACTCGTCCAACCAACCCATACTGATTCATGATCGGAAGATTGGCAGAGATGCCGTCGGCCGATCCCCGGTTGAGTGTCGCTCCGGTCGGAAGGCGAGTACCGGCAACGGCGATAACGCGGGCCGGAATGAGTTTGTAACTGGTCGGAGATTGAAATTCGATAATTTCGCGAAGCCGCTCGTTCTCCCTGCGAATTTCTTCAAATCCGGAGAGTTTCAGCGAGGCCTCGACCAGCGCCCGGTTTAGTTTTTCGTTGTCATCGCGAACCGAGGCAAAGTCGGTCACTGCGGAGCGAAGTTTGAAAAAGGGGTAATAGACCGAGCCGACAATGGCCTGACTGACCATGCCCTCGATTCCCAGTGAATGCAGAATGAGCAGGATGGAAAGGGCCGCCACCACCACGAGGTGAAAGTTTCGCCAATAGCGGGCGAAAACGCTGGTCATCCATGACATAGAGGTGCGACGATCCTTGCCGCGCGTTTATTTCAAGTGAGACTATCCATCAGCGCCAGAATATCGCCTGGCGAATTTGCCTTTTTCAGTTTTGCCCGGTTGTCTTCCGATCGCATCATAAACGACAGACTCGACATGACATTCAAATGTGCACCGACCGCGTCCTCGGGGGCCGCGATGAGAAAAAACAACTGCACCGGCTGGTGATCCATCGCCTCAAACTCGATCCCCTTTTCGGACCGGCCAAAGGCGATCACTATTCCCTTGGCGGCTCCGGTCTTGGCGTGGGGAAATGCGACACCATATCCCACCCCGGTCGTCACCAGCTCTTCGCGGGCCAGAATATCTTCGAGCAATTCCTGACGGTCCTTGATCATGTTGGAGCGACTGGCCAGTTCGACCAGTTCGTCCATCACTTCGCGTTTGGACTTTGATTTCAGATCAAAGGCAATCAGACTTTCATCACAGAACTTGGAGAGTTTCATGGAGGCAACCTTTACTTCAGCAATTCCGCCTCATCGGCCAACATGACCGGAACATCCTCCGTGACCGGATACGCCAATCGGCAGGCCGGGCAGATCAGAGCGTTCTGATCGGGAGGATAGTCAAGTCGGCCGTGACAAGCAGGGCAAACCAGCATATTCAATAGTTGTTTTGACAGAGCCATAGTAGTTTCAGCGTCAGATTTCCAGGTACTGCCCCATTTTGCGGTACTTTTCCAAGCGGTGCTTGAGAAGGTCCTCAACTGACAGCGCTTTCAATTCCGCCAATGACGAGAGAATCGTCTCTTTGAGTAGAGTTGCCGCGCCGACGTGATCGTTGTGTGCCCCGGCTGAGGGTTCGGCAATTACCCTATCGACAATCCCCAGATTCAAAAGATCCTCGGCCACCGGTTTGAGTGCCTCGGCCGCTTCGGGCGCTTTGGCGGCGTCGCGCCATAAAATTGCCGCGCACCCTTCCGGTGAAATCACCGAATACCAAGAATGCTCAAGCATAAAGACCCGGTCGCCGATGCCGATTCCGAGCGCTCCACCTGAGGCACCCTCGCCTATGATGACCACTACGATGGGGACGGTGATCCGAAACATTTCCTGAATATTCTTGGCGATTGCTTCGGCTTGTCCGCGCTCTTCCGCACCGATTCCGGGAAAAGCGCCGGGAGTATCGATCAGCACGACAATTGGTACATTGAACTTTTGGGCCAGATAGAAAAAGCGCCGGGCTTTGCGGTATCCTTCAGGGTGGGCCATGCCGAAATTGCGATACAATTTCTGCTTGGTGTCGCGCCCTTTCTGTTGACCTAAAATCATCACCGGCTGACCGTCGATCCGTGCCCATCCTCCGACCATCGCCTTGTCGTCGGCAAACCCACGGTCCCCGTGGAGCTCCACAAAGTCGGTAGTCATGTGGGTGATATAGTCCAGAGTATACGGGCGACGCGGATGGCGCGAGATCTGAACTCTCTGCCATCGGTCTAAATTGGAATAGATTTCTTCACGGAGGCGCTCGAGTTTCTGCTGGAGCGAGGCGATTTCAGATGACAACTCAATATTGCCGGCGCTGAAATCCTTCATGTCGGAGATTTTCTTCTCCAACTCGGCAATCGGCTTTTCAAATTCTAAGTACGATCCATCAGCCATATTGTGGCATTACCCGGCAAGGCAAAGTTTACGACTCGGCCTTGGGGTCATCCTTTCTCACCCGTCGCAGATTGGACGTAAAGATAAGAAACGCGGCGAAAATAACAACCATAAAAACCCCCAGCAGAATAGACACTAACACTCGGTCCCACAAAAACATAGCAAAAGTGGTGGCGCCGAAAACGAGCGACAGGCCCCAGAAGATCCAGACTACCTGTCGGGGGGCAAGCCCAGCCAATGCCAAGTAGTGGAACAAATGCCGACGATCCGCCGCCATCACCGCCCTTCCGCTGACCAGCCGCCTGAAAATCGAAACGGCGGTTTCAAGAATCGGCACTCCCAGTGTCAGGAGCGGCAAATAGAGGGCGCTTGCAGTAAATGACTTGAACGGCACTAAAAGAGATACGACCGCGAAATAATACCCCAGTTGAAGCGAACCTGAGTCGCCTAAGAATATTCTCGCCGGATATCGATTGAAAAAAATGAAGAGGATCAGATATCCGCACAGTGTACCGGCTACCGCCACAACAGCCGGTGAGGCATAAATGAGCCCTAGTCCGGCCAGAGTTAGCGCCGCGATCAACGAGACACCCGCCGCGAGGCCGTCGAGGCCGTCAATCAGGTTGATCGCATTCGTCAGCCCCATCACCCAGGCCATGGTAATAATCGCCGACCACGGGCCAAGTGAAATCTTCCCGAGAAATGGAATGAAGATCGGATCGATTGTGAGGCCACCGGCGACGAGCATTCCACCCGCCAGCGCCTGTGCTAATAACTTGGCGAGCGCAGAAAGAGGCCGAAGATCGTCTATAAATCCCACGGCGAAGATCACAGTCGCGCCAGCCAGCATCCATGAGATAGTCGAAAAATCGCCGAGTGTCAGTTCGGGCGATACCACCGCGTGCACAAATAGTGTGGCCCAAAAGACAATATAGAGCGCCACTCCCCCCATGTAGGGTACCGGTTGTTTGTGACGTTTGTGCCGTCCCGGTTGATCCAAAAATCCAAATTTGTGGCCGGCGCGAATAAGCAGAGGCACAACAATCGCCGCCAGCCCGAGCGCAATGAGTACATGTGCAAGCAGAAGTCTCCTCATCTGGACCCTCTCCCCCTAAGCAGAATGAGCAAGAGAGCGACCAGCATATTAGCCACCAGTAGGAACGGTAGAACGATCACCGAAAACCCATTGGGAAAGTGCTTGAGAAAGTACTTCCAAACCGACAGATGATGCCGTGCAAGGCGCACTACGCTTCCGGCGCTACTCCCTTTCCCCCATTCGTGAACTGCTCCTGCGGTCGGAACGAACAGATGCACAAATCCACTCTGCCCAAGCCGCGCACACAGATCAGTATCTTCCATGTACATGAAGAATCTCGGATCGAATCCCTGATGGGAAGTATACGTTTCGCGTTTGACCAGCGCGACAGTGGCGGCGACTGCCGGTACTACTGTTGTCCCTTCAAAGTCCGGCAGAGTATATCTCGATCCGCGAGACTTATCCGATTGAAAGATGCGGGTGAGGGCCGAGCCGCGCGAGAAGATCATATTTGCAGTCGTTGGCAGTTGACGGCAACTCGCCTGGAACTCTCCGCTCGGAAACCGCAAGCGGGGTACGGCGAACCCGCAATTCGGAGTCTGGCGCGCCGCCTTTACTAATGCAGGAATTGATCCCTCGTCGAGCCGCGCATCCGGATTAACTAGCAGGATGAATTCACCGTGTGCTTCCGTCACCCCTTTGTTGCAGGCCGCACCGAATCCCTCGTTGCGCGTATTTCGAATGACATTTGCGTCGCGGCTCTTCGACTCGATGATTTTTAGTGTGTCGTCGGTCGAAGTATTATCGACCACGATGATTTCATACAACAAGGAGTTTACCGCTCCCGAGAGATTGCTCAAACATCCGCCGATTGTGGCGGCCGAGTTGAACGTGACGATGATGATGGAGATATCAACCGAACCGGTAGGCACAGGTCACCGTCTATTTCAGACGGCCGAAGATCGATCGCAGACGGAGCGACCAGACCATCCAGATCGCCTCGCGCATGATCCGTTTGGACATTTTCGAGGAGCCGGCGCGGCGTTCGTAAAAGACAATCGGAATCTCTTTGATCGAGAAGCCCTTCTTCCACGCCCGCATAGACATTTCAATCTGAAAAGAGTAGCCGGATGATTTGACTGCGTCCAAATTGATCGTCTGCAGGACTTCGCGTCGGAAACACTTGAAGCCGCCGGTGGCATCGCGCAATGGCAGACCGGTTACTATCCGCGTGTAGACGTTTGCGTAGTAGGATAACAATAGTCGCGCCATCGGCCAGTTGATGACATTGACACCGGTAATGTACCGCGAGCCTATCACAACATCGTAACTCTGAATCTCTCGCAAAAAGTCGCGAAGAAACTCGGGGCCGTGGGAGAAATCGGCGTCCATCTCCAGTATGTAGTCAAAGCCGTGCTCGATCGCCCATTTGAAACCGGCGATATACGCCCGGCCTAATCCCTCTTTCTTTTCCCGGTGGAGGACACTTACTTTTGCCTCGGCCTTTGCCAGCCGGTCGGCGATATCTCCGGTGCCGTCGGGGGAATTGTCGTCGACTATCAGCACGTTAATGCGCGGATCGAGCGGCAGAACGGCATGCACAATCTTCTCGATATTGTCTTTTTCGTTGTAGGTCGGAAAAATGATGAGGGCGCGCTGGGTATGATTCATGCGGTCGACCGGGCTTTCGTTATCGTGTGCCTTTATTTCTCCCTGACAATTGCGACAAGATACGCCAGCGGGCCCGGCTCGTCAACCGGCCACTTACGCCCCCGCGGCGGTGGCTGGAGAAGTTTAGTCGGCTGAGTCGCGCTGTTTCTTATTGCGCAGAAGTTGCTGGGTTTTGTGCCGAAGATCGGTGATTTCCTCTTTAAGAGCAGTCTGGCCTTCGGCGACAAACCCCATCATGAACAGCCCCATCCCAAGGCCGGTCAGAAAGAGAATCAGAAAGAGCCAAAGGCGGTTACCCTGACCGAGGACAAAGCGCTCATAAAGCGACCAAAGCCCGACCAGAAACGCGATGACAAAGCAGATGACACCCGCCCCACCGAAATACAATAATGGCTTTCGCAAGAACGTGATCTGGAATTTGACTGCCAGCATATCAAGCACCCCGACCGGAATCCGCCAGAGCGAAAACTTGGTCTTCCCCCAATTGCGTTCGTAGAGGGCAATTTTGACTTCCTCGACTCGGTACCCCTCATTTGCGGCCAACACAACCAGATACCGGTGCCAGTCTTCTCTTAAGAAAATATTCTCGACAACCTCACGGCGAAACGCCTTGACTGAGTTAAGGTCGTGCACTTTCAATCCAAAAATTCGGCGCGAAAGTCCGTTATAAATCCTCGATACGAATCGCTTAGTGTACTTTCCCTGTTTCCAACCGGTGCTGATATCCGCGCCCTGGGCAATCGGCGCGACCAGCGAGGGAATATCAGCCGGCAGATACTGCAGATCGGCGGGATAGAAGACATAGACATCCCCGCGTGCGGCGGCAAACCCGGTCTGAAGTGCTTCGGTCAGACCGCGATTGCGCTGGTGCGAGCGGAAGGCGACAAACGGATATTTTTGTGCGTTTTGTTTGATCTTCTCAAGGGTACCGTCGGTTGAGCCGTCGTCGATAAACACAACCTCGCCATCGAATGGAGCGGACTTGAGCATGGCGTCGTACTGACGGCAAAACTCGTCGATATTCCCCTCCTCGTCCTTGGCCGGAACGATGGTGGAGACTACAAACCCGTATCGACGCTGTTCTGCCATGTGCGGTCGTCCTTGAATTTCAGGTATTCCTCAACCGTCCGCTCCGCTGTCGGGGCCAGATGAACGGCCTCCTCATAATATCGGGCGGCCAGCTCCCGGAGTTCACTGCTCGAAAGCGCCTTGGCGCGGTCGCGATAGAATCTTCCCAGTCGAGCATTAAGAACATACGATGTCGGCGAAAACTCAATTGCTTTTTTTAGGGCATTCTCGGCCCGTTGCCACTGGCCGGTCACATTGGTCATTTCAAACAAGAGAAGATTTCCCGCAATATTTAGCGGGTACTGGGCCGAAAATTCGTTAATGGCCGGCCAAGCGAGCTCGCCGTCGTCGTTGCGAAACCCGATTACTCCCCGTTCTACCGGCGTCAGTTGGTAATCGCCAGTCACCGGGTTGCCCGTAGATGCCGCCACGTTAATCAACCGTATCTTGTTTTCTCCGACAAAATAGGTACAGATGTGCTGATGTGTTTTCATCACCGCCGGGTAGTCATCAAACATCCGCGCGATATTTCCGTCATCCAAAAGCAAATGTGTTACGGGGAATTTCAAGAAAAACGACGAGTCCGGGTGGGCGGTCCCGAACATGTGAATCAGTGTTGGCAAGTCGTTTTCAAGGGTTAGCGATTGTGCGTATGGTCCGGTGACCAGCGCTCCCGGACCGACCACCATCGCCAGGTCGTGATTTACATCGCGGAGCGTCTGAGTGGGGCGGATCGCCCATGCACCATATGCCATGACACTTCCGAAAATCGACCCGACGGTCAAAAGCACTGCCAGCGCACGAGTGACAGCCATGGCGGTCCGAAATTGCCGATTTTTGGCCGCAAGAATCATAAGCCCCACAACCACCGCAATAAGAGGCGCCGATAATGGCACGGCGATCTTTGAAACATCGCCCCACCAGTCGGTAGTGATGAACTTCGAACTACCGGCAAATATTTGATATGCCGGAATCACGGCAACAGCGGCACAGAGCGGCCAGAAAAGAATCGGGAACTTCTCACGACGCGGGGGCGTTAAGCCCTGCCAGAGCCGTGCCAGCAGAATTGCGGCGGCGGCGCAGAATGGGTAGATAAGAATGAGTTGATACCTGAGCGGCCGATAGTTCCAGATCATGAGCGAGCCGTGAAAGGCGATCATCATTGCGGCGACAAACAGATACCCGCCGTTGCCGAAATTCAGTATTCCCCTATACGCCTCTTTCCGGCATAACTGATACACGATTGCACCAAAGAAGACAGCCCCCAATATTCCGATTACCACCATACGCGGAAACAGTTCGGTGTCGTATCCGAACGTCATCAGTTTTTCAACGAAATCAGCGATTGATTTCAATCCGCCCGGAGTTCCGTGAAGTTCGATCGTATTCTCCTGAAAAAACGAGGTGACCTGCGACGGCGCCGGCAAGTATGAAATCAGAAACCAGAGTGTCAGCGCCGAGAGATAGCCGATCCCAAACCAAGCCGGCCTGTTCCAAAGTACTTTGGGCAGGCGTGGATCATCGAATCGGGTTCGCCAGAAAAGCAGTACAGCAAACGGAAAGAGAAATACAATGCCGTGTATCTTTGAAAAGAACGCCGCCATACCCAGGAACAGGCCCGCACACAGGAACGGCCACCAGTTTCGCGCGTAGGTGACAATGACCAACGCCAAAAATCCCCAGAACGCCATCGCATGTTCCAAGAACGGCTGTCGCCCGAAGAATATGAGATTGTACGATAGTCCCGACAAAAGCAAAAACCATAGCGATGCCGCCACTCCTGCAATACGCCGCACAAACAGATAGAAACAAAAAAGCGCCCCCAACGCGAATATCACTCCAACCAGATTCGATTGCCAGATTCCAACACCGACAAGTGTGAATACTGCAATCGCGAGCGGTGTGACGGTAGATTTCAAGAAGATGCTGAATCGCTCATCTTCGTTCGGATTGAAATTGCCGGTTTTGACATACTCTCGGGCATAGTAGGTATAAAGCGCACCGTCAGAATAGACATCATTTGAATGCGAGAGTCGGAGTGGCGGATCGGATTCCAAATTCCACAGACGGACAAAGCCGATAAGAAATAGCAGTGCCGCTACAACCAACATCTCTTTTCGGCTGAATGGATCGAACCGTTGCCTTGGGGACTCACTCATGCACTTTCCAGCCGATTAGGACCAAAGTCGTGTTTGTTTGTCAGAGAGTAACTTCAAGCACAGTCGGATTACTGCGGTCGGCCTCTGCCAGAACAGAGCCGTCCGGCCCCACTACCATTGAACTTCCGCCGAATACGTTGGTGCCGTCGCTACCCACACAGTTGATTCCGACCACGGTAACGGAATTCTCTTTCGCCCGTTCAATAATGAGCCGCCGCCAATCGTCGATTCTCACAAGCGGGAAGGCCGCCGGCACGAAGATCAACTGCGCACCGAGCGACTTCAGTTCTTTATACAAATCGGGAAAGCGGATATCGTAACAGATGCTGACGCCCCACTTTCCGAGAGGTGTGTCGAATATCCCCGGCGTTTTACCGGCCCGATAGACATTCGTTTCGTTCATCCCCGGAAACAGGTTGATCTTGTCATATACCAAGTGTTTCCCCCGGTGATAATACAAGAACGAATTGGTCACTCCGTTCGAAGTTGGTATCGGTAATCCGGTCATGATAGCGACGTCGTACGGTGCAAACCGCGCGAGCACAGTATCGAGAGACTCCACCGGCCGTGGCTGGTACATAGCACCCGACAGTGCTAGCTCACCAAAACAGACAAGATCGACCTGCCGTGATTCGGCCAGCTCAAGATACGCGGTGAGATCGGTTTCCCGCGTGTCTTTCTGGACTATCAATACTCTCATCGTTTACTGTTCAAACACTACTCGTCCGCCCAGAATTGTGCGGACTACCTGCCCCGACAATTTATACCCGATAAACGGCGAGTTTTGCGAACGGGACCGGAAATTGTCGGCCTTCACAGTCCATTTCTTTTCCGGGTCGATGATCGTAATGTCGGCCGGGCTACCCTCGGCCAGCGTCCCGCCCGGCAGACCAAATATCCGCGCCGGATCGGCAGTCATTTTTCTGATCGCGTCGGCCCAATCGAGATACCCTTTGTCGATAAGGTACGTCTTGACCAACCCGACAGTCGTTTCCAGTCCGATCATCCCGGCGGGCGCCATATCGAACTCGCAGTCTTTGTCTTCTTCAGGATGCGGCGCATGATCAGAGGCAATACAATCGATGGTACCGTCGACCAATCCTTCGATCACCGCGTCGCGGTCGTCGCGACTCCGAAGTGGCGGGTTGACTCGAAGGTAGGTGTTGTACTCTTTGCCAATCTCTTCGTCGGTCAATACAAAGTGATGCGGGCAGGCCTCGCAGGTGACTTTTATTCCCGCTCGTTTTGCCTGACGAACTGCCTCGACCGCTTGTCGTGTGGTAATATGCTGAATGTGCAGTCGCGCTCCGGTCACCCGGCAGAGGGCGATGTCGCGAAGCACGGCTACTTCTTCGGCCACCGCCGGAGCGCCGCGCAGTCCGAGCCGCGATGACTCGAATGATTCGTTCATCACGCCACCGGCCACCAGGAACTGATCTTCGGCATGTTGCATAACCGGAATATCAAACATACGTGAGTATTCGAGCGCACGGCGCATGATATTGGGATCCTGCACATACCGGCCGTCGTCGGTAATTGCGACTGCGCCCATTTTAACCAGATCGCCAATCTCTGATAGCTCTTTGCCGTCGAGATTCTTTGTGATCGCGCCGACTACATATACCCGTGCGTCGGCTGACTTGGCACGGTCCTGCACGAACTTGACTGTTTCCTGATTATCAATCCGCGGGTGCGTATTGGGCATACAGCAAACCGCCGTGAAGCCGCCCGCCGCGGCCGCCCGGCATCCCGACTCGATTGTCTCGGCGTCTTCGCGGCCCGGCTCACGCAGGTGGACATGGACATCGATCAGCCCCGGAGTCACCAGCTTTCCTTCGGCGTTAATCACTCTCGATTTGTCCAGCGACTTGACCAATTTCCTACTCGCAGGCGTGTCTTTCTGCACCCCGGCAATCTTGCCGTCGCGGATAAAGACATGCGCCGCGCTGACAAAACCAAGCGACGGATCAATCACCCGACCGTTGGCAATCACCATATCATATTTTTGCGACGCCATTATTCTTCTCCCTCATCTTTCCGCCCTGACAATAGGTACATGACCGCCATCCGCACCGCCTGGCCGTTGGTCACTTGATCTAAAATGACCGAGTGATCGCTATCGGCGACCTCGCTCGTTACTTCAACTCCTCGATTCATCGGACCGGGATGCATGATCGTGAAATTTCGATTCACCCGTTTCAATCGCTCGCGGGTGATCCCGAATAAATTGGTGTATTCGCGCTGAGACGGGAACAGTCCCGCCTGCTGGCGCTCCAATTGGATGCGCATGATGTTGACCACATCGGCGCCTTCGAGCGCCTCATCGATATTGGAATAGACATCGCACCCAAAACGCTCGACATCAAGCGGCAAGAGTGTCTGCGGACCGCAGAGTGCCACCGATGCCCCCATGGTCTTAAGTCCCCAGATATTGGAGCGAATCACGCGAGAGTGTTTGATATCGCCAACGAGTACAACTCGAAGTCCGTTCAACTTGCCGTATTTCCGGCGGATAGTAAACATGTCCAGTAGGCCCTGGGTCGGATGCTCGTGCATGCCGTCGCCGGCGTTGATAATATTCGCCTTGAGACATTTTGTCAGGTAGTATGGCACACCGGAGGATTGATGCCGCACTACGCACATATCGATGCGCATTGCCTCGATATTTTGCACGGTGTCGCGGAGCGACTCCCCTTTTTTCACCGACGATGTCGAGGCGGTGAAATTGACCGTGTCGGCCGACAACCGTTTTTGCGCCAGTTCAAACGAAATGCGTGTACGGGTAGACGGTTCATAGAACAAATTCAGGACTGTTATGCCACGTAAAGTGGGGAGTTTTTTGATCGGTCGGTCGAGCACTTCTCGAAACGACTCGGCGGTATCGAGTATCCGCACGATATCTTCCTTCGGAACTCCCTCCAGGCCCAGCAGGTGCCGCGACGAAAGTGAACTCATGACTTCTTCCCCTTCTTCTTGGGCGCCACGATTTTCTTGGGAGTAGCGCTCGCCTTGACCACAAAGACCCGGTCGACTCCTTCTTTCTCGGCCACTTCAAGCACCACCTGATCGCCGCGTGAGGTCGGGATATTTGCGCCCACATAATCGGCTTTGATCGGAAGTTCACGGTGCCCCCGGTCGACCAGCACCGCCAGTTGGATTGTGCGCGGACGGCCGAAATCGATTATCTGGTCAAGCGCCGCGCGAATAGTCCGGCCGGTGTAGAGAACGTCGTCGACCAAAATAATATTCTTGTTCGCCACGGGAAAGAGAATGTCGGTACGCTGTACCACCGGTTGCTCAAGGCGGGAGTGGACATCGTCGCGGTAAAGGCTGATATCCATCAGGCCGACCGGAACTTCAACACCTTCAAGTTTCTTGATGGTCGCCGCAATTCGTTTGGCCAAATGGGCGCCACGCGTGAGAATTCCGATGATCGCCAGCGATTCGGCTCCGCCGTTTTGTTCGAGAATCTCATGGGCAACACGGGTCAGCGCTCGGCTGATCTGCTTGCTGTCTAAGATCGGTTCAACTTTGTCAGGCAAGGGATGACTCCTGGGTATATGAAAATGAAATAAACTGCAAAGATTGAGCGGACGACGGGCGGATGTCCGCCATGTAGAAAGAAGGATAGTGCATCGGCAACCCTTGGCGACCTCTCTGGATCGCTTTAAAAGGTTAGTTGGCGCACGGCCGATGAAGTCGGCCGGTTGCCGAGCCGAGTATATTCAATAGAAAAATGCTGTCAAGCCCCGCGGGCAATTTTGTGGAAATTGGGAGTATCGACGGTCGTGTCGGGCGTCCTCACCCGACACCATTAGCGGTCAGGTGAGGACGCCTGACCGCACAATTGCCATCTTTCCCCACGGAATTCGAGGCCAATGGCCGGTTTCCGAGTCTTAGTGAGTGTGAGTGCGCGGACGGGGACGTCCGCGTGGCACGGTTAAGAGCCAGGTTGTTGAAAACGGTGCAAGGCAGACGTCCTCGTCTGCCTCCGCGTTATTCCCCGTTAAGTGCAATCTTGCGATCGCAAACCCGCTCTATCAGACCCTGATCATGCGAAATTACCAGAATCCCAGCGCCCGACCAGGCAAGGCCTCGCGCCATCGACTCAAACTGCGCAATACCCGCCGGATCAAGCCCTGAAGTTGGCTCATCGAATACTACAAACGGACGGTCCAGCGCCAGCAAGACGGCAAATGCCAATCGCCTCTGTTCGCCCACCGAAAGTGTGAGCGGATCGCGGTGGGCATACTTCGACGGTTCCAACCCGACTTGAATCAAAAACTGCTCCGCGTGCTCGGAAGAGATTGACCGTCCCAGATTCCTGGGCCCAAAGACAATTTCCTCAGCGCAGGTATGCAGAAAGAACTGACGTTCCGGTTGCTGGACGGCCATTGTCACCAGCGGTCTGACGCCCTGCTGATTTGCAACGCCATCGATTGAGATAGTTCCGTCCGTTGGCGTGAGAAGTCCGCAGACTAACAGACCAAGTGTGGATTTCCCCGATCCAGTTGGACCCACGACTCCGACAATCTCTCCCCTCCGCCACTGAAGGCTAAAGTTTCTAATGACCGGATTGCTCTCGGGATAAGCAAAAGTCAGATTCTCTGTTCTAATCATTGAATCGCGAGATGTTGGCGACGTCACCAAATCGTTGGTCTTAATTGCCGAGTTGCGCTGAGGAGAGACTGTCATCCGCGATTCAGCAAGTAGTGTAGTGTCAGCGAGAATATCAGACGGTTGTTTGTCGGCGATCACCTGCCCATTCGCCAAGAGTATGAGCCGTTCATAACGCCCCATCGTTTCCTGGTCCTGAGTGATTCTGATCTCAATGAGATTAGGATCCGTTGACTTGAGCCGGCTTAACGCCTCTTCCAGCGCCCGCTTTCCATCCGCATCCAAAAATGAATCAGGTTCGTCCAATATCAGCAAGCGAGGTTCGGTCACCGTGAGCGCTGAGATCGCTGTTTTCTGCTTCTCGCCACCTGATAGAGTCGCGATGTCGCGTCGCGCCAAATGGCCAATGCCAAGCGATTTCAGCGCGTCGGCAATCGCCGATCCCATCTGTGTCATCGATTGATTGCGCAGTTCAAGTCCAAACGCGACCTCTTTCTCAACCACGCTGGCCACCATCTGATCGTCGGGATTCTGGAATCCAAAAGCGGCGAATCCTTGTGGCACTTTCGGAACAACTCGATCATTTAGTAATATTCTGCCACTGGATGGTGAGAGAATTCCCGCCAGCAAAAGTGATAGTGTAGTTTTCCCCGAACCATTCGCTCCGGCCAGACAGACCCGCTCACCCGGCGCGAATGCCAGCGAGACATCGCGCAAGACCGGCTCGCTCGTGCCGGGAAATTGATAGCTGATCTGTTCGAACTTTATCACAAAAGACATAGAACAAAAAACCGGCGCTCCGCGAAAGAGCGCCGGCTGAACAATTTCAAGTTTGTATTATCCCAGATAGTTGACATCAAGTGAACGGGCCGCCCCGGCTTCGTCCAGACGACGTACCGGTGTTGTGTGCGGCGCGGAGGTCACCAGTTCCGGATTGGTTTCGGCTTCCCGCGCAATCTGATGCATCACTTCCGCGAATTGCTCGAGCGTTTCACGGCTTTCCGTTTCGGTCGGCTCGATCATCATCGCTTCGGGGACGATCAGCGGGAAATAGTTGGTCGGCGCGTGCATGCCGAAGTCCAACAGACGTTTTGAAATGTCGGAGGTTTTCACACCCAGCTTTTTCTGGCGATTGCCTGACGCAACAAATTCATGCATGCAGTAGCTGTCGTACGGCACCTCATAGGCATCCTTGATCAACGCTTTGACATAGTTGGCGTTTAGCACCGCGTTCTCCGAGACTTCTTTCAGTCCCACGCCGCCGATTGACCTGATATACGCATATGCCCTCACCATGTGCGCGAAGTTGCCGAAGAATGCATGGAGCCGCCCGATTGCATCGGGCCGGTCATAATCAAGCTTGTAAGAGCCGTCGCTTGATTTGACAACCATCGGCGAGGGCAGGAACTTCTCAAGCTCGGCCGTCACACCGACTGCACCGGCGCCTGGACCACCGCCACCGTGCGGAATGGTGAATGTTTTGTGCAGGTTGAAGTGCATCATGTCAAACCCGGAATCGGCCGGGCGAAAAATTCCCATGTTGGCGTTGAGATTGGCGCCGTCCATATACATCAGGCCGCCCTTGGCGTGGACGATCTTACAAATCTCGGCGATATTACTTTCAAACAATCCGAGCGTGTTAGGATTGGTGGTCATCATCCCGACCACGCTCTCATCCATCACCGCGGCCACAGCCGACGGCTCGATAATCCCCTTCTCATTGGACTTGATTTGCACAACAGTCCAACCGGCCGCAGTCACAGTCGCCGGATTGGTGCCGTGGGCTGAATCGGGGATAATCACTTTGTTGCGCCGTTCTCCGCGCTTGGCGTGGTACGCTCGCATCACCATCAAACCGGTAAATTCCCCCTGCGCACCGGCCACTGGCTGGAGCGACATCGCCGGGAATCCCGACACTTCGCTCAGGTACGCCGAAAGCTCGTGCATGATCTTCAGGCACCCCTGCACCGACTCATCGGGCAAAAGGGGATGACACGCCGCGAACTCGCCGAACGACGCCGCCACATCGTTGAGTTTGGGATTGTACTTCATTGTGCACGATCCCAGCGGATAGAATCCCTTATCGATATGATGATTCTTGGTCGACAAATTCACATAGTGCCGCACCACAATCGGCTCGGAGACTTCCGGAAGTTCTGCATCTGCTTTGCGACGAAACTTCTCGGGGATACGCCCTACAATCTCTGCTTCTCGTTTGCCGTTCGCAGGCAGAGTGTAACCAGTTCTGCCTTTGACCGACTTCTCGTAAATTAGTGTCTTCTCAGTCACGTCTGTCGTTCACCTCTTCAATAAATTGTCGAAACCTCCCGCCTGTGGCGGGACCCCTTAGGGGCAGGGGTTTCGACCTACATCACATTTCCTATAGGTCGGGACCCATCTTCTTCTTTCTGTCGGGTAGCCCGCAGTCGCCGCCTGAGCGGCGGATTGCCAACCCGACTTACTTCATCGTGGCATCAGGTGCCCTCACCTGACGCAGTACCGCTACTTCTTCTCTTCCGCCGGTGGCGGATTCTTCAACTTTTCGATCTGCTTTCGGGCATAAGACGTATCTTCCGCCGCCGGGTGATTTTTCAAGAATGCCTCATACGCGCCGATCGCCGCGGCAGTGTCGCCCTTGCGAGCCAGTGTAATCCCCTGCCATATCCCGGCGTCGGCCGAGAACGCAAACGGCAAGTCCTTGAAATCTTTCTCGATTGAAACAAATGCCTCAAGGGCCAAATCCCACTTCTTGTCGCGACGCAACATGTCGGCTATCGCCATCCGGCTTTCGCCGGCGAGTGAATCGGTTGGACTTCCCGCCTGTAGCACCTTCTCAAACCAGGACGTCGCTTCAACCGGTTTGCCGCGATACTTGTACTTGTCGGCAATTTGATATCCCAGTGCCCGCGAAGTATCGGTGGCCGACTTATTCAAAAGGTCAGCCAATGTGCCAATCCCTTTCGAGTATTCATCCACCGTCTGCAAGAATTCCTTGGTCGGCAGATACCCGATGATGCGATCAATCTCCTGACCATCCTTGTCGACCATGACCAAAGTGGGATAGCCGGAAACCGCGAAATTCTTTGCGGCCACCGTATCTTTCTCTGCGTCAATCTTGGTCAACACCATTTCGGAACTGAAAACTCTGATTGTCTGCGAATCGACGAACACGACCGTGTCCATTACTTTACACCATCTTCACCACTCGGTGTAAAATTTGACAATCATCGGCGTGCCGGCTTTCGCCGCCGCCGCCTGACCTTCGGCCACTGTCGTATAAAACGGTGTGCCGTGGTCGGTCACATACGCCGCTGAAACCGGCGAGACTGCCGCCACCAACAGGGCCAGCAGTACGAGTGCTGATTTCTTTTTCATCTTGGCTCCTTGTATGACGAAAACGTTTGGCTTCATAATACTTCAGACTGTTGAAAATCGTCGCCGAGTACTGCCTCAAGCACTAAGGTCGCCTCTTCGGCAAATTCGCGCGGCACCATGATGACATTGGTCGCTTTCGGCGAGGCCAACAACTGCGCGGTGTAGGCGGCCTCGACACCATAGGCTTTGAACGTAGAGGACATCACAATCGACGGGATATTCCGCGATTCGAGCGCCCCCCGAGCGAGCGACGAATTGAGATCATTGGGGATATTACAGACCGCCACCCAGCTTTGATCGGGGGAGGTCGCCGCCGAACCCGACGGCAACTGTTCCACCAGCGGAAGATTGCAATCCGGGCAGAGCGTCAGCCCGTCGCGGTATTCATATTTACAGTTGGCGCAGTACGGCATCAGTTGTTCTCTTTTTCCTGCCAGCGGTCGCCGAGTCCTTCGGATAAAATCTCGGTCGCTTCTTCCACCAGATCCTCGGGGACCGACAATTCAAATGGCGCCGCACCGGCATTGTAAAACGACGGCAAGGTCAGACCTACTGTTCCAAAAAATCCCGAGCGCGATCGGACAAAGAGCGGGATATCGCACGAATCGAGCAGTTCCTTGGCGAAATCAGCCGACATCTGATCGGGGACATACCCGATCATTGTCCATTCGACTTTTTCGCCGTCCGCAGGCAGATCGCGGCCGCACACGGGACATTGCGTCGTTCCGTCCACCCAGTCCTTCTTACATTCGGGACATGACACCACTGGCCGATAGCTCCTTCAAACCGTCGACCAGCCGTCCGATCTGGGCACTGTTTCGTTTTTCCGTTGTCGCAATAATCAAGCAATCATCCATTCCTTTGTACCAGCGACCGGCATCAATACCGGCCAGCACTCCGCGGCTGAGCATGTGCGAAATGACTTCGCGGGCCGGGCGCGGTGTGCGTACCGCGAACTCGCGACCATAGGGAGCGGCAAAGTAGGGCTCAAATCCCTCGACGCCGCAAATCGCCTTCTGCGCTTCTTCGGCCTTCTCAAACGATAGAAGTGCGACGCGCTTCAAGCCGGTCTTACCCAGCAGACTAAGATAAACTGTCGCCGCCGCGGCGCAGAGCGCTTGATTGGTGCAGATATTCGAAGTCGCTTTTTCGCGACGGATATGCTGTTCCCTCGTCTGCAAAGTCAGCACAAAGCCGGTCTTGCCTTCGAGATCCTTGGTGCGAGCGGCAATGCGGCCAGGGAAGTTTCGTACGAGCGCCTTGGTCGCCGCGAAAAATCCCAGATACGGCCCGCCGAAAGACATCGGTATTCCCAGCGGTTGGCCCTCGCCGACCGCTATGTCAGCGCCATATTCCGCCGGCGTTTTGAGCAGTGATTGCGAGATGGGATCAATAGACATCACCACCAGTCCGCCAACTTTGTGCGTCATCGCGACCACAGAATCGACATCCTCGATTGCACCAAAGAAATTCGGCTGTTGGACTATGACCGCCGCGGTTTTTTCATCGACGATGTCTTCAAGTTTGTTCAGATCAGTGACACCGTCTTTCATCGGCACTGTCACAATCTCAACATCGCGCGCCGACAAATACGTGGCCAGCACCTCGCGATACGACGGGTTCACCGTCTCAGCGACAACAATCTTCTTTCGGCCAGTCGCATTCATCGTCACGATTGACGATTCGGCGACCGCCGAGCCGCCGTCGTACAGCGACGCATTTGCGACATCGAGTCCGGTCAACCGGCAGATGTGCGTTTGAAATTCATAGATAACCTGCAGTGTCCCCTGAGCCACTTCCGCCTGATACGGCGTGTAGGCCGTCATGAATTCCGGACGGCCGATAATGACTCCTACGGCCGACGGCACGAAGTGGTCGTATGAACCACCGCCGGCGAAACAGATGGCGTCGGATTGGTTTTCCGAGGCGATCTGTTTGATCTCGGCCAGGAGTTCAAATTCCGAAAGTTGTGGGATGTTGAGCGGCCGTCCTAAACGAAGATTCTGTGGGATAGCGGCCAGAAGTTCTTCAAAGTTGCCTGCCCCGATTTTGGCCAGCATGTCGCGGCGATCTTCGGGGGTATTGGATATAAAAGACATCGCTATATGTTCCTGCGTTGACTGTTCACAACGGCCGAAAAATCAGGCCGACAACAATTGTTTGTATCCATCGGGCGCCAAAAGACCGGCAAGCTCGGCGGCCGATGAAACTTTCACTTTGATCATCCACCCCTCGCCGTATGGATCTCGGTTGATGACCATCGGATCGGAATCGAGCGCGGCGTTGATCTCGACAACTGTTCCGGAAAGCGGCGAGAACAGGTCCGAGACCGCCTTGACTGCTTCGACCGTGCCGAACCGTCCCATCTGCGTGACTGCGCTCCCGACATTGGGAAGTTCGACAAAGACAATGTCGCCGAGTTCACCTTGCGCGTATTCGGTAACGCCGATTGTGGCAATATCGCCGTCGACTTTTACCCATTCATGTTCTTTGGTGTATTTGAGATTGGCAGGTACGTTCATGTTGTCCCTCCCGGAGACTCTGGCCCTGTCACACTCGCGGCTACTTCAGCGGTCGCTTGGGTTTCCGCCCCGGTTGGTTCGCCTTCTCCGGGTCGTTTGAGCGTGACGGCTCTTTTTTGCGTTTCTGAATTCTTCCTGGAAAAAAAATGTTCCAGAAACGAGGTGTCATATTTCCCGGCAATGAAGTCGGGGTGTTCAAAAATCTGCTGATGTATGGGAATCGTGGTCGGCACTCCCTGTACAATGAACTCGTCGAGCGTACAGCGCATTTTTCTGATCGCTTCCTGCCGTGTCCTTCCTTTGACAATCAGCTTGGCGATCATGGAATCGTAATAGGGCGGGATGCGATACCCGGCGTACACCGCCTTGTCGACCCGCACGCCCGGTCCGCCCGGAATATGCAATGCCTCCACCGTGCCGGGGGTCGGCCTGAAATCATGCTCGACATCCTCGGCATTGATACGCGCCTCGATGGCGTGCCACTTTGGTTTGAGCTCCTCCTGATTGTAAATGATCTTTTCACCGAGCGCGACACGGATCTGATCTTTGACCAAATCGACCTCGTACGCCTCCTCGGTGATCGGATGCTCTACTTGTATGCGCGTATTCATTTCCATGAAATAGAAATTCAACTGGTGATCGACGAGACATTCGATCGTGCCCACGCCTCGGAAATTAACCATCCGGCAGGCGGCCAGCGCGGCGTCGCCCATCCTCTTTCGCAAATCGTCGGTCATCAATGGCGACGGTGTCTCTTCGACCAATTTTTGGTGGCGACGTTGGATCGAGCAATCACGTTCGCCATAGTGGTAGAAATTTCCGTGGGTGTCGCCAATCACCTGAATTTCGACATGATGCGGCTCGATAATCAGCTTCTCTAAGTAGAGAGCCGCATTGGAAAATGCGTTAGCCGCTTCGGTCGAGGCGATATGAAACCCGCGCTCCAGTTCGGCTTCGTCGCGGCAGGCCCGCATCCCCTTGCCGCCGCCGCCGGCCACAGCTTTCAAGATAACCGGGTATCCGATTGTCTTAGCAATCTCCGCCGCTTCTTCGAATGTAGCGACAACACCTTCGGAACCGGGAATGACCGGCACTCCGGCCGCCTTCATGGTCGCCTTGGCGACCGCCTTGTCCCCCATCTGACGAATCTGCGTGGGGGTCGGGCCTACAAATGTGAGATTACATGATTCGACAATCTCGGCGAAATCGGCGTTCTCAGCCAAGAATCCGTAGCCGGGGTGAATAGCGCCGGCGTTGGAAACTTCGGCCGCCGAAATGATTCGTTTGAAATCGAGGTACGATTGACTCGCTGAAGCGGGGCCGATGCAGATGTCTTCGTCGGCAAATCGTACATGAAGAGCATCGCGATCAGCTTCAGAATAGACAGCGACTGTCTTAAGTCCCAGCTCGCGGCAGGCACGAATTATTCGAAGCGCTATCTCGCCACGGTTGGCGATCAAAACTTTTGTAAACAAATTTTCTTTTCCATTCCCGGGTGGCCGTGGCCAACCCGAAGTCATTCTGTGGTGACGGATTATCCGCTCGGCCACCAGAGACAATATAGTAGTATAGTGATTTCGCTATAAATGAACAAGGGATAAGGCAGAAAGTTGCTCGAAAGTCGACAATAATCACCTTGCCGGACAATGAGTTAGGGTGCCGCCTGGGGCATGATTGACAAAGCTTCGGATTCCTGATCGCCTCTTTATGGAAAGCTGAATGCTCTTAGTAGGGCCGGCCCGTCTTCGGGGCCTGCACTGGCGTAGCCCTTCAGCTTACATATGTGCCATGAATCTACACAGCGATGAAGAACGGAATGGCGCAGAGCACGGCAGTCACAACAGCATTGGTCACCCATCCGTCCAGAAAGTACGGGACAATGATCATCGCCACCCCGACCAGCATCGGCATGATCCGCTCCCGCCGCTTTCCGTACATAAAGTACCCGGCGCCGATAAGACCGGTGAACAGCCCCATAAATAGAGTATTCGCGCCCATACCTGCAATATCGGCACTATTCATCGACCACTTTTGAGCGATTTCCGAATCATCACCAAAGCCAACACTAACGTCGTTGCGAGTGTCCCGCTCTTAGCGGGACCGAAGCAATCTCGCCTCGACAGGCAGCGAGGTACGCGAAGACAGCCATTACCCATTTGTTGACCACGTCGCTCACCTCCCCTATACTCCCCACCATGCGCAAACTGATTCTTCCAGCACTTATACTTCTCTGCTTCATCTTTGTTGGTCTGCGCTTTGTCCAACTCGACGCCGACCCGCCGATCGCTCTGGCTCAATACGGCCAGTCGGCGCTGACCGATCCGTATCTTTACACCTGGCATTCCCGTCAAGCGACCTTGTTCCCCGCAGATCGCCAAGTCGACTATCCGCGCTTTTCCCCGCTCAAATTCACGGCCATCTCCGCCGCCGCACGAGTGGCGTTTGCTGTCGCCGGAGTTTCGAGAATCACCGCAAATGTCGCGTCGACACTTCTGAGCCTTTGTGGAATCCTCCTCTGGCTCCTTGCCCTGCGCAAATATTGGAGCTGGGAAAGGGTCATTGGGGTCGGACTTCTGCTCTTGTCGAATTTCATCCTGCTAACCTACAACCGCATGCCGTATCTCGAAAACGGACTGCTCTTTTTCCTTGGCCTTACTTTCTTTGTTTACGCACACTGGGGGGAACGCCCCGTAGGCCAGATTCTCAGCGGAGTCGCAATGGCAGGAGCGGCCCTGTTCGGCAAGCTCTTCGGGGTGCTACTTTTTGTGCCGATTGTCGCAACTCAAATATGTTTTCTCAGGTCTCGCTCGCTCAGACCGATTGGACTAACTTTGGTCGGCGGCTTGTTCGCTTTTGGGGCGTATCTACTTTTCTTCATGGGCGGAGATTTGGGGCTCTGGTGGCAGTACCACATGGACACGACCGAACTGCTCCGCGTATCAAAGTACATTGCCGATCCACTGGGGCCACTCGGCATGTTCCTCTCGTTTGGTGGCGAAGGCGGACTGACCCTTTTCGGTATTGGCACAGTCATGATTGCCTGCACAGGATCAATAGTCTGGCTGGCTTCGCGAGACCTGTTCAAGTTAACTCGCGCGGACTTGTCGGTTCTCTTCTCGCTGGCTTGGCTGGTGGTTTCATTACTTGTCTTCTTCCCCTTTGAATATCGCCCGCTTAGATATCTGATCGTCGCGATCCTTCCTGCGCTTACACTATTTGTTCCACTCATCGATTGGTGGCAGGGGAAACTCTCTCTTGTGCTCAAACCTGTTTGGCTGGCCGTACCGCTGATTTTTCTGATCATACTCTATTTGGCAAATCAAATCATCTCGTACGGCGCCAATCTCGCTCACACGTTTATTGGATTCAAAACGGTCCTCCCCTACTGTCTGGCTGGAGCGGTGGCCGTAGTACTTTCACTTTTGATTATTCGATTTCGCGGAAGAGGTGAACTTCCCATAATCGCTATTCGGCTACTCATTATTCTCATCGCCGCCTTCTATGTTGTCACCAATGGTCGCGACTTATACGCGGCCTATTCCGATCCGCGCTACGACCTGAAGACTCTCAACCGCGAAATCTCCGAGATCATTGACCCTTCGGTTCTTGTCACCGGATCGTATGCACCCGCACTAACGATTGACAACGATCTAAACGGCGTATTCAACTATCTTGGCACAGTACGCCATGACCCAACTTTTTTCAGAGATTACAATCCTACTCACCTGTTCACGAATTCCGGCGACTGGGCCGAAGTCGACAAAGATTATCACGGGCTCGCCGGCGCCTTTTCAATCGCTGAGCCGATACTCTGGTCGTATCACTTGCAGTTTTTAGCCTTGCGCAAAGCAAAGTATACCGCGACACTTTTCGAGCAGGCGTATTTTCAGAATGCGCTTGGCAACGAAGATTCCGCGCGTTTGTTACTCGATGCTTTTGATCTCGCCCACCCGCACAACCGCCTCTCCTCTACTTTGCGCGTCAATATCTACGCAATCCTTTACCGCAACACTGACTCAGCGATTGTACTGGTCGACCGCTTACTGACTGAGTATCCCGATGATTACTATATCACCGCCTTCGCCGCGATTGCTTACAGGACCGCCCGCCTCGATCAAAAAAGCCGCGACTGCCTCACCAAGTGCAACCGCCTGAACCCCTACGCCCGCCCAAGACTGCAGTAATATTTCCGTGCGTGGCGGTCGACCTCGGCCGCCACGAAAACGTGGTGCACGGGGATGAACACCAGGCACGTCGTCGGGTGAGGACGCCCGACGCCACGGGCAGGCAGGAAGCCTGCCGCGCACGGAAAACACGCCGAAGGCCCAAGGCCTGGCACAGTCTGCCAAAGAAAAAGCCCACCGCAGAGCGGTGGGCTACAAATGTTCGATGACAATGGGCGGCAGACGCCCTCGTCTGCCCGTTGCGGCCAAATGGTTACAACTTCCTAAACCCCGCGGGTGCTTCTTTGCGCTCTTTGTCCCCTTGCGGCGCCGCCTGCGGATCATCCCAGCGGTCAGCCGCGCCGGTGATGCCTTTAAGCCGCAAATCGAAATCGTCGGGATTGGAGGCGGCCGTGATCGCCTCTTCGAACGTGATCATCCCCGCGCGGTGCAGTTTCATGATCGACTGATCGAATGTCTGCATACCGTATTGGATTCCACCCTGCGCCATTAACTCTGGAATGTCCTGTGTCTTTTCCGGATTCATCAGGCACTCGCGAATCGCCGCAGTGGAAATCATGATCTCCAGCGCCGGAACCCGTCCCGGCATATCGCCACGGGTGAGTAGTCTCTGGCAGACAATCGCTCTGAGCGTGCCGGCCAGAAGAAGTCGTATCTGCTGATGTTGGTGCGGCGGGAAAAACGATACAATACGTGTAACCGTTTCCACCACGTTCAAGGTGTGCAACGTGGTCAAAACCAAGTGCCCGGTGTCGGCCGCGGTCAGCGCAATCGACATCGTTTCCAAATCTCGAACTTCACCGATCAGGACAACGTCGGGGTCTTGACGAAACGCGTGCCGGAGCGCCGAGGCAAACGACTCGGTGTCGCCACCAACTTCACGCTGAGAAATAATCGATTTCTTGTCGCGATAGATGTATTCGATAGGGTCTTCGACTGAGAGAATATTCAGTCCCCGCGTGGAGTTCATTTCTTCGATGACTGAGGCCAGGGTCGTTGATTTTCCCGATCCGGTGGTGCCGGTCACGATCACCAGACCGCGGCTTTCCTGCGAGAGTTTCTTGATTGCCGGCGGGAGATTCAAGTCTTCGAACGACGGGACCATGGTATTGACCGCACGAATGGCAATTCCGGTGGTGCCACGCTGACGAAACAGGTTGATACGGAACCGCCCCAGTTTGGCCACGCTGAGCGCCAGGTCCATTTCGTTTTTGCGATAGAACCGCTCAAGCTGTTTTTCATTGAGAATCTGCGAGACCATCTGGTCCATCAGATCGATGGTCACCGGCTCGGTCTGGATTTGTTCGAGAATTCCGTTGACCCGAATGTGGGGGCGCACACCGACCCGGACATGCAAGTCGGACGCCTTGTGGTTGAGCATCTCAACCAACAACTGCTTGAGTGTCATGGAGACCCTTTCCCGAATCCGGGATCAGGCGGTAGGATCGATCTGGAAGAGGACCTGGCCGAACTCCACCGGCTTGCCGTTTTCCGCAAGCACTTTGACCACCCGACCGCTGACTTCGGACTCGATTTCGTTCATCAGCTTCATGGCTTCCACGATACAGACTACCTGACCGGCCGTGATCCGCTCATTGAGCGAAACATACGGCGGCGCGTCGGGAGCCGGGGCACCGTAGAAAGTCCCCACCATTGGTGACTTTATCTCCACATATCGGCTGGAATCGGCAGTTGCTGAACCTGCCGCCGGGGCCGCAGGCGCTGGCGCCGGAGCTTGGGCGGCGGGATGGACAGCCATGACCGCTTCGGCGGGGGCCGACATGATCACTGCCTGGGGGTGGTGGCCGTTCGAGCTATGGGCCGCTTTTTGCAAAATCTTGATCTTGCGGCCCCAACTGGAAATCTCAAGTGACTCGATCTCCGACTCCTCAACGAGTCGGATCAATCTTCTAATGTTTGATTCGGTAATTAGCATATGGGTATACTGAAAAGACCCTGCCGGTTGACAGGGTAAACTGGTCTACTCCTCTTTATTCCCTCGTCCTCGTTAAAAACGATAGGGTAAAACCCCTAAAGCTCCAACAACTTTTTTTCCGCCCGGTTTAGGACAATTCCGCCGCCGGTTGTTACCAATACGTCGTCCTCGATCCGAACGCCACCAAAGCCGGCTACGTAGATTCCCGGCTCGATTGTTACCACGTTGCCCGGCTTTAGCTTATCCGGCGAAGTTGAACCAAGCCTCGGGCCAACGTGGATATAATAGCCAATTCCGTGACCGGTACCGTGACCAAATGTCTTTCCATAACCGGATTTATCGATAATGTCCCGGCAGGCCTTATCCACATCTCGGGCCATCACCCCGGCTTTGACTTTCCTGACTCCGGCCAGTTGGGACTTCAAGACCGTGCTGTAGATCGTCTTGTGCTTTTGGCTCGCTTTGCCAACGACGACTGTTCGGGTCATGTCGGACACATACCCACCAACTGTAGCGCCAAAGTCGAAGGTAATAAACTCGTTGTTTTTGACTTTGCGGCGTGACGCCACCCCGTGGGGCATCGCCGACCGGGGCCCCGACGCCACAATTGTCTCAAAGGCAGGCTTGTCCGAACCGAGCATCGCCATTTGATATTCCATCTCGGCGGCTAGCTCGTTTTCTCCGATCCCCGGTCGTATCAGCGGAAGTATCCGCAAAAATACCGTGTCGGAGATAGCGCATGCCTTCTTGATGTTCGCGATCTCATCGCTGTCCTTTACCCAGCCCAATTCTGCGAAAAGATAGTCGGCGGGAATCAGGAGCGCTTCCGGGAGCGACTTCGCGATTCGGTCACGGTTGGTAACTGTCAGGTACTCGCCGGCAAATCCCAGACGCTTATTTCGCCCGGCAACTGACTTGAGTGTTTTCAAACTATCGAGTAACCCACCGGTATGAATAGTGACTTTCGCGCCTTTGACTTGCTGACTCGCTTGAACAGCGTAGCGCGAGTCGGTGAGAAAATCCGCCGAATTGGGCAACAGCGCCAATAGTCCGGCGCTCCCGGTAAATCCCGTCAAATATCTCACAAAGTCCATGTGGGTCACCAGAAGACCGTCGAGGTTGGCGGCTTTCATAGCGGCGCGAAGGTCATTCATTCGTTTCTGCGACATGAGTCGATTCCCTTTCCGATATTTTGTCCATCGCCTTATTCAGCTTTTGGGCCAGACGCGGCGACGGTTGTTCATCGTGCAATCTTTGAAAAATCTCCGCCGCTTGGCGCGGGTGTCCTTGCGTTAAGTACAGATCGCCGATTGTCTCACTCACCAGTACTTGCGGGCGACGGCCCGCCTGCGGCAAGTTCATGCGACTGGTACGCGGTTCGTTGGCCGAAGTTTCCTCGGCATGGCGAACGAGTGAAATCGTGCGAGTAACCTCGCGGTTCTTTATCCGCCTCACCGGCGAGCATAGGCCGGAGGTGTGGGGATCAATTTCCAGCACGCGACGATAATCTGCCATCGCCGACCATTCGTCGCCCTGTGCGAACGCGATATCTCCAAGATATTTTAGCGTCGCCAGATGTTCCGGATCGACAGCCAGCACCATTCGAAACTGCTCGGCGGCAGGTTCGAGTTGTCCGGCGTGAAAGAGTGCCAGACCATAGGCGATCCGCCCGGACAGCGGCAGGTCGTTGTCGAGCAGATGTTCGCGACAAATCTGAACCGCCGCCGCGTATCGCTCGCTTGTCACCAATTGCATAACAGTGGCCGGCCAGTACCCTGCGAGCGCCAGCGTTTGGTTTTCGCCCGTGAACGCTCCCGACGATTCGGTATTTATACTGCGCTCGCGGTTCATTTACGCTTGCTCGCTTTGATGATGCGTGTGGTTGAACGACCCGGGGTCAATCTGATGCGCCGAACTTTCCCGCCGTACGACTGCACAAAATCGGCGCCAGCAATTTCTGCAATCTTATAGTCGGCGCCCTTCACCAACACGTCTGGTTTTACTTTTTTGATAAGCTTCTCCGGCGTGTCTTGGGAAAACAAAATGACATGATCGACCATCCGCAGAGAACACAATATGACTGCCCGATCTTGCTGGTTCTGAATGGGCCGGGACTTCCCTTTCAATCGACGGACCGAAGCATCGGTGTTGAGTCCCACAATTAGCACATCACCCAGCGATTTCGCCTTGGTCAGATATTGGACGTGCCCCCGGTGCAAAATATCAAAAACGCCGTTGGTGAAAACGATCTTCTTTCGGGCAAGCCGATACACACGGAGTTTTGCAGAAACACTGCTCTGGGAAATGATCGTCGCGTGGATTGACATGGCGAAGAACCGGAATTACTTGCGATAGTCGTACCGCCGGGCTTCTCCTTCTACCATCTTGAGCACGCTTGCTCCCGATTTGGTAGAACCCGCCACGACAATCTCGCGACTTGTGCTTTCCGACTGCGGCAACATGGTGCCGATTTCAATCACTGCCTCGGTTTCGGAGTTGTAGCGCGAGCCGGCCTGCGTTACGCCGATACCGGCCGTATCCGAAAGCGGATAGTGAACGATCACTTCGTCGGAAGTCTTGCCGATTCTCTTGGCCAGTTCCATCGGATCGGAACCGGCCGAAATCCGAAGGACTCCGCAGAGTTTCCCGGAGAGGCGGATTGTGTCAGTCAGGCGCACCGCGATGAGGAGCGGAATATGAAGCCCGCCGGGTAGCGGGTATTGCGATTGTTCGTAGTCAATTTTTTCAAAATCAACCTGCCTCCCGGCTAGATTCTGCAAAATCCCATTCCAGCCGAATTGCTCCCGCGCCGAAAGATTTTCAACGCTTAAAGAACGCCTGAGCCGCTCGGCCAGTTGCCCGGAATATTGCGAGTCGATTCGCGCTCCTATATGCTCAAATCCACTCACGCTGGTAATCAGCCCAAACGTATCAAGCATGCTCACCACTTTGGTGCCTTCCAATATTCCGTTGATTGGATTATCCGCAACCTGACCTCCGCTTTTAGTGACAATAGAGATCGGTTGTGACACCATCTGGAATCTGTTCCCGGAGCGAGTCAGCGTACGCCGAAGGGTGGTGATACTGCTGTCGGTCGGATAGTTCGTGGTATCGAAAGAACGGGTGTGGCTGGACTTTACTTCGAGCGTGAAGGTGATCGAGTCGGGTGGACGAAACCGGAAAACCGGTGGCGCGGCGGCGGCAGACGAAACCAAAAGCGCGATCAGGGCCGCGAAGACTTTATTTCGAGACATGAACCGACCTCACATTTCCGTTGTCCAAATTTCGCTCAAGCTCTTCCCGCAACTGCGCTCTTGAGATAGTAGCGGTACCGATCTGACCGACCGTATATCCCGCCGCCGCATTTGATACAATTGCCGCCTCCACAAGATCCGCCCCGGCACAAATCGCCGAAACAAAAGCCGCGATCACCGTGTCTCCGGCGCCGGTTACATCATAGACCTCACGGGCAAAAGTCGGGATATGGGTCGGGCCGGCCCCGCGCTGAAAAAGCGACATTCCTTGCGGGCCGCGCGTTATCAGTATCGAGCGGGCGCCAAGCTTGTCGAGCAAATCATTCCCAACCGCCAACAGATCTTCTTCGGTACGAATACGTCTCCCGGCGGCAAACCCGGCCTCATGATGATTGGGCGTTATCACCGAGACTTTCTTGTAATGCAAAAACCGCGTCTCTTTCGGATCGACCGCGATAAACACATTTTTCAGCAAACAAAGCGCGATCACCCGTTCAAGGAGCGGAAGAGTCACTACTCCTTTGCCATAATCGGAAATGACCAGAGCGCCGGCCGTATCAATATTGGCCAGCACTTTTTGGTACACTTGTTCTTCAATCTCGGCGCTCAAATCGGTGCGGTCTTCCCGATCGGCTCTGACAATTTGCTGATTATGCGCAATGATTCGGGTTTTGATAGTGGTCTGGCGCGAACTGTCAGTCACTAAATGGTCGGGGTTGATGCGATGACTCGACAACAGGCGTCGCACCCGTTCGCTGGCGTCGTCGGCGCCGACCACGCCAATTAGTATCGGCTCATTATCCAACGCCCGAAAATTGGCGGTCACATTGGCCGCCCCACCGAGCAGGAGCTTGTCCGATTGAATTTCGACAACGGGAACGGGCGCTTCGGGTGATATCCGTTCAACCGCGCCAAAGAGATACTCGTCGAGCATGACATCGCCCAGCACGATCACCCGGGATTTGCCAAGGCGCGCGGTGATACTCTCCATGCGCGATTGGGTTAGCGGCATAAAATACACTCTGATAGCGGGCGCTCCGGCCCCGCGATTGTACGTAAAAACGTTGACATCAGCCGCGAATATAGTAAAATGACTCTCCCGTTACAAGCAGGGAAATCCGTTGACACGAAATGAGGACTTACGATGGATATGAATCAACCGCCGCAACAGATCAATATTGAACTTGGCGAAAAAGAAGCCGAGGGGATTTACGCCAACCTCGCGATGATCACCCACTCGCCGACTGAAATTGTCATCGACTTCTCGCGCGTCATGCCGCGCACCCCCAAATCCCGCGTGCTGGCTCGCATTATTATGACACCAATGCACGCGAAACTTCTTCATAACGCACTTGAAGATAATCTCAAAAAGTTTGAGGGTCAGTTCGGCGAGATAAAGATCTGGGGTATGCCGAATCAATCCAAAACAATCGGCTTTGCATCGGGCGACGATACTCCCGGAGGATCAAAGTGACCAAAGGGTACGCCTCAATTGTCCTGCACAGTCATCTGCCGTATGTTTTGGCCCACGGTCGCTGGCCGCACGGCACCGATTGGCTTTGCGAGGCGGCCGCCGAAACGTATCTGCCGATAATCAAAATCCTCAATGAGCTGGTAGCCGAGGGGTACAAGCCGAAACTGACAGTCGGCCTTTCGCCGGTCCTGTGCGAACAACTGTGCGACCAGAGTTTCAAAGAAGAATTTGTCGTCTATCTGACCACCAAGATCAAAGCGGCCGAGCACGACGCCGAGGAATTCCACCGGTACGGCCAGCCTCAAATGCTTGAGAATGCCCACTTCTGGGAAAAGTGGTATTCGTCTGCGCTCGATCATTTCAACAAGATTGGCCGCGACATTCTGGCGGAGTTCAAGAAACTGCAAGACAAGGGATATGTTGAGATTATCACCTGTGGCGCCACCCATGGCTATTTCCCCCTGCTATCGCGCGACGAATCTCTACAAGCCCAAACCAAAGCGGCGGTCGCCAACTATCGCAAACATTTCGGCCGACAGCCGCGCGGTATCTGGCTTCCGGAGTGCGCCTATCGCCCACGCTACGAATGGACATCGCCCATGCCGGTCAATGGCCGCCCGCTGACGTATCTCCGAAAAGGGGCCGATGAATTCTTAAGCGAAAATGGCATCGACTTTTTCATCATCGACTCGCCTCTACTCAAAGGCGGCAAGTCGGCCGGCGTTTATCTGGATCAGTTCGAGGCGCTCAAAGTCCTCTGGGGACAATTCGAAAAGAGTTATCATCCGAGGGAAGAAGAATTCGATAAAACCCCTCGCGAGGTCTATTTGGTTTCCTCGGCGACCGAAGGCAAAAAGCCGGTCGCGATTTTTACTCGCGATCCCGAAACCGGCGTGCTCGTCTGGTCGGGGGAACACGGCTACCCCGGCGACGGCAACTACCTCGATTTTCACAAGAAGCGCTTCCCCGGCGGACTGCGCTACTGGGCGGTAACATCACCAAAGTCTGATCTGGCCGACAAAGTCGAATATCGCAATGCCACCGCGCTCGGACGAATCACCGAAAACGCCAATCACTTCGTAGCCACCATTACTGAACTTGTTTCTGCCTATCAAACCGAATCGGGCCGTGACGGGATTTTGGTGGCGCCGTACGACGCCGAGCTGTTTGGTCACTGGTGGTTTGAAGGACCACTTTTCCTAAAAGAAGTACTCAAGCAAATTTCGACAAGCAAAGAAGTCTCCCCGAGTTTTCTCTCTGAAGATCTCGACAGGAGAAAACCGTCGCGGGTAGTGTCAATCCCGGAGGGAAGCTGGGGGCAAGGAAACCACCATTATATCTGGCTCAACGACGAAAACGCCTGGACCTGGAAACATATCTACGAGTGCGAAGCCAAGATGTGCGAGTTGGCGAGATATTGGCAACAGCATCCGGAGCGACAGGATTTCCAGCTTAAGGACCTGCTTTTGCAACTGGCCCGTGAGTTGATGGTGCTGTCGGCATCAGACTGGCAATTTCTCATTTCTACCTGGGCGGCTCGCGACTACGCTGAGCTGAGACTGGCCGAACATTATGCCGACTTCAAGCGAATCGCCGAAATGGTTGATAAGAAAATAGCCGGACAGGCAATCTCCGACGGTGAGTGGACATTTTTCGCCGACTGCAAGGTGCGTGACACATTGTTCCCGGAACTTGATATCGAGTGGTTTGCGCGAGTTGAATACCCCGCCGATCAACCGGCAGGCGTAAAATAAACGAGTTTGGGAATCGCATGTCGCTGGCCAAACAATCCACCGTTTGCCCGTTCTGTAAAGAGCCGATTGCCGCGGGCGCTACACGGTGCAAGCATTGCCAGGCTGATTTGGCCAAGCCGGACAGCGCCAAAAAGTCCCGGTTTGCCAAGTTCAATAATTTTCGAGCCGGATTCTTGGTGGGTGTAATCTTCTCGATCATCCTGGCCGTTCTCGCTTACTTCCAGTTTTGGTGGGAATAATATACGTCGGTAGTTTCTTCGTCGTGTCGAGCGGAGACGAGACACGGTGCGCAATTTCGAATCCAGTCGTGTCACCTCTCGACTCCGCTCGAAGCGACGGAAACCGGCCCCTTATCTCGCTTTCAACATATCCCGCACTGCGTTGAAGACATCATCCACACCCACTTCTTTCATGCACCGCATATGCTCGTCCCCTTTGAGCGGGCAGATATTCTTGACACAACTGATACATGCCAGATCGCCCCGGCGGACAATTGTTTTCTGCGACGATAGCGGCGAGGTTTCATTGGGATCATCCGCCCCCGACAACACCACAATCTTTGCTCCCACCGCCGCGGCCAAATGCGCCGGTCCCGAATCGTTGCCTACAAACAATTCACTTCGTGCGATCACTGCCGCCGACTCTCGCAGAGAGGTCATTCCCGCAAGATTGTGCACCGAGCTACTCATGCTCGCCAGGATGACTTCGTCGCCCGGATCACGGTCAGCGGTTGAGCCGATCAACACCACCGGCAGATTCAACCCGCCGATAATCCGTTGCACCAGTGTGGCATAATTGTCGATCCCCCAGCGGCGTGATTGGGCCGCCGCCTGATGCGAAACCGCAACATACTTTGTATTCTCATCGATTCCGACTGATTGTAAGACCTCGTTCGCCTTTTCACGATCGCTATCGTTCAGCGTCATTTTCGGTGGCGCATAATCAAGATCGACTTGTGCCCCGCGCCGCAATAGATCGAAATAGACTACCGACCGATGTTGCGAATTGAGCGGTTCCGGTAGCGTGATCGGTCTGGTCAAAAGCAGTCTACGACCGTCGGCGATATATCCGATCCGCTCTTTCACTCCGCCCAGTTTGAACGACGACGCCGCGCCAAACGACGGCGGCAGGATATATCCGACATCGTATTTCTCTTTGGCAATTATCTCTTTCACTTTGAACACACCAATCAATCCGTGGACATGCGCAGTCGGGATCGAAAGCAAATGATCGATTCCCGGATTTCCCTCAAACAACTCTCTAAGCGACTCAGGTGTCAGCACAGTGACGTTCGCCCCCGGGTGCGCCTCGCGCGTCTCGCTGATCATCGGCAACGCCATGATACAATCGCCGAGATGATTGGGGGTCCGGATCAAGACTTTTGAAGACATTCGGTCAATCTACTTTCCACCGACGGTGAGTCCAGAGCCACTGGCCGGGATTTTTTCTGATGGTCGCCTCAAAAAACGCGGTGTACTCTTCGGTCATGCTTCGAATATCAGCTTCCTCATCGCCAGAATTGGGCGGATAGATCGGCTTTCCTTTGATTACGATGTGCCGGTCAAATTGTTCGCGCTTGAGCATCATGGGAAGAAGTGGGCAGTTTGCCCGAATGGCGAAGATTGCAGGGCCACGTGGCGACGAGGCCGGCCGCCCGAAAAACGGCACGATCAAATTCCCCGACGACGCGTGCTGGTCGGCCACCATTCCTGTAAGATGATTTTGCTTAAGCGCCTTGAAGACTGACCGGGCTGAAGTCGATAGCCGAATGACACCAAACCCCATCCCCTTACGAAGCCCAACTAACAGGTTATCGACTTTCTCGTTGTGCTGAGTCCCCATCAAAAAATCCATCTGATACCCGAAAGTCCCCGCCCAGGCGCCCAGCAGTTCCCAGCATCCGAAATGCGCGGTGAGAATAATTCCGCCTCTCCCCTTTTCCATCGCCTCGGTAATTTCAGAGCAGTCTGATTCGGGAACGAGCCGCTTGACCCCCGCGATTCCAAGAGTGCCGAAACGCGCGAACTCTACAAGCGTACGCCCGGTGTTGCGAAAGACTTCGTTCACGATACTTTTTCGCTGGTCTTCGGTAAGCTCAGGAATTGCGCGCCGTAAGTTCTCCATTGCAATCTTCCGCCGAGACAATAATATGAAACCCGCCGCCGAACCCAGCCACGATCCAAACCGGTCAGCGAGCTTGGCCGGAAGTGCCTGCGCAATCGCAATTCCGCTCGCCGCTCCCCAATATTCAAACGTGTGACTTATCTTCGCCATGGCTGATCTTCATTGTCATCGTCGAAGAAATCGTCGGGGTCTTCAAACTCATCGGTGTCGGTCTTTTCGGGCTTTTTGGGGTCACCGTAATCAAAATCTTTCGACTCGTACTTCTCTTCCTGCTCCCATTTTTTGAAATAGGCACGGCGACGCCGCCATTGCAAGTATCCGCCAAGAATCAAAATGACTGCCAAGGCCAGCCAGAAGTACATAGTGTCCGCCAACAAACTCGTCGCATTAAATCGTTGTTCCAAATATACCCGAAACTCTTTCTCAAAGTCACGATAATTGGAACCGGTCGCCGCCAACAGCGCTTGATCGACCGATACCCCACGCGCCAGCGAATCCAAAAACAAATTGACCGCCTCAGAGCCGTACTGCTTGTAAAAATACGTAACCGCCAAGAACGAAGTCGCATATGCCACATGCGCCGCCCCTTCGCCAAAGCGGTTGACATAGTCAATCGTATCGAGCGTGAGAAATTGCCGGAAGACCCCTGCTTTTGACATTGCCAGATTATCCGACCAACTCCACTCCTGCGACACAAACATCGCCAGACCTTCATCAAACCACCGTGGCGCCGAGTAGAATCCCGTTCTATCCGCGAGTGCGAGATGCGAATACTCATGCGCTAAGAGTTCACCGAGCGGGCGATTGACATTGAAATGATAGGGCGACTTGATGACAATCCGCCGCCAGACCGGAATCGCCGCCGCGGCTCCCCAATCGGGGAATTTGCCACTCACCAACGAATCAAATTCGGGCTGGTTATCGACGATGTAGATCTGGGGCTTGTAGGAAAGTGTGTCGCTTAGCAGTTCCCGAAGTCTCTCCCGCGACGCCGCCAGCACCGAATCAACGGTCGGCTTTAGCTTCGGTGTACTCAAATAGTAAACAAAGTGTTCAGTTTCGATTCGCTCGGTCTCAGCCGCAACCTTGACGGCGACACCAAACAAAACACAAAAGAAGACGGCTAGCGCACTACGCATACTCTCAAGTATAGATTAGTTGAAGGGAAATTCCAACCTCGTCGCCGCAACGAGCCGTCAGGCCTCCCGGCCTGACGGTGGTACAGTAGCAGAGCCGCTGTCAGGGCAGGAGCCCTGACAGCACATTGCATCTCCACCCGTAGTGTCATTCCCGCGAAAGCGGGAATCCATCTTCTATTTCTTGGTTCTTCGCCGTCCCAATTGACAAACTTATCCTCTATCCCGATATTTAGTGCTGACTTTACTAAACATTGGAGTTACGACATGAACGTTTTTGATTATTGCATGCAGATGGAAGCCGACGGCCGCGCCTACTACCTTGACCACGCCGAACGGGTCAATATCCCGGCGCTCAAACAGATTTTACACAATCTGGCCGACGACGAACTCAAACACTACAATTTGTTCAAGGCCCTTCGCGACGGCTCAGCGGCCGAATACAAAAATTCCGAGGCCACCAAAATCCTCGCCAACACCAAAAATGTCTTTGTCCGGCTTCGCGAAATCGAATCGGGCGCCGCGATGGGCTCCGATCCCCGTACTGTCTGGCAGAAGGCCCAGGATGTGGAGAAAGAATCCGAAGAATATTATCGCAAAGAAGCCGACAAGCTTTCCGACGCCAATCAGAAGTTGATCTTGAACAAGATCGCCGACGAAGAGCACAAGCATTGGGTGGCGCTCCAGCATGTGATGGAGTATCTCGACCGCCCGAAATCGTTTCTGGAAAACGCCGAGTGGAACGCCCTGGACGAATAAGCTGATCGTGAATATCTAGGTGGCGTCAGGTGCCCTCACCTGACGCCTGACTTAGAAAGGGGAGTCATTGAAAATCCGGGCCTCGATCATACCTATCGTCCTTCTCATTGCCACGACTACACACGCCTTTGACGGAAAACGGAAGGGGTTTGTGTTGGGCGGGGGGATTGGTGTTGCGCCTTTGGCATCTGTGTCTCGCGCTGACGAGCGGTTCAAGAGAACAACCATTGCAGGAGGCTACGATATATTTGCGGGCAAGGGGCTGTCGGAGCGTAACCAAGTGTGCTTGGACCTGCGACAGATCATAGGCGAAGCAGATGGCTTGTCGGATGTTTGGATACTTCACGGGTATCTCGGGATTTCCTGGAGACGGTATTTATCGGCAACTAAACAACGCTTGTTTTCGACCTTAGGGCTGGGGCGTGTTATGGTAGGGACGTTGGACACCCGTCGAAAACAAGTGTACGATCCACTATTGGAAGACTACTCAAATTCAACCGGATCTGGCTGGGGCTATACTCTGGGATTTGGATACCAATTGCGCAAGCATGTTGATGTTTCCCTGAACTACTGTGGGGGCGGATTCAATGTCGACGACGGCGGTCACACTAGTACGCACTGGCTTGATCTGACCGCGACCCTCATGTTGTTCTGACGTCGAACTCTCCCCTACTCCAGCCCCACCAACTTCTTCAAACGGCTGATCTCCGAATTCGTGAGTAGTCGCCACTGGCCCTCGCCCAATCCCTTGGCAGTGATTCCGGCGAACTCTACCCTCGTCAGTTGCTCGACAGCGTGTCCGACTTTCTTGCACAACTGTTTCACCTCGCGCTTGCGGCCTTCGGTGAGAATCAAGCGAAGCCGTGTCGAATTCGCGCCATAGCCGAGTATATGCACAATCGCCTGCCCGGTGCCGCCGTCGTCGAGTTTTATCCCCTGCTGAATCCGCAGGCCCGCCTCGCGAGAGAATTTTCCCTTCACTTTCGCTTCATATACTTTGGCGACTTCAAATTTCGGATGCGCCAGCCGGTATGCCAGGTCGCCGTCGTTGGTGAGCAACAGTACGCCCACGGTATCGTAATCCAACCGCCCGATCGGATAGACGCGATGCTTGAGTTTTTTTAAAAGTTGGACGACCGTCTTGCGACGGAACGGATCGACCAGTGTCGACATCACGTTTGACGGCTTGTTCAGTAGCACATACACCTGCTCAGTGACCGGCGCGACTTCGAGTCCGTCGACTTTGACTTTGTCAGTCGCTTCTTCAATGACCAGCCCCGGCTTTTCGACAATCTTGTCGTTGACCGAAACACGCCGTGCCTCAATCATCCCGTCGCCCCCCCGGCGCGAGGTCACTCCGCAAAGTGAAAGATATTTATTGAGCCGAATCATCGGCGTGGCCTCTTGCAGGTGTGCACAGCACGAGGATCCCGACCGGTGGTCAGGTGGTCTCCGTCTGAGTTACCGGATTGGTGACAATCGTTTCATCAGTCAATTCGACCGACTCAACTGTTTCGTCGTTTTCAGTGGGAGTTTTCAGAATGAGTGAACGCCGCTCGATTGTTGCAGTATCTGTTTCTTCAGGTGTTTCTTGTTCGACGCCCGTTTCAATATCCCGCTCACGGCTTGCCGGATCGAAAGTTCCGTCGGCGACATTTAGTTTGGACATCAGCCGCGCCGCCATAGCCGGATCGGTCAAATTGAGCATTGTTTGCGCCTGCGACGCAGTCGCCGCCATCAACTCGTCGATTTCAGTCAGCTTCGGTAGCGCATCTAAAGCCGAAAGCCCAAAGAATTTCAGGAATTCATCAGTCGTCCCATATTGGAGCGGTTTGCCAACTCCCTTTGCCCGACCGGTGATCGAAACCATATTGCGTTCGAGAAGTGTGTGTAATACACCATCAGAGGCCACCCCGCGAATATGCTCAATCTCGGATTTGGTCACCGGTTGCTTGTAGGCGATAATAGCCAGTGTCTCAAGCGCCGCTTGGGTCAGGCGGAGTTTGCGGTGACGGGTGAACAATTCCTCGACATATCCGGTGTACTCCGACAAGACATAGAATTGATATCCACCTGCAATCTCACGAATCCGGAACGACGAGTTCCCTTCGGAATATCTGGTGTTCAACTCGGCAACCGCCTGCGCGGCTTTCGAAGGTGTCAGGTCTGGTATCACCCCACAAATTTTTCCAACCGCAAGCGGTTCGGGCGAGGCCAGCACCAGCGCTTCGATTGCGCCATGTATCGATGAAGTTGCGTTCATGAAAATTCTCCTTTGTCTTCGGTCACCCCGACCAGCTCAAGCGAATCCTCAAGCGGGCTGTCATCGGTAAACCGCTCACCACGGTATATGCGCATTTCGGCAAACGGCCACGATTGCTCGACGGAAATCCGTCGTACGCGCGCCAGTTCCAGCACTGCGATGAATGTCACTACCGCCATTATTTTTGTCGGCGCCTCCTGGCAGAGTTGCCGGAAAGTCGCCATTTCTTCCTCAGTCAATTGCCCAAGCACCGCCGCGATCCGCTCATCCATCGAGGTCTCTTCAGGCACGACCTGATGGAATATCTCGTTGCGGCGCGTGGTCAGGAGCGTCCGGTAGGCGCTCATCAAGTCAAACAGCGTCGTCGCGGGGGACAAATCGATCTTCACCGAAACGTTGGTCGCCAGTGACGGCGGCACATACACCTGTTCTTCGCGAAGCGCCCGCTCACGCAGTCCCTCCGAGGCCTCTTTGTACTTTTTATACTCAACCAACGCCAGAATTAGTTCTTCGCGTGGATCGGGTTCATCAGGATCATTCTCATCGCGCGGCAGTAAAAGCTTGGTCTTTATGCGAATCAGTGTCGCCGCCATCAGCACAAATTCCCCGGCGACCTCTAAATCGAGCGTCTGAATGAGCTCAATATATTTAAGATACTGCTTGGTGATTCGCGCGATCGGAATATCGTAGATATCGACTTCTTCCTGCTTGATCAGATAGAGCAGGAGATCCATCGGCCCGCTGAAGACATCAAGATGTACTTGGTATCCTTCGCTGGTGGTCTCAGTAATCGTATCGTTTAGCATTTTATTACTTTCAATCTTACGTCATTGCGAGTGTTCCGCGTCACCCTGAGCCTGCGAAGGGCGCGGAACCGAAGCAATCTCGCCTCTCTTGTAGGTCGGGTTCCGCCGTTCGGCGACAGCCGAACAAGAAACCCGACATCTTTCCACCGCCTTGTCGGGTAGTCTGCGCTCCGCAAGCGGAGCTTGCCATCCCGACCTACAACTCACTTCCTATAATCCATCTTCATCGCGGTGCGCACTTTCCCCATCACATTCTGCGCTCTCTGCCGCGCTCTCTCTGCGCCGGTCTTAAGGACATCCCACACAAAATCCGGCTGTTTGACCAGCTCGGCCCTCTTCTCCCGAATCGGCGCCAACGCACCATTTAGGTTGCCGACCAGTTTCATCTTACAATCGACACAACCTAACGCCCCGGAGCGGCAACCGGAAGCAATTTCATTCTCCGTGGTCGCTTTGTCGGTGTAAATCCGATGTAACAGATACACCGGACAAACGTCCGGTGTTCCCGGGTCTCCCTGGCGCAATTTCTTGGGATCGGTGTAATATCCACGCAGGATTTTCCCGGTCTGTTTTTCGGTCGCTTCAATCGGGATATGATTCCCGTACGACTTGGACATCTTCCGGTTGTCCGACCCCAAAATCAAAGGGATTGTAGTAAACATCGCCTCCGGCTCGGCGAATACCTTCTTATATGTGGTATTGAACCGCTTGGCCAGATCATTGGCCAGCCAGATATGCTTTTCCTGATCTTTTCCCACCGGCACTTTGTTGGCGTTGTACAGGCAAATGTCGGCCGCCTGCAAGACCGGGTATCCTAAGAAGCCGTACGAATCGAGCGTATCTTTCTTTTCCTGATAGGTGGGAAGGCGCGTCAATGTCGGCACCGTGATCATCGCTGAAAAGAGCCAATGCAGTTCGACATGCTCTTTGACTTCCGACTGAATAAAGACCGCGCACTTCTCCGGATCGATCCCGGCCGCCAGCCAGTCGATCGCCATCTGATAGATATTGTCTTTGAGTGCGCTGGTATCTTCCCATTCGCCGGTCAGCGCATGCCAGTCGACAATACAGAGGTACATCCAGTACTGATCTTGTAGACGCACCCAATTACGGAGCGCCCCTTCGAGATTCCCAATATGCAACGCCCCGGTCGGCTGCATCCCCGAGAGAATCGTCTCTTTCTTGGCGGGCGCAGTCGCGGGCTCAGTCATAGGCATTGGTTTTTCAGCTACCGTCATCTTACTTCTTCAATTGTCACCCCGGCGAAGGCCGGGGACCAGTCTTATCTTCTTCCCGCCGAAACCCCTACGGCTCCGGCACTTACACGGCGACCAACCCATCCGGGCAGACCACCCCAATCAGACGGGCCAGTTTACCCCCTCACAATACTCAAATCAACTAAAATTGGGGGGTTAGGGATTACATCGTTATTGACGGACTTCGCTCTTGGCTTATATTGGACATATACATCGATAACTGCGACGACAACTGAATCCGTTTGCGAAAGGATCGACGATGCGTACGTTTGTCCGCCTCTTCGCCGTAGTTATTTCTGTCCTCTTCTCCGGCTGTTCCGACACTCCTCCACCCACCAACGGCGCTAGCCATATTCCCCATGTCGATTCAGAAGCGCAATGGCTGGTAGTCAAAGTCGGAGGATGGCGGCCAAAGTCGGAAAACATGTGGCTAAGCTTCTACGGTAACCCACCGAGCGCGGTAGAAGGGCGAGCCGCTTGCAACTACTATATAGCGGAAATGGCAAAATTCACCGACTCGGAAATTGAATTCAGAACTGTGGGGATGACCGCATTGGGTTGTCCCGACGACCTTGAGCGATTAGACGAAGCGTTTGCAGATGCTCTCAGGTCAACTCGGTACTATAAGAAACGTCCGGAATGGATGGAGTTCTTCGACGCTCAACACCATACGACAATTCTATTCCACGCCAGCACTCAATGGCCGGTGAATCACTAGATTCGTGCGCGGCAGACGCCCTCGTCTACCCGTATAACTTCGAAAGTTGAGAAGGGGCAGACCGGGAGGTATTCCGCCCATAGGAAATAAGATTAACCCTCGACAATGTAGTTATCAAGGGCTATAATGCTCCAAGAGGAAGTAATTCAATTGAATCGGAATCAGAGAATTGTCGTTCTTGTTGGTGTGGCTATCGTCCTCACGATAATCATGTTTCCGCCGTGGAACCAGATCGCGGGTACCAACAATAACCCAACTGAGGTTTTTGCCGGATTTAGGCTACTTTTTTCAGTTGATGGATCTCTCTATTACCGAATTAGTTTCCCACTTCTGTTCGGCGAGTTACTTGCGGCTACCCTCGCTACATCCGGCCTCATTCTATATTTCAAAAATCCAAATTGAAACTGCCCCACTACCCGGGAAACTGTTGACCGAGCAGACCGTCGGATTTTATCCTATTTTCCATGAAGTTGTTTTCAGACACGAAATTGAGGAGATTGCTTCAGATGGCCAGATTGCTGACGGCATTCCTAATCACAACTTCAATCACTTGCTTCGGAACTCGAGTAGTAGAAGCGATTGACTTAGACAGATACATTTCGAATTCTGAAAACCAATTCAGGGCCGTCGCTCTAATCGAAGGCATTCGCAACGACCAACCAGATAGAAGATTGACGGCGTCCGGGGTGTTGGCAGACCTCGATTCTGCAAGTAGATTCGTTTTCTTATTAACGAATAGACATGTTTGGCGTGCAACTGCCGATTCATTTCGAATTACTTTCCGATCCTTCCAACACTTCAGTGACTCTAGTGTTAGCTATAGTGAGCCTATCTGTATGATTTCAAGAAGTCGAACGGCATTTGTGCCAAGTAGTGATGACTCGGATTTCGCGCTTATCCCGATAGAGCGAAAGTCCATGCGAGACAGCATCTACCCAATAAAGCGATCCGAAATGTTAGGCTTTGACAAAATCAAATGTGGGACAGATGTGCTCTATTACGGTTATCCGATGCGCGACAAGGGTATTTTCTCGGGGGTCTTCACACCGCCGTTGTGTAGGAGTGGCACGATTTCCGCCGTTCTAAGAGAGAACTTAAGCTATCGTGGAATTCGTAAACTAATGGCCGGTACTATATTAATTGATGGTGTATCCTTGGGTGGGAATAGCGGTGGCCCCGTCTTCACTGTGTCTCAGAAGATTGGCGAAGACGGAGAAGATATCATCTTCTATACCGAACGAAAGCTTCTGGGAATAATCGGAGGCCATTTTCAAGACTCTACGCTACCAGTAGTTTCCACCAATAGTGATTCCACCATCTTTCTTGGCGAATCCAAAGACCTTCGCGATTCGGGGAAGAGGGCACAAAAATATTTGGGGGGTCTTGTCGCTGTACCCGATCAGACCTACAATATGGCGTTCGTAATTCCTATAGAAGTGATTCTTGAGTATTATCAAGAAATCAAGTCTAAGGGGTTACTTAAATAGTCTTCCTGTCAGCATGTAAATCCCGCCCCCTGCTAATCCATAAACAAATTCTACTCTAGCAGTTGGATCGCCAAACGAAACAAGACTACCGATCGCCTTCAATTTTCAGATTCCTTAGATACTCACAAGCCCTTGCAATCACCCTGTCGGTGGCGGCCGACGCTTTGGGAATCTCGATATCCGCAAACTCCCAAAGTCCGTCCGCGTGAATGATCGCCGCTGATTCCCTCGCGACAACCTCAAGCGAGTCGTCAAAGCTCATCCCGGAATCGGGGCAAATCCCCCCTTGTGCGGGGTCGAAGCCGTGCAAATGCCGTTCGATAGGTCGACCCGAAGGCCGAACATATTGGGCTATTGTCAGCTTGATTCCCGAAGCGCTATCGGGAAGGGGAAACAACTGTTGGATCATCCCCTTGCCAAATGAGCATCTCCCGATCACTACTGCCCGATGGTTGTCCTGGATAGCCGATGCGAATATCTCTGCTGAGGACACCGTGCTGTCGTCCACCAATAAAGCCACAGGGAGAGCGCATTGTACGCCGCGTGTTGCCAGCCGGACATCATCCGGCTCTGTCCGCTCCTTCACCGTTATCATTACCGTCGAATCCAGAAACATATCGGCAACCGCCAGCGCCGCCTTCATGAGTCCGCCGATATTTCCACGAATATCCAGAATCAACCCGCGCACTTTGAGCCGGGCGATTGCCGCCAGTGCGCTGTCCATATCAGCCGCGGTCGTACGGGAAAAGTTTGTGATGCGGACGTACCCAATATCCTCAGTTCCTTCGAGCAGGAATTGACGGTCCGAACTTTCCATAAGTTGGGCGCCACGCACACTCGGAGTAGTAATCTCTTCGCGCTGAAATGTGAATGTGAGCGAATCACTTGCCTCGCGTACCATATCAACTCTTACCGTAGAGCCAACAACTCCACGCAGTTTGGGAAATACTTCGTCGATCGAGAGTCCATGCACCGACACACCATCCACTCGCGCGATTTGATCTCTTGTCCTTATGCCGGCCCGATGAGCAGGAGAGTTTCGAAATACGCCACCCACAAAAAATTGTCGAGTAGCAGAATCCTGGTCGATGAAGATGCCTATTCCGCCGAATGACCCGCCCAAATTCACTTTGAATTCGGACCATTCCACCGGAGAGAGATAACTGGAGTATTGATCCAGCAAATCCAGCCCACCAATCGACAGCACTTTGAGAACACTGTCACGGCTTACCGGTTGCCAATAGTGTTGTTCAACCAAATCCGCAATTGCGTTGCGCTGTTGATCGGTAAGTGTGGTCGTCAGCTCTTGCGCACCGACTCTTGCGATAGAGGCACACAAGAGGAACGCGAGGAACAATACGATGCCTCTTGACCTCGAAATGAAACCCAAATACTGTGTGAAAATAGTCAGCCCCACTCAATCCATAAACAAATACTGCCGCCACCGGTTGTCACTTACCCCAATATACCGCTGGATAAAACTGATATGGCTGGGATGCCCCGGTTTCTTACGGAGTGTCATGCCGGCCTGCTCAGGGGTCCGGTCCCCCTTACGATTATTGCAGTCCACGCACGCGCACACCATGTTCTCCCAGATATCCGCCCCACGTTTCGTCTTCGGAATAATATGATCGACCGTCATCGGCCCGCGGGTCGAGCCGCAGTACTGGCACCGGTGACCGTCGCGTAAAATCACATTCTTGCGGGTCAGCATGATTCGTTTGTACGGAACCCGTTTGTATTGCGACAGCCGCACCACCGACGGTAGCCGGAACTCGGTGCGCACCGTGTGCAGTTTGAGACCGTCGGCTGTCTCGATCATCTCGGCTTTCCCTTGAAAAAGCAATACGATGGCCCGTCGGGCCGAGCAAACAGTAAGCGGCTCGTAATTCTGATTGAGCATCAGGACATTGCGATTGATGAGCGAACCGTTCGACGTTGTCATAATCGGCAATTCACCTACAAAAACGCCAGGTGCGGCAGAAGGCCCACGGCCGACCTGTCACCTGGCCAATTATTCTGTCGAATCCTTCCGCCTTCGGCGGAACCCCCCTGCGGGGGGCAAGGGATTTCGACCCACAAAGAACATCACAAGACCTTCGAATGTTGTCGCAAATATAACTCATAGAATCGGCAGAATGTCAACTTGAATTTAGGGGGTGTAGCCTCCTGTAGGGAAGAACCCGAGCGACGCTTGGCGTCGCGACGCGGTTCTGCCATTTCGATCACACAAAGAAGGCGGAACCACTTCGCGCAGAGCGCTCGGGTTCCACCCTACATGGATACTGTTGCATCAATCGTAGGTCACTCGCGTCTTCGCGGGTGACATCTTCTTCCCAATACAACATGTCAACCCCGAAGACGGGATTGACCTACGAGGCGTTTCACTTGCCACTCCCCTCAATGCAAAACGGCGAAGCCCCAAGGTCCAGACATATGTCTGGTGCCGTCCACAAAAACGCCGCCCTCTTTCGAGAGCGGCGCTATCGTGCATCCCCACCCCGGCAAAAACTACGCCAGCTCCTGCTCGATCTCGTATTTCTTGATCTTATCGAAAAGCGTCGTGTAGTCGATCTTCAGCACCTGCGCCGCCTTGCGCTTGTTGCCGCGAACCTGACGCAGTACCCGCAAAATGGTCGACTTTTCGGCCATCGCCTGTGCGTGGGCGCCGATCTCTTTTAAGCCCGCGCCATCGCGAAGCTGGATATCCTCGGTCCGTTGCAGACGCACCGCCAAATGTTCCGGCCCGATCTTTTTCCCCTCGGCCAGAATTACCGCTCTCTCTATAGTATTCTCAAGCTCGCGGACATTCCCCGGCCAGTGATATTTGGCGAGCAGGTCGGAGGCTTCTTTCGAAAGCTGTTTCACAGGCTTTTTCAACTCGCGGCAATATTTCTCGATGAAATACTCACCGATCGCCTGAATGTCGTCGGTTCGCTCACGGAGCGGCGGAATGACCAGCGGGAAAACCGACAGGCGATAAAACAAATCTTCTCTGAATCTCTTCTCTTTGATGAGCTGATTCAAATCCATATTCGAGGCCGCGATAATGCGCACATCGACATCGACTGTCTTGGTCCCGCCGAGTCTCTCGAAATTCTTTTGCTGTAGCACGCGCAGAAGTTTCGCCTGGAGCGAAATATCCATATCGCCGATTTCGTCTAAGAAGATCGTACCCGTTGAGGCGATCTCAAACTTTCCCATCTTGCGGGCGTGTGCCCCCGTGAAAGCCCCTTTTTCCGAGCCGAACAGTTCGTTTTCCAAAAGTTCACTCGGAATCGCGGCGCAATTGATCGCGATATACGGCCTTTGCTGGCGATTGGACAATTGATGAATTGCCCGCGCAAACAGTTCTTTACCCGTGCCGGATTCTCCCTGCAGTAGCACCGAGGCATCGCTCTTGGCAACCTTCTGGACCAGGTTGCACAGCTCGATCATCTTCTCGCTTTTTCCGATGATGTTGGCGACCCCGTGGTCGGCAAGCAGTTGTTCGCGGAGCAAAGAGTTTTCTTCGACCATCCGGCGATTTTCAAGTGCCCGGTTGACCAGCACGCAGAGATGTTCGGTGTCGAATGGCTTGGTGATAAAATCGTACGCCCCGAGCTTCATCGCCTGCACGGCGTCTTCGATAGTGCCATACGCGGTCATCATGATGACCGGCGTCTCGTTGTCCACTTGTTTGGCGCCTGAGAGCACCGACAAACCGTCGGACTCCGGCATCTTAAGATCCGTAAGCACCAGATCGTACGCTTTGTTGCGGATCAAGTCGAGCGCCCGCTTCCCGTCGGTGGCCGTATCTACGCGATACCCCTCCCCCGAAAGCGTCTCGGTGAGCATATTTCGCATCGAGTCTTTGTCGTCGACCACTAAAATCGTCGGCATGTTTACTCCCTTTGGAGTCGCAGTTCACCTTCCGTTGAAATCAGATCTGACAGCCATACGGCTATCATCTGCTCTCAATCATTATCGGCGGGGATCACCAATACTGAAGAAGAATCGGTGTTCTATCGATGCACAGGTTGGCGAATAGCGTAAATCGACTTAGTGTCGTCCTGTCCAGCCGGAGGTAATGCGTTCCATTTTGGTCTGGCCGCAGTAGACTGCCTCAAGAGAGTAATTGTATGGAATATTCGGATTGGCCGCCGGCGGCGGTTTGTGCAGAGTCAACTTGTAGTGCCCCGACGGAAGAGTTTTGGTCAACAGTGATTGAAGTACTGTCCCTCTTGAATCGAGCATGCGAATCGAGGTCAGGCAGGGTTTGTCAACAATATCAAAGGCGATTGCTGGCGCGGGAGCAGTGACAATTTCCCCCTGAGGTAATTGAACCGAGTCGAGTCGATCTGCCCTTATAAGAGTCATATACTGGTCGCTGGAAACAACTGTTGGGTCAACCCAGACAACTTCCAATTCCGGCGGAGTCATCTCAACAACGCCCGAACGCTCCTCGGAGCCAACCATGACTTTGTCCTCAACTCGATGCTTGTTGCATCCGCTATAGAACAACGCAATCAATAGAACACTTATCAGAAATTGTGACTTCATCGTAATCGGATCTTTTCTTCCGTTATGTAATCTTCAACTTTCATTCGCAAGTAATACTCGCCCAGAGCGGCGTGGAACGACGGCCGCCAGACGATCCGGTGACTACCAGCATGGAGGACCGTGTCGGGGCAAAGACTGTCGATCAACTGGCCCGCAAGCCCAAAGACATCGAGTGAAAGCCGCGCCGCGGGAGTGTCCACCACAATGGTCGCCGACGCCTCCAGATCGGCAGTATCTATCGTCATCCGAACCACCCGTTCAAAGGGACGGTACGATGCCCATAGCTTCCGCAACAGCTCAGGCATACATCCGGACTGAATCCTATAATAGTAGAGGCCTTTCGGAACAAACTGGCCGGAGTCATCTTTCTTGTCCCAATACAGATTGTAGTATCCCTTTCCGAGCATTTCGTCGGTGATGTGGCGCACGACCGATTTCGACGAATCAAGTATCTCAATTTGAGTGCGGCATTTCCCTTGATACTGCGGTCCAAACCATATTCGAGTATCTCTCGCTTGAACTGAGTCGTGCGGCGGACGGGAAAGACGTTCCCACTCTCGCTTTCCCATCGGTTTTCCAGAGAGTACTGAACTGACTGCGCATGTGAAAACTATCGCAATAGTGATGGCTAAGCGCATTTGAGACATACTCATAATATTGGTCAAACTTCCGATATTATACATTCAAAAGCAATAAACGATATTTCACCTGCCCGCAAAAGCAGGTACCGACCATATGGAGAATTTGGACCTGTGAATCTGAGTCCTCGGCGGTAATAACTTGACAGCGTGCGGCCATCTGCCTATATTCGTATGAGTTACGTACTGACACTGTCCAGCCGATCCGTAAAAACAGTCACTCGTTTGTTCGGAGAGCCGCCCGCATGCCTGTGAACAGCTTCGTGTTCCGAGCGACGTTCGTCTTTTCATTGATCGCCCTCGCGGTGATCGCAAGACCTGCGTACAGCAAAAGAGATCTGCCCGATAAACAATCGATAAACAGCAGTAGAGAAGGCGAGGATGTCCGCGGATTTGCCAGCCTTCCGCTTACCTTTGTTGAGAACCACGGCCAGTGGATCGACAAGGTAAAGTTTCGCTCTGATATTGGCGGGGCATCCGTCTGGTTCACAGCCGATCAAGTCATCTTCCAGTTATCGCGAAAAACGCCGGATGCTATTTCACAAATTGATCCGCTTGATCCCCGATCCAACAATATCTTTTCAAAAGACGCCGGCATTTCGCGCCAATCGCTGGTCTATTCTGTCTCCATAGAAGGAGCCAACACCGATGCAATCGCGGAGGGAAACAGCGCTCACGCCGGCAAGTTCAATTATCTGCTGGGCTCTACATCGGCGACCTGGCGAACCGGCATTTCTGCCTACTCAGCGATCACTTATCGCGACATCTATCCCGGTATCGACTTGATTTATCGTGGCGCCGACGACCACCTCGAATACGATTTCGCAGTGAAACCGGGGATCGACCCGAGCCAGATTTCGCTCCGCTTTGACGGTGTCAATTCGCTGTCTGTCGATCCTTCCGGCGCACTCTTGGTCAGCACCGACTGGGGGACGCTGGTCGAACGTGCGCCGCGCGTCACACAGCGCGACAACGGCGTCGACCGCGAAATCTCCAGTGAATACCTGCTGGTCAGCGACAAGGCGGTTCGGTTCAAGCTCGGGAAAAACTACGACCCGACACTGCCAACTTTGATCGATCCGGTTCTGTCTTTTTCCTCTCTTCTTGGCGGCGCATCCGATGATTACGCTACCGGCGTCGCGGTTGATACCGCCGGCTATGTTTACCTGGCCGGATATACATCGTCTGCAAACTTTCCAATTGTGGGTGCGTTTGATCCAAGCACCAATGGGAGTTTCGACGCCTTCGTTACTAAAATCTCGCCGAACGGTTCAACGATTATCTACAGTACGTTTGTCGGCGGCTCCAATGACGACCGCGTCTCTAAGATTGCCGTGACACCGTCAGGTCAAGCCACCGTAGTGGGGTACACTGTTTCAACTGATTTTCCGAATCAGGCCGCGTATGACAACTCAGCCAACGGCCTGCAAGACATTTTCGCCTTCCGGCTCTCTTCCGCCGGCAATTCTCTCCTTTATAGCACCTACCTGGGCGGCAGTAGTGATGACCGCGGATACGATGTCGCCATCGATGCCTCAGAAAGGGCGTACATTGCCGGCGAAACTAACTCGTCCGATATTCCAACCCCTTCCGGATACGACGGCATCAAGAACTCAGGCTTTGATGCCTACATCGCTCGACTTTCGGCAAACGGGTCTTCGCTCGAATACGGCACCTATCTCGGCGGCAACTCCTCCGAGGGCGCACTTGGTATTGCCGTTGATAACAGCAATATCGCCTACGTAACAGGATACACGACCTCGCCAGACTTCCCGATGGCGTCGGCATACGATCCGAGTCACAATTTTGACTACGACGTTTTTGTTAGCAAGCTTTCCGCCAACGGTGGCTCTTTGGTCTATTCCACTTTTCTTGGCGGCACCGGCACCGAATGGGCGACCTCAATTGCGCTCGACGGCTCCAACAACATGTATATCACCGGGCTGACTACGTCCAATTTGTATCCGACCATTAACGCCTACGACAACTCTTTCGCCGCTGTCTTTGACGCCTTCGTCACCAAAATCGCCGCATCCGGCTCTACCTTAAGCTACAGCACTTATCTTGGCGCCAGCGGCGCCGAACAGGGACTGGCAATAACTGTCGACCCACTCGACGAGGCCGTCGTGGTTGGCTTCACTAATTCCTCGACTTTCCCTACCAAGGATGCTGTGCGACCGCTCTACACGGGCCTTGAAGACATGTTCATCACCAAGTTCAATTCCGCAGGCAATCAGCTTGCATTCAGCACTTTCCTCGGCGGATCTGATGACGACGAAGCCCTCGGAGTCACCTGTGATGTTACCGGCAACGTGATCGTGGCCGGATTCACTGTATCGACAGGCTTCCCGCTCGCCGCGGCTATGGACTCCACCGCCAATGGCGGCGTAGATGTGGCTTTCGCAAAAATCTCGGACGCCGGTGTTCAGCCCCATATTGCGTTGTCTCCCACCGCACTCACATTCGATGCCGAATTCAATACCGCCACGCCCGCCGGCAAGACGTTTACTATTAGTAACTCTCAAGCCGGCTCGTCGACCCTCAAGTGGTACTGTGTTCCGGATCAGTCGTGGATCAATGTCAGTCACGACTCCGGCCAGACCGATTTCAGAACAATCACGGTGACAATGAACACAACCGGGCTATCTCCCGGCGTGCACACCGGGCATGTCTCTGTCTCAAGTCCAAACGCCGACAATTCCCCGCAGGTTGTCGATATTTCTTATGAAGTTTGGAATCCGGTCTACCCGATCGTCATGGTACACGGGATGGCGTCGGATTCTCTGGTTTGGAATACGATGAAAACCTCGCTCGCCTCCGACGGCTTCGCCTATATTTGGCGGGTCGCGCTTGACCCCTGTGGAGCGGCTTCTGAGGCAAATTACACGACATCCGCCCGCTGGTTGTTCGAAGGAAACGCCCTCAAACTTGCTACAGCGGTCAGCACCAAGTTCAACGCCTTACCGGCAAATATCAAGACCCGCGTCCGCGGCTACGACTTCATCGGCCACGGCATGGGCGGCCTGATCGTTCGAAGGTATCTCGGAAAAAGCGACATGGATTCGTGGACTCCGGTGACAGCCCGAAATGTGATCATGCTGGGCACCCCAAATGATGGGCTGGGACTTTTGGGTGATAAAACAAAGCTCAACCAATGTACCGGGCCTGCCACAGCTGAACAGCACACCCGCCGCATGCTTGTATTTAACAGCTACTACGCCGACATCTCAGGTGTGAATTACTACTCCATCTACGGATCAACCGGCTGTTCATCCTCGGGCACTATTCTGCCGGGGTGTGGTGGCTGGAAGCTACTGGCCTCGCGCTTTTTGGAGTGCGCGAACGATGGCTCGATTCCGGCATCCAGCGCCACGGGCCAAAAAGATCTGTATGTTGATCGGTACAACAAGTCGTATGATGCGGGTGTTTGCTATGCCAGTCTGCCGACGAGCAATACCGTCTACACTTCTCTTGTCCGCCCAATCCTTCAAGGAACCGCGCCGGCGCCCGGAGGCGATATTTCGCCGGTACAACCCCAAATTGGTTTCCAGTTCGACTCCACCGTCTCGGCCGGGGCGACCGCCACGGGAAATTTCCCCGTCGAATCCAACTCAAGCATGACAATCATGTTGTTGGCATCAGACGCCAACGCAAAGTTCTCTATCACCTCGCCGGGTTCCGTTGTCTTTGACTCGACCAGCACACTACCTGATTCTTCAGTGATTTTCGTGACCGATTCTCTCGGTATCCGCGGACTGTATATCCAGAGCGCCGCCTCCGGAACCTGGCAATGGACGGTGAATACTTCAGGCGCTTCGTCGGCTGTAAAGATCTCGATTGTGCAATCCATTGAAAACAGTGTTAAGATTAATCGAATTCAAAATTTAGTGTATCCACTCACTGGTGATACCCTCCGGCTGTTGGTTACCGCTCGCTCTGGCGGTACACCAATAACCGGACTTTCTGTCAGCGCCACACCTATCTACAACGACAGCACGTTTGGTTCAAGTTTCAGTCTGCTGGACAACGGCACCAGTGGCGACAGCGCCAATGCCGACGGTGTCTACGGCAAAAAGATCGTCTCGGCCGATTCCGGCCTGGTCCGCTACAATATCTCGGTCACTGGTACCGGCCCATTGGGAATATTGAGCAGAAAGCTCTCGGCGGCGATCTATGTCTCCGGTACCGCCTGCAAATGCGGCAACATTGACGGATCATTCGACGGCTCGATTGATATAGCCGACCTCTCCCGCCTCATCGATTACCTCTACATCTCGTTCTCGCCGCTGGGCTGTCGGTTTGCATCAAACGTCGACGGCTCCCTTGACGGCGGTGTTGACATTGCTGATCTGTCTCATCTCATCGCGTTTCTGTATCTCACCGGCCCCCCTCCCAGTTGTTTCTGATTTGGCAAACTCAGAATCTTTGAAACCCGCCACTGTCGGCGGGTTTTTTTGTGGGTGGCAAGCGCTTCCTGCCTGCCAACCTGTTACTTCACCGGTACGTTACTTCGTCGTTGCGAGGAATGACGTCCTCGGCGCGACCTCAGCAGTCTCTTCTCCACTCCGCGCTACCACGCACGCGCTACGGCTTACACGTCCGACACGGCGACAACCCCTCAAGCATCCCTTCCTCGCGAGTTGCGTACTTGTGACTTCGACCATCACGTAGCGGACCAATTGACGGACAGCTCGGCCGGTGCAGTCGGAACGATCCGACCGTATTGACATAATACGTCTCGCGTTCGCGCGGAAGTCCCCACAATCCGCGCTTGCCTTCAATCGCTGATCTCTGCGCTGAGATCAACTCAGATATTTCCCGTTGTTTCAGATCAGAGTCGTCGAACAGATACACATACGCCAACCCCGACGCGACAATCGCGCGATTCACAAAACAGGTATCGACATATAAGTACCCCAACAACCGACCGTACTTGTCGCGCCGCTTGCCGCCGTATTCGATTCGGCATGATTGCGATACGGCCAACCGCGCGAGCATCTGCTTGGCCTCGTCGTGATACGGTTCGCCTGCCTCCGGTGTATCGATCCCCAACAACCGTAGTTTATCGCCTCCCTGAAGTTCCGCGGTGTCGCCGTCGTACACACTTACCACGCCGAATCGATCACCGATCGGTTTGTCGCGTCCAACCTGTTCGACAAATCGATACGAAACAAATAGTGTTGCAAGCGCTATCACGACCGGTATGACCAGCCGCTTGTTTCTGCGTGATCGCGACCGACCCACTTCTCAGCCCCCGTAAACTTTCGCGTTTCGCATTTGCCGACATGATACACTGCCACAATTTATTTGCACATCCCAAAACGAGTTCGGCTGTAGACGGTGCCCGCGACAAGGCTCCCTATTTATCCGTTGGGTGTCATTTCTGTGCATGGCGGGCGTCCCCGCCTGCCATGTTTGGGTGTCATCCCAGTTGCCATTGTTATCCCAGCCCTCATTGTCATCCCAGCCCTCATTGTCATCCCAGCGAAAGCTGGGAACCATCTTCTCCTCGCCTCAACCGTCCCACGTGCTCCCACCCAAAGTGCCATTTCCATAGGGGGAGCACGCCCAAATTCAACTGTGCTCCCCTCTCAAAACCAACGAGTTACGATGCCACCGGACCGCCTGTCTATCACGCAGACGGCCCGGCGATTTTGCGAAAGTGGCGCTTGCACAGAAGTACGAACTCGTCAAGTCGGTCGCCAAAAAAACAGTCGCGGCCAAAAACCGCCGCTACTCACGAGGCCGGATAACTTCCGTGCATGTCGTGAGCGCGCCGACCTTGCTCCATACATTTCTTCGGAGCACCGACACCGAATTCGGAGCATCGCATTCAACATGCATGCTCCCCAATCATCACAGACAACAAATCTGTGCTCGTATGCTTCCACGACAGAAAAAAGTTCCGATTACGCGAAGTTTGTGTATTGACAATTTTCAACTCTGACGTACTTTGTTGTTCGAGCGCATGTAAATGGCCAGCGAGAATCCGAGAGCCAAACAGGATTTAAGCAAAGCCAACTCCGTTACTAGAACCATCGATCGCTAACGAAACGAACCCTTCGGTTCATCGTGTGTTACGGTGTGTCGGAACCTCTTGAAGTGTTCTGCACATGGGCAGTAACTCACCGTCACGATCTTTCGTTCACGTCCCATTCATTCCACCTCTACTAAACCCACAACGCACAAGAGCCGCCATACTTCTCACGCGGTGAAATTCGGAGGTGAGCAATTCGACGGACCCCAGGATTAGAGTCCAGAAGCTCATTGTCTTTAACGCTAAAAAAACAAATCTGGAGTTCCATTGGTTGGAAATGAACTCCAACTCCAAAATCAGGAATGACGATGGATGTATTGAACAGAGAACAAGACCCGCGCTTCCCTAGACATGATTTGCGGGTCAGTGATGGAGCACCAACGGTTTGCCGATCATATCGTCAAGACCGGTGTTTTATCCGCTCTAAGATATACGTGCATGACTTTCCTTGTTTAAGGAGGATTTAAATGTTGAAACGCCTATTAGTAGCAGTATTCGTTTTGGGTCTGTTCTTGACCTTTGCGAATACAGCATTTTCTACCGATCAACTGGGTAGGCAGCCGAAGTCCGCATTACACCCGAAGCCGGAGCTGAATCTCAATCCGGGAGCCAGCCGTGGCGGCGGTGTGTATCCGTGGAACCAAAAGCTCGCCCCGGGAGCACACCGTGCATTCCCCGCGCCGTTAACGGTGTCGGATAATGCCACGTCGTGGGCGCCGGATACGCTGAGCAATCCCTGCCCTCAGTTTGTCGACTACGTTCACATCCCGGGTCTGTACAATGCGTACGGTATCGCGGGAACGGACGGCGATCGCCTCGCGATGTCATATGATGTCCAAGCCGGACATAGCGTGACCATCAGCGGCGCCGCGGTTCGTATTTACTCGAAGATTGGTACGCCCTCGCTTACCATCTCGGTACACTCCGACAACCTCGGAAATCCGGGCCCGGTGCTCTACACCGAAACCCTGACATCCGCTTTCTTCGGAGTTGGTAACTTCTATTATCCGTTCACTGCTCCGCAGACTCTTGCGAGCCCGGGCGTGTATTGGTTGAGCGTCGGTTGCACCGGCGTCGTGACCGATACCGTCGCTTTCGGCTTCAACAGAGGTCCGGCGAACGAAGTGACCGGACGTGGCCGGTACCAGTACCTCGGTACCTGGTATCTGCCGACTGGCCTCGGCTTCACGTATGATTATGACATGCGCATAGCCGCCAGAGAATGTCAGTTCTACAGTCAGTGCTATAGAACCGTCATCGACCCTCGCGGTATGTATGGCGTCTGGATGCCTGACAACGGCTACCTCGATGGCTCGACCGGTATCGGTATCGGCCAGCGTTTCGTGGCCGCCGGACCGGAAACCCTTAAGTCGGTCCGTGCCCTTGTTGTCGACGAAACCGCCTTTGGTTTCCCTGGTCAGTCGTTCTACGGCCCGACCAGCACCAACGGTTACGTCCTGAAACTGTGGGCTGACTCCTCCGGATCGGTCGACAATTCAATCGGTGGAACCGTCATCGGCTCCGTCCCGGCTGGATTGGCGAACGTCTATCCGACAACCAATAACAACGGTTCAGCCGCTCCGCTCCGTCGTGATACCATCACGTTCAATGTGCCGAGCATGCCCGTCGTTCTTGGTCCGTATCACTTGACAGTTGAACCGACCACGAGTAACATGGCCGACGGTGCGGCGATCTTCCGTTATGGAATCGACAACACCTACGGCGGCGCCTCGTGCCTGTTCACCGCTCCCGGTAACACAAGCTGGGGTTTGACTGGCAACGATCAGAACTTCCACGATTGGAATACTGGTGCGGCGGTTGCTTATGACGGTAGCTTTGATATTCGTCCCGACCTTTGCAAAGACGAATTCTCGGTATGCCAGAACCAGAAGACATACGATGCCCCGCAGATGTGGGACTACGGCATGGCTTCAGGTAGCAACATTGTCGAGTGGGCTCATTTAGTTAAAGGTAACCCGGTCAATCGGGTTGAAAAACTCAGATTCCAGGTCGATGGCGTTGGTACTGTTGGTCTGACAGCGAAGATATGGTCAAAAACGCTGTCCGGTCCCGGCGTCCTGTTGTATAGCCAACTGGTTACAACTCCGACCTTCAATCCTGGGTGGACAGAAGTGGTAATCCCCGGGGGCGTTCAGATCCTCGGCGACTTTTACATTGGTTACGAAGGATCCTTCCCGAACCCCGGAGATATTCTCTATGGTGAGACGGAAGACTTCTTCCTGACATCCAAAAACGGTGGCGCGTGGCTCAATTACGTCCCTGCGGGCGGATGGATTCCGATCACCGACTTTGGATACTTTGACAATCTCATGGCGGAAGCCGAATTCTGCTCGATTCCGGTCAACGAACGCATCTGCGTGACCGAAAACGACTGGCCGACTTTCCAACATGACTATGCTCGCACAGGCGCCTCGGGCATTTCGCTCGAAGACGCTTTCTGCGATCTCACTACAGACTGGTCGCACATCCGTCCGACCGGCCGCGGAACTAACTTGAACGGCCCGATCATCTGGAACAACTATGTGATCTGTGCCTTCTCGGCCGCGACCATTGGTTCGTATGTTGTGTTCAATCTGCAGACCGGAGCGATTGTCGACGAAATCGACGACGCTACCTGGTTTAATGATCAGAGCATCATCGGTGGAAACATCCGTTGCACCCCGACTGTCGCCACCATCGGCGGCAACCCGGTGCTGTTGTTGACCGCCGGTAACCCTGGTTCCGTAAGTGCGTTTGATCTCACTGGCGGATTCCCGTTGGCTTTCCCGGGTGCACTCCTGTGGAATTTCAACGACCTGGGTAATATGGGCTCCGCTCGTTATGGTAACCTAATTGTCATTAGCGACGTCGTTTATGTCGCTGACGATAACAACAAAGTGTATGCAATTGACGGTACCACCGGCCTTTCTTTCGCCGGCTGGGCCTCGCCGTATACACTGACCTATAACTCCCAGAAGTCGGGCTCGACCAACGGTACCAATCTTTTCTATTCGCTGTTTAACACAGCCGGAAATGGAAAGATTACCGCGATTAAGGCCTCCAATGGTACACTGGCGTGGGATTTCACCGCGCTACTTGGAACCACGTACTTCACCGGAGTGACTGCTGAAACGTTTGAAGGCGGCGTGTCGTATGACGGCGGCGCCGTGTTCTCCAACTCCCGCGTACTTGACGGAACTGCCAACAGCGTTCCAAACTTCCGCCGCGGCGTGTTGTATCAGTTGAACGCTACCACCGGTGCGGTGATCACGTCTGCCCCTGGCGAACGTGCTCGCACGACAACTCCGACCCTTGACCTAAATACGGTCATCGTCGGTTGTTTGCCGCCGTTTGGTGGTGGAACCTCTGCGACCGGTGGAAACCTTACCGCTTTCTCGCGCACCGACGGGCAACTGATTTATTCGTCCAGTAGCTTCCTGTCAACTCAGGCCGCCGGCCAAATTGGATACATCGTCGAAGGTCTTCTGACCTGCGAACCGGCTGTTTCCGATCTGTTCTATGGCTTCAACCTGCAAGGGTACCTGAGTTGCTTCAACGCCGACGATGGCGATGAAATCTATCATCGTCGCGTCGACCATGGCGCTGGTAACAACCAGGGCGGTATGGGCGCACTTGGCAAAGATGCCACCGGCGCCGCTCATCTGGTCTTCACCGATGCCTTTGGTGGAATCTACAGCATGAAGAAGGGTGTCGATCGTCCTCGTCTGGAACTGCTGGCTGGTACTGCCGCTGTGGCTGTGCCGTTCGGTAGCCCCGCTGACACGGTGGTCGAATTCCCGAACATGTACACCAACACTGGTTGCGGAAACCTGGTTGTTTCGTTGACCGCGAGCACGACCTCGAACGGCACGACCGCTCCGGCTCCTGGTTATCGTTCGATCGGTTCTCGCTTGAGTGAATCGACCGATCAGTTGGCCGACGCACTCGCTGGTAAGGCAATCATGGGCTTCAATAGCGACGGAAAGAAAGTTCTCGCGATCGACCGCTTCAACGGCTCGCTCGATGAGACTTTCACCTTTGCCGATGCCCGTGAAGTTGGCAACCGCTCTGCGGCGGCTATTCCTGCCTTCATCAACCAAAATGGTGGCTCCTATGCCGGCGACGTGTTCGATCCGGCCATGGGTGGCATCGTGACGGGCCCTGGCGACACCTCCGGTATCCGTGTCCATGCTAATGGCCCGCTCGTGAATCGCGGCCCGAACGCGTTCTATGTCGAGTTCACCGTGATCAACGATCCTGACTATTACATTGACAATACCGCCCGTCGTCCGGAAGTATTCCTTACGCTCGTCGGCGGTTGCTTGGTCGACACCACCACCCTGCACTTCGGTGCGGCTGGCGTCAACCATCAGCACGTCTACAATACGCTGAAACAGGCCCGCAATGGCACGGATGGTTTCTTGATTGATGGTGTCGACAACGAGATCATGTATCAAGGCTTCGTGGCATACGGCGTGTCTGAACACCGTCAGGCTCTTAATTCTGACAAGTGGGACGGAACGAACAATGAGTGGATTTCCATTCAGGCCGATCCGAACTACTGCGATAACAATTGCACACCGGCTATCCAGGCCGCGGTTGCTATGGGCGCCATCTCTGCAGATGGTATCACCTATACTCCGATCTCCGGATCAACCGTGTGCAAGTCGTTCATCGACTCAGTCCAGAACCACGATCTCGGCGGCGGCTGGGATTGGGATAACCATGCGGCTCCGTTTGACAACGACTCCACTATGGGTCTTGGCGGCAACGCCAAAACATTCGGTGTCCTGTCGGCTCCGAACGTTGGCGACGGATTGCTCTTGAACTACATGACGCTCACGCGCATCTCGTTCAAGGAACGCAACGGTAACGCAGTCCCCGGATGGAAGCTCTGGTCGTATATGGACCATGACCTTGCCGCCCGTGACACCGCGTACTACGACGGTGCTCATTCAGTGGGTTGGGGCACTGGCGCCCCGGGCACTGGAGCTGGTGAGACACATGTCTCTGGTTTCGCCAAAGTTCCGTTCGGATGCGGATATTCGCCGCTGAAGAGCGTGACTTCTTGCGCCCAGAATACCATCTCGTTCGTCCCTGATTGGGACACGGCGTGGAAGTACATCAGCTTGCCTACGGGTCAGCACACCAACGACTATACCGGCGCCACCGACTACGGTTCATTGTACTGCTTTGATGAGTACGATTTCCCAGCCGGCGGCACGCATGACGTTGGTATTGTTTACTTCGGGTTCAACGCTGAAGTCCCGAATACCAACTCATCGGGTCGTATCGCCAAACTGGCCACTATCGTGAACCAGTTTGCCGGCTTCGGCCGCGGTGATGTGAACAACGACGGCGTGATCAATCTCGCCGACATCGTCTACCTGGCTAACAACGTCAACTATGGCGGGCCGGGCGCGATTCCGTTTGTGCACATGGGTGACGTAGATGCTTCCGGCGGCGCTCCGAATCAGGCCGACGTGACGTATCTCGTTAACTATTACTTCTCCTGCGGTCCGTGCCCAGTGGGCGCGTGGGTGCTGTCGCTGTAATAGCCCAAAGCTGACGAAATCTCGTCAACTACTGGAAGCGAGGATGAAAATCCTCGCTTCCTTTTTTTGTTGTCGCCGGAGAAGGGATGAAAGAACGTGACATCATATAGACACTGAAAACGACACGGTACTTCTTCGCCATAAAAACGGCGGACCGGTAGACCAGTCCGCCACGAGCGATGAATAGACCTGTATGTGTTCTAAGCTTTACTCAATGAGTAAGATTCGTTAAATGTAGATTCGGACATCAAAGAAATCACCCGCAGAATTCGGGATCGACACATCCTGAAAAAACACAGCCACAAATCTGTGGGACACAATTGCTATTCTTGAAGTAGCAGAGATTGCTTGGCACCAGAGGGCTTTGACATGAGCCAACTGGGCCGGGGCACTCTACCCCCCGAGGGCCACAACATTGATCTGTTGAACGTGCGCTGGTCGGGGTCATAATGATTGCCAGTGCCCCGCACGCTAGGACAACTCCCAATGTGAGTACTGGGTTACGGAGAGCTTTGAACATGACAGACTCCTTTCTGATCATTCATCGCTGAGAACTGAAAAACTCAGATAATAATTCGTAGTCCAACGAGCCATCGAATCCATACTGGATGTGCGAGACAATGCTACTTTCATCTACGCCGATCAGGATCGGGTAGTACCCGAGATGGAAAAGCCGCCCCCATTCTTCGCGATTGTATGTAACAACTCTTGCTTTGCCGAGGAGCTCCCCATAGAGTTCGGCTTGGTTGGCTTCGTCATTTTGCAAGCAGACCACTACCTGAACACTTTTGTTAAGCGATTTGAATTTGTTCTTCTGACAGAATTCGAGGAGATCAAGGCACGGCGGACAACCAAAGTGAACGATGAACACAAGACTGCGCTTTCCTTCAAGCAGTCGATTTAACTCAACAGTCGAGTCGTGGTCGGATACTACGGCTTCAGATGGAATTGCATCTCCCCCGCCGAAGTTCATCACATACTTTGGAGTCATTTCTCCTTGGTGAGATTCACTTGTCTCGTTGTCACTTATGGCTGTGCTTCGCCCGATCTTGATGCCAGCAGTGACGCAAAGAGAGGCAACTATCAAACCCCCAAGGATCTTGAAAGTAACCGACGACATCCGATTGATGTCAGACCCCATATTTCACCTCCAAGACACTGAATCTCTTGCATAAAATGCAGACCAACGCCTGGTTCCCCTATCCGATTCTTTTTTCAATTGCCTTAGTATAGCCAAAGCGGAACATTAAAATTAGACTCGGGAAAGTCAAGAGAAATCTTTTCCCTGACCGCACTGTCTTCTCCGTTCCCTCCTCGATCTCATATTCCGTGAGAAGTGCTGTAGGGGAGACAGTTCTTTTTTTGCTTGAGGACTTGGTGCGTGATGAAGATGTTTCGACAGATGATTACTTCGCTAGAAACCCCAGCAGATACCCGCCGTGTCGAGAATCTTTCCAAACTGATTTCCGACCTTTGTGAAATCGAAACTTCGTATCGTCACGGCGACCGGGTCACCATGACCCTTGCGCCCCGCGGCATAGCCATTGGGAGCGCTGTCAAAATCGTCTCAGATCGACTGCGGACAAGTGGATACCAATTCTCGATTACCGAGTCGACTGAGCGAATTACACTCTCAATCGATCCGCGTCCACGACTGCGCATCCCGCCAACCAATCTCATGTTGTTCCTGGCGACTCTGGTCACCATCTATGTCTTCCCTGTTTTCATGCAGAATATTTCGGCCGTCGCTTTCCGCATGGATCAGCAGGGGATTGCGCCTTCGGATAGCTTTGGAGCTTACCTCGATCTGATAGGCGCGGCGATACCGATGGCCTGGCACGATACGATTGTTGATCTTCGGAACGGCGTGGGTCTTGTCTTTACGCTGGCGATGATCTCAATCTTGCTTGTGCATGAGATGGGACATTTCTGGGTCAGCAGGAGGCGCGGTTTGGCGGCCACCTGGCCGTACTTCATTCCCGGCCCAACGATAATCGGGACATTTGGCGCCGTGATAAAATCGAAATCGCCGATCTGGAATCGTCGCGATCTGATTGAGCTTGGCGCCGCCGGCCCGATCGCGGGATGGATTGTTGCAGTGGCCTGGCTTGTCTACGGACTCTCTCACGCCGTGCCGGCAAATCCGGATGACGCACCGATAAAAGCAATGGGGTTTTTCATGCAGGGGGAATCACTGCTTGTTCAAACGCTAACGCCGCTTTTGGCAGGGACAGTTCCGCAGGGATTCATCTACATTTTTCCTGAAGCGGCGGTTGCCGGATGGGCAGGACTTTTGATCACTGCGATGAATCTGCTTCCAATCGGACAACTCGACGGCGGGCATATTGTCTATGGCCTGTTGCCGGATATGCAAAAGCGTCTCGGGTGGGTGGCGGTGATTGGACTGCTTCTGTTGGGAACGCAGTCGTCGGTCTGGTGGTTGTTCGCGTTTATGGGGCTTTATTTCGGAGTGGCGCATCCGCCAACCCTGCAGGATCACGTGAGCGTGGATCGCCGAACGACGATTATCGGGACGATTGCGATGGCGATTCTGATTCTGTCGTTTACACCGGTGCCGTTTCGCTGACCACTACAGGGGTGGCCGTGAATTCGCCGACATCGCGGTGCCGACCGTACAGAGCCCGGAGATCGGTTTTCCCGCTCTCAATCAACCGGAGAAAAACGTCGACCATCTCGGGATCAAGCTGAGTGCCGGCCGACCTGCGGATTTCTTCGATGGCGTATCTGATCGTCGCGCCTTTGCGATACGGCCGATCAGAGAGAATAGCGTCAAATGTATCGGCCACTGCCAGTATTCTTCCTTCGATTGGAATCTCTTCCCCTTTGAGACCGCGCGGATATCCGCGACCGTCCCATCGTTCGTGATGACTCAGAACATAAGGAATGGCCGGCTTCAGTCGATCAACATTGGCGATGATTTTGAGGCCGTCGAGAGGATGCCTGAGCATCCTCTCCCGCTCTTCGGCGGTCAAAGCGCCATTCTTGTTAAGTATTGCGTCGGGGATCGCGATCTTTCCGACATCATGCAAAGTACAACCCATCACAAGATCTTCTATTTTCCGCGAATCCCAATTCAGTTCCATGGCGAGAATTCGAGCCAGCTCAATGACCCGGTCGGTATGCCCGGCGGTGTGCTGATCGCGGGCTTCAATAGCGCTGGTGAGAGCCGCAATCGCCTGTAAATAGGAAGACTCGAGATCCTGATACAGTCGATAATTGACAATTGTTGTGCCCGCCGATCCGGCCAACATACGCAGGACATCGAGCTGGCCGGCTTGCACTCGGCTAATCCTGCTACACACCACCAAATTGATGACGCCATGAAGGCGATTCCCCGCCATGATCGGCATGGCGATAGTATGACCATCGCACGGACTCTGGCCGCCAGCCAGGACCTCCGGACTGAATATCGGGTCAGAGCTCTGCGTTTCGGCCAGTTTGTGTAGCGTAGTGGGAGAAGTGACAATTGCCGCCAATTTCGGATCATCGGTCGAGTGCAATGTCCGAAGGACCTGTCGCGTTTCCGGATTCATTTCCAATAGCCCCACAGCGGTCGCCGATAGCTCAGTCCGGCAGGACTGGATCACTCTCAGCAAGTGCGCATCTATGTCTCGCTCGGAGGAAAGCGGGCTGGTTGCGGTTAAAAACTGAACCTGACTTTTCAGCGAGAAATTCTCACGCACGACTTTTTGATGCGCGAGCCCGCGTCGTATAGTTGCCCTGAGATGATCTAACTTGAACGGTTTGACCAGGAAATCGTACGCGCCGTTTTTCAGCACCGTGATTGCAGTTTGAATTGTCGGATGAGCGGTCATCAGCACGACGATCACGTGCGGATGAGATTGAATCGCTGTTTCGAGTACTTCCACGCCCGTGTGCTGACCCATGAGCATGTCGGTGAGCACAAGATCAACCGGCTCAGTGCGCAGAAACCTCATCGCTTCGGCCGGGTCGCGCAGACAGACGACGTCGTATGCCTCCGCGGCCAGCGCCTCGGTTACCACGCTGATTATATGGGCGTCGTCATCAACGACGAGGATTCGGACTCTCTGATCACCAATCACAATAATCCCTCTCCTTAATTCCAATCATACATATCGGTATCGTTCCTTGAACCCATATAACAGGGAGTTCAATTGTATCAAATTTGCACCCCGCAAAAGTCAACTGTGGCAGTGTTCCCAAGTGCAATTCCTACATTGGGAGAGCGGCCACAGAGTGTTTCAATCTGCATGTCCTGAACGCCGCAGGTGGCCCCCGCAAGAGGTCCAAAACAGTGCTCCTGAGTAGTCATTTCGACGAGTCAAGATTCTGAGGAATTGATCGATAATAGAACAATGAAACCAATCTTCCCCAGAGGCAGGAGTACCGGAATGATTCGTATATGGATCGCTGTCGTTTCGGCGATTGTGCTCGGTTCGGCGCAGGCAGTTTTGGCCGCACCTAAGCTCAAAGCGCAAATCATGCCGCTCCCGGCCGGAAACATGCAGACGCTTACTTCGCCGGTTGGCCTCACCACCGCCGACACCTGCATCGTGACGCAAAATCACGAGATCATTTACCGGATCGATGGCTGGGTAACCGGCAACGAACTCTACAAGTCGCTTCTTGATCCCGGACAAAGTTGCACCAACGCGTATCCGTTTACCGTAACCGGTATCAATATGCCAATGTACTTTGCGGCCGCGACACCGTTGGTGGTATCGGTCGATGTCGAAGCAGTCGACTCGACTTCCTACCCCGGTTGCACAATACCGGGTGTGCTTAAGGCAATCTCGCAAGATTACAACCTCTCGGTCCCAGGTGCTGGGTCATACAATATTTGGATTCCGCTGGACTCGCCGATTGTTGTAAACGGTCCGTTCTTCGGTGGATTCTTTATAGGTAACGCCCTTGCTCCAGAAATTGGCGCCGCCGTTCTTATAGACACGTTTCCGGCCATTTGCGCGACTTTCAATTACTGGGACACAACCATCGGATTTGTCGATCTGTGCAACAACAGCGCTTTCAAATTTCCCGGACGACTTGCGATGGAAGCCGCCGGTGTTCCAAGCGGTATCGCGCCTGAGCCGATACCGGTAGTGAACTGGCTAACTCCAATAGCGAGTGAACTCCTGTTGGGTAACAAAGAACTCTGGGTGCACGAGAGTTCCGGATCATCTATTGTCGATTACGTCTCCTTTGCCTATTCGTACAATGGTGGCCCGTATATTGAAATCGGCCGTGACTACGACGGCCTTTCGCCGAATCGAGACGGAATCCACAGCGCCCCCGCTGGAACGGGATACAGCTATCAGTGGGATTTTTCTGGCCTGATTGAAGGCTCCTATTCGCTGAAGGCGACAGCAGTAGATACGCTGGGGCGGTCGGCCTTGGCGATAGTTGCAGTGACGCTTGAGCCGACTCCGCCGGTCGCGAAGATCATTAGCCCAAATAACGGTGACAACTTCTGTTCGCCGCTCAATCTGCTGATGACCTCCAGCGACAATAATCTGGGGTTTGTCGAAGTCTTCCGAAAAGCATCCAAACTTAACTACACGGCCGGATTGACACTCATGAGTCAATTCTCAGTTGGTGACGGCAATGGTGACCCCGGCGACGGCAATCCGATGCCTGCCGAGTTCGGAGATTACTATTCCGGACCTGTTTCTGCGACCATTGCTCTTAAATTGTGGAAGGATCGCGGGTACGACGGGCCATTCAAGTTTGGCGCTATTACACTTACCATGGACTCGGTTGCCGAACGGATCGCCGGGTATACCAAGACACGGCCTTATAAGGGTACGAGCGATGAGCGCCTCTTTGCTGGAGTTCGCGATTATCTGATCGCCCGTGGTGACGAATTCAAGCTCGATGCTCTGCGCAATCCCGACTATTACGCGCTGAGACAATGGACCGAAGAAGAACAACGCGCAGTGATTTTAGGGTTGGGCGGAAATGCCGCAGTTTGGGTTGCGGTCAATGGGTTCACCGGTTGGAAACAGGCGGGCAACACCTGGCTGGTCAATATTGTCAATCCGGTAACAGGCGCGAGTGAACAACTGTCGATGCGCCAGGGATCGTTGGGCGGCGAGCTATTGTATCTAGGCACCTGGCACCCGATTGATATCATGATTTCGATTACAGCCAAAACGTGGAATGTCACCCGTTCCCTTTGCGGCGCGGATACTGACGGAAGTGACGGATGGTCGCTTCAGTGGAATTCCGGATCGCTACTTGAGGACAGTTTGTATTTCATTCGGTCGTTCGGCAAAGATGCGACCAACTACCGGGCGGCGTCGACTGTATTGCTTAAGTACAACTGCACCGATGTCTACGCCCCGGGAGATTACGACAATGACGGCGCCACCGATGTCGCCGACCTGGCCTACCTTATTGAGTTTATTGCCAAAGGTGGCCCTTCACCTGCTGGCGGTCCAGCGCGAGCCGATGCCAACTGCGACCATTATGTGAATATGAGCGACGTTGTATATTTCATAAACTACATGTTCTACAGCACCAGTGCTCCATGCAGGTAGGCACCAGATGTTCATCGCGGAAAATACTCTCTGCTAAAGGGACAGCATGAGCCCCAAAAGAAAAGCCCCGCAACAGCGGGGCTTTTTTAATTACTTCAGGCGGGATGAGGCGGCGTTGATCGCCCGCCGGGCAATCTCCGGGGCGATGCCGCAAATTTCTGCGACAGTCGCAACTGCTTCGTCCAGATGCTCAAGCCACTTGTTGTCGGGGTGACGCGACTTGAGGTCATCGATGACTTCCGCCGCTATCGTGGCTATGAAGCGAGCGTACTGTTCACGTTTGCCTACTTTGAGAAACGGGATGACAAACCGGTGCGCCAAGTAACCGGCGAGAGTCAAGCCGAGAGTCGCGACAATGTTGAGCAAGCTGGGGGTTGAAGTATTCGGTTCCATGAAGCCTCCTTTTTGAGTCAAATTTCGATTCGTGTTACCAGGTTAGTTGCCAGGTTGGTTGAGCAGGAACAGTGAGCCGTTTGCGCAGGATCGTTCCGTCGGGTCGACTGATGGAGATTTCGTACTTCGATCCTGCGGGATAGAGTGAGTCGGACGGAATCAGATCCAAAAAGAAATACCCGGTGGAATCAGAAAGCGTCGATACGCTGAAAGGCGAAACGATATGCAAGTCAGTTCGCATGACTCCTTTCGGAAGGGCGGCGCTGACCTGAGCGTTCCATTCAGGCTGACCGTTGACGCCGAAAAGATATCCGTAGACACGGCAAAGAGCGGGTGAGCCGGGGGCGCCCGGATTGAACTGATACCCCATGACCGTGTCGGCGCCCGGACCGATCACATCAATAGTATCGAAGGCAGGGAATGTGTATCCGGGAGAGATAATCATGGCGAGATATCGTCCGGAGTTTAGGTTAAACCAGGCACGACCGAGCGAATTGGTGGTTCTCACGGCTATGAGAGCTGTTTGTTCAAGATTTCGGATACTTACGATGGCATTCGGGACAGCCTGATCAACGGCGGTATCTTGAGCCGCTACTGCATACGACCAAGCGCCGGCTCCCGCCGATAAGCTGGAGACCTCGGCGTCGAGAAATTGTCCAAACGTGCCGCTAACAAGATGGTTGTTATGAGGAGCATTCCAGACCCAGCGAGCGATCGAGACCGAATCGTTTCCGCCGCCCGATCCATTGACTCCCTTGAGGACGGTGTCAACGGAGCCGTGAACATCGGCGTTGATTTTCCACCCACTCGATCCAGCCACGGCATTTAGACCTGATCCAGCTCCTTGGCCAACCAAAGAAAGGCCGTGACCGTTCGACGCACCCGAAAAGACAGTCGCCGTTCCGGTCGTGTTGGTCACGCGGAATGAACCGGAAGTTCCGTTGGCTCCACTGATGTTAAGCTGACCGAGCGAAAGCGTGCACTTGCGCATAATTCCCTATCAATCGGTTCGATCTGGTCGGCCAGGCAATATCGGTTGAATGTATGTCGGGTTGAACCAAAGTCCTTCAAAGCGAACTGCGTAGTCTTCTCTTCGGCTTTGATTGTCAGGTAGGTCTCACCACGAGTCAGGGAGACTTGAATCAAGCAATAGTCCGGTGCGTGTATTTCTGTCTGGGTTGAATCGGTAGAATACAAGTATCCGGTATCGGTCAGAGGATCACTGCCGAGTGCCCAGATCTCAACGCCATCGCGCGTGGCAATCTGAGCCGCCATTTGGTGCAGTTCCGACCACGGGGCGATCCGGTGCGGAAGGGTACGAAGCGGTTTGGCTGGGAGCCGTCGTTTGGTAGGTGGATTGCCATGCCGGGTGTCAGGATACGCCGTCACTACCAGCCGAGTGACTCTGCTTGCTTTCCCGGCCAGATACTGCTCTACCTCGCGACGGGAACAACGCCGTCGCCCTTGCAGCCCGACCAGTAGCGCCACTCGTGGTTCGGTACCACTTTTGACTCCAGGCAAGGGAGATTCGGCCAATTCGACTTTGATAGGCGTCCGGTCGAATTTGGTGACTGTTATGCGGCCTTCGTGGTCTGAAAGGAGCACCGGAATAGCATCGTACCGTGGGACCACCAGATACCGATGATCGCGGGGTAAAGATTCAAGAGAACCAATCGGAGAGAGACGTGGTCCGCCGCCGGGCGTGTCTGTCGCCTCTGCCGAGTCGGATTGATTCTCAGTCAATCCCTCGGTGATGACGAGTGTGTTTGGTACAGCGCCTCGATAGACCAGCGATGACTCAAGGACTCGATCAATCTGGCGGTAGTTGAAATGACAGATCGCGTCACCGGCCTCGCCGGAGTAACTCTCGCCCGGTTCATGCTCGCAATTTCTGATATCGTCGCCACAGATCGAACACTCCGGGAGATTGTAGGTGAATGCGATCGAGCACTCTTTGTATAATCCACCGTCGATGTTGGCCTTGAGCGATTCAGCCCCCTGCGAACCGCTCAGCCAATAGAAGTAGCTCTTGACCCAATGCTCGTTTCCTCGGTCGACCATCTCGGCGCGAAAATTCCGTGCAATAGGCAGAGTATCTTTGCGATGTCCTACCAGAACCGGCGAATCAACGAGTAACTCGGCGAGTCTGGAGTGTTCGTCGACAGGAAACCTCCCGCCAAATGAGTTAATCTGATCGGACACCAAATACATCGCCGCGACAAAAATCTGATCCGGGGTTAGCGGTGTCGCCGGGGCGATGAGGCGGTTGATCTCTTCACAGAATCGATCATCCGGCGGTATCGTTTGTTCTGATAACTGGGTGGTCAGTCTGCCAAATTGTGGGGCCATTTTTCCTCCATATGCCCCTGTCGGCGAAATTCAAATGACCACTGAAGGTGTAGTCAATTTGCGCAATTCTTTGCGCGACGTTGACGGGGAATTGGGGAAACGAGATCGAGCTTGCGCAATCCGGACTATTTATCCAGCAAGGGGTTGCCTCTTTCAGGCGGAGACGCGAGATCAGGCACAACGATTGCTCAAGAGAGTCTGGAAGTGAAAAACAGATTAACTCAGATTGGACGGTGAGTAATATGCGAGTCTATCGGCAAAAGTCAGAACAGCCCATCAAATGGATCATCGCCGCGCTCTTGTTCTGTCTGGTGCTTGGTTGGTCATTGTCCGATGTGTATGGAACCGAAGTCGGCAAGGACCAAACAACGAATCCCAGTTGCGACGGGGAAACCAAGATCTATCCCCCGCCACAGCAGAATCCCTCGGCTGTGCCCGAGCCTACAAGTCTATTGTTGTTGGCAGTTGGATTGGGCGGGGCCGCCGCCTACAAGCGATTGAAAAAGTAACATTCCCCCATCCCTCCTCCCCTCGGTGCCTCCTGAGTTCCCTTCCCTCGGGAGGCACACTTTTTTTGCCACAGCCAAAGCGGTAGCGAATGTGAGAATTATGCTTTTACGTGATGTAGCCGGACTCTTTGCACGGCCCGAACCACTTCAATATTGTTGAACGGTTTTTCGATGAGAGCACAACCGCCGGCTGATACGATGCTTGAGTTGGTCGCTCTGATTCCCGGATCCCCCAAAAAGAGAAACGGCAAACCAAACTTGACGTCTTGTGAAGTGGACATCAGATCGAATCCAGTCATGTCGTCAAGGGCCAGTTCGCTCAGGACAATATCAACACTACTCTCGCGAATGATGCTCAGCGCCTGTTCGCCGTCGGACGCGCTAAGTACGGTAAATCCTTCCGTCGACAGCGCCCGGGTCAAGACCAAAAGCGTCGACTGAAAATCGGTCACAATCAACACCGTTTTGCGGGTCCGGTCGATCACCCGGCGTACTCTGCTCAAGAGAACGTCTTTCGTGAACGGTTTGATGATATACTCTTGAGCGCCGGCTTCGATCGCGCCAATGACCATTTTGTCGTCGGAACAAGAAGTCAGCACTACCGCGGGAATGTGATGATAACGAAGGTTTTCTCGTAGCCACTTGAGCAGGCAGAAGCCATCCTCGTTGGGCATTCGCATATCTGTGAGAATTATGGCACAGTCAGTTCGGGAGGCCAGCAGTTCCCGGGCCTGGGCTACCGAGGTGGCGGCGAGAAGTTCAAACTCGGTGCCTTCAAAATACAGTGCCGATACCTCAAGAAATGACGGCTCGTCATCGACCATCAAAACTACTTTGGTATTGGGATCGCGCTCGCGTCGGACGGTTCTCGGAGCTACAAAGGCCGGTGGAGCTGACTCTAACCCGAGTTGCTCGATTACTTTGAGCTTATTGAGGGACTTCACTTCTCGCCTCCGCTTTTGGAATACCGTCAAGTTGTCTCACCGTGTAGCCTCTAATATGGATATCGGTAGCGATTACTTTATCTTTAGGTCAGCTCCCAAAATTCACATTACTCTTCTGTCACTGCATCGCGCTCTTATCTAACTGACAGCGGCAAATCCATACTAACTTATCCGGCATTCCCCCTATATTTTCCCAATTCTCGGATGAATGATTGCCCGATCTTTTCGGCAAAGCGGCCAGAGCGCGAGGGCCAGCGCCATCAGTGAATCACAGTCGTTGTTTTTGTCCCAGCGGGCGGACCGAAGTTCATCTTCAAGTGACCAGACCCGGCCGGGACCGTCCGGCAATACCCATCGATCATAGGCGATTTCGCCGCGGGCGTGAAACAGTTCTACATTGGTCAATAGTTCGGACTTGGTCGCAGGCGTGAAGATAACCGCAGTCGGCTTATACTCGGACATTTGTTCGGTGACTACATCGCCAAGTCCGGTAGCGTCGACTACCAGTTTGCCGGGGTATTGTTCTTGCCGCGACTTGATCTTCTCGATCACCGTCACCCAGTCGAGCATAGTAAATCGCTCAAGCGCCACTACTCTGGCCGAGCGTTTGTGTACTTCAACCGTGATGCCGACCGTGGCTGTTCGTTTTCGCGCGAGGTCCCAACCGGAGATATACGAAGGCGCGGCTTCTGAATCGAGAGCGGGCTCAGTGAACTTTGCCAGAGCGCGATCAATGTCGGCCCCCTTGAGTATCTCACCACCGGAATCCACAAACTGCCCCATGATATTCTGGCGGGTGCGCACCTCGGAAAAATACTGAACGCGTTCGTCAAGAAATCTGCGCGAAACAAACTGGTTCTGTCGGCTGTCTCCCGACTGAAAATATCCCGGCCGTTTCCCGGACAAGATGTCCTGCGCTCGTTTGTAAAACCAATTCTTTCCGTTGGGAGTTGATACCAGATCAAGCCGCCCTTCGCGATCGGCCAGCCGCATCAGCACAACCTCTTCGACGACATACTCCGGATCGGTCTCAAAGGCGACTTCGTCAAAAACAAATAGGTCAAAATCATTGCCCAGGAGATACTCACCACGATTTTGGGTCGAGCGGGCTTCGATCGACGACCCATTGCCGAAAACGATTCGCGGGAACGGGGTTCGGGTTCGTTGGTCTACGAGCGGAGTAAGCACCGGTGATCTTCGAATCAGGCGATTGACCTGATTGAACACAAGATTGGCCTGATCCTGAGTGATCGAGGCGGCTACCGCGCGATAGTAGGGGACATCGCGCCATCGCACCGGCCGTATCTGATAGACAGAATTATGAATCAGCTTAATCGCCGAGACAAACGTCTTCCCCCAGCGATTCCCGGTAACGAGAAGATTTTCCCGTTTCCAGGATCGGGACAACCACTCGATCTGTCCGGGGTGCAGTTCCACCCCTAGTATTTCAGATGCAAAGAAGGCCGGATCGAGAAAGCCCCGCCGCCACAACTCGACGGGGACCGCCTCGATCAGAGTATTTTGCACGATTCTTTCTTTGCGGTAGCGGCATCAATAAGGCCCGCCTGGTACAGCTTGAGGACATTCTCAATCCGGCTGGACTGTACCGCCACTTCATCTTTCACCTGATAGGAGAATGTGTTGTCAAACTCAAGGCGACACCGGGCGTCGAGCCCCGCCAGCGCCAGATCGATATTACCTACCCACTCCAAAAACTGCGCTACCTGGGCTTGCACTGCTCGAACCTGACGCATTACCACGTCGAACTTGAAGGCCGCCCAGGTGGTGGTCGCTCCGTACGAGTAGCCAAGAAGAAACGGAGCAAGATTGGTGGCGGCACAAACTTCCTCAACCATGGCACGGTGGGTCATGAACCAACTGTTGGATACCGCCTGCGATCGCTCCGGCCCGATCAGATCAATCTGAACATTGTTCCAGGTCACCGGATTGTCGTCGACATCGCACGACTTGATCATATCGACCGTGGCGTCGAAATACCCGTTGATCCGATTTGCGTACGCTGTATCGGACTCTCCTCCCATCCGCTCCGGTGGAGTGATTTTTACATGGAGCCGCTGAAATCCGGAATTATGACTGCTCCGCCGCATGTCATCGATCAATTGTTGTTCGATATAGGCAACAAACGGAACGGCCTGTAAAAGCGAGCGACCAAATGGGCTGTCGGCCGATGGCCCGAACGGAATGAGATACACATCTGGACGATCTAGAGACTGTGTCGAGTGACCGTCATCGAAGTAAATCCTCGACTTTCCCGAATCGTCGGCAAACCGAACTTTGGAAGCGTCGATCGGCACAATCTGATCCACCCCATTCCCACCCGGTAGAGAGGACAGTGCCCCGACAAAGTAACCATCGCGGAAAACAGATGTGAAGATATCAGAGATAAGTGACGGCAATCCGGTGCGCCGCCCGGTAGGGCCAGCGTACACCTTCTCTGCAAGTCTTGCCAATCGGTCGCCTGCTTTTGATTCCGCAAGAGATCCCGCCGAAGAGTCGACTCGGAACTGCCCGGCGGCCGAGGCCAGCCGAATCCAGGTCCAGACGCACGAATGCACAACCGGGATATTGTCCGATAGAAATCGGTAGAGAGGTATTCGGTGCCGCCCATCGACGATGTCTGTTCTTGAAAACTGTACGACTCTCGACAAGCGTCCAATGTCTGTTGCCGACGTAGAACGGCCAAGCCGTACAGTGGTTGATTTCCCGGCGATGTCGTGAACACCACCTTGAGCTTCGCTTTGGTGATTAGTCATTTCGGTCTCCCTTTTTCAAGGTCGTGCCGACTCGAAAAAAAGCACCAAACCACTACGAAAATCGCCACTATTGACTACAATCGCCATTGCGACAGGCCTTTGGGAGACAACGAGGTATGCATGTTCGTGCATACTTTTTGAGCAATTGTTTGACGTCATCTGCAGGTGCGACATTGTCTCGCCACAACTTTGCCGCCAGTCGCAGGGCCTAACTCATTGTGATTCAACGATAGTAAATGAAATTCGGGCGGCGGGATTTGTGGCATGGAAGTTGCCTTATAGCGGCATGAGAAAAAGTAACTTTATTGGTAACGAGAGGTATTTACGTGAAAAAACTCATCATGGTCACACTGGTTGTGATGCTCGCCGCCGGCTCGGCTGGTGCCTACGGGTATAAGTACAACACGGTGTTCAACAACAGCGAAAGCCCGTTTGACTACAACAACAACTGGGCACCATTTAACTACCCGAACAACATCGGGCATCTCCCGTCCCCCGGTAACCACGGCGAGGGTGGCGAGAAGTTTGATCTCGAAGGATTCAAGGTCCGCGAAAAAGGCGATCATATCTATATCGCGATGACCAACTCCTTCGGTTTCCTGGCTCACTCGACCGGTTACAATCAGAACTACCGCCTTGGCGATATCTTCATCGGCAAGGACGGCGGCAATCCGTTCCAGTACGCGATTGACGTCAAATCGTCGATCACCAACTACACCCAGCAAAAGACGAACGAATCCGGCAACACCGGTTTCTATCGCACGAATAACAGTTGGAGCTACATTCAGAACGTGAATGGTTCTTACTACAAGAACAACACGGTCAAGAATGCCGCCGGCGCTCACGAAATCGGCTACAACGCGACCAAGAAGGCCGACATTCAGTTTGCCAAGACGTATGACAATTCGTTCAAAGAGACTGGATTCCCCGGCCCCGGCAATGGCGACACCTTTGTGTGGGAGTTCAAGATCAACAAGTCCTGCTTCGGCGACTTCAAGACTCTTGATTTCCATGTCGCGGTTGGATGCGGCAATGACTGGATGAATACCAAGTATCGTTGCCAGCCGAACGCCGTTCCGGAACCGGCCTCAATGTTTCTCCTGGGCATGGGCCTCCTTGGTGCCGGCGTGATTCGTCGCCGCAAGTAAGATTTTAGCCCTCGTTACCAAATCTCAAGCCGCTCAGTTCACTGAGCGGCTTTTTTTTGCCACGGTAGTCGACCGCCCGTCCAAGACAAATAACTTGTGCCTGCCCGCCGGGCCGTGTATACTCTTGGCTCGTAAAAGCATATACACAATTACCGATAAAGGGATCATGACCAGAAGATTCATTGCAACAGTAGCGGTGGTGGCTCTCGGGCTTGGGTACTCAGGTTGCGCCGACAAGCCGGCCGTGCGAATCCGCTATCAAGCGGAGAAACTCTACTATTCAGCCGACAAGGCCTTGCAGGCCGCTATTTTTCGTGGTGACGAGGATGATCCAGCGGTGGCCCGCGGCCTGCGCGATCAATACAGTGCAGTAGCCGCCTATTGCTACGCGGCCCTTGATACCGTAACACCCGCTCTTGATCCGCAAGAAAATCGCCAGCTATCGGGAATCGTTTACCAAAGCACAACGCACCTGGCCCAGATGTACTTCATCGCCAGGCGCTACGACACACTGGCTGTTCTCCTCGAACGCTTGATGAGCAAGGCGACATTAAACCGCACCGAGCAAGCGACGACTTACTACAATTACGGTCGAGCCCTGCAAGTTGGCGGAGAACGGGACTCCTCGCTACGAGTCTTCATCAACTCGATCGAGAAGTTTACACCGCCGGTCAATGATTCCGGCCATGTCCTTCTCCTCATATTCAACTTGCCACTTCGAATCCACCAGGCGTTTGTCGATGGCCGCGACACGGTACAGGCAGACCAATGGTTCGCGCGAGCCGAGTCCTACTACCAGAGGTGGTCAACAGCGACCAGTGCTCCGAGCGAACTTTCTATGACTGCGCTTGGAAATCTTGGCCGGCTGTATGAAGACGCCGGACAATGGGAGAAAGCCGCGGCAACATTGTCCAGAATGGTTGACTCTACCGGTGCTGTCGCGCCCGTCCCAAAACTGCATATTGCCGACCTGTATGCTGAGAAACTCCAGCGGTACGATTCCGCGTTGGTCCTCTATTCAGAATTGGATCAGACGCTCGTCGGAGCTGATACCATTGCCCGCCCGCAGATTTTTGAGAAACAGGCAATGATCTATATAAGCAAAAAAGAGTACGCAAAAGCCCGGGAGATTCTGACCACTATTGAAAGCCGGTGGCCCAGATATTTTGAAGCGTCGCCGAGCGCACAACACGCCAAAGCCCAGACCTTTGAACTTGAGAATAATTGGGGCCGGGCGGAAACCGAATACCGATTCCTGATTGATCATTACGCAGGTTCTGAACAGGCGATGGGGGCGCATCTGTATCTTGCCGAGAAGGCCCAGAAGGAAGGGCGAGAGGCCGAGGCCGAGCAGTGGTTCCAGCGGGCGGAGAAAGCGTACAAGACCATCGCCACCCAGAAACCGGGAACGCGCGACGAAGCTCTTGCGCTTTACTTCCTGGCCGATCTGCATCGCACCAAGAAACAATGGCCCGAAGCGGCCACGGTTCTTTCGCAGGTCTTTGCCAAATTCCCCGAGACAATTCAAGGACAGCGCGCCGCTTTAATGGCGGCTGATGTGTATCGTGACAAACTGGGAAATAATCGCGCCGCCGATTCGCTGGTCATTGCCGTACAGGAAGCCGCGATGATGCAATCCACGGCCTCGCAATGACGGCGGATCCTTTCATAGCGCTGATTGTACAACGAAGTGGAGAACGAATGACGATATCCGGAGGAAGAATGAAAAGAGTACTATTGCTGGTTGCGACTGTCTGGGCGGCCTTAATCCTGCCCGCGATGGTGACTGCGCAGACCGATCCGTACGGCAAAATTGATACGATTTACGCCGAAACGGCCATGATCGAACCACACATTTGGACCATCACAGTCCTGTACACCAACGATGAACCAATCGTTGGATTGACCGTGCCGCTGAAATACAAAGCCGGCTTGACCCGCCTGATTGCCGATTCAGCGGTGTACACCGGTGGACGAGCCGCTAATTTTGCATATCGCGGCTTCCGCGTCGACACCGCGATTCAGTGCCTCACTCTTGGCATGATCGCCAATCTTGGGCCGACCACTGTCCGCCTGGAACCGGGGACCGGTCGACTGGTGACCGTGTATCTGCACTCCATCGACGACGTAGCAATTACTAATTTGGCGGTTGATACGACTACAACCAATCCAAATAATTCCATCTTGACCATGACCGATGCCCTCATCGGCACTCCGCCCGACACGCTCCGGCCGGAATTCAACAAGCGACAGGTTGTGCCGGCTTTCATCGCCAGAAAAGCGAAAAAGTAGCTTAGACTTTCTTGATCGTGAAAATGCAAAACGCTCGGCGAAGGCCGGGCGTTTTTCTTTGGTCTTGCAGATGTGGACAGGGATCAATCAATCTTCGCCATCGTCGCTGTCGTCTTCTCCCTTTTTCTTTCGAGGAACCGTCACCAACGGACGATCTTTGCGCAGTAAAAACGATTCGAACTTTTTCAAAAGCTCTTCCGGAATCCGATGTTGATCGTACAGTTTCTTCAGCGCCCGGTGATCGAGCGAAAACATCGTATCAAGCCCGGCCTCACGGGCCAAAGCCGAGAGTTCAGAGAATGCGGCTGGATCGGCCGACTTGGTGGGGAATTCATCGACCACCCGGAGCTTGACCGAAACCTCGCCGGTATTGCCGGCCAATTTCGAAACGCCTAACTCACGCGCCGCTTCGATTACTTCGGACTTAAGTCGTTCTTTTTCGTGCTCGGCGGCCGAAAACTCACTGGCCGCCTGCAAGTACCGGTCGGCAAGTTGCGTGGCCAGCGCCGCGGCGGCCGCTTTGTCCCCACCGATTGCCGACTCCTCGCCGTCAATATACCGCTTATGAATCTTCGCCGGACAGAGCGATACATACTCGCACCACCGGCAGTGATGCCCTTCACGCGTCGGGAAGTCGTCGGTTTTCTCAGCGGTGAGTGTGTCGTACACTTTCATCTTAAACCGCTCGGCAATTTCGTCGAGTTCTTCATCTGAAAGAGTGTCAGAGATGATTTCGTCCTGACGAAGCGCGTGCTGTACAACGGAGATATTCTCAAACTGCGGCCAGTTCTGTTTCACCGCCAGATGATACAGTCCCATCTGCTGGCGAAACCGGGTGTCTGTTTTGCGCGGGAGTTCCTTGCCGGTCTTGTAGTCCCAGATTTCCACGACACCGTCGGGTCGTTTCCAGAGCCTGTCAACTTTTGTGTTGAATTTGAAGGGTGTGCTGTCGAGTACAAGTGGCAAAGATCGCTCGATCGCCAAGAGAGTTCCGCCGCCAAACGGTTTGTACTTGTTGTAATATTTGGTCAGGATTTCCCGGCCCGAGGCAATATAGTCGTCAACCGTCATCGACTCATCCTGGCATACAATCGCCCCCTTGGCCGGCTTCTCCCACTCGGCCGCGTACTCGTCAATAACCACCTTCAGGTCGATCAGCTTTCCATGGGCGGCGGCCTCGTAGAGCCGTGCCAGCGCCTCGTGGATCACCTGCCCCATGTAGATATGTGCGGCTATCCGGTCTGATTTAGGTGCCCGCTCGATCTTTTCGAATTTGAATTTGCGAGGGCACTCCTCGAATGTCCCCAGCGATGAGTGACTATATGACTTGAGCATGCCCCGAATATAACCGACTGCGACCGGAAGCGGCAATCACTTCCTTGGAAGAAGTATCGCTCGCCAGCGCGATTTGAGCGCCGGCCACTGGAAGCCACGGGCCTCGATAAGCCCTTGACTGGAAATCGCCCGCACGAGGCTGGGCTCTTCGACAAGTCGAACGACGGCGTCAGCTAACCCGGAGGTATTTGCGGCTGAGTACACAAGGCCGTTGAATCCGTCGCGGACTATTGACGAAACCAGACTAAAAGCGGGGATTAGGGGGACCCGTCCGCTTTGCCATGCCGACACCAATTGTCGAGGGAACGAATTGTCATTGTCCAGACAAATGACAACATCGCCCGAGAGATTGCCGCTATTCCCCACATCTACAATTTCTATCCCCGACAATCGATTCGCCATGGTGCGTTCAATTCGGTTTTGAATCTCAGCGTGCTGATTGTGCACACCCAATATGACCAACTCAGCACGGGGGTATTTCGATTTCACCAGCGAAAAAGACTGAACAATTCTATCGATCTCTCCCAGCTGTGCCGCGCCTATCTCAACTAAGATTCGCGGCTGGACTTGAATGATCTCGGAGAAAGTCTGCACTGGTTGAAGCGTTGGGATCATCGCAGGGGCCAGTCCGACTCGACGCAGTGCACCCATCTGCCATTCGGTGGGAGTTACCAGCCGATCCGCCTGTTTGAGCAGATGTTTGAGTAGCCAACGAATAATCGGACGTTGCCAAATTGGCGAATCGAATTCCAACAGCGCGATACTTAACCGGTGATTCACTCGGGCCGCGATTAAAGCAGGAAACCAACGTAGCAACAGATCCCGCGAGCCTCGAATTTGAACCAACAGGAGATCCGCTTGTTGTGTCTTGGTCCAAAGGCCGGCCAGTTCGACCAGATATCGACTGATCGAAGAGCGGTTTCCTGAAAGTTCCCAATTGATGATTACAAGATCGTCTTCGGCGGCGATGTTCCCGGACAGGTCATCTATCGAGCTGGCGCCGATTTCCTCGCCACAGCCGGAGCACCAAAGAAGCACCCGTTGCTTGACTGTCCCGTCGGCCATTGACCTGTCGCCGGAAACGGCTCCGGATAAATCAGTGATATGTTCCCGACTATTGCTCATAGCTAATTCGTGTATGTCATCTCACCAACCATTGTACACCAAATAGATCGGCAGGATTCGGGGAAACTCAGGTGCGTCAGTCCCTTCCTAATTACCATGGGACCGGGATTTCTCCTGGTCAAATGTTATCAACCTCGCCCCCCGGTTAAAAGTGAAATAGCTGAATCCCCACTGAATGAACACCAATAGCCGGTTTTCAAACTGTACCAAGTACATAAGGTGTACAAATAGCCACAATAGCCAGGCGAATAGGCCGGACACCTGTAGCCATCCGAAATTCGCCACCGCCGACGCCCTTCCGATCACCGCCAATTCACCTTTGTTGAAATAGCGAAATGGTTTGACCGACTTGTTTTGCACTCGACGCCCGATCACATCGCCGACATATCTTCCCTGCGACATCGCCACCGGACTCGTTCCCGGAAGAGGCTTGCCCGTTTGATAGGGGTAGAACGCCAGATCACCAATCACAAAAATCTCGGGGTGACCAGGCACGGTCAGGTCCGGCTCGACTTGGATTCTCCCCTGCCGATCAAATAGCTCTGTTTTGCCACTTACCAACAACTCGCCGATCTTATACCCACGCACACCGGCGCTCCAGACAATCGTGCCGCAGTCTATAGATGTTGAATCACTGCCGGAGGTCGCGACTACCTGGCTCTCGGTCATAGTAGTGACTCGATATCCGGTCAGCACAGTAACGCCAAGTCGGCCGAGTGAGCGCTCTGCATGCGCAGATAACTTGGGTGGGAAATTCGCAAGTATCCGCGGCGATGCCTCAATCAAGTAAATGCGCGCCGACCCCGGATCGATCCGGCGGAAATCATGCTTCAAAGTATCGTGAGCAATTTCACCCAGCGCCCCCGCCAGTTCAACCCCGGTCGCCCCGCCTCCGATTATGACAAAGGTGAGATATCGGGCTCGCTCCGCCGGATCATTCTCCCGTTCGGCATCCTCAAACGCCTTGAAAATCCTCGACCGAATAGCAATCGCATCCTCGATTGTTTTCAGCCCCGGCGCAAACTGACTCCATTCGGGATGCCCGAAATAGTCATGAGTCGCACCTGCCGCCGCAATCAATGTATCGTACGGAACTTCATAGTGTTCGCATTGCACCACCCGCCGGTCAACATCCACGCCCGTTACCTCACCCAAAAACACCTCGGCGTTTTTTTGCTTTGAAAGCAGATGCCGAAGTGGCGCGGTAATGTCGCCGGGCGAAAGTCCACCGGTGGCAACCTGATACAGCATTGGGGTGAACAAATGGAAGTTCCGCTTATCTATCAGAGTCACGTTCACGCGGGCGCGTTTGAGCGCACGTACGGCATCGAGTCCACCAAACCCTCCACCGATCACCACCACTCTGTGTCGAGATTCGCTTGTCACCATTGGTTCTTTGAAAAAAGCCACCTCCCGCAGTGGAAGATGGCTGTTCTGTTTTAGTCACAAATGAGCAAAGGACTCATCATCCAGCTTGCTGTTTGGCGACACCCTTGAGTTTATCGTTAGCAAAGATGGCAATTTCAACCCGTCGATTGGCCTGCTTGCCGTCGGGCGTTGTATTTTCCGCCACCGGCTGAGACTCGCCGTACCCCATGATGGTAAACCGGGTGGGGTCCACCTGATTAGTGCTGACAAAGTTTGCCACCGATTGCGCGCGAAGTCGCGACAGATTTAGATTGTACTCTTCGGTACCGTCGGCGTCGGTATGTCCCTCGATCACGATTTTCGTATCCGGATACTTGTTTAGAATAACCGCGAGCTTTTCCAGGTTCACTCGCGCCTCGGACCGAAGGTCAGATTTGTTTACATCGAAGAGTATCCCCGAATTGAAAGTGATCTTGATTCCCTCTCCAACCCGCTCAATATTGGCCCCTTCCAGGTCGCGCTTCATCTCTTCGGCCTGCTTGTCCATATAGTTGCCGATCACCGCGCCGGCCGCGCCGCCGATCGCCGCGCCTAGAATTGCGCCGACTGCGGTGTTACCGGCCTGCTTGCCGATAATCCCGCCGATCACTGCGCCGGTGGTGGCGCCGATCACCGCCCCTTTATCCCGTTTTTTCATCGATGAACAGCCAAAGCCGGCAATAGCCACTGCTATCACCAGCCCAGCGATAAGTACTCGTTTCATAGTATTCCTCCTTGGAAAGAAATCGCGTGTGACTTTGAGTGTATCTTCTCTATTAAACATACGACCATACTCGGTGGTGTCAACTTTATTTTCGTCGGGCTTGACCGAATGGACTGTTCATCATAGATTAAACTTATCAATTATTGAGCCGACAAGGCGTGAGTAGCGATGCGAGCCAGATACAAATCAAGCAGTTGCGTCTGTTATCAGGTCCCCGACCGCAAGAGGGCGGTCGAGTTCTACAGCCAGATATTCGGCTATCCCGTTGTCGAAGTCACCGAACAGAATACTGAACTCAATGCCTCGCCGATTCGGCTGTTTATCGACCAAGGACCGCAACTCGGACCAATTATGGAAATTGTCGTGGACGACCTCGAAACCGCCCGCATAGAACTGCTGGCTCACGGTTGTACCGAGGTCCGCTGGGGCGGACGGGGCAACCCCTGCTATCTGCGCGATCCATTCGGTATCTGTTTCAATGTTTGGGAAGATCGCTCTGCGTTTGAATAACCACTGACAGGAATACTATGGACTATCTACTCGTTTGGTGCAACCTGATCGATTCACACAAAGACATGGAATTGTGCGACGCCCTCGACGGGTATCTGGGGTACTTGAAGGAGCATGGCAAGATTTCGTCGTATCAAATCATGCGACGCAAATTTGGATTTGGCCCTGAGGAACTGGGAGAGTTTCAGATTATTATCGCCGCGACCGACATGGCCCAGCTCGACTCGGCCTTCAAAATGGTCGCGACCCGATCGGGTGAGATTGAGTCACGACATGCCAAGGTCTATTCAATCGTCAAAGATGTCCGCTCTGGTTTTTTCCGTGATTTCCCCGACCCGGAACGAATCAAGTAAGTCAGGGAGACTACGGATTTGAGATCTCCGGCCGATATACATGCGCCGCGAAATTGTCGTTGTGCCTGGGATTCAATAGGTGCAGTGTTTGGTCATACCACGACGCTGGGTACTCTCGCCACAAATCCAGCTTGCCGTATCGAGCGGTTAACGAATCCATACATTCCGTGAGTGGAACCTCTTTTGTAGGATACACTACAAAGTAGTCAAAGGCGAACTCTTCACCGCCGAGCAGTCGCATACCTGCATACTCGTGCCAGTTTTTGACATATTCAGCCCGAAGATCACTTGTTGCATACTCTTTGGCTATCCACGGTCGCATTTCGGGTTGCAGGTACATCACGCGGCTGTTCGGAGAGGCTTGGTCTATGTCAACCACCGGTTCAATCAGCCCTTTGTGTCCATACCCAACCGATAAAAAGACGAGAAGCACGGCATTGATTGCAAGCGATACTCCAACCAGACCGCGAAGCCATGCCGAGTTTCCTACCACATACCCTTTCGTCTGTTTGCGGTGCCAGAGCGCCAGCACAAATATGAGGATACACACCGGGATCATCGGAAAAATGAATCGTTCCTGCTGATTGGCAAGCGACCAATGCCCCAGCAAAAACGCCCAGAAGCCGGCCACCAAAATCAGATGATTCTTCACAAATGACCACTTGGTCGCCTGCCAGAAAAGCAGGAGAGACAGCGGTGGGACAAAAGCCGCCAGCAAGATAGCCGGATAGAGCGCAGGAATTGTGCGGTAGAGAGCGTCCAGGTCTACACTGGCCTTCAGGTAAACCAGAGTCGTGCCTGCAAACTCTCCTTTCAATATCCAATCCGTCACCCAGGCAATCAGAATCATCGCCCCAACTGAGAGAGAGTAATGCACCGCGCCGCGAAGTGATTTGTCTTCATACCAGAGGATGAACGGAATGGGTAAAACAGCAAATGCAATTTGAAAACGAATCATCCAGGCCAGGCCGGTCATGACACCGGCAAACCAGAGCCATCGGGCTAATTTCGTCTCGCGGTATCGGTAGAATCCGTAGATTGCCGCCATCCAAATCTCACCGCCAGCTGTCTCAATCAGGCAATGCACTCCCAAAAACGGCGCGAGAAAATGGAGCGCCGCAAAAAGTCCGCCGAATACCGCCCAGCGGATATTGCCGGTGAACCGCCTCACAATTGAGTACGTAACGACTACCGGTATCATGGATAGTGCGGCGTGGACAGTGCGCACACCGTACATCATCGTATCCAGACTTTGCACCCCAAACCAGGTGAACGCTTTCATAGTCCAGAAAAGCGAGAATGGATACAGAGGAAATCTGGTCGACGCTATTCTCGGCTGTTCCTGCCAGTGAACCCAACCATCGGGTCCAAACAAGCCGGTCTTGATCCAATCGTACGCGACCGCGACCGTATCGTAATGATCGTCGGAATGGACAAACCCCTTTGACCAGATTATCGCAATCAATCGAAAGATCGAGGCGGCAATGATAACAGTTGCAAGCGGGTGCGCCTCGATTACTTGCCGAGCTCGATCGAAAAATCCGCCAGTTATTGTAGCGGCATTGTCCGTGCTCGGGGTTGTCGCAGTAGTCACTCGGCTTCCTTGCTAATTGGCTCTCCCTGCCTCTACAACGAGCAAGGCTCCAATCCCGCGAAAGATATATACAGACGGTCGATCAGTCGAGTAAGATCACTGATGTCGATTTGCCGGTCTCCGTCGACATCGGCCGAATGACTACAGCACAACGGATCACGGCTGATATACAAATAATCAATAAGCGCAATCAGATCGGAAATGTCAGCGTGTCCGGTTGGGTCGCAATCGACATTACCGGTAACTGAGCTACAACAGGCGTGGCAAAAACCGGGCGTGAATTCGTAATGCACTAACTCCTGATTGTTGGCCAGCCGCCCGCTCCAGATAACTTTCAGCGGAACTTGTGTTCCCGAATCAACTACTGTGAATAGCCCGAATTGGTTTGTGCCGGGGAATGCGCCGTGACTGTACGGCCCCCCTTTCGGCGAGGGCGTCCGGTCGAGCGGGGCGGCATGAAAAACCGGGAAACACGCACCGCCACCGGTCGCATAGTCGGAGTTGGAGCCATCGTCTATCGCCACCATGTGGGCATCACCGGAAATCTGGCAGAGATTGTGAATCTGATTGTCCCGAATGAATTCGGCCAGCTCGCGCCGTTCGTTGGTGTACACGTACCAGCCGTCGTCGCCGGTGTTCCCAATCCATGGCAACGTATTTACCCAGACAATCAGCGCGACGCTGTCGCGGGCCCGAAGAAGTTGATCCTTAAACCAGTCCTTTTGCGATTGCCCGAGCATTGTCTTTTGCAAGTTATCGGTGGCGGTCCAGGGCGAACGCGCCGAGCGTGAATCGCAGACCAGAAATCTCACCCGGCCGACATCGAAGCGTTGATAAATGGCAACATCCCCCGATCCAGCCTCCAGCGGATAGTGTGGCACATATTCCTGATAGGTCAGCCGTGCCGCCACGCGACCCGGCGCTGTGGAGTCGGAGTTGTTCGGCCCGTAGTCGTGGTCGTCCCACATGTAAGCAATCGGCACATTCCAATACAGTTGCGACTGCGCCGGCGAAGCCAACACCGATTCAAACGTCTGCCTGAACACATTGCGATCATTGACCGCAATGTTGTCGTAGTCAAAATCGCCCAGATGGAAAAAGAACAAAGGATCAATCTGTTTGATCGTCTGAAAGGTACTCGCGTTTGAACCGGTCCAGGCGCACGACCCCAGCGCGAACGTGAATGAGGCGACACCTGCAGGAAAAGTCCGGAACCGGCCGGTCACACTCAGGTCGACCACGCCGTTTACTTCAAGCGCATAGTAATATTGAATATTCGGGGTAAGCCCGGTCGCAAACAATGACACGACTCTGTTGTTCTTGGCTGTTATCGCCGTATCGATCGCCGAAAACGAGAGCGATGAGAAATCGGATTGATCAGTATACGCCAGTCGTATCAGTGCGCTGTCGGTGCTCACTTTGCCGTTGACTCGCGCCGACGTTGTGTTCACCGCTCCCGACCAGACGAATTGAACAGCAGAATTACCCGTTGAACTCAAGAAAGTGAGTATGACAGCGGCATAGACCACCAGCCCCAATCTCACTTTGATCCCCCGCTCGACAACTGAATCACTTTCCAGAGCACTCCCGGAGTCCGCCAGCCGGCAACCTGCTTGCCATTGACATAGATTGTCGGCGACTGGTTGACTCCCAGTTTGATTGCCTGATCGAGATTCGACTTCACATCATTCTCGACTTCAGACGAGGCCGCCATTTTCGAAATTGCTTCAGCAGGTATGCCGACCAATCCACTTAAGCTCTCAATTGTAATTGTCTCCATATGGTCGCGGCCATAGACAATCCAATCGTGAGCTTTCCAGTAAGCGCTGTCACCGGCGATTCGACGGACCGCGTGTGTCCAGCGAGCTACTTCACAGGCCCGTGGATTGATCACTTGCTTAACCAGCGGATTGCAGGCGGCATCAAGCGGAAAATCGCGATAGACAAAACGGACGTTCTTGAATATAGCCAGTGTCTGGTCGAGCGTCTTGCGGGCCGATTGATGAAACGCACAGGTCAGGTCACCGTAAACCACAACAGTCGTTGCGGCTGTCGCCGGTCCCCGGCTGATTTCATCTTTGCCAAGCTCCAGCGGGGTCACCGGTGCATTCATCCAAGTTCGGAACTGGATATCAAGCGCCAGATCGGGGCGGTCATTCAGTCGCGGGTGACTCCGGGCCACCTGTGCCGCCCGATCGATTGCCGCCGGCAAAACTCCCGCCGACTGCCACCCCTCGACCCTGTACCCGTTGACAAAAATCATCGGCGTGTAGGTAATCCCAAACGCCATCCCTTCCTCGATATCGTTTTGAACTAAACTGTCCACTTCCTCACCATTGAAGGCCACTCCAAACTCGTCGACATCAATATCCAGCTTGTCCAACTCTTCACGCAATTCTTTCTGCGAGAACTGTCCTCCCCGATCTACCAGCCAATGATGCATTCCCCAAAAGCCCTTGGTGCCGCCAGCGATCCCAGCCGCCTCAGCCACTTTGGATGCCTCACACGCTCCGGGATGCATACTCGAACCGAGCATATATCGATTGCAGGCGGCATCGAACGGCCACTGCTTCACAGAAAAAGCGAAATCGGAACGGCTCGCCAGTAACTTTGCAATCACTCCTTCAACTTCAAAACACAGCGTACACTGATAGTCCTGGAAGACCACCAGCCGGACAGGCGCATTGGGATTCCCCTGCCAATACCTTCCGCCGAATCTGTCCGGTGATGCAGGCTGGGCAGTGGTCGCACTGGGAGACTCTGTCTGAACTGGAGCATTCAGAGTATCTGCCCCGATTTGTTCTATAGAATCGGTACCACGCTGGCGGTTGGCCGAGTCGACTTTGCCGGCGACATTCAATTTTAGAATGAAGAGTGCGGCTAACAGTAAGACCCCGGCAAGAGACGAGATGGCAACATTCCGCCCATCAACGCCCACTTTGCGGCCGGCCGATCTCGCCATCTTCTCTGATATCGCCCAGTGGATCAGATTGCCAAGGTGTGCGGCCGCACACCAGATACACACCCGGCCGTTCGCTACCATAATTCCGATGAACCCAAGGGAAGTAACTGCCCCGGCTCTGACCAACCAGACCCAAAGAGAACCGGGATAGGTACGCCGAGATAGCACCAAAAGGCACAAGCTGGCAAAGAAATACCCAGCGCCGGCAAACGCTACCGGCACACCTAACACCTTGCTATACGGCCCGGTCGACGCCCACTCACACCCACCCAATTGCCCACACCCGGGGAGTGTGATTGACCAGATATGATAGATCGACATCACTACCGCGGCCGCCAACGCGACCACGAGCGAGACTACTGCCAACCCCCGCAGGCGGCCGGAAGGGGTAGCGATTGGTGATGTGCGGTTCAACTTGCGGGTCATACTACAACCATGCGGGGCTCTCTTTGTAGTATACCCGACTTAAGCACAATTTCCAATTCCCGCATTCAAATTATTATTGTTTCGTGTGGTTCGTGATAGAGAATTATCTTGACAGGACATGGATTAAATAGTTACATTTAGTCCAGTTTCAAGTCGACAAATAGTTCTTACACATTGGTAATCTCATCCCTCATCCGCGTCGCGTGAACCGGCGCGTGGAGAATACCATTTTGAGCCCACCGTGACCGGCAATGGGTCACGCTAACTGAAACCGGCGCCCGGAAGTATTTGCGCCGCCAAAGACACGGACGGACCAAACCGCTATGCTCGTCGCAGATCTGCGTCGACTTTGTGCCGTGGAGAATCTCCACGCGCACCAACTTTCTTTGACCATTTCCGGTAATTCACAAGTGAAAATTCAAGCTGACAGCTCACACGTTATACAAAACCCCAATTTCACGGAGGGACTATGCTAAGAAAGCTGAAGGCCTGTGGTACAGGTCTGGTGCTACTGGCACTGATCTGTACGGGACAGGTGAATGCGACCGTTCACACGGTCAACATTCAAGGTTTCGTGTTCAACCCACCGACGGTCACCATATCCTATGGTGACACAGTCAAGTGGGTCAATCAGGATGGTTTCGCTCACACCTCAACCCGATCGGGTGCTCCTAGGCCCTGGGATTCGGGTCCATTCACGACCACACCCTATTCTCTTCAGTTTGTCGCGGGCGATGGCCCGGGACCCTGGTCGTATGTCTGCACTATCCATCCCGGCATGGCCGGCGTTGTGCAATTGGCCACCGGGGCCTGTTGCCTCCTGAGTGGTTGTGTCCAGACCGACGCCGCCACCTGTGCCCAGCAGAATGGATTTTACATGGGCGACGGCACCAGTTGCACCACACCGAACATTTGCGTACAGGACGGTGCCTGTTGCGTTCCGGCGACCGGCCAGTGTTTCGTGACTAATCTCCCCGCGGAGTGTTCCAATCTTCACGGTATCTGGTTCCCGGGCGCAACAAGTTGCGCAGGAATCCAATGTAGCACCCCTGCTCGCGGCGCCTGCTGTTTGCCTGACGGAAGTTGCGCTTACTTGACTGCCGCCGACTGCGCACAAGCCGGTGGTGTATATCGTGGCGACAACGTCCCGTGTAGCCAGGGCAACTGCGACAGTAGCCAGGTCCTAACCGGCGCCTGTTGTATCCCGACTACGGGACAGTGCGTCAATGCAACCGCTTCCGAGTGCGCGAAGCTGGGCGGTATCTATCAAGGCAATGGCGTGCCGTGCACACCAAACCTCTGCACTGGCGGAACGATTCGCGGCGCCTGCTGTTTGCCGAACGGAAACTGCGTTGTGGTTTCGCAGGCCGACTGCGTCTCACATGGCGGCGTCTATCAGGGTGACAATGTCCCCTGCGCTGGTGTCGTATGCAACGGCCCCAAGAAGGGCGCCTGCTGTATTCAGGGAGCGGCAGGACCGACTTGTATCGAAGTCTTTGCCGACGAATGTAAGCGGATGGGTGGAATCTACTTTGGCGACGGCGTTCCATGCGCCACCGTCAATTGTGACCCGCCACGCGGCGCTTGCTGTGTTCCGGGCCTGCCTTGCCAAATCTTGACCGCCGCCGCCTGCCAACAAGCCGGCGGAATCTATCAGGGTGACTACACCCCGTGTACGCCTCTTCTCTGCACCGGCGCTGAAAAGGGCGCTTGCTGTCTGCCCGACGGCACCTGTGTCATCATGACGGGTGTAGATTGTATCAAGCATAGTGGATTGTACATGGGAGACGGTTCCGTGTGTGGCCCGCTTGGATGCCCTCCGCCTAAAGAAGGTGGTTGCTGTATCCCCGGCGCTGGTTGCATAATCACCACCCAGACTAAGTGCGTCGCGGCCGGTGGACTGTACCTCGGCGACGGCTCCAACTGTCTGCCGCCTACACCGTGCGACCAGAAAATCGGCGCCTGCTGTCTGCCTAACGGACTCTGCGTGACTGTCTCGGCGATCGATTGCGAACGCCAGCACGGTATTTATGGTGGCGACGGTAGCTCCTGCGACCCGACCCAGCCATGTCCGCACGACCAGACCGGAGCATGCTGTCTGCCGAACGGCACCTGTGTTCAGGCTTCGCCGATGGATTGCTACAAACAGCATGGCATTTTCTACGGTCCTGGCACCAATTGCTCAATGCCCGGCATCCAGTGTCAGCCTCCGCTCGACGGCGCCTGCTGTCTGCCGAATGGCACTTGCGTGCAAATGACCAAAGACGAATGCAAACGTGCCAATGGTACCTGGTACGGAGCAGGTTCTCCGTGCACACCGGGGCTATGCCCGCAAATCAAGGAAGGCGCCTGTTGCCTGCCTGATGGCACCTGCATCCAGACCACCAAGCTGAAATGTCGTAAGCTTTCTGGTATCTGGCAGGGTCCGGGCTCAAGTTGCGCCCTTATCCGTTGCAAGCCTCCGTCAAAGGGTGCTTGTTGCCTTGAGAACGGCGTATGCATTATCACGTCCGCGGCCGATTGTAAGAATCGCCACGGTGCATGGCAGGGTAACGGATCTTCGTGCACACCGAATCCGTGCAAGCCGCTCCGCGGCGCCTGCTGTTTGCCGACCGGCGGATGCGTGGTTATCTCTGCGGCTGACTGCCAGGCTCATGGCGGCATCTACAAGGGTGACAACGTTCCGTGTCTCGCGACTACCTGCGAACCGATCGGCCAGATCGGAGCATGCTGTCTGCCGAACGGTGGTGGTTGTATCCAGTCTACTGCGGCCGACTGCGCCGCGGTTGGTGGCGTCAGCTTCGCTATCGGTGCGCCGTGCACACCGACCAGTTGCCCGTCTACGGGTACTCCGACTGGTTGCTGTTGCCTGCCCGACGGCACTTGCATTGTGACCACTCAGGTCAAGTGCGATATGGCCGGCGGTGTCTATGCCGGTAACGGTGTTGGTTGCCCGGGTACTCTGAGCAACTCGCCGTGCTGTATCGGTTCCTCGGGTAATATTGACTGCGATCCCGCTGGCGGATCGGACATCTCCGATCTCTCGGCTTTGATCGACGGTCTGTACATTTCGCTGACGGAAATCTGTTGCGATCAGGCGGCTGACGTCGATGGCGATGGCAATGTCGATATCTCGGATATCACCGCGCTTATCGATCGGCTGTACATTAGTTTCACGCCGACCACACAGTGTCCGTGATTCCGTCTGACTCATCGGTCAATTGACCAAACGGCCGCCGGTGCAAACCGGCGGCCGTTCTTATTTGAGCGAGTTTCTCCCCTACTCCACGTGCAGAGTTAATGAGTGCCCCAACTATTTGTGGTTCTTATATTGGCGTCGAAATGAAAAGCTCCGCAGATAGCAAACTACCGACCGATAGGGCCGACTCACATCTGTCACAACCGCTCAACTGGCGACTGATAGCCATCGTCAGTGTGGTTTTCGCACTCGGGGTGGGCCTGAGAGTATTCGACATCGAAGCCGACGCCCCCGCTTTTTTTGCCGACGGTAGCCAGGATTTCACCACTGACGGCGGGTATCTCACGCTCTTTGCAAAGAACGAAGTCCAATTCGGCCAGTGGAGTCTTTTTGGCTACGAGCACTGGCAAGCGTTCAAAACATCGCTAATTACCGGTGTCGCCTTTGCAATGTACAAGTTTGCCGGCGTGTCGGTCGCCTCGGGGGCGGGGACCGGTGTATTGCTCAATTGTCTTGCGCTGGCCATGTTCCTGTGGGGGATAGTGCGACGCCTTTCGGCGAGATATGCGATTGCCGCCGCCGTTTTGCTGGCCTGCAATTTCGTGTTGATTCTCTACGGCCGATTCCCGTTTTCTGAAAATGCACTGCTCTTCGGCGCCGGAGCACTGTTCCTGACACTAATGTCTTTTCCGGATACTAAATCAAGCGCCGCAATTCTCGGCCTTCTTGTTTCTGCAATCGCCTTTTTCTGCAAAGCATTCGGACTGCTCCTGCTGGCCGCCCCGATCTCCTGGTGGATAACCGAAAGAAGTGAGAACAAGTGGTCACTCGTTGCCATCTGCGTGGCTACCACCGCCGGATCGATTGTCGCGCTGTCCTATCTCTTTCACGGTTCATTTGAGCTGGCGTCGTTTCTCTGGACCCACGGCACCGAGGGTCACGGCTGGCCACACGGACTTGAACTCCCGTGGGGCCCCTTTGAAAATCTCATCTCCTACGCTCGCACTGGCCTTCACAAGTACACACCCATCTTGTCAGTGGGTGGCTACATTGCCTTGTTCTGGTCGATTTTCTATAGGGAACCGGACTGCCGCTTTCGCAAGCCGCTTGTCTTTGCACTTGCCTGGATTGTCATTTGGATATTGGTGCTATCGATCTTCAACTATCGGCCACTGCGATACCAGTTTGTTCTGGTCATACCACTGGTGATCGTTGTTACCCATTGGATCGCCCGTGTAGACACAATGGTCCGTCGGTCCTCCGGAATTCGATCGTGGCAAATCGCCCTCGCTCTGGTACTCAACTGGTACGTTGTCTACCACGCAGTCACACCCTTTGGCATTGACTCACTCTCACTCGGCGCATACCAGCGATGGGTCTGGTATGTCTTGCCGGTGGCTGTGGTATTGACCGGATTGCAATCATTGTACTTCACAAAAAAGGCCGTTACCGTATCGACGAAATTGGCTTGGGCAGTCGGGCTTGTCATAGTTCTTGGATCGATTGTCACTGATACCCGCCTCTACTACAATTGGTACAGCATGCGAACCTACGGAATCCGCGACGCCAACCACGATATGGCGACTCTGCTTGGTCCCGGCGCGGTGGTCAGCGGCCAGATCGGACCCGCCATCACCTGCGGCAATTCGGTCCGGGCCTTTCCCCTGTTTATCAAGCTCCCGTTTTCAGAGAATGAACCACTCTTGCGCCAGTATCCGGTCACTCATCTTGCTGTCCCGATAAATCTCTGGCGCACTCTGAAAAAAGACAACCCCCAATTGGCAACCGTGCCGGTGGTGGCCCGTTTTTGGATACGCGACAATATCAATTACCTCGTGCCGGTCTGGGATCTGTTCGGCAATCCGGAGGCCAAGAAATACCGGCCGACCGAGTTTGAAATCGCTGCCCGGCTGATGACAACCGGCGGCAATGTCCCCCCCGATTCGCTGATCCGAAATTTCTTGAAATTGCACCCCGATAATCGTAATGCGATGATCTACCTCTATCACTGGTTGGCCCACGCCGGCAAAATGAGTGAATGCGCCCCGATAGTTGAAACGCTTACCCGCGACTATCCGACCGACTTTGTAGTGAACTTACTCGCCGCAATTTATTACCGGACAATGTCCGGGCTGAGCGGCGACCAATCGCAACTCACCACCGCCGCGCAGTATTTGGAAACCGCCGTCCGCTACAATCCAAGAAACGCCGAGGTCCTGCGCAAGATGTACACGACTAGTTCGCCGGACATGTTTGAGATCTGACGGAATAGATCGTCAACTCTTCGCCGTTTTGGACAATCCAATCTTGTACATCACAAACATCAGAATCACAAACGGTATCGCCGCAAACCAATCCGACTCCGCCAGTACGCCGAGATAATGTGAGAAATTGATTGACTCATCCCATCCGGCGCCAATCACGCCCGCTAATGCCACTCCCATGATAGCCGCACCGGCGATAAATCCCGACGACAAGAGTACACCCGGCGAGAACTCCGCCTCGGCATCAGTCCCCTTGCGCTTGCGATCCACCAGCGCACGCACCATTCCACCCGCCATAATCGGCACCGAACTGGACAGCGGTAGATACAGCCCGACTGCGAACGGCAACGATGACACACCGACTAATTCCATCACCAACGCCAGAAATATCCCTATCAGCACGAGTCCCCACGGAAGTTTCTGGGTCAGAATTCCGTCGATGATGAGTGAGAACAAACGCGCTTTCGGCGAATCCAGTTTGTCGGTGTGTTTGCCGTCGACATCCGGATGTGTACCGGCGATTCCCGGATCAACCAGATAGGCAATCTGATTTGATTCATTGACCAGATACTTGCCAATGGCGACATCCCCGACTGGTTCGCTTACATAATGCACTCGATACGGATTCCCATCTGGTCCGCTCATGCTCGGCGCATCGGCCGGCATGGTCGCCACATAATTTGGAAAACTCATCTTGGGAAATGTGGTGTACGTATTGTTAAGCAAGATGACCACAAATCCGATCACCAGTGCGCTGGTGACCACGCCAATCATGATCGCCAGTTGCTGATATTTCGGCGTCGCCCCGACCAGATACCCGGTCTTAAGGTCCTGACTGATCGTGCCGCCGTTCGACGCCGCTATACACACAATCGCCGCGGTCGAGAGCGCCATCGCGCGGTATCCGACCCCGGTCCATCCAGCCGCGAGAAATAGCAGGCAGGTAATCAGGAGCGTCGCGACTGTCATTCCCGAAATCGGATTTGATGACGACCCGATCTCCCCGGTGATCCGACTTGAGACCGTTACGAAGAAGAATCCGAAAAGCACAATGAGCACCGCCGACAGAGCATTTATATTGAGAATCGGCGCCGCCCAAATCGCCAGCACCAACGTGATCGAGCCGAATACTACGACCGACATCGGCAGGTCGCGCTCGGTACGGAGTTCTTTCTTGACCTCACCCTGATTTTTCCGCGAATCAAGAAATGAGGCAAATCCCCGCTTGAACGCCGAAATGATTGTCGGAAACGACTTGATCAGACTGATGATTCCACCGGTCGCCACTGCCCCGGCGCCGATATAGAGCACATAGGCATTGCGAACCTGTCCCAGCGACATATCGCGGATCAACTCGCTGGCTGGGAACATGGCGGTAGGAAGTGTCTCGCCGAATATTTTGATCGCGGGTATCAACACGAGATACGAGAGCATTCCTCCCGCCATCATATTAGCCGAGACTTTCGATCCGATGATATACCCGACTCCGAGTAGCTCCGGCGTTACTTCGGCTGAGAACGACGCCCCCTTAAAGAATGTGAAAATCCGCTCGGGAATTTCCTGCCAGAGCTTGAGTCCGGCGTTGCACAATTTGTAAATCGCGCCGATCCCGAAACCCAAAAAGACCGTCTTGGCATTTGAGCCCCCTTGCTCACCAACCACAAGCACATCGGCGCAGGCGGTTCCTTCGGGATAAGTCAACTTGCCATGCTCTTTGACAATTAGCCCCTGCCTGAGCGGGATCATCATGAGCACTCCGAGTATTCCGCCAAGAAGCGAAATGATCAGAATCCCCATCAGTTGCATATCCATGCCTAAGAGTAAAAAGACCGGCATAGTGGTAGCGACACCGAAAGCGATTGACTCGCCGGCCGAGCCGGTAGTCTGCACGATATTGTTCTCAAGAATAGTCGCGCGCCCGAGCGCCCGGAAGAGTGTGATTGAAAGTACCGCCACCGGAATCGAGGCCGACACCGTCATGCCGACTTTGAGCGCCAGATAGACCGACGATGCGGCGAAGACTATTCCGAGGATAGAGCCAAGGACAATAGCGCGAATGGTGAACTCACGCTGGGTCTCAAAGGGAGAAACGAACGGTTTGTGTTCAGTCTGCGACATCGTTTCGATCCTCTACGGCTTGGGGTTACATATCAAACCACGATAATACATCCCGGCCCCCGATTCAACGACAATCGCTTTTTCCGCTTGCATACGTTACTGGCACATACTATGTAATAGACAGAATCATCCAATATCATGGGAGGTATGGTATGAAGTTCTCAATCCGAATCGCCGCGGTAACGTCTGCTTGCTACTTGTTGTTTGCGCCCGTGTGCTCAATCGCTCAAGTAGAGTGGCTGAATCCTGAAGGCCGCCCCGGACTCCAATTTGAATTCACCGCCGGATCATTCGATAAGACATACTTCGGCGATGACTCCTACTTTCAAGTGACCTTCCCCACGTCAAGTTGGTTTGTGACCGGTCGAGGGCAATTCTCACCAAATATAAGCGGCATATTCGAACTGCCGGCGTTTTTCGCAAAGTACAAATTCGACAACGGAGCCGGTGGGCCGGGTTCAACTTCTCAATCCCACTTCGGCTTCGCGAACCCTTACTTCGGAATCGAAGTCGGCAAAGAGGGATCTTCTCCTCTGTGGAACATCGGCCTTCGGCCTCCCGTAATTTCCGAGCGAAACATGGCTTGGGCCGGGAGCTCGCAGTTCATTTCGTCGCACCGCGTTTTTGCCTATATCAATAGAGTGTTGACAGTCTCGACAAACCTGGGATACCGGCACGTCGCCCCCTCCGGTTTTGGCCTCCGAACAACAATCGGCGGCCAACTCGCTATTCCGGACGAAGGTGACATAGAGATTTTCGCCGATCTCGCCACCAATTTCTGGTACCGAACGTCGAAACTCCGCCTGATGACCGGCCTTAGTAGTCTGTGCGTAGTGACCGAATCGGATATCGACTTCACTGATCGCCTCATAACGTCTGTCTCGTTCTCAGCCGACATCACACTGGGCCAGGTGGAACCGGGCCTGCACGTTCAGTTCCCAATAGGCGACAATCTGTCAGAGACGATCAACAACATGTACGGCGTGCACATTGCCTTCCACTTCCCGACAGGTGAGTCCGCACGCTAAAACTCATAGCACTCTACCAAGTGCCCTTCTCTGGCGTAAAAGAGCCGGTTCGTGTTTTGGTCGGTGGCATATCGGGGATTGCGATCATCCAATTTCACCGCCGCTTCCGGTGAGCGGGTCCAACGATTTACTTTCACCAATCCCGGCTTTCGATTCGTATCGTCGCGCACATTCGTCAGAATATAGACATAGTTGCTTTTCCGCGTAGTGGCTTGCGGCGAGGGGGGCGATTGAATTGATGTCGGATAGTAGTAGTACCCGCCATTCGGTGATGTCGCCGCCGCCACCACCGAGGCGACTGACGCGGCAACCACGACTATTGTCAATACATCCGCCATCCCAAATTGCGGCGGTGGCGCTTTGAACATTGCCGCGAATAACGGCGTGCCGTCAACCCTCACCCTCGCTATCGTATTTGTGCCGGTCACCAAAAATGCACTGTCGCGAAACTCAAGACTCGGCCAAAACTCATCGTCGCCAAACTCAAGCACATTGGTCGTCATGGTCGCGGCGCCATCGGCGAGATTCACGCTCCAGAACTTCCCCTTTGAAAATGTCCACACCTGCTCTTGGTGCACAACGAAGTTTGAAGTCTTCAAGTGATCCAAACGAGTGAACGGCTTACTCCAGATTTCTTTTCCAGTATTCGGATCCACCAGCGTGAGGTAGTCATGTCCCGACGGCTTGGTCGGATCGGGTCCGCCCCACACGATCAACCCCTGTTCCACCAGTTGCATTTGATAGGCGCGTCCCCGGAGCTTTGGTAGCGTATCCCAAACCGGTTGTCCGGAGTCCATACGTAGCCCGAGAATCATTTTCCCCTGCGGGATATACACTGCGCGTCTGGACGAATCGTAAACCGCCGCGGCGTACCCGTCAACAAGCGAGGGGACATCGTTTGACCGCGTCTTGACCCGCCATATTTCCGTGCCGGTCCGGATATTCACCTTTCGTATGAACTTCTGCTCGACACTAATGATCATTGTCGAGTCAGTGTCGAGAATCGGCGACTGTTGCCCGTTGATCACATGATCCGTTTCGGGAAAGCCACTGATCAGATCGGCGCCGTCTGCACCGAACAAACTATCCTGTCGCCAGAGTATCTCGCCGCTTTCTATCGAGACAGCGGTCGACCAGGTGTGCATTGCCGAATCACGTCCATACAGTAGCAAACCATCAATTGGCGGAAGAAAGAAAAATCCGTGCACTGACTTATAGCCAAAACGCTGGCTGTTCCACAGAACCACTCCCCGCCGGTAATCGATCATGTCGAGCGTGTTGTAATACGTATCGAAGTTTTTCCGGGCGGCGCGATTGTAAACGGAGTTGGTCTTTCCCGCAAGCAAACATCCGAGAGGGCGATTCGGAACCGGAACCCACCTCGCGCCCGTCAACCCTCCTAAATCCGGCAGACTCCAGATCGTCGCGCCGGTGACAGCATCACATAGTACTGCCCCGACCGAGTCAGTCACAACCAGCAGATTTCCGTCATCGATCGTGGCCATGAGCACCGCTTGATGATTAAGCTCATTGTGCCAGAGCGGTCCTTTGGTTGCGGTTTCAGGTACTTCCCCAAATTCTTCGGTAATCGCCGGTGTCTTTGAACTCAACGGACACGGCACAACAAGTGACAGCATAGTGATTGTCGCCGCGAAATAGATCAACTTTGTTTTCAGCAACATCAAACCTCCCGTCGCCGGTGTACATGGCGTAAAATGACCATATTTACTTGCCAATCTATTCTGCCCGACCGGAATTGGCAAGCGCCGATTCACGGAGCATCTTCCGGCCCGCCTTTTGCTCTCTATAGTATCCAAATAACCTGATCTCCCGGCGGCGAAAACATTCGCCTTGCCACTAAAGGAGATAGCACCCTGCCGGCGGAGTATAGGAATCTCCCCCTGCAACCGCGTGCAATTGGTCTACTCGGATTGGAGATGCGTACTATGAAGCGTCAACCGTTACTTATCACTCGCCTGGTGTTACTGGCCGCAGTCGTACTCTCTCTCAGCGCGGCCACCGTTGCGCAAGAGGTGGTCATCAACGACTTCCCTCTCGGTGTCGGCGGAAGTGTCGATCCTTCAATCTTCGCGCCATACCAAGCCAAATTGCAATCAGTCGCCGACGCTCTTCGGGATAATCCGTCCGCATTGGCGATTATCACTGGTGGCGCCGACGGCGAGAAATTTCATGACAGCCACGACGCCAAAAACCCCGGCCTGGCGCTCGGCCGTGCCCATATTCTTCGTCGCTGGTTGATTGAGCACTATACGGTTGATTCAACTCGATTGATAATTCAATCGCTCGACGCCGCTCTCACCGGGCCGCAGTACCGATTCGCCGCCATCCGCGTGGTCGTTCCGCCGGTGGCCAAGGAAACAATCGTGCGCGTGGAACCGTCGCCGGTCAAAAGTGAACCGGTGCCCATTCCGGTTGTGCAGATGCAACCCGCGGTCGAACATTTGGGCCTTCAGATCGGAGGCGGTGTCGCGGTTGCACGGTTCGGCGGCATGCCGATTGTCAGCGGAGCCATCACATGGAAACAGAAATACTACGTTGAAGCGGTCGGTGGCTACACTTTCTGGAACGGCGACTATGACTCCGAAACGCTCAGCTTTTCAACGCGTCGTCGCATGGCTGGATGCAACCTGATCGTTTACCCCTTCGAAAACACTCGTCTCGGATTTCTTGTTGGCTGGGTCCGCATCGAAAAGATCTCACGCGAATACTACAAATATGTCAGACTCTCCGAGGGCGCTCTCTTTGGTTTGCGTGCACAGCCACTTAGCTGGATTTCGATCACCGGGGCATGGGTACCTTCAAAAGAGCGAAATGCCTTTGAGGATCTGGCCGACGCCAAGAATGCCAATTACATGTTCACTGTCACCGCCCATAAGCTCTTTGGAGGCGCCCGATGAAACGCTCACTCGCTATCGCTTTCCTCGGTTTGGTCGCATTTGGAGTGTCGTATCTGGCGAGTTGCTCCGAGCCGCTTGAGGTCAACAACTCCCCCTCGGACAATCCGCCCCTCAGGGTTGACACGGTGTACATCTTCGACACCCTCACGCCAAGTGACTCCGCTCTCCCGATTGATACGATCCGAATCACCGACACTATTCGTCTTACCGACACCGCGCACGAATTTGACACGATCATCAATTACGATACCGTTACCGACACGATTCGCCGCGTGGATACCACAGTCAGGTTTGACACGATCAGAATCCTCGATCCGCATTACATTTATGACACTGTGACGATGACCGACACTGTGACCGATACACTTGTGCATACTGACACTGTCATCGAAACGCACACCGTTGTTAGGTATGATACTGTCCGGGTGACCGATACGACTACACTAGTGGATACGGTCGTCAACACCGATACCGTAGTTCGTGTCGATACCGTGAAAGTCGGTGATCCGACCGCCTGCTCGCCCGAACCGTTCTGTGGCAAGCTTTCAGCGTGCGACAAAGAACTTCTCTGGCTCTTCCGCAATGAGGCGGGCAACTATCGCCTTGAATTCTCCGGGTATGCTGACAAGGATCAGCCATTACAGACAATCGTAGTTACGATCAACGGCGTGGTACACTACTGGAAAGCGGCAGAGAAACCGGTGTGGGATTTCGATATGACATTACCTGCAAACACGACTATTCGCCTCGGACTTACCAAACCGCCGGCCTATGGTCACGAGATACATCTTTGTCTGCAGATGACAAAGATTTGAACGACGGCCCCAAACTAAAAACGGCGACCCTGAAGTTACAGGGTCGCCGTTTCTATTTGCATTCCTATCTGTTTCCTACAAACAACCGGCCGGGGGTGTGAACGAGATATACAAATAATCGATCAGTGCGCTCAAATCGGCGATATCGATTCCGCCCGCGCCGTCGCCGTCGACATTCGCCTCCGGCGTACAGCAAAGCGGCGAAAATGAAATGTACAAATAGTCGATCAGCGCGGCCAGGTCCGCAATATCCACCCCTTGTAGTATGTCGCAATCGACATTTCCGGCAACTCCGACACAGCAGGTCGGCGGACTCAAATCCAAAACGTTGAAATTGTCAACCGCCGCTTCAATCACCGAGCCCGGACATTGATCGTCGGCAATAAACCGCACCATCATCTTTTTGGTCAGCGGCTTGAAATCCAGAACTCGAAATGCCTCGAATGTCCAGCTTGCCGCCGTGACATTAGTGTTTTCCAATATTGCCCAGGTTTGCCCCGAGTCATTTGAAAGTTCCACCCGCCACGGATCGGCATTCGGCGACGCTCCCTGATTATTGGTATACCACCGATCATAGCGAATAAACGGATCGCCCATTGTTGTAAAATCCATTACCGGCGAGGTGAGGGTGGTGCGCCCACCATCAACATCAGTCGCGCCGATCGCCGCACCCGATGGCGCCTGGCCGGTCACAAAGCAAAATTGATCCGGGCTTGCTCCGTTATCGGAGCCCGGTTGCACCGGAGTAGCTCCGTTAAACGTCCCGTTCGGGACACATCGCTCCCAAATACCAGCAGTAGCGGAATCAAGAGTCCCGCCTACTTGCCATCCGAGGTTTGCTTCAAACGGATCTTCATATCCCGGCACAAGAGTGATCTGCACGGTCGTGTCGTGATTTGGCATCGTAACCGTTTGACGCACGGTTTTTCGCCCCCACTGGCTGACTACCACCAAATACGAGGCCGCGTTAGTCGCACCAAAGTTGATTTGTGTCGTGATCGCAGGAGCGACCACAAGGCCCGTGTCCGGCGCAAGCCCAGCCGCTACTTTGTTCAATCCGACGATATCTGCTCCGGTAATCGAAAGTTTGAGTTCGCCCCCCGCCGAACGGGTCAGAGCGACATTCTGGCTGTAAGTCCCTGGGGCAACCACAACCGTTGGCTGTGTACTGGTGTTGTATCCGCTCCGGCTTACCACCAGATTAACCGATCCTCCCGGCACGCCAAAGTTGTAGAACCCGGAAGTATTGGTGTACACAGTATTTGATTCGCCCGAGATCGGGTCCTGCCACTTCACTGCGGCTCCGGCGATCGGCTGGCTGTTGGACTGATCGGTCACAGTTCCCGAATAGTATGCGGCTCGGTTGCTATCAAACTGCATCACGACCAGACCATTTGTTATGTCCGACGCCACAATATTCCCCGACGCAAAGTACGGATAGACATCCCAGCACCCGTTGAACAAATTGGACAGACCCTGTGGGTAGGTATCAAGCCATCCGACTTCGGTCGGTAGTGTCGGATCGGTGATATCAAACACCCGGACACCGTCGGTGTAGTACGACACAAATAGCCAGTTCCCCTTGATAAACACATTGTGAATGATTCGGCCGGGAAGCGGGTATTCTGTCACCATGAACGGCGCCGCAGAATTCTGAACGTCCCACACTTTCAAATGACCGTCGGCCAACTCGTCGGTCGTAAACATATACTTTCCATCGGCGGTTACCCGCATACTATGGGTGAAGCAACCCGGATATGGGTTGACACTGAGTATATTTGGCGTAGCGCGATTGGTGATATCCAAAATCATAAACCCACCCGACAAATTCGCCACATACGCCAAATTGCCCCGCACGTATGAGTCGTGGGCATCGGCAAAAACACACGCCGCCTTTGGGTGCGGCGTTCCGCTCAGTTCTGTCAAGAACAGCGGATTGGAGGCATCCAGTATTCGATAGTCGCGAAGTCCCGCGCCGTTCATGCCGAGATAGACATACGGTGAGTCAATCCAGATGGCGTGTTGTCCCGGTACGGTAACGCTCGAATAGGAGCCGACCGTGGAACCCGAATCGGGCAAATAACTCAAATCCACGATTTGCAGGGCGCCGCTCTGATTGACACAGTACGCATACTTGCCCAGCACTTTAACCTCTTTTAGGTCACTGCCCACCGACGGTACAAAGTCCCGAAATACCGGCGCAAAAGGATTGGTCACCTCAATTATCTTCAGCCCCAAACCGGCACCGCCAGTACAGCCAAGCGCATACTCACGTCCGGTCGAATCGGTATACCCCCACACCGAACCGACAATACCTCCCGCGACACTGCCGGTTTGTGTCATATGAAATTGTCCATATGATACGGTAGCAACCACCGGAACCAGGGCGAATCCAACAGCAATTAGTTTGAGGAATCTCGGTATCAAGCGCATGTACATACCTCTATCTGTCCAAAGTGTCGATTTTGATTTCCTGGAAGCCCCCGCAATGAGACAGGGGCCGATTTGTTGGTACGAGCCACTACCGGCACGGATAAGCCCACGCCGGCTGAGCGTTTCGGCTTCAAATATACTACATAGGCCAATTAAGTCAACGAATGCTCTGTTCCCCTCCCATCTCGCCGGATTGATGTGTGGCGCGGGCTTCCGTATATTAGTTGTGATGGCCCAATTGTCTGTCCGCCTCAAAAGATCGCTCGACTCGCTGGCGGAACTTCATGCCGCTACGGCCGACTTCTCAATGAGAACTGCGCTCTTTACTCTGACAGCCAACGAACTTGCAGTGGTGGTGGAGGAGCTGTTTGTCAACGCCGTTCGCCACAGCACCGGCCTGCGCGGGGATGTAGAGGTGCTTTTGTCGAACAACGAGGACGGTCTTTCGGTTCAATTCGTCGACATGCAGGTAGACGAATGTGACATCACCAAACTTGTGCTAACAGATCTCGACCTACCCATCGAACAACGCCGCCCCGGAGGTATGGGGCTTCATCTTGTGCGTCAATTTGCTGACCGATTTGTTTACCGATACGAAAACGGCAACGGCATCATCACCATCGAAAAGAACTTAAGGACATGACATGCTCCAGATAACTGAAGAACCAAAGGGCCACGTCAGAATGACCGGCCGGCTCGACGCCGCCCAAACCGACTCGGCCGCCAAACAACTCGCCGAACTGAGCGGTTCAGTCACAGTCGATCTGTCCGGCTTGGAATACATTTCCAGCGCCGGACTGGGCCTCTTTATTGGCCTTCACCAACGTCTCTCGGCCTCGGGGGGATCGTTGACCCTGACCGGCCTGAGCGACCATATCCGGCACATCTTTCGCCTGGCCCGCCTCGACAAAGTCCTCAAACTCGAATAGACGGCCCATCCAAAGCGGCCACCAAGCCCCATTATTTCCCTTGCCGACCCACCCGAATCGACCGTAATTTGGGTAAGTCGGTGTGAAACATAGGTTAAATCTAACCACCATTCGCTTTAGGACAGTTACGAAACTCGGAGAGGCGCCCCCTGGCATTTCCGACCAACTTTTTGCCCCTCGTCTTGTAATTATGTCAGATACAGATGACAAATCACTGGTTGCCCGGTGTCTGGAAGGCGACAACAAAGCTTTCGAAGAACTGGTCGACCGCTACCAAGAGGCGGTGTTCAACGTGGCGTTTCGAATGGTCGGCAGATACGAGGATGCGCAGGATATCGCCCAAACGGTCTTCCTGAAGTCCTACCAGCATCTGGCCAGCTACGATGAAAACCACAAGTTCTTTAGCTGGATTTACCGGATGACGATCAACGAGGCACTCAACTTCAAGGCCCGTACGCGATCAACTGAGCCGCTGGCAGAGTCGATTGTGTCTGACTCCCCGACGCCCGAAGAGAATCTACAGGCCTCGAGAGTGTCAGAATCGATTGGCAAGGCGCTTTCCGGTCTGACTCCCGAATTCAGGGCGGTGGTAGTACTTCGGCACTTTGAAGATCTGTCGTACGAGGAAATCGCGACCACCTTGCGCATACCCGAAAAAACAGTCAAATCCCGCTTGTTCTCCGCCCGCAGGCAGTTGGGTTTGACATTGGCCGATCAGAAAGCACTGCACCATGAATAATCAACAGCACATTGAATTGATGAACCGGGTAGTCGACGGATTCGCCACCCCGGCCGAGCAAGCCGAACTTCGCACCCTACTTGATAGCGATCCGGTCGCGCGGCAGTACTTTGATTCGCTTGTGCTGGCCTCAGCCGAGCTGGCAAAATCACCCCGGCTCACCTCGCCCGTAGCGCTAAAGCAAAATATCATGGCGGAAATTGGATCGTTGAAACGCCCAGTCGCGCGACGTTTGACTTCCGAACAAGACTGGCTCACCTCCCTTTCAAGACTCTGGCAAAAGAGCACTTCTTTTCACCTTGTCGCCGGTTCCGTTGCCGGAGCTACTGCCGTAGTGCTTTTGGTCAGTCTGTTTAGCTGGAACAACCAAGTTCCCCACAGTCAGCTTCAGGGGTCCCTTGTGAAGCCCTCCGATGGCAAGGCCATAGTATTGTCCTCTGGCACTATCTCGGCCGGCGTCTCAGCCGCCGAGCTGAAGGTATCGCGAACCGGCAACACCTTGACAATCAACGTCTTAACGAAATCACCGGATGTCGCCACGGTGACTGTCGGCTTCGATCACAAAGACTTGGTCTTGTCTGCGGTTACTGCGAACACCAATCCGATTGAACCACGAGTCAGCGGCAATCAGCTGGAATTTGTTTCAACCCCCGGCACTACCTACCAGCTCGTCCTTAACGACACCTCGGGGAGCATTTCGACGCTCAACATCTCGATAACGGACGACAATCTGACCGCCCGGCAGGAAATTTCTACCGGCGCCTGGGTCCCGGCCGAATAAATGTGGTCTTTTTGGGTCCAATCTGCCAACTTTCGGCTGTCTTGGCTGTAATTTGAGCAGACTATCAGAAAAATAAGAATCGTAGCAATACACAACCGTAACTGGAGGTCACTATGGCAGGAGCAAATGGAAATCAGCCGACAATGCGCCGCGTGCTAATTGGCGGCATTGGCATCATCACGCTGGGGATTATCGGAATGGCGATCAGCGGATACCCGCCGAAAGACTCCGATGTTTCGGGGACGATCGGCACCGCCGACAAGTTCCGTACCACGCAGATCACCGACGGCGACGTCGTCCTTGACAACACCGCTATTCAAGCGATGCTACAAAACGACGCGGTCGTGTCCCTACTCAAGAACGAGAACTTCCGCAAGGCGATTGCCGACGAGAATTTCCGCAAAGCACTCTCCAGCGAACAGTTCCGCAAAAACCTGGCCGACCCGAACTTTGCCAAGGCGTTCACGGGCGATCTGGCCCGCAAATCAACCGGCCTTCGCTCTATAGCCGTGCTGGCCGACAATGACGCCGCTCGCAAAATGCTCCGTAATCCCGAGTATGCCCGTGCGATGGCCGCTGATAACTTCCGCGCCATTCTGGCCGACGCCGACGTGGCCCGCGCCTCGACTCCGGCCGCGGTTGCCGAGGCCCTGCGCAATCCGTCGGTTCAACGGATGATCCAGACCGAACAACTCCGCGCTATGGTGGCCGATCCGGATTTCGACCGGCTTATCGCCGACAAGAATCTTCGCGCTGTTCTGGCCGACCCGGATATGATGCGTATGATGAGCGAAGATGAGTTCGCCCGTGCCTTCTTGACCCCCGAATTCTCCCGTCTGATGTCGGAAGACAGCTTCCGCCAGGCTGTTTCAAGCCCGGAATTCGCCCGGATGATCGAAGACAAGAACCTTCGCGCCGCGGTCACCAACGCCGACTTTTTACGCCAGGCGACCGAACAGGCCCGTCTGATGAGCCCGGAATTGGATCGCAAGGCCCGCTAAGATCTCTGTCTGTAATATAGCGGACGTAGAAAATCGATTGAACCCGACGGCTCGAATCAGTAGATTCGGGCCGTCTCTTATTTTACCATGCACAAACTTCGGACCCTCACCCTCTCGCTTGTCTGCCTGACGCTCTTTTTATGGATCGTCTGTGCACCTTTGTCGCACGCCCAACTAACTGTCCTTGAGACCGAGCAACTCCGTCTTGTTTATTTCGGCCAGGTGCAAGCTTACATAGCCAAACACACCGCCCGCTGTTTCCAGAATGCGCTGGCCTTTCACTCGGCGCTCTTTGACTACCATTCCAGTGAAAAAGTCACAGTGGCTCTTTACGACCCCTCCGATTTCGGCAATGCCGGCGCCGGGTCGATCCCGCGAAACGCCATAACCCTCGCGATTGCCCCGCCCAGCTACGCCTTTGAAACTACACCGTCCAATGAGCGGGTCAATGCGACGATGAACCACGAACTGGTTCACATTGTCGCGGCCGACAAGCCAAACGCGAAGGATCGGTTCTTTCGTGGGATGTTCGGCGGCAAGATCGCCGAAACCAACGACCATCCGGAAACGATTCTCTATAGTTACCTGACAGTTCCACGACGGTCCGCTCCACGCTGGTACCACGAAGGTATCGCGGTCTTTCTGGAAACCTGGATGGCCGGTGGACTTGGTCGCGCCCTCGGGTCATATGACGAGATGGTCTTTCGTACCGCCGTACGCGATTCGAACAGGCTCTACGATTTGGTCGGGCTCGAATCCGAAGGCACCAAGATCAACTTTCAAGTCGGCGCCATGTCGTATCTATATGGCGGGCGATTCATGAGCTATATGGCCCTTCGCGACGACCCGAAAAAACTAATCGAGTGGGTCTCCCGTACCGACAACAGCCACGCCTACTTTTCAGGACAGTTCAAAGCTGTCTACGGTCTCTCGCTTGATAGCGCCTGGCGCGAATGGCTGGCCTTCGAGCGCGAATTCCAGCACGCCAACCTGACTGCGATTAGACAATACCCAATCACACCAGTTCGCGCCGTTACCACCGGCTCGCTCGGCTCGGTATCCGAACCGCAATACGATGTTGCCCGAAATGTCATGTATGTCGCGATCAGCTATCCCGGACAGGTTGGTCATATTGCCGCCATACATATGGACAACGGCCGTATCGAAAAAATTTGCGATATCAAAGGAGCCGCACTCTATTTTGTCTCGTCAATCGCCTTCGACAGCGCAACCAACACACTTTTCTACACGACCGACAACAACTCGTGGCGAGATCTGAAATCAGTAAACGTGATCACCGGTGAACAGAAACTGCTCATGCCCAATGAACGGATCGGCGACCTGACCTATTCTCCCGCTGACTCTGCCCTATGGGGGATCCGTCATTTCAACGGCCTGACTACCCTTGTTCGCATTCCCGCGCCGTACACTCAATGGCGTCAGGTTTACACTTGGCCGTACGGTCGCGACATGTACAGCATCGATATCTCTCCCGACGCAAAATTCGTCACCGCCGGCCTTTCCAAAATTGACGGCACCGAACAGCTTGTCAGATTGTCGCTCGATTCGCTTCAAGGTGGCGACACCAACTACACCGTGCTGTACGACTTTCAAAATAGCATTCCGGCCAACTTTGTTCATTCCCCCGACGGTCGCTATCTTTACGGCACATCATATGTAACAGGCGTCTCGAACGTTTTTCGCTATGATTTGTCGCTACAGAAAATCGAGGCCCTCACCAATGTCGAGACCGGCGTGTTCAACCCGATTCCACTCCCTGGGGATTCACTTCTCATGTTCGCATATTCCGACAACGGTTTTCAGCCGGTCATCACGCCGATCAAACCAATCGAAGATGTCGCTCCAATAATCTTTCTGGGCAACGAAATCACCAAGAAACACCCGATCGTCACCACCTGGCTGGCCGGTTCGCCTGGGAGAATCAATCTCGACTCGCTCACCACCTATTCCGGCAATTATCATAGCTGGAGCCAGGTGCGGCTCTCAGGATTTTATCCGATTGTCGAAGGGTACCAGGACGCAGTCGCCTACGGTATGCACGCCGACCTGCGTGACCCGCTCAACCAACATCGGATTGACCTGTCACTTTCTTACTCGCCCGACCGTCGCTATGGCACAAACGAAAAATGGCACGGCGGTGTCGGCTACGGTCAGGGCAACTGGCAATTCGACGCCCGCTTTAACGAAGCCGACTTTTACGATCTGTTTGGCCCTACCAAATCATCCCGCAAGGGATACAGTGTCGGCGCCACATATAACAAGAGTCTGCTCGACGACGAACCTCGCACCTTCAAATACAACTTGGCATTCACCCGCTACGGCGATCTGGAGCGCCTGCCTGAATACCAGAACATCACTACTTCGTTCGATCGCTTCTGGTCGTTTGGCGGATCGCTTGCCTATGCCCACCAGCGCTCATCACTCGGCGCTGTTGATCAGGAAAAAGGACTGGCCTGGAAACTCACTGCCGATAACAAATATGTCAACCGGAAGTGGTTCTCTCGTTTCCGGGGAGAATATGCGTTCGGAATCGCCCTGCCGCTGTCGCACTCATCCATTTGGATGCGCTCCTATGCCGGCTATTCGCCGAATCACCGCGACGAACCTCTGGCCAATTTTTATTTCGGCGGTTTCGGCAACAACTGGGTCGACAATCAGGCCGAAAAACGATACCGCGAGTATTACTCCTTCCCCGGCGCTAAATTAAACGAATTGGGCGGCTCCCGCTTTGCCAAAGCGCTGGTTGAGTGGACACTTCCCCCGGTGCGGTTTCGTCATATAGGCGGCCCATATCTTTTTCTAACTTGGGCCCGTCCGGCTCTATTTGCCTCGGCTGTAGTGACAAATTTCGACGATACTCCGACCCGTCAACGGGCGTTCAACTTCGGCGGCCAGATCGACTTTCGCATGGTCGGACTGTCGCATCTGAACATGACCCTCTCTTTTGGCTATGCGGTGGCGGCCCAGCCGCATCAGCGCTCAACCGACGAATTCATGGCCTCGCTGAAAATCCTGTGATCGAAATCGCTCGCATACTGCTGGGACTACTGCCCGTCTTTGTCTTTCTGGCCGCCCTGATTGTCATCGATAGCTTCAAACTTGTCCGCTTTCGTGCACTCGTGTGGGCAATTGTCGCGGGATCTCTGGTCGCGGTGATTTGCTATCTTCTCAATTCCCGGCTCGCAATAGCACTTGATCTGACCGACACATTCTTTTCGCGCTACATCGCCCCCATCGTAGAAGAATCGCTCAAAGCGGCGTATATCATTTTCTTGCTTCGCACCCGCCGGGTAGGATTTATGGTCGACTCAGCGATCTTTGGATTTGCGGTCGGGGCCGGCTTTGCCTTTGTCGAAAATATCTACTATTTGCAGACGATTTCAGACGCCCCAATCACCGCCTGGGTGGTGCGTGGGTTTGGTACTGCCATCATGCACGGCGCCGCTACCGCGGTCTTGGCCATTGTCTCGCGAGTTCTCACCGAGAAATGGAGCGAGAAACATCTCGCCGCGTATCTACCCGGACTTATCGCCGCCTATGTCCTGCATTCAGCCTTCAACCATTTCATTTTGCCGCCTGTGGTCACTACAGCTATTGTCATGGTTGTCTTTCCGGCGGTCGTGGCGATTGTCTTTCAGAGAAGTGAAAGAGCGACCCAGCGATGGCTTGGCACTGGGATCGACTCCGAATTGGAGCTACTGGAACTGATCACCAGCGGAAAGATCTCCGATTCTCACGTCGGCGTGTATCTTGAAAGTCTCCGCCACCGCTTTCCCGACGACATCGTTGTCGATATCCTCTGCTATATGCGCCTTCATATCGAATTGGCCCTGCAAGCAAAGGGCGTTTTGCTTTTGCGACAAGCCGGGCTGGATTATTCCATCGATCCGGAGCTCAAGTCGCAATTCGATGAATTGAAATTTTTGGAAGGACGCATCGGTGTCACCGGCAAGCTCGCCATCGCACCGTTTTTGCGAACTTCAAGCCGTGATTTGTGGCAAATCTACATGCTGGGAAAAGATTCAACCGCTCAGAAGTGAGCGACTATCACCGGGCCGGCGCCGGATTTACCGCGCCGTCGCTTTCAGAACAAATGAAATACCCTCAACCGAGCTTCCGGTAGCCGACGGTTTCACTTCAAATTCACGAGTTTTCGGCTCTGAATCATATCCGTATTGCTGAAGTTGCCCCGCGTCCAAATAGGCCGTGTACTTTCCCGGTATCAGCCCCAGATAATAGAACTGACCGTTTGAGAATGTAGTAATGTCGGTGGCGATGTCATTGGACAAATTGATCACATGCAGAATCATCGCGCCAACACCGACATTCCCCGATGAGGTCTGCCGCTCGACCGTACCACTTATATCGGCCGCCATGACTACCGGGACATCCACGGTTGTCACCACATTCGGGTTCACCGCCACTTTGAAATTGTCGTAAGCGGGGCGGAGCAGTGGATTGTCCAAACTGGTGGCGTCAATTTGGATAGTGTACGTATCGTATGGCCGCAGGCCGTCGTAGTAAAACAAATCTCCTCGACCCACCGGTCGCCCGCCCACTCCGCTGATTCGGGCCTTGAGTCCCTTGAGAATCTCTTCGTTGCTGTCCAGCGCTCCGTCGTTGTTCAGATCCATAAATGGTCGCACTACTGCCGAGCCGTAGCCGGTTCCGCTTCGCCGATCCAAACGAACCGCTCCCGCCGCGCGATCATAGCGTATCGAACCGCGTTGCATTTGAGTGACCGTCACTTTCTTCTCGGCATATTGGGAACGGGTGGCAAAGTACGCTACCGGCGTAAAGAAGCTGACATTGAGCGTGATGCCGCTCGTCTTGTACTGCGGGCTGTGCTCATACGCTAAGCTCAGTTGACCGGTGCGGAACAAACGGCGCGTGACATACACCCCCACCCGCGAAACTGAGCTGGCAGTGTGATCGTAATCGACGCGGAATTGCGGACGAAGAAACTGGAACAGATCGGTCGACAGCAGAATCTGAGTTGCCAGCGATGACACCGCGTGGGTCGCATATTCGGTCGATTTGTAACGGCCCAGATAATTGAGATAGAACCGCGACACCGAGGCGGTGAATCCGTAGTTCATGCTTGTCGAGCCAAAGAGTTTGTACTTGTCACGCGCCACATAGTAGCGCAGTCCCATATATCGGTTGCCGATCTTGAGCGGCGCCGAGAGCGATACCGCCAGATTGTACTGCTGGCCGACCAGATTACGAATCGGATTGTTCCCGTACTGGGTAAACGACAGATCGGCGCTGATCGAATTAGGCGTAGTGTAATTAATACCCAGGAGCGATTTGTACCCCGGCGAAATCGAGGCATTGGAAATAACGTTTCCAGTGATTTGACCGGTCGCTTCAAAGTCGAACAGCGGCTTCTCGTCCTTTGCGCCGACAATCGGCACGTCGACACCCAAACCGGCAGTAATCCGATTTGTAATGCCTAAGTAAGCAGTCCCCTGCGAGTACCAGTTGTCTAAAACGGACATCCCATCCTTTCCGCCCGCAACAGTATATTCAAGCTGGCCGCGGGGAATGAGCGTATATGGTACCCGTACATGCCGCTCTTCCGTCCGAATCTCTCCGTTGGGGCCATACATCTTCAGTTGCAAGTCCGATGCGCCGTAATCGATACTCACGGCAAACGAGTATTCACCTGCCGCATTCGGCCGCGTGAAATCGATCAGTTTGCCGTCCGAATACAATTCGATTTCCCATCCCGGATCGAGTTTGCCGGAAATATTGATTGTTTGAAAATAGGTCCGCTGAAGTTGCGGTTTGTTGGTAAGCAATCCGCCTTTCAATGAGCGGGACAGAAGGCCACCGGGGTTTACCTTTCCCAGTTCGGCCTGCGAGATATACTTGTTGGCATCAAAGGCATAGTGCCAGCGGTAATTCAATTGATCGGTCTGGATGCCAGTCTGAGTATTCCCCGTTCCCGAAAGACTCAGGTCGCCGCCTAATAGCATCGATCCCATCGTGACATCAGCATAATGGCCGTTTCCGCCAATTGGATTGGCGGAGATTGTCCAGTCCAACACGCCACCGGAGAACAACTCGCGCTTGAGCGGGATAGCTTTGAAATTCTTAAGCGTTGCTTCGGTTTTGCGCAGTTTATCGCGGAGTTGCTTGCGCACCAGCCGCTGGTAGGCGGGGAATTTCTGATTGAGCGGGAGGAGTACCTTCAGTTGCGAATAATCAAACGTCATTTCCAGCGCAAAGAGCCGCTTGAACTGATCGATCTGCAGATACATTTCCATCCCCGAAAACCGAAAATCGCCGGGCGACAATGGATATTCATTCTTCTCGACGATCGCTTTGTTTTCAAGCGGCCTAAGTTCATACCGGCGATCCTTCGTGTACAGAAACCCCTCTATCCGGGTGTGTTCCAGATCAGGGCCGACGTTGATATCAATCAGGCGGAAAATCTCGCTTACCGGCAGGAAAACCGAAGTGCCGTCGTACTGAACCAGAATATCCTGTTGGACCAGACGGGGGACCTCAAAGCCGACCGTGATTTCCTCAAACGACGATTCGCCCCGGACTTTTGTAGTCGTCAGCGAAAACGCCAAGGCTATGAGTATGACGATATGTTGTGGGCGAATTGCACGCATGGGCATCCTGCCTCATGTCGATCCGATTACCGGAACGACCTGCGATATCTTCTTATTCCACCTCGATCGACGAAAAAACTTTGTTCCCGGCGATCAAATCCTCCGGCGCCACATCGGTGCGTCCGTCGGTGGTCACGGAAATCTCCACGGTGTACTTGCCGATCGTATTGCGAGTCGGTAATTCCATCCTGCGGCGCAACTGGCGATAGACCGCAAGGTCGGAATGGGTGCGCGAAACTTCTTTTTTCTCTTCGTTGAGCAAGCGGCAGGTCAGCACGCCTACATACGACACATTCCCCTTATTATTGAGGTCAATGGTCACCTGTACGCTCGAATCGGTGCGCTTGGTGGTTGCCTCGGACACTTCAACCTCAGAATTCAAAGTCCCGGTGCGGTACTTAATCATGATGGCGGTCTGCATGATCATATTGAGTTTGGTTGTAATGGCGCCATCTGTGCTTGCCGGTGGGACTTCCTTCTGACCATCTTTTGCCCTCACGACAATCCTTCCCCAGTACTCGCCATCGGCCAAGCCCTCGGGAGGGGCCGCCACAAACCGAACCACCTGCGTGCCACCCGGCGGAATTACCATCTGCCGAGGAAACGCCTTTATCCATTCGACCGTTGAGCGAGGATCGGTGATATTTGTGTCCTGAAGGATTACCCGGACATTTCCAATGGAATCCGACTCGGGCAAACCAAAGGCGAAGGCAATAGTGACTTCCTGAGGCGTACTGCCGGGGTTATTGATGTCGAGCCGGGCCGTACGGTGCTTATCTGACAACACTACGACTGTCGGAGCCACAAGCACTCCGGCGGTAACCTGCGTTGCGAAAGCCAAGAACAGAAGGAGAAGGATAAAAAGACCCCGTCGCGAGCCGGACTCGTTATTCGACGGGGTTATCTTTGCGTTCGACATGTTCAATCATCCTATGTTTACGAACCATTCACTGCCGCACACATCCATTGTGCGACTACAAATCGGGCAACGCCCGACAATAACTATCAAGAACCGGTATACGACACGGTCAACACGACATCGGCGGCATACGCACCCGCCGCCTGATTGACCGAAGGAATCACTTTACCGCCGAGGAAAATCTGCGACGTGCCGCCGACGCCAATCGCCGTGCCGGTCAGATTCCGCGGGCTGGTATTCAGAGTCGCGCCGGCGCCAGGAGCCGACGGAGTCGACGGAGCGGCCGCATCCAGAACGGAGAACGTCGCATCGGTCGAGCTGAAGGTGATCGGCATACGGTCAGTACCGTTAGCCAGCGCAATGTATTCGGGCAACTGGAAGTAGCAGGCGATATTTGAGGACGCCGCGCCGGTAATCGTGAAGATACCGGAATTGGCATCACTGGTCTCGTCCTGCGTCTTGGCAACACCCTGATACACGTTGCCGAAATCCAACGCCTGACTTGCAGTCACAGACAGAACAGCCAACACGGTGGCAGTAGCCGAACCGGTGGTGGCATCCTGTGCGTGAACGGCCGGCGCCGTGGTCATCGCCAGTCCAGCCAGGAGAACCAGGCCGCAACTGACTTTCTTCATCGAAAAAACTCGCATCTGCATCTCCTTCTCACGGGGCCTCTGCCCCAATCTTTAAGTGCCTATTCTCTTAATATTCCTTATCTCAACTGCCGGTGTACGACACCGTCAGAACGATATCTGCGCTATAACTGCCGGCTGTCTGATTGACCGACGGTATCACTTTACCGCCGAGAAAAATCTGCGATGTTCCAGCGACGCCAATCCCGGTGCCGGTCAGATTGCGGGGATTAGTGTTCAAGGTCGCGCCCGCTCCCGGAGCCGAAGGCGTCGAGGGTGCGGCGGCGGCAAGAATCGAAAAGGTCGCGTCGGTTGTCGTGAAATTGATCGGCATCCGATCCGTGCCATTTGCTAGGCCTACATATTCCGGCAACTGAAAGAAGCAGGAAATGCTGGCGCTGGCCTGACCGGTGATCGTAAAGATCCCCGAGTTCGCGTCGCTTGTTTCGTCTTGCGTTTTCGCAACTCCCTGATACACGTTGCCGAAATCGAGGGACTGCGTGGCCGTGACTGAAAGGGTGGCCAGTACTGTGGCCTGGGCTTGCCCAACCGCGACATCCTGTGACTTAGCTTGAGAAAACGACATAATCACCGCTGGTATCGCTACCAACGAGATCACGAGCGCTTTCTTCAGCCAGATAGGCATGCTCTTCATTGAAGTCTCCACTTCGCTGTTTAATCCTTGTGCAATTGCACGAGTTACTGTCATTCTCTTGCTCAGTTAGATCGACAGTCAGATCATTTTCTTAACAGCCCATATCCCTTTTTTTGCGAATTGCGGCAGTTCCGGCCCCGGTGAGGGCGCTTGCCTGCTTACCGCCCACCTTACTTTATGGATCGCTCCCCATATCGCGTTGTTAGGCAATAACATAAACGGCCCGCCAACGGGCCGTTCAGAATTGACCTATGATTGTATTAGAGGACAGAGATCGAGGCTCAGGAACCGGTGTAAGCCACCGTGCAGAGCACATCGCCAGTGTATGCACCGGCGGATTGATTAACCGACGGCGTCACTCGTCCGCCGAGAAACAACTGGGATACACCACCCGCTCCGACAGTTGTCCCTAAGAGATTTCTTGGATTTTGATCAAGCAGTGCCCCGGCGCCGGGAGCTGACGGTGTCGAGGGGGCGGCGGCGGCTAACACCGAGAATGTACAGTCCGAACCGCTGAAGCTGATAGTCATGCGATCGGCGCCGCTGGCCAGCGCAATGTAATCCGGGAGCGTGAACAAGATGGCCAATGCGGCATTCGGTTCGCCGGCAATCGTGAATATCCCGGACAGGGCGTCGCTGGTCTCATCTTGCGTCTTGGCTACCCCTTGAAAGACATTGCCAAAGTCGAGCGGCTGGGTAGCGGTTACTGTGAGCGTCGCCAATACGTTGGCGATCGCGAGGCCATTGGCGACATCCTGTGAGCGTACGGACGAACCCGCGAAACACAAAATTCCCGCCGCGATCAGGATCTTCTTCTTCATAAGCAGTCTCCCGGACTTTTCTCCATGTTCTCTCTTCTGAACTTTGAATCGGAAGGGAATTGTCTATGGTAGAGGCAAGCGGCCCCGATTTGGCAGGCCAAGATGAAAATTGGCGTCCGGTTGAACAGGCCCGAAATCAGTTGCCGGTATATTCGGCCTTAAGCTGAATCGGCCCGGTGTAATTGCCCGGTTTTTGACCAATGTTTGGAATAATAGTGGCGCCGAGCCATATGGTCAGTCCGTTCGAACCCAGACGATAGGTGATCGGTTGCCACGGATTCACATTGTCATACCCAGGGCTCGATTGATTGGGCGTCGCCGAGGAATCCATAGCGCAGTCGTTGTCATTGAATATGACATTCATTGAGTAGCCGCTCTGGTTGATATACCGCGGAAGATTCAGAAAAGTGATCAGCACCTCTGCGCCTGCGGTTCCGGAAACATGAAATTCAGCGGCGGCGCCGGCGGCCTGCTTTGAAATTGTCTTGGGTATCCCCGAAAAGACATTTCCGAACACCAAGTTGTTAACCAAGGTAACATCAATTGCCTGACTCTTCACCGGTTCAGCGCAGACGAGCAACGCACATACTATTCCGGCGCAAATTGCAATCGACTTGAAATACCCACCAACCATGCTGAATAGTAGAAGAGGCCGCCGTGCGAGTCAACGTTGAACTGGCGCCCTCAGTTATCGCAGTATATGAGTGTGATAACAGACGATGTATGTACCTGTGAGTAATCGAGATTGAGCTGATCAATATTGGCAAGAGAGCGTTCGAATCGCTCCCGGGGAATTTCTGTACCGTCAATCATGACGATCATGTTTCCCACTCGCGGACCAACCAGCAAAAACGAGACCCCCGAAGATTCTACACCGATCACTGGCGCACCTGTCTCTTGAAATGGTGAATCCACCATTCCCACCGGCTGAGAAACCGTCGCGTGCGCCGAGATCACGCCCGAGACGCCGTAGGGCGCAGGCGATACGGCCGAACCGACAAAGAAGAATGATAAAAGTGCGAGTACTGTACAATGACGCAAGATTACCGATGCCTTGTGATAGGTACATCAGTAACCTACTTCAATTCCCAAGACTGTCAAGGTCGAACCAGTGTTAGCCCGGCCCGTCCAATATCAACTGTGCATCTACTCACCAGCTCAGTTGCCGGTGTACGCGATTGTCAGCATGATCTCCGCTGAATAATCACCCCCGGTCTGCCATAGTCGAGGATCAACCACACCGCCCACCCAGACAAACATTTGCCCCCCCGCGCCTATCCTCTGCGCTGTCGGACCATTAGGATTGAGCACACCGCTCGGAGCCGACTGATTCGTCACGCCGTTGCTCCAAGAAGCGTCGTTCGGCCGAAACGAGATATCCATTCGCCCCAGACTATCCGAAGTCTGCAACTGAGTCGGCAAAGCGAAATCGATTGAAATCTCTGCCGCCGCCGTTCCGGTGATCGACCACTCGCCGGCAAAACCAACCGTTGACTTGTCCACCGCCTTGCTCACCCCCGGCGTGACTGTTCCAAACTGCAGGTCATTCGTACCGGTGATTGATAACGACGACACGACGGTCGCCAGCGCCTGAATCGACGCCCGCTCTTGCGACATCGCGTTGCTAGCTATCACCACAACAATCGTGGTGAGTGCTACGAGCATTTTCTTTGCACGCATAATTCCTCCATGCAACTGTTCCATTCCTCTTATCAAAGAGTGAAACTGCATGGCGCATGCCAGTTCGTTACTCATGCGTAAGCTACTATATGGCAACAATTTACAATGATCGCCCGGGAAAGTCGACGCGGTTGATTCAATGGAGGGGTATGGTGTGGTCGCCTCATCCTCAGCCCCTAAAGAAACGGTGGAGCAGGCCGATACTATCAATAGGAACTGTTCAAAGATTGAGCAGAACAACAATGTCAGCTATTGGATTGCGACAGACATTTGTAGTCTCCCTATTTGCAATACTACTCGTATTGGGCGGGACAGCGCATGGGCAAAACACCGTTTGGTCGGGTCACTACGGTGGCTACTATAACGACGCCGGGTATTCCAGCGCTCCGACCACCGACGGCGGCCTCTTTGTCGCCGGCTCAACGTACTCCTTTGGAAATGGCGATCATGACATCTATGTCCTCAAGGTAGATTCAATCGGTGACACTCTTTGGAGCCGAACTTTCGGCGGCGCGTCAACTGATTTCGGCCGTGATGTCATCGCGACAAACGACAGCGGATGTATAGTCGTTGGATCAACTGCCTCTTCAGGGGCAGGCAAAGAAGATATGATAATTCTCGCTGTCAATTCGGACGGTTCGCTCCGTTGGAGCAAAACCTACGGCGGCGCTAACAGCGACGAGGCCTGGTCAGTGCGATCTACGTCAGACGGCAACCTGATTGTCTGCGGAACAACCAGCTCATCGGGCGCTGGTTATGGCGACCTTTGGCTTTTCAAAATGTCGATGACCGGCGATTCTATCTGGGCGCGAACATTCGGTGGCGTTGGCGGCGAATCGGGCATGGTGGTGCGAGAGGCTTTCGACGGATATGTCGCGATCGGATCGACCGGCTCATTCGGCGCGGGATACTCAAGCATCTATGCTGTGAAAACGAGCTTTGCCGGCGACTCCGTATGGGCAAAGACGTTTGGCGGCGACAAAGCCGACAACGGATACGCGCTTGAGATTTCCAATTTCGGCGACTATGTCATAGCCGGTGCGACCAGCTCTTATGGCCTCGGCTACAACGATGCCTACATCGTGGATATTTCCCCTGATGGAAATGTCATGTGGGAGCAGACCTACGGCGGCACGAAAGATGATCGCGCCTACTCCATTCGCACAACTCCAAGCGGAGATCTGATTGTCGGCGGGACCACCGAATCATTCGGCGCCGGTGCGGTCGACATGTACTTGCTTAAGCTCAATCCAATCGGCGGTGTGATCTGGAGCAAAACCTACGGCGGCACATTGTCTGACTACTGCCGTAATGTCTCGATTGATCACAAAGGGAACTATCTATTATGCGGATACTCCTATTCATTTGCCACCGGTGGAACTGATTTGTATATGTTGAGCGTAACGGGCGATTCGCCGACACCGGTCGAAGAGCTTCCGATTGAATCACTCCCCGACGGCTACGCTCTTCTGCAAAACTACCCGAATCCGTTCAACGGCGCCACGCATATCCAGTTCACACTCCCTCGTCGAGCGGCTGTGACACTGACAATCTACAATGTACTCGGACAACAAGTCCGGCGCTTCGAGGAATCCACCCACAGCGCCGGTCTGTTCCAGCTTGACTGGGACGGCACCGACGATCGCCACTCCGAAGTGGCTTCCGGAATCTACTTCTATTCGTTGACGACTTCTGATTTGACAATCACGAAGAAGATGATTCTGGTGAAATAGCTTCCTCTTATTTTCCCCGGTATCCCAATTTTCAATCATTGTCCCAGCTCTCGGCCTTGGTAAGCCACGATGCATAACTTTCTTAGAAAGTCCACGGCACAGTAGTTGCGAGGAGCGACGTCACCCTGAGCTTGTCGAAGGGTGAGCCTGTCGAAGGACGGAGCGACCTCAGCGATCTCTGCTTACGGTTGAGCCAGTATGGATCATGCGAAGGACGTGGAGTACACATCGAAATTCGATGTTTGGCTGAAATTTTGATACAAAGCGCCGAAGGCCCATAGTCCAGACAAAGTCTGGCGGAGGACGTGGGATACCTATCGAACTACAATGTTTGGATGAAATCTTGATACGACGCGCCGAAGGCCCAAGGTCCAGCCACATGGCTGGCAAGGTCGAGCCAGTACCGGCTAAAGTTCGATTGGACTTGAACGTTTAGGAACTCTGCCAATCGGTACGCGCCGAAGGCCCATAGTCCAGACAAAGTCTGGCGGAGAGGCAGGGATTCGAACCCTGGATAGAGATTTAAGCCCCTATAACGGATTAGCAATCCGCCGCCTTCGACCAGCTCGGCCACCTCTCCACATCACGATTTCGGGAACGCCAATATACCGCTATCCCTTCTCTCCTTCAAGCGGATTTTCAAGCCCAGAACCACAAGTGCCGGTACGACGGTGTTGTGTCAGGTCCTAGCCCACGGTTTCAGCCGTGGCGAGACCTGACACCTGCGTCGGCTCGCACAATGTCTGAAGGCGAATCAGTGGCCGACGACACTCATAAACGCAAAGAGCCGGCTTGCGGCCGGCTCGGAATTTCAGCTTTAACAACAATCTCAGACCGACTGTGATTGCTTCTGTCCGGAGATAATCCGCCAGTAAGTTCGCTCGACCATCAGGGCTATTTCCTGACTCTGGAACGGCTTGGTGACATACTCATCAGCGCCCAGCAACAGCGCATCTTTTACCGAATACGTATCGCCATAGGCAGTCATCATAATAACTGCGGTTGTGGGATAATCTCTTTTGATCGCTTGTAGAAGCTCAAAGCCATTCATCTCAGGCATCTTGATATCGGAAATCACGATGTCGAATTTTCGCTCGGCCAGCAGGCTGAGCGCCTCGCGGCCGTCGGACGCCAGCGCGACCTGAAAACCATCTCGGCTTAAAATCTTCTCAACCAATTTCCGCATCATCAATTCGTCGTCGACAACCAGAATGTTGATAGTCTGCTTCATAACAACAAATCCCCTCTGTTCCCGTTGTTGAATCTACGGCCGGGTTACTTGATCCCCAGCGAACGGCTCACCTCGGCAACAAATTCCTCCAGCAGAATCGGCTTGTACATTACCCTACATGCCCCCTGCACACCCGCTTGGGTAACCATACGGTCGGTAGCATTCCCAGTGATCACCATCACGGGCGTTTTTGGCGCCCGCGCCTTGATCTCTGATAGCGCATCGACCCCCGACATCTCGGGCATAATCAAATCCATGGTGACCAGATCAAACCTGCCCGCCTCGATTTTTTCAATTGCTTCAATCCCGGAGCCGGCCAATTCGATTTCAAACGCCTGCGTCAGATCGCAAAAATCTTTGAAGACATCGCGCACCCAGCGTTCGTCGTCGACAATAAGTATCCGGTACGGTTTGCCGCGCTCTGCGGCGGCTTTGGCTAGTTTGTCCAGTTCGGCGGTCATGGTCGTCATCATATGGTATCTCTTCTATTAAAGTATTATCGGTATTACTGGAGTTTCGTTTACTCATCGGTTCGGGGCGTCTCCGCGCCCCCCAATTGTCGGAGCAGATTTCCGCATTGGTTCAAAATCCCCTGTAATCTCTGCTCGATATGGTCATGGGTAACTCGGCCGCTGGGGATTTCGTACACCATGACTTCGTTGTTTCGGGCGGCATTGAGCACTCCCGCCAAATCTGTCACCACTCTGACGGTGGCATTGACCAATCGCACGAATTCAGGCTCCAACCGATCAAGTGTCGCGGAGCCCTTATCGGCGCGCGCCTTGGCCAGATAGAGCGCAATGTTCAGGGCCAGCGCCTTTACCTCATCGCTCAGACTATCGACCGACGTAAGTAATGCCAGTTCGTTTTTGCGGACTCGTTCAGTCGCCGGTGATTGTGCAGTTTGTTTTTCCATATCTCTCCGTCACTTCACGGTCGACTTTTCAAGGTTTAGCATTCGCTCGCCGGATCCCAGATACGACTCGCTCACGACTTGGTTGATCTCGATCAATTTCCGATTCGTTTCTGAAATACGCAAAGCCGCTTCTTCTATCCGCCGAAGACGCGAGAGCGCCTTCTGTGTCATGGTCGTATTCTCCACCAGCATACACTGGACATTGCCGATTACAATCGCCAGCGGGTTGTTGATCTCGTGGTTGACCGTCGCCGCCAACTGGGCGACACTGGCCAGTGTCTCCTGGGCAATCAGTCGTTCCTGGGCGGACTTAAGACGCCGGTGGGCATCTTCCAGTTCGCCGTGTTGCCTGGTAATGGTCCGCTCGTACTCGCGTCGCTCGATTGAAACCGAAAGCTGATCGGCAATGACCGTCATCAGTCGGACATGTTTTTCGCCGAGCGCTCCGGGTGCACGGCACCCTAAACTGACCACTCCGATTGGCTTGCCTGCGCTGTTGAGCGGCACAGCCAAGATGGTGGCATAGTCCTTCCGGGGATCGAAATGCTCACTCTGATTTCGTTCTGTCAACAAGAGCGGCTTTTCTATTACTGACACGAAACCGGCCACCCCGGAACCGTGACCAACATTCAGGAACGACAGGATATCCACTTTCCCGTTTACTTCGGCGCGCTGTTGAAAGTTTTGCTTCTCCGATTCCCATAAGTACAACGTGGCGGAGTCATACGGAACCGCTGTCGCTATTTTCTCAAGGACCGTCTGATATATCGTTTCATCGGCTCCTCGGTCGCTACAAAGCGCCGAGATCTCAGCCATGAGCCCGATCTTCTCCCAGAACCTGGTCTGTTCGGCCGCGTTGTCTTTTCCCTGTTGTTGTGCCGTCACGTCATTTCCCCCGCATTAAGTTCTTGGCCTCGGCAACCAATTGGTCGGCCACTTTTTGTTCCAATTGACCTAAAAATTTCACTTTCTCTACGGCCGTCAGATGGAGATCAGGATCGTGCTTATCATCTTCCATGCTCGCCTGAAAGACACGAGGCCCGCGCAGTTCTGTCACAAACGGCTCAGCCGCCAAAAGGCGCGGCTTTTGCAGGTCGATTATTCGCAGTTCCCCTTCAACGACACCGAACACTTCATATTTCTGAAAAATGAGCGGCATGTTAAACGTCTTGCGCGTTTCAAACCTCTGGCTGGCGACTCGCACGACAATCAAATACCGCCCTCCCGCCTTGTTTCCCCAGGCGGTTAGCGAATCGAAATCTCGCGACGCCCCCGGAAACGGAGGCATGCGGCCGTCGATATCTTCCGTCATCGTAATTGCCATATCGGCTGATCGACCAAGCGTCACCGCCAGTCGTTCAGACAGCCGGGATTCGATCCATCCCGACGGCGAGCTTTCGACATGCAACAGCACATCCCGCTTGGTGCCGGAAATAGACAGTCCGACCGCCACGAGCACGACGAGTGTAGCGAGTGCGCCCACGCGCAGAACCCGCCACCCCGCTTCAACGGGTTGGTGTTTCATTTTCCCGGTAGACATATTTGCTTAGCACGTGCTTAACTCGTTCGTTGAAATCGGCGCATGAGTCGCCCAACAGGTCGATCTCGGCCCGCGACATAAGGTCGGGGAGCTGTTTTCTGCTCAAGAACTCTATGCCCGTGATATACACACCCTCGTCTGCGTCGGCACGCTTGATCATCCCGAGCACGTTGGCAATCGTCTCTACTCCTTGCAGAGTGAACTGCATGGCGACAATATCACCCTCGGAAACCGCCTGATCGAGTTCGACCAGCACACCACCGGCTGAGATGTTCAAAATCAAGCCGTTGATGACATGCTTGTCACCATCGGGCCAGAAGTGTGTCTCACGATCTTTGATCTTCTTCAGGGTCATCGGCGCCGCGATCTCCAGTCGAATGAACTTGCGACGGTTTTCTTCCTGTACCTTGAATGGCTTTCGCGCTTTCGGCTGTGTGCCGTGCGTTTCGACATCCTTGACGAATTTCGCTTTTGCGCTTGTCTTCATTTCTTTGCTCCTGCGTTTATCAAACCTTAACATCATTTGACCATGTGGATATTTCCCGGTTGAGCCGATCCCGATCTGCAATCGAGTAGTCAAATACGGCTCCAGGGAGATCGCGACGACGCGTCTGTGGCAATAGCTCAACGCTCTGTTCCCTCACCACAAATTCAACACCCGTTCGAAACGAACCAAGGTCGACCTGTGCGGCATGACAAACCGTGGCCAGGATAAGCGACGGAAACTTGATGTCCTGCAAATCCAGACTCATCAGCAAACACGAGCGACGGTCGAGTCCGCTGGGCAACGCCACCATGGCGCCGCCGCTTGAAAAATTAATAGTATCAGTATCGATCCAGCGCAGATGACCTATCCCCTGCCGCGCCGATTGATTGAGCGGAAACGCGGCTAAGCGTACCGGCCGTACCAGCGTCACCCGTCGAAACCGTCGCTGGCTGAGTGGTTTAACTTTCTCCTCCAGATACAAGTGGCATTTACCGCCACCCAACCGCTTGAATCGGGCGGCTATCGACAACTCCTCGCCCCTATAGATACACTGCAATACCACGTTTTGATTGTTTACCAGATTCTCAATCAGATTCGCCGGTCCGCCGCTGTAGATTTGGATCATCTGACTCTGTACAGCCAGAACTTTCGAACGAAGTTCTTTTCCCGGCATCTGCTCTGAGAATACTTTGATATCGCGACCGACTAATTCAGCCAGTTCCAGTTGGATCGCCGGAAATTCGGTCTCGTGAAAGGAGCTAAAGGTCATGTTCGAATCCATCAGAGGAGTCCTTTCTGACGCAACTCGATCTGGCGTTGAAAGATCCAGACGACAAGCTTGTCTTGAGTAAGGGCGGAGAAACCACGGGCTACCGAGGGGATGTCCGATACATTGTCCCGTCCGAGATATTCAGAGATGTGCTCGGCGAGAATAAACTCAAGCCCGAGATGAGCCGCTCCTTCGGCGTCGAAGCGCCTTCTGCAAACCGCAAACGCATATTCGGGAAACCCCTGCGCTCTCAACCGCGGCATGCGCACCAGGAATAGGTCGCCGACCGAGGAGTTAGTGACATCGCTGATCCGCAGTCCGCTGGCACTGACATCGTGTTGATCTGCTCGGTACCAGACACAGCAGTGAGGGAACAACGCCCAGTCTATCTTGCTGTCCAACCGCGCGTATGTAATTTCGTCTTTCCACTCCACCCGGACAAACAGGCGGCGTTGCACCCGGCGGACATCGCCCGGTGAGGCCAGCCACACTTGGCCCGGAATTGGCACTACCTCTTTGCTGATCTTGCTGTCGAATTCATACAGGGCATCCTCGCGAACAACCTGAACGGTAACCGACATCCCCTCGCGAAGCAGAATATTCCCGGCGACAAACTCCGGAGCTGAAACAATGATGCCGCCGTCGGCAAAATCTTCGATTCGGCCGACATACGTCCCGGCCTCGTATCCACTGCCGGCCACGATGAGCAGTTTCTCCCAGATCGCCAGCGGGAGTCGCGCAAGTGTCTGTTGTGCGGTTTCAGTATTCATAACGGTTCATTATGCCGGTCGTGACGAGGCCAACGCCGCTCGTCCCTGTTCCATTGCCAATTCCAGAATCTTTCGGGCCAGCGCGGTGCGCGACTGATCCTGCCGATTCTGATAAATGAATTCCTGACCGGTCTTGATCGTGCTCGAAAAGTATTGTTTGGCCGACTCGTAGTCGCCGATCCGTCGCGAAAGCTCAGCGATCAAATACGACGCCTGAATCTGCTGATTACCCGGCGCAATATCCCGACCGGCGCTGAACGACGCCTTGTAGTGCTCAACCGCTCGCGAGAGAGCCTCGCGCTCGTTCACCGCCACCTGTGGCCAACTGCGTTGCATGGTCAGGAGAAAATCGGCAAACGATCCATACGATCCGAATCGCTGGCTGGCGCCGGTGGCGTCGCCGCCCAAAGCCGCCGCCTTGAAATCGTCCACCAACCGTCCGACTTCACCCGCATTTTGCTCAATCGAATGGATCTGCTCACCAAGTTTATTCATAGCTCCGGCGAACTTCTCCCGGAACGGCAATAGTCGCGAGCTTATATCAGTAGGCAACTGATCCACCGCAAATTGCGTGTTGACCGTTCCCGTGAAATCTGACTGCTCCGGACGCAATTGTCCCACAGTTTTGGTCAGGCGATCCATCCCCTGTTCAAGCTCCTGAATCAACCCGCGCAGGAGCACGGTATGAGGATTCTCACCCTTTCCCATCTGACGGAATATCCATGCCATGCGCAGATAGAAACGACCCATATCAAGCCGACTGTGATGCTCGAACAACTGTTCATCCAAAACGGCCAGATGCAACTTGAGTATCGCCGTTTCATTGGGGAATTTGGCGGTGTCGCAATGGACACCCATCTGCTTGAGCACCGAATCTGTCGTCGACAACATCTCAAGATGTTTGTCCTTGGTTGCCTTAAGCCGATAGGTGCGAAACGCGTTGTCGTTTTTCCAGTCGCGGTACTCATTGGTTAATTCCCGCGTGTAGAAACAGTTTCCGCACATGGCGGTGAAAAAGACCAGCGGGTTGTACGCCTGATACCGCGGCTGTCGCCAGGTGATTTCAGTGGGACAGAAGTCGGTGTCTCGTCCCCCTTCGCTGTATGCGCCGACCTTGATCAACTCAAATTCATTGATTGCTTTGCAGATCGGGCACTCGATTTTTACTGTCAGAAATGGGCTGTCGCTCGACATATCTTGGCTCCCGCCGTTAACGGTTGATATCCTGTCTTAAAAGGGCCAGCTCGCCGTCGGTCATCCGCAATCGTTGCGTGATCTCCCGGTTGGTGGTTCCCTGTTCGATCATCTGGCGGGCCTGACGAATAATGTCCGCCCGGTTGCGCCGCCTCGCCTCAATAAGCGAGTCGCGGATTCGTCCCAACTGCGGCTCACTCTTCGGCGCCAGCGAGACGAATTGAATGGTATGTTTACCTTCGGTAACTTCCCGCGCCGCAGGTTGTACTGCGACGGGTATGCTCGTGACCGTGTTCGTCTCCGGCGACCCTGTCGTCAATGCATTGCTCCGGTTCCGCCAGGAATAGAGCAATACAGCCAGCAGTCCCGCGCACAGCGCCTGGGCGATTGTCAACGACAGGTCAATGATTTTATCAGTTTGAACTTCCATGTTCTTCTCTCCGGTCTTATCCCTTCACATCGATATGAGCAGGTGGCGGCGGGTTGTCGTCGTGGGTCGAATCGGTTTGCCCAGCCGCTGGCGTTTCTGGCGCACGGTTGGCTGAATCGTCATCTTCGCCATTCTCACTGCTCAATTCCACCGCGTCTTCTTCTTCGCGCCTCTGTTTTTGGTCGTCCAAACGGTCCTCGAGCATCTTGGCAAAGCGTTTCTTGCGATGCTTCTCCGATTCGTGCCAGGGGTCAACCTTTGGCAGGCCGACATATTCCGAACCCTGATTAACCGGATCGATGGGCGAGTCCATGCTAACTTCCATTCCTTCGATTACGCCGTCAGGGCGAATTTCTCGTGAACCAGATGACGAAGTTTCGATACCGCGCGGGTGTGAATCTGCGACACGCGCGATTCGGATATCGACATCACTTCGCCGATTTCTTTCAGTGTCAATTCTTCGAAGTAGTACAGTGCGATCACGAGCTTTTCCTGATCGGTCAGGCGATCCATCGCGACTACCAGGAACGACCGAAGTTCGCCGCGCTCGATCTCGCCCAGGATCGACATCCCGGTCTGATCGCTCACAGTCTCAATTCGAGAAACCTGCCGGTTGTCGTCCTCCGGATACACCACCTCGTCAAGCGAGAGGATCGAGGTTGTGGAAACATCATCGATCGCGTGATGCAACTCCTGCTCGGAAATCTTCATGTGTTTTGCCAATTCACGTACCTCCGGCGCTCGGCCGAGTTCATTTTCCAAGTGTGTCGTGGCTCGGTCAATTTCACGCGAACGAGCACGGGTCGAACGGGGCACCCAGTCCAGAGCGCGCAGTTCATCCAAAATCGCGCCGCGGATACGGGGCACCGCATACGTTTCAAATTTCACGCCGCGGCTGTGATCGAAATTCTTAAACGCCTCGATCAGCCCGATCACGCCGGTGTTGACCAGATCAGTCAACTCGACCGACCGTGGAAATCCCATCGCCATGCGCGCGGCCACATTGCGAACCAGCGGCAGATAGGCGTTCAAAAGCTTCTGGCGGTCTTCCGGCTGGTGTGTCTTCTGATACCGTGCCCAATCGCGCGGCGCGATCTCCGGCTTGGTCGACTTCTGTCGTTCCACCGGCTTGACAACTTTCGAAACTGAGACACGAACCACTTTCGTTTGGGCGAGCTTGGTCTTCGCCGGACGAGTCATCGTTTTTGTAGCCATCTCTTTGTTATTCCTCTATATCGGCCGTAGCCGCGATGTTATTTATTGTCGCTTGGGGAGTTACAGAGCCGAAGCGGGACCGCGAGGCCGTGTCAATTGCCTGCTCCCGGCCGCTCAGTAGTTCATTCGAAAGGCCAAGTGCTATCGATCCAATCTGTTCAAGGGCAACAGATTGCCCCGCCAACAAAGCCAGCGGAGTTTGGGCTGAAATCGACTCACCGACGAGCGGATCTTCAAAAATCGCGCCGGCAACCGAGGGTGTCCGACGAAGGAAATTTTTCGCCATTTCCGTCAATCGACTGGATAAGTAATCGGCGTCGTCCGCCGACTTGGTCCGGTTAATCAGGATTCGGCAGTCGGTGTTGCTATTCTTTTCAGTGAGATACTTGTAGAGTCCGTAGCAGTCTGCGATAGAAGTCAATTCCGGAACGACTACAAGCATCGCGCAGTCGGAGCTAATTGCGATGTTCGTTGATATATCGGAGAATCCTGAACCGTGGTCGATGATGACCAGATCATAATCAGTCGCGTCGTTGCGAAGTTGATCACAAATCTGATTTGCCAACGGCGCATTAGAAAAGGCCTCTATCGGGCCGGTCATTGTTCGGCAAAGCAGATCGCAATTGGGGGCGATCGATATTACCGACGATGAAAGCGATGTTTTGCCCGACAAATATTGCTCAACGCCATTTAGTGGCGTGCGATTTGACAACAGGTGCAGATTCCCGCCGGCAGAAGACAGCTCAATTGCCAGCGTACGAAGGCCATGCGTTGCGACACGTTCGGCCAGATTGAGCGTGATGATCGACTTGCCTACTCCGCCCTTACCGGAAAGTATCGACACGATCATCGGAGCATTTTGACTACGCATTTCTTGCCCCCTTCGTGAGCATTCTGCTCGCGAGCTGATCCGCTTTCGGATTGGTAAGAGAGTTAGAGCCCGAAAAACCGGCAGATACCAACACAACCGGCGCATTGAACATGTCGCTCGCGACAAATAGCCCGCCCAACCGATGCGTGCGATCAAGCATGGTCATCACCAGACCGGTGATTCCGATACTAACGACGCCCGCTATCACTTCCTGTAGATCGGAGGCGCGTAGTGTGGCCGGGAAAACGAAGAGCGTGTGGGTCGGGCGAAGGGCGGCAACATTCAGCTCGCCAAACGACTGCAATCCACAGTCGATCAAGGTGACCGAGTCAGACTCAGTGGCGGGGAACTCGGTGGTATCTTGGAAATTGGCGCCGGTCAAATCGGCGATACTCAGTAGTTCGTCGATAGCGCCGATCTTCTCTTGTCCTATTCCAGTGACAGTAACCGCTAATCTCTGTGCCACACAGTGCGCGGCCAGTTTGGCGACGACACTTGTCTTGCCGCCTCCGGCCGGTCCGACCACCAATACTCTGTCTCCAGCTGTAAAGCGTGGTTGAGCGCCGATTCGCGCGGCGATCTGATTACTCAGTGACGCCCGAATGGATTTTGTGTCGCTACCTGACTGACAGATTTCAGTGGCAATCGTCGCGGGGATATCCAGATCCCAAAATAGCTCTGTTAGTGAATGAGAATTGGACGATTCACGCGGACCAGTTGGAATCGCTATCTTGGGTGACTGCTCTGAACTCGCATGAACCTGGCCAGACTTCGTCGTCATCCGGTTCCACACCGGCTTGCTGATCCGCCGTGATTCGGTTGTAGCTCGAACCGGAGTTGTCGCCGGTACATTCGGCGCCGAGGCATCAAGGCACGCGGTGACTTCGGTGTTGTATCGACCGGAACCGTCGGCAACCCGACGCGTAGCCAGCACCACTGCATCTCCACCAAGTTCGGTCCGCACCCGCTTGAGCGCTGTGGCCGACGATTCGCCGACAAATGTCTTAATTATCATTTGTCAACCTCACCATCCCGACCGAGACCAACTCAGCAGTCGGCAGAACTTCGTTGTAACTGATGACTGAAAGTGACGGCAGGCTCGATTCGATCAGTCGTCGCAATGCCAACCGGATATTCGGCGAGCAGATACAGACTGGCGCCAGACCGGTGGTCACAAGTTTGTCGGCGAACTGACTCATCCGTTTGATGAGTGTGTCAGTAAGTGCCGGATCGAGTACCAACATGAGTCCCTGACGGGTATTCTGAACCGAATCGGACAATTGCTGTTCAATCGCCGGATCGAGCGTGAACACATTCACCTTGCCGGAATTGTCTTTGTACAGCTCGGATATCTGACGCTTGAGCGCCATGCGGGCGTATTCGGCCAGCACATCTGGGTCCTTGGTTTGTCCGATGTAGTCAGAGATTGTCTCGACGATTGTCGCCAGATCGCGAATCGGAATCCGCTCAGCCAACAGCGCCTGCAAAACGCGGTGCAGTATGCCGAGTGAAATCTGATCGGGAATGACACCGTCGACCAGCGCCGGGAAATCTTCTTTGAGTGTCGCAACCAGTTTCTGAACATCCTGGCGAGTCAGCGTTTCCGAGGTCGCGGTGCGAATCACTTCGGTCAGATGAGTCGCCACCACCGATGACGGCTCCACCACTGTGTAGTGGCCGATTTCCGCCTGTTCTTTGAGCGCCGGAATAATCCAGGTGGCCGACATGCCAAAGGCAGGCTCGGAGGTGTTGAATCCGTCGAGACGGTCTGAGGCAAATCCGGGATTAATCGCCAGCAAGTGATCGTGCATCAGCTCAAAGCCGGCGACTCGAATTCCCTTAATCTTGATTTGATATTCGTTGGGGCGGAGCTGGACATTGTCGCGAATACGAATCGGTGGTACGACTACACCAAGTTCCGTCGCCAGTTGTTTGCGAACCGACGCAATCCGATTGAGCAGGTCGCCACCCTGATTGACATCAACCAGCGGAATCAGGCCATATCCAATTTCCAAGCCAATCGTGTCGATTTTGAGCAGATCCTCGGTGCGTTCCGAGGGCGATTTGAGGGCGCTTGTTTCCCGCTCTTTCGCCGCCGCTTGATCCTGCGCCAGTCGTGTCTGGTGCGACTGACGAGTCAGATACCCGATCGCGCCGAGAAGTAGTCCAAGTACCATAAACGTGAGCGTCGGCATCCCCGGAACCAGCCCGAACAAGAAGAGCACAATCGCGCCAATCATAATCGCCCGTGGCTGGCGGGTAAGTTGATCGGTCAGGTCGGCGCCCATGTTCGAGGTCGACGCGGCGCGGGTGACAATCACACCCGACGCAGTCGAGACCAACAGCGCCGGAATCTGCGTGACAAGGCCGTCACCGATTGAAAGCAACGCGTAGGTCTTGAGCGCTTCGGAAAGCGAAAGATCTTTCATCACCACACCGATGATGAATCCGCCTATGATGTTGATGAGCGTGATCAGAATGCCGGCGATTGCGTCGCCGCGCACAAACTTGGAGGCGCCGTCCATTGCGCCGTAGAAATCAGCTTCGCGGGCAATCTCAGTCCGGCGGGCGCGAGCTTCCTGCTCGGAGAGAATACCGGCATTGAGATCGGCGTCGATTGCCATCTGCTTGCCGGGCATGGCGTCTAACGTAAAGCGGGCGGCCACTTCGGAAATTCGACCGGCGCCTTTGGTGATAACGACAAACTGAATGATGACTAGAATGACAAATATGATCAGCCCAACAACATAGTTTCCCTGAACGACAAAGTGACCGAACGAATTGATAACTTCGCCGGCGTAACCGTGCGCAAGAACCAAACGCGTGGATGCCACATTGAGCGCCAGCCGCATAAGCGTGACGACCAAGAGCAATCCTGGGAATACCGACAATTCAAGCGGTCGTGTGACATAGAGCGTCGTCAGCAAAACGACCAGCGAGAACGCGATATTGAAGGCCAGCGCAAAATCCAGAATCGGTGTCGGCACCGGAATGACGAGAACAGTCACAATTCCGATCACCGCCACAGCAAGGGCGATATCGGAGCGCGCCGTCAGGCGGCTTAAAAGCGTCGGCGCCGGAGTGCTCATTTACCACCTGCCAGCTTGCCGTTGAGTTTGTAGACATACGCCAGGATTTCGGCGACTGCGCGGAAGAGCGAGTCGGGAATAACTTGCCCGATATCGCACACTTTGAAAATTGCCCGCGCCAATTGGACATTCTCGATCACCGGAATACCGTGTTCCTTGGCGATATCTTTGATTTTTTGCGCGACCAGTCGCTCGCCCTTGGCGACCACAAACGGAGCGCCCGCTTTTTCAGCGTCGTATTTGAGCGCGACCGCCAAGTGTGTCGGGTTGGTTATGACAACATCGGCAGTCGGAACCGCCGCCATCATTCGCTTGCGCGACATTTCACGCTGGATCTGGCGAACCCGCGCCTTGATCTGCGGGGAACCTTCCGTCTCCTTGAATTCCTCTTTGAGTTCCTGGCGCGACATCCGGATCGACTTTTCGAAATCGAACCGCTGATAGGCAAAGTCGAGCGCCGCAATCACCAGAATCGCCGCGCCAATTTTCAGAGCAATGCCCAGCGACAACTTGCCAAGGGCAATCGCCAACTGACCCGCCGACATATCCGATAAAGCAAAAAACTGCGGGACTTCGGCGGCGATTACTTTGTAGGCGACAAATCCGACGACAATCAATTTGAGTGTATCGCGCACCAACATGACCAGTGAGCGAGCCGAGACCAGACGCTTGAATCCCTTCGACAGATCGAGCTTGTCAAATTTGGGCACGAGCGCTTTTGTGGAAACATGGAATCCAACCTGCGCGATATTGGCGCCGACTCCGACAACCAGCAAAATCCCCATGAACGGTCCGGCGATCAGGAAGAACTTGACGATGTTATCTTTGAATACTGATTGGAAGGTCGGATCGGAAAGGGCAATCGACGGCGCGTTGGCCATCATCATACGCAGTAAATCTGCCGACTTTTCGGCCATATACGGTCCCAGGAAAATCAGCGACAAGCATCCCAGAACCAAAACGGCGGCGGCATTCAGATCAGCCGAGCGGGCGACACTTCCCTCTTCACGCGCTTTTTCGCGCCGACGAGGTGTCGCTTGCTCTGTCCGTTCCTGGAATTGGTCTTCAGCCACTGTTTAGGCCTTCCCCATGCTCGCCAGAACGGTTGAGAGTTGATCGTTGAGATAGGCAGTCCCTTTTTCCAGCACCTGCGCGAACATCGGGAGCGACAGCGCTATAACTGCCAATCCGATCGCGATCTTGAGTCCGAAGCTGACGATGAACACGTTCATCGTCGGGAGAAGTTTAGAAACGACGCCGAGCGCGACGTCGGTCAAGAACATGGTGACAATCACCGGCGCCGCAACTTTGAGCGCGATCACCAGCGCATATGCCGAGTACTTGATCGCCAATTCGCCGGTCTCTCCGTTTAGTGCGGCTTGTCCTGCCGGAACGACTGCGTAGCTATCGTAAAAAGCGCGGATAATCAGGTGATGTCCGTTGATGCCAAAAAAGATGACCAGCGAAATCAACAGCCAGAATTGTCCGATAGTTGATTGCTCAGAATTGGTCGAGGGATCGATGACACTTGCAATCGTCAGACCCATCTGGTAACCGGCGATTGATCCAGCGGCCTGCACTCCCCAGAACAGCACGATGAACACAAATCCGATCATCAGGCCGACCAGAAGTTCTTTGAAAGCCATCACTGCCAGCTCGGCGATTGTGACTACTTGCGGAATCGAGACATCGCTGACCGTCGACATCACGATGATCGTGAAGAGTAGCAAAAGGCCGATTTTGAATTGGGTCGGAACGGCGGCGTGACCGAAAATCGGCGCGAGCAAAAAGACGCCACTCGCGCGGAGTAGCACGAGCAGGAACAATTGAATCTTTGGTGCGCCGTAGGTAATCAGGTCAAACATGCTTACAAAACCTCAGAGTTCTCCTCATTCGGCTTTATGACATGTCAACCTTTGTGCCAAGCTGAAACGGCTGGCGGCCCCCGGCTATCCTATTGTGTTCTAATTACTTGCGTGAGCACGCGGACTTGCGCTCGTAGCGGGTTCGGGTGGTCTGCGGAATTTTTTACCAGCGGTGGCGGAAAATCGCGCAGAGAAGTCCCGAAATTGGACTAAAGATTCACGCTCCCGCTAATTGAGGTATGAGCGCAAACATATGGCGTGCGAAATCGGTCAGCGTGTTGATAATCCACGGCATGAACAGAAGTAAGGCCAGCGACACCGCCAGGATTTTCGGCACGAATGTCAGCGTCATTTCGTTGATCTGGGTCACTGCCTGAAAGATCGAGATCACCAGACCGACCAACAGCCCAAAGGCGAGCATCGGCGAAGCGATGAGTAGCGTCACCTGAAGCGCCTCACGTCCGATTGAGATTACCATTTGCGGAGTCATTTGTGTATGTCCTTACATTTTGAAAGATTCGACCAAAGATTTGACCAGCAGATACCAGCCGTCGACCAGCACAAAGAGCAAAATCTTAAACGGCAATGAGACAATCACCGGCGGGAGCATCATCATTCCCATCGACATCAAGACCGCCGACACGACCATATCAATCACCAGAAATGGAATGAATATCACAAACGCAATCATGAACGAGGTGCGGAGCTCGGATATAACAAACCCCGGCACCAACACATGGAGCGGGATGTCATCGGCGTTTTTGGGCGCCGGAAGTCCGGCCAGTTCGACAAATAGACCCAGGTCCTGTTCGCGCGTTTGCGCTAGCATGAATTTTCGGAAGGGTGCAACCGTTTTGTCCCATGCCTCTTCCTTTGAAATTTTCTCGTCCAGATACGGTTTGATCCCCTCCTGATACGATTTGGTTCCCACGGGCGCCATGATGAAAGTAGTCAGAATGAGCGCCAACCCGAGCAACAGTTGGTTTGGCGGCATCTGCTGTGTGCCGATAGCGTGGCGCAAGAACGACAGCACCACCGCGATCCGCACAAATGATGTCACCATCATCAGGATCGACGGCGCCAATGCCAGCACCGTCATTAAAATGACTATCTGGAGAGTGGTCGAGAGTTCGCCCGGCTTGTTGGCCTGGCCGATCTCGACTGAGATTTTAGGTAGCGCCTGCGCGTAGGTATTGGTTGCGCAAAGCGCCAAACCGGCGCCGCACAAGGCGGCGCACCGAATCCATTTGTTCATATCCTATACGTTTCTTTGTGCGACATCCATGTCGCTCTTTGGCCGCACTTAAGTGGCCAAAGGATTCACACCCCGGCTCATGCCCGGGCGGTAGACTGTACTTTTTCTGTCTTCATCTCCCGAAATCGGTCGGTGGTTCGTTTGAACATCTGCGCAAATGTTTCGCCGGTGTTTGCCTGCGGCACACTGCTCAGAAGTTCGCTCACTTCTGCTTCGCCCATGTCAGTCAGTTTGGTGATCTGTTGATCAGTCACACCGACGAGCACCGCTCGTTTGCCGACGCGAACCAGCGACACCGTCTTCTTGGGGCCGACATAGGCCGACTCGATCACCTCAAGTGTGGCGAGCTTTGCTCCCGCCACTCTACCCCGCGTTGTGATACGCTTGAGCAGATACAACCCGCCGTAGAGCGCGACAATGACAATCGCCAGCGCACTTAACAGTTTGACAATCGCGATCATCGGCGAGCCGTCACTGCCTTGGGTCGCTTGAGCGGGCGTTGCGTCCTGCAGTGCCTGTCCAAGCGCCTCTGCGGCGGTTGGGTCGTGCCGATTGGTCAACGATCCGGTGGCCAGAAGGCCGAAGATCGCCACGACCAATATGATCGAAGTTAGAATAACTGTGCGACGGTTCTGCTTATTCATTGGCTAATTGTCGCAGTCGTTCTTCCGGAGTCATCAGTTGCGTGATACGCAGGCCGAAGCTTTCGTCGATGACGACCACTTCTCCACGCGCCACTACTTTGTTATTTACCAGCAAATCGACCGGCTCACCGGCCAGCTTGTTTAACTCAACCACCGAACCCGGGCCGAGCGCCAGAATGTCGGAAATCGAAAGCTTGGTTCTGCCCAGTTCAATCGCCACCGGCAGATCGACATCCATCAGAAGATCGATATTGCGCGGTTCAGAGCTTCCTGCCGGCTGTTGCAATTGTTGAAACTCGGCGGCCGAAGCCACATTGCTGAAATTAATATCTTCCGGTTTGGCCCCCGGTCCCGATTGGGGCAAGCTGTCCAGCATCGCCATCATCTCGGCGGCGGCGGCATCATCGGCGCTGGGGGTCTGCCCGCCCGGATTGGCCGAGAGGTCAGCCGCGACATCGGGCTGGAGTTCCTTCTCGTCAGCCATTGGTAATTACCTCCTGTATGGGATCAACCACCTCGGAGACCTGGAAAGCGCGACGCTTCCCCGACACTCCCGGATGGGCTATATATTTTCTGCGATGATTCACCAGCACATCGATCGGCTGGTTGATTTTTGACTCGGCGCGGATGATGTCGCCCTGCGACAGCTCCATAAAATCGCGCATTTTGATTTTCGTTTTGCAGAGTACCGCTGATACATTCGTGAGGACCGATTGCAGATTGTTCAGGGTTGTGCGACGGTCCTCGTCGAGATTTTTCTTTTTCGTCGCGTCCATCCAGTTCTGTCCCGACAGCTTGGTTACAATCGGTTCCAGCGACATGTATGGATAACAAATGGTCAGAAGGCCGGTCGCGGCAAACAACTTCACTTGAAACGAAATGACTACGACCGATTCACCCGGCGGCACAATCTGAATGAAATGCGGATTGGTCTCAAAGCTCTTCTGTTCAATCTCGATCTTCACCAGATTTTGCCACGACCGCGCCAGTTCGGAATACAGCCGGCTGGCCACGCGCGACATGACCGATCGTTCGATGCCGGTCAGTTCCCGTTCAGTCTCCAGAATCTTTCCATGACCACCAAACATTCGGTCGATGATCGAGAATGAAAGGGTCGGATTGAAGTCGACCAGGCAAAGTCCGTCCATGGGCGGCGCGGCGAAGGTATATGTGCTCGACGGCGACACCAATGACATGATGAATTCTGAATAGGTAATCTGATCGACCGAAACCAAATCGACATCGACAATATTGCGAAGCATGGTCGAGAGGGCCGAACCAAAGTGACCCGCGAAATTGTCGTGCATATTTTCAAGCGTCCGAATCTGGTCTTTGGAAACCCGGTTCGGGTGCTTAAAGTCGTAGATAACAACTGAACGCACCTTTTCGTTTTGCTGGGCCTGACTTTCGCCATCCGGCTCAGACGTCGAGACGGTAGTCAGGAGAGCGTCGATTTCTTCTTGTGAGAGTATTTTCGCCACGGGTGTCCCTATTGCAGTACGAAATCGGTGAAGTAGACGGCGGTGATGTCCGAAGTTTCCAACAAGTCGGACAGGCGCTTCTTTATTTGTAGCCGCGTGATCTCTTTCTCACGGGCGTCGGTCAACTGGGCGACCGTCTTGGAACTCATGATAGTGATGAGTGCGTCACGCACCAACGGGTCGCGCGATTCGAGCGCTCCCTGCGCGGATGGATCGGCCAATTCAAAGCCAAATGAGACAGACAAAAATCGCGAGCCGTTGGTACCGGCCGGATTGATGACCATATCTTTCACGGTATACACCAAGCCGTCGCCAGCCGATTCTTCCTCGCCGCCGTGACCACCGCCGTGTTTTTTGGGCGGCTCAGGTTTCTTGGCGTGTTCGGATTTGGCAGGAGACTTTGACTCTTCCGTCTTCTGATCTGTCGGGTCCTGATCTCCTTTTGCCATCATCGGCTTGAGAACGAACAGAGCCAGCGCCACACCAATAGCGATGACACCAACGCCGATTCCGCCGAACAGTATCAGTTTGCTCATTCCCTTTTTGGGTTTGGGCGTCGCGGCGGCGTCGGACTCCGGCGCCGTTATTTGTGTCTTGTCGTTTTCAACCGGCATGACCTACCTCTTTACCTTCGTAGCCGCGGCTGTCAGATTTCTGATTCATTCAGCCGTTGTTCTTTCAATTTCGGCCGCGGGGGTAATTAGCCCCCACGGCCTCTTTTAGTTCACCTATCGTTTCAGATTCACCAGTTCGTCGAGCATATTGTCCGACGTCGTGATGATCCGTGCATTGGCCTGAAAACCGCGCTGGGCGGTGATCATGCTCGTGAATTCCTGAGCGATATCGACCGCGGAGGACTCAAGCGCCCCCGAGGTAATCGTTCCGGCGACTGTCTGTCCGGCAACACCGGCAACGGCGTCACCTGAGTTCGGCGACGGCTGATAGAATGACCGACCGGACTTGCGAAGGCCCGCCTGGTTGGTAAAATCAGCCACCATGATCTGCGCTAAAAGGCGCGTCACGCCGTTTGAGAATATGCCGGAGATATTTCCGCTGTCGTCAATTGAGACTTTCTGCAGAATGCCCAGGCCATATCCATCCTGCCCGATGATCGCGGCGGTGTGCGTGCCGGAGGCGAAACCGGTCAGACCGTCGAACTCGCCGATCGTTCCTGAATCAAGCCGAATCTGCATCGCCGAGGCGCCGTTGTTCGGGTCGATAGTCACAGCTGTAGCGCCGCCGAAATAGTTAAAGGCGTTCAATGAGCCGTCGGAGTTGAACTGCACAAAGCCGGTTCGTCCACCAGAGACAGTTTCACTTCCAGTAGTCGAGACCTGCCACTCCCAACGATTAGGGATGATCGACTTGAAAAATTCAATCGACATCGTATGGCGACCGCCTTGCGAATCGTAAGCCGCAATCGAGGCGGCGTGCAGAGTCGGCGCGGTTGTCACTACCAGCGGATTGCCGCCAGTCGCGGTGATGCCGGTCGAGCTTTTGATTTCAACGCCACCACCACCCAGGCCAGAGAGGCCGGTGACCAAGCCGGTGTTGGCGTCAAAGGACAAGCCCAGATTGGTAGTAATCGGGCCGGCGGCCTGACCATACCCACGATCGGGCATGAACGAGTCGGTTGCCTGCAAGGTCGAAGCGGCGCCGCCGGCTGAAGTAAGCGCGGTGCCGTTTAGACCAAAAAGCACACCAACGATGTTACCGGTAGTGGCCGGAGTCGCACCTGTCGCGTTGTTGGCGCCAACCGTTGAAGTAAACGAATAGTCCGCCGGGGCACCTGCTTTGGTGCGCGTGATTTCAATCTGACCGCCGACCAAGTCAGCTTTCAGACCTTGAATCTGGTTGATGGCGTTGAGCACATCCTGAACCGTCGAGTTGGCGTGAAGACCGGCGATTGTCTGCGACGAGCCCCCATCCACTCCGAAACCGAATCCGGTAAAGTCGGTGACGCCGAGATTACCGAGTGTCATGTTCAATCCGAGCGGGCCGACAAAACTGCCGGTGCCGTCGTTACCGACGTTTGTACCGGTGTACGACGCATTAAGCGCCTGTACGCCGGTGATGGTAATCGTGTGAACGCCGCCGACGCCGTTGGTAGCCTGACCAGCCGCAGAAGCCACGCCGGAGTTTCCGGCAGAAGTCAAAGTGGCGTCGGAATCAGTAGCCGAGGCATCAAGGTTGTTGGCGAGATTCACAATCTGAGTAGCGCGCGCCGGATCCTGCTGACCGAACGGCAGAGTGATATTACCCATTGTCGCCAGCGACGGAATGACACCGGAAGTATCCGCCATCTTTCCCTGTACAAACAAACCGGTGGCCGGATCAACCAAATTGGAGTTGCCGTCGAATCCGAAAGCGCCCGCTCTGGAGTAGAACCGGTTGCCGTTGTTATCGCCGAGGATGAAGAACCCCGATCCCTGAATCGCCAGATCGGTGATCTGTCCGGTAGTTTCCAAACCGCCCTGAATAAACAGATTGTCGATCGCCGACACCTGCATGCCAAGTCCGACCTGGAGTGAATTGGTTCCGCCGGTTACGGCATTGGGGCGACCAGCGCCCTTGAATGTCTGTACCAACGCTTCCTGGAAATTGACGCGACCCGGCTTGTAGCCGATGGTGTTGATGTTGGCGATGTTGTCGCCGATCACGTTCATCTTGAGCTGGTGGTTCTTAAGTCCCGATACGCCAGCGTAAAGCGATGCCATCATAGCTCGCTACCTCCCATGCATTCATGCAAGGCCTCCCCATCTCTGATGGAGTCCAACCCTGTACTTTGGTTAATGTGTCTCATATCGTTAACTTTCAATTATTCACTTTCAGATGATGACCGCTGAATCGATCGAGGTCACGATGCCAGCTTTGAGATTGTCGCGCTCGAATGCGGTGATGACTGTGCGGTTCTTCACCGACACCACCAGCGCGGCTTCGTCGGTCAGCACAAGAGTCTCTCTGGAACCCTTGGCGGCGGCTTTGTCGATTGCGTCAGCCAAACGGTTCAGTTTTTCCGGACCAAGAGTTATGCCACGAGAGAAGAGACGCTCGCTGGCATGTTTGGAAAATGAAACATTTCGGTCACCGGCCAGTTCGCGCGAAAACATCTCTTTGAACGAATTTTCTTTGGTTTGTCCGGGTGCCGTGGGCGACGAGGTCCGGCGCTCGGCGATCTTGAGCAGATCAACCGGTCGCTGGTAATTGTTAATGCGCTGTGCGCCGCCGATGTTTAAATCTTTTGCCATTAGCGTTACGCCTCAAAAGTCCCAGGTTCACCGACACCTAAGACATCGCCCAGACCAACCTGCAGGCCGTTGACCATTAGATAAGCCGAGCCATCTTTGTAGATAATCTGTTTGACCACGCCAACTAAGTTGAGCGAGGCTTTCACGGTCGCGCCGCCGGATGCCTTGGCGGCGACTGAAACAGTGTATGTTCCCGCGGCCGCTCGATTCCCCATGTTGTCTTTGCCGTCCCAGACAATTTGTCCGGCGCCGGCGGGGAGATTTTCTGCGTCAATCGTTCGCACAGTTTCGCCTGCGGCATTTTTGACAAGGAAGGTCGCAGTCGAGGCGGCGCTATCGAGAGTGAAGTTTATCGACGGTTTGTTGCTTGAATCCAGGCTGATATCGCTGAACTGAGCCTTGACTTCTTTGCCGATCAGGCCGGAGGCCATAACATTGTTGAGCCCCTGCGACTGCAGGAAGCTAAGTTGATTTTGCTCGGCGATACCGTCGGCAATATTCCCCATCTGTTCAAGTGAGGAGAACTGCGCCAGTTCGGCAACAAAGCTTTCGTCGTCCATCGGCTTGAGCGGGTCCTGATTCTGGAGTTTGCTCACGAGGAGTTTCAGGAAATCGTCTTTCCCGAGCTGTTGCATCGAGCCGGTGGCGACGGCGTTGCCGTTGGTATCTGTGCGAACCGGTGAAATGAATGACATCTTATAAATCTCCTACGCGAAAATATTCACACCTTGTGTACCGACATATTGCGCCACACCGACAGGCGCTGAAACCGCCGTTACATATTCAGCGGCGCGATAGTCGTTTGAGAAAAACGGCGTGTGCGACGATGACTGTTTCTGCCATTGGCCCTGGCCGTGATTGAACTGTCCGCGGGCTTGGCCGCCGGAAAGCGAAACGCCAATATGGTCGACTTTGATTCCGGCCTGCGCCAGTTGATCCTGCAATTTGTCCAGCGATTTCTCGATCGCAGTCTGCGCAAGTGGCGAATCGACTGTCACGCGTGCGGAGAGACCGTCGCCGTTCCAATTCAGATTGAGCCGGGCGGGCCCGAGATGCTCGGGATGTATTTTGAGTAGCACAGTCTTGCCGCCCGGAGTGAGCGTTTGCTCAAGCTGGTCGGGCAAAGTAAATCGGACTGAGCCAAATTCGACGCGCTCGCCGGACTGACTAATTGTAGCCTTCATTTCTTGAGAAAACGCAGTGACCGGGGTCTTGCTGTCGCCGAGGGAACTCGCTGTCGCTACTGAATCGGTTGACTCAAAAGGCAGAGACATCAGGTCAGTATTTTCACCTGCCAGCATACGCGGCACACGGACTACTGGCTTGATCGCTACACTTGGCGTCGGCAGACCGAATTCGAGAGGCGAACCTGAGCCGCCGTTCTCTTTGATATTGGTTTTACTTAGCCGGTTGCCAAGATTGGAGAGACGAAACGCTTTGATCTCCGACTGCGGCAAGCTGATCTCGATTCCGGCGCCAATTTGTGGTGTGGCGGAGAATGTCAGTTTGAGCGGACTGTCGGAAGTTGTTGCCGAAGTCGACGACTCTACTTTTAGCTCGGTCAATTGCAGTTTATCGAATAGCGAAGACAGTTCGAGATTCTTGGGTGTGTCGCCATGCAATGAGACGCGGTCACCGAGAGCATTATTTCGGCCCATCGTCGCGACAGTCGGGTTAGTGCCTTGCAACAATTCTTCAAGCGGCAAACTTACCCGAATGGTTTCGCCTGAGTCTTTTGACTTGAGCGTCAAGTCAACTATTCCGTCCTGCACATGGGAATCGAGTACTTCAAAAATGCCATCACTGAGAGTCGTCGGTTCAGCGACATTCATTCCCTGCAATTGAGCTGGAATTGCGAATTGAACGGCGGTCGGCGCCGAGCCAGAGCCGTCGGCACTATTTGCATCGAGTTTTGGTGAGCCAATCGACACGGCGGAATCTGCCGTGGAAGAGTCAATATTCGTAGACGGTTGACCGGCGCCGTGTTCGGCCCGGCCAAGCATCCACACGGGCGCGAATGGCCCGCACAATTTTTCGGAGGTATCAGTCTTGGTTGACGCTTGGATAGCAGGATTCGGATTGCTGATCATCCCGAGGATATTGGCGAACAGGGCGCCGTCATCGGCGGAACCTAATTCCGGAGTAGTCGGCTGACCGGTCGGAGTGGTCCCGTTGGTCGGCTTAACGCCCAAAAAGAGATTCAGAATGTCAGCGTTGACCGGCATTAGTTTCCTGCAATCGAGATCATCTGTTGTGAAATTTGCGCGGCCCGAGCCGGCGGCAATAAGCCAAGCACGGTGGCGGCGTTTTTCTGTTTCATCCGCGGAAGTACCGCGACAATTGTCTCGTCATCCAGATTAGCCATCATAGCCGCTACTGACTTCGGCTCGATGCCGTCGTACAGTTTCGCCAGATCGACAACTTTGGAAGTAGTTACTTGTTCAAGCTTGAGAAGTTTCGCGGCAATCTCAGAATCGAGTTTATTGAGCTTTGTTTCGCGGACATTGAGATCATTTTCTTTTTGAGTCAGCCGGGCTTTCTCTTTTTCCAGCCATCCCATCGCCACGGTGGAATCCTGCGTCGCTTTGACGCTGTCAGCTCTTAGTGTCGATTCGGCGGCGGCGCTCCCGTCGAGCATGACCAGGTTGTTCTTAATGTCAGCCAAAAGCGAGGTGTCTTGCATGGTGGAAGCAAGCGAATCGGCGATCTTCTGAAGTGTGTCGATCGGTTCGTGCTCGGCCAATGTGGTGGAGTCGTGCGAGACCGCGGTTGAATCGCTTTTCTTGATCGCCTCTTCAACTTTCTGTGTCGCGCCACCCAATAGATAGACTGTGCCAAAGGCAACTGCACCCACTGCGGCAATTCCGGCCACGCCGAATACGAGGTATTTCAGCAGGGGGGATTTCTTCTTCGGTGCGGCCGCTTTGGGGTCGGTCGCCGAAGGATCGGCCTGGGGCTTTGATTGTTCTTGCGTCACTTACATATACTCCACGACATACTTTTATCCGGGGAGAGCGATTGCAACGCCCGTGCCGACCCGTGCCATGCATATGCAATACGTTGCATGTGAATGACTTACGGCGGCACGCCCTCACTGCGAGAATCCGCGAACTCGCTTTGTCGGGGAACGCTTTTCCAACTTTGGGTGGAAAGAATGGCTTTGGTCGCACGGGTTTGACGTAGGTCACTCGCGTCTTCGAGGGTGACATTTTCTTTTCGATCAAAGACGTCAACCCCGAAGACGGGATTGACCTACGAATGAATCCACCCACCCGCCAACTGGCTTTGTTTCGACACAGTTTTGTTTTGCGCAATTCGCCAATTCGCTCATCGAGAAAAGCGCTCACTCAACTAAGAAAGAGCGACTAGCAGATTGAATCGGAGTTGTAGTGAAATTGAATGCTGGGTGATGCATGAAGCGGGCGATGCGAGATTGCTTCGGTCCAACCAAGAGCGGGACTCTCGCAATGACGTGCTCTAAGTAGTTGTATTAAGATGTCGGGACCGCAAGGGTCCCGACCTACGAAGTAGCAATTCTCGATAAACGAAGCGGGCTACGTACCAGTGCAGGCTCGAGGACGAGCCTGCCCTACGAAGAACTATGCCGACGTCCCCGTCGGCGCGAGGGCTGACACTACCTCTCCCTCGACATGCTCCCCGCACGCTTTGTCTATCTGCACAGTCACTATCTCTTTGCCGCCTGCTAAATGCCCCGGGAGTTTGACCTTGATGTAGTTGTCCGCCACACCCCAAAAGTACTCCGCCCCCGGCTCTTTGTGTTCGGCAATTACGTCAAGGGTTTGCCCTACCTGGCGCTCATGCGCCGCAATCCGAAGTTTGTGCGAAAGGCGCGACAATATCGCGTTGCGCTCTTTGATAGTCTCCGACGGTACTTTGTCGGGCATCTTGGCCGCCGGTGTACCGGGACGATCGGAATAGCTGAACACATGCAGATAATCGATCAATCCCGACTCGGCGACCTTGCGCGTTTTGTCAAAATCTTCGTCTGATTCGCCGGGGAACCCGACAATCACATCCGCGCCGATAGTCGAATTCGGCACCGCCTCTTTGATCGCTGTCACTCGGCGCAAGTAGGTGTTCTGGTCGTACGGCCTCTGCATCGCCCGGAGAATTTTCGACGACCCCGACTGCAAGGGCACATGCCAATGACGGCAAATCCGGCCGTTTGATTCGACGTAGACCTCGAGCAGATCATCGCGGATCGACTGCGGCTCTATCGACGACAGTCGAATACGTGGTACGTTTGTCTCACTCAATATGAGTCTACAAAGTGCCGCGAGATTCTTGGCGTACGGCTCGACTTGTTGATTCTTGTAATGCGCGAGGTGAATACCGGTGAGGACTACTTCGTTGAATCCATTCGCCACCAGCCCATTGATCTCAGCAATAATATCTTTGGCGGGGCGATTGCGCAGACGCCCACGCACAGTCGGCAGAATACAGAATGTGCACCATTGGTTGCAACCGTCGCCGACTTTCAACCAGGCGCGGTTGTGGCCGTAGAATTCGGGGATCCCGTCGCTACAGCCTTTGTCCGGTTCGATATCGAACAATTCTGGAAGTTGACGACTTAAAATATTCGAAATACTCGCCTTTTCAGTGTTCCGGATGATGACATCGACCCCCTCCATCCCGGCAATTCGCTCCGGATCGTTGTCGACATAGCACCCAGCGACCACAATGCGCGAGTTCGGGTTTTCGCGCGCGGCGCGGGAGATCGCCTGACGCGAATCAGAATCGGCGCGATGTGTGACTGTGCAGGTATTGATAATATACAAATCCGCTGGCGAGTCGATATCGACACGCTCGAACCCGTACGGCGACAGATCGGCGGCCATCTTCTCGGTCTCGTATTGATTGAGCCGACAACCGAGGGTGGTCAGGGCGATTTTGCGTTTCGGCGCGGTGGACATGGGGGGAATATAGACTATTCCCGACAGGGATCAAGGGAGACGCACAAATCAAAACCGGCGGCTACTTTCGCAACCGCCGGCATCAATAGTAATCTGAATAGTTGACTTACTTTTTCGCTTCGAGTAACCCCCGCCACAACATCGCCGCCAGAACGGCTCCGACAATCGGCGCGACAATAAATAGCCACAGTTGCATCAAGGCGTCTCCCCCGACCAACAGTGCCGGGCCAAGACTCCGCGCTGGATTGACCGAAGTCCCGGTCACCGGAATTCCCACCATATGAATCACCGCCAGCGCAATTCCAATTGCGAATCCGCCGAATCCCTTGGCGGCGTCGGCACTGGTTGCACCGAAAATCACGAGCAGGAACAAGCAGGTCAGCACAACCTCGGCGATGAATCCCGAGGCCATCGTGTACCCCATCGGCGAGTGGGCGTCGTATCCGTTTTGCCCCAGGCCATTGACGGCAAGCGTGTAATCAGCTTTACCCGATGCCACCGCCAGTAGTATCGCCGCGCCGATCACTGCGCCGAGACACTGCGCGATGATGTAGGTCGGCGTGTCTTTCCATTTCATTTTTCCTGCGGCGGCCAAGCCGATCGTCACCGCCGGATTGACATGGCACCCCGAGATCGGCCCGATGGCGTACGCCATGATGAGCACAGTCAGCCCGAAGGCCAGCGATATGCCCAGAAATCCGATCTGCGCTCCGGCAATCACGGCGCTTCCGCATCCGAAAAAGACGAGCGCCATGGTGCCGAGCAGTTCTGCTACGAATACTTTGGTCATGGGGACCTCCTCCAGTTTGAACTGAAACATGGTCCCGCACGGCCCTGCATTCAAGCTTTAACTTCTGGCTGTCGTTAACGCAAAATCACACAAAAAAACCGGCGGCCGCTTGCGCAACCGCCGGTTGAAACTACTAAAGAGTGTTAGTACTGAATCGGAGCAGTAGAGTTAATCCAGTTCGGGTCGGCCGCATCTTCATAGGATGAAGAGCCGAGATATCCGTTTGAGCCTACCGGCGTTCCGATAACATTTCCCTCCCCTTCATCAAAATCGTAGTAGCAGACCAATCCGGTCTCCACCCCGCTCAGGTGGTGATCAAACGAGGCCAGGACATCCTGGGCGGTGCGCGTCACGTTCCATACTCGCACTTCGTCGATTGCCCCTCGGAAATAGAATTCATCGAATATCTTACGTCGACCGATATTGAGTGTGGTCTGAAATTCGCAGGATATGTTCACGTTACCGGGGCTGTTATCGACAGGGAGACCGTCGATGTAGTAGACAATGTAGCCGTGATCATACGTGAGGGCAATATGGTGCCAGGCATTCAGCGAAACACCCACATCACCGTGCACCCGCACTGGTACGCCACCACCACAATAGTCGGCCCCCAAGCGTGAATCACTTATGAGCGAATATTGAAGATACGGGTCGCCTTCCGGACTCTTGTCAATAACGCGCATGAAATCGGCAGTTTGCTCCTGATTTACCCATGCCTCAAGCGTATAGTTGTGTCCCAGGTCAAGCCCCAGAAACCAGGGCACAGTGCAGTATTCGGTGCCGTTGAAATGCAACGCAAAGCGATTGGTGATTTCAGATTCAATGGCCGGTGCGCCCACGGATTTAAGGCCGTATTTGTCGGCAACCTCGACGAAGTAAACATAGTGGGTAGTGTCCGTTGTCATGTAGTCGTAGAGCAAAGTTGGCCGGGAGTTGATCGTTGTGATTTCGGTGTCGCCGGCATCGTATGTCGAATCGGTCGATCGAATCAGGCGGTACGATCCGAAATCGTGCTCACTGCTCGGCGCCCACCGGAATGAGATTCGATCAGACTTGCGAATAACGCTGATCAACGAAATGCTCGCGGGAGGGGCGTTTAGAGTCGTTCCTGCCACGATATTACTTGTTGCGCTGTGGCCCGCCAGATCGCGTACGAGCACCACAAATCGGTAGCGGATCGAATCCAACAGACCTGAGACAGTCCAGGTCGTGTCGGCCAGGTGAGTCAGTGTTTTCTCCGTGCCCACAAACGGGCCCTGATTGTTGGAATCGCACAGGAGGCGGTAATTCGCAAAGTCGATATCCGGACTCTTGCTCCAAAAAACAGTGATTTCCGAGTCATTCACAATAGTCGGTGTACCAAGCACCACCGGAATGGGCAGTGCCAAGGCAGTGTCGATTGCAACGACCACCGGCACTGACCCGGTTTTGTGGTCATCGGTGTCCCAGGCGACGGCGTAGATTGAGTGTTCCGAGGCGTGTATCTGGTTTGCGACATTCCATTGCACCTGATACGGCGCGACCGGATCGGTGCCGATCAGGCGAAAGTCGGCATAGAACTCAACAAGCGCGACTCCTTTGTCATCGGTCGCCTCAGCTTCGATCACCAGAAGGTCGGCGACCCGCGAGTTGCTCTCAGGCGATGTAATCGCCACGGTTGGGTTTGGGTCCGGAGCGGCCGGATTGCTTTTCTCATCCTCGCTACATCCGAAGGCGCCGAGCACCAGAGTTGCGCTCAGTATAACGGCTGGAAATCGTTTGAACATCTGTCCTCCCGGAGTAAACGTACTATTTGCTCCATGATAATAACTGCCGGAAAATCTGTCAAGAGCGCCAAAGTGGTCGCTTTTCCCGCCATAGACACAAAAAAACCGGCGGCCACTTGCGCAACCGCCGGTTGTAGATGCAATGTACTACGCGATTACTCTTCGGCTTCGGTCGGGCCCGAAGAAGCGGTCGTCTCGGCTGTCGGTTCTGAACCGGCAACCGGAGTCGGGTGTGCCGCCAGATAAGTATCGAATTCGGAACGATCGCGCTTTTTGAAATACGCCACCGCCGAAAGCACAACTTTGTGCTGTTTCGGATCGAATTCGATCACCGCAAGCGGAACGCCCTCGCCTTCCTTAAAGACACCGGTCGGGTCGGTCAGATCGCGTCCGGCAAGTTGCCCCACCGGTACGAATCCTTCGACACTGTCGCCGATATCCACCACCACGCCGCGGTCGAGCACTTTAACAATCGTGCCCAGACACTCCGAACCCATCGCGAACTTGTTGGCAAGTTCAGGCCACGGATCCTCGGTGAGTTGTTTGTATCCGAGCGAAATCCGGCGATTCTCGTGATCGATCTTGATGACCTTTACATCGAGCTTGTCGCCTTTTTTCATCATTTCGCTGGGATGCTGAACCCGCTTGGTCCACGACATATCGGAAATGTGCACCAGGCCGTCGATGCCTTCTTCCAGTTCGACAAAGGCGCCGAACGCAGTCAGATTGCGAACTTTGCCCGAGACCACTTTGCCGACCGGATACCGGTCTTCGATGGTGATCCACGGATCGGGTTCCATCTGCTTGATACCAAGCGAAATCTTCTCGTTCTCTTTGTCCACCGACAGGACGACCGCGTCGACCATATCGCCGGTGTTCATGATCTTCGAGGGGTGCTTGATATGCTGAGTCCAGGACATTTCGGAAATATGAATGAGTCCTTCGATTCCTTTTTCCAGTTCAACAAACGCGCCGTAATCGGTAATTGAAACCACCTTGCCGGTGATCTTCTTGCCGATGGGGAATTTCTGTTCGATCCCTTCCCACGGATACGGAGTCATCTGTTTTAACCCAAGCGAAATGCGCTGGGTCTTGTCGTCGAAATCGAGAATCTTGACATCGATCTTATCGCCAAGCTGGACCATCTCGCTGGGGTGACGAATCCGGCCCCACGACATATCGGTGATGTGCAATAGGCCGTCGACACCGCCCATATCGATAAAGACGCCGAAGTCGGTGATATTTTTCACCACACCCTGACGAACCTGACCGACCGCGATCTCAGACAACAGCGAGGAACGCATTGTTTCGCGCTCTTCTTCGAGCACCACACGGCGCGACACCACGATATTGCGGCGATTCTTGTTCAGCTTGATGATCTTGACTGCCATCATCTGATTGATGAGAGCGTCGAAATCGGGAACCTGACGGAGCGAAATCTGCGAACCGGGCAGGAAAGCGTCGACACCCATGATATCGACCACCACGCCACCTTTGATTCGGCGGACCACACGGCCTTCAATTGACTGGCCGGAGTCGTGAACTTCGCGAATCTTGTCCCAGACCCGCATGAAATCGGCTTTCTGCTTGGAGAGAATCAGCTCGCCATTGGCGTCTTCGATCTGCTCCAAAAATACATCGATTTCTTCGCCGACCTTGACATTGATCGGAACCGGGAATTCGGCAATCGGAATAATACCTTCCGACTTAAAGCCGACATCCACGATGACATCATTCATTGTCACACCGAGCACACGCCCACGGACAATTTCACCTTCCTTGATGTCTTTGATGGTCGAGTCGTACATCGCGACCATGGCGTCGTAGTCCGCCTTGTCGTAGACAACTCCCGACACATCGGTGATTTTCACCGCCTCGACAGTGGTCGACACCGGCTGTTCGTACACGACGCTTCGGGTCTGGGCCTTGTCGGCCAGACGCTGGCGCCGCGCAGTAAGCTTTTGTTCGACTACCGAGGTGTCCTGATCGAGTGCCTCGGCGACATCGACGACCGTGACTTCGGGCTTGGTGAGTTTGGTCTTGACCTTGAGGGTCTTTTTGACCGCGCCTGCTTTACGCTTGGACGTATGGGCAGACGGAGCTGTAGTTGTTTTTTTGGCTATTGCCATGAACCAGAGAGAACCTCCTTTGGGGGATCCCGGCGGTTTGAATTTTTCCCTTGGGGGGAAACCGACGGAATTGGAGCGGGACTGGTGGCCCGTTCCGAAAGCGGCCCGTTATATAACGAAATCCCCAAAAAAGGCAAGAGGAATTTCGTCACACCGGGCGCAGACTCTGTTAATCGGCCTGTGCGGGTAAATCTTTATCGGGCAAGGGGGGCGGGGTTGAGGGCCCCACCATTAATGTCACCCCGGCGAAGGCCGGGGTCCAGTCCTTGGTGCCCCACCGCTTGCGGTGGGATTAGATTCGTGGTTTGGCTGGCCCGCGCCTTCCCCCAACTACCTAATCAACATCATCTTCTTAGAAGCGTTGTAACTTCCTGCGGTGATCTTGTAGAAGTACACCCCGCTTGCCACTGGATGGCCAAAGTAGTCTCGGCCATCCCAGATTGTGACATGATGACCGGCGGATTGTCGCGTGCTTACCAATTTGGCTACTCTTTGGCCGAGAGTGTTGGCTATCGAGATCTCCACCATTTCAGGGTTTGGCAGGTCGTATGAAATCGTCGTTGAAGGATTGAACGGATTGGGGTAATTCTGGCTCACTGAAAATTCGACAGGCAAACCGCGATCTTCCTCGTCATCTACCTCGGTGGGGGTTTTCTTTGACCACTTTGCCAAATAAGCTCCTGCCTTGCCACCTGCGACCGTGAAATTGCCACCGACAATGAGGTTGTCGTTGTAGGTACAAAGCGCTCTCACGCCGCCGTTCACTCCCGATCCGAGAGGCGACCAATTGTAACCGTTCCAGGAAGCAATACGCTCAGCCGGAATACCGTCCACCGAATGAAACAGACCGCCTGCGATAAGTTGATCGTTATGAAGAGTGAAAGAGAATACAGAAGTTGAGTCGCCGATCATACCCATTCCCAAGGGACTCCACGACTGGCCATCCCACAGTGCTATGTCATTCGCGGGTAGGCGATCAGCCGTTGAGAAATTTCCACCTGCAACTAACGTATTACCATAAACGGCTACAGCACTAATGGTACCATCTGTCCCCTTCCCGAAGGGATTCCAGTGCGACCCATCCCATGAGACAATGTTATGCGCGCCAAAGGTGTCGACGGCCCGAATGTATCCAGCAACAATCAACTTGTTATCGTAAACAGTGAGTGCATCAATCCAGGTATCATCTGGGTAGTAGTTGAGTCCTCCGCCAACAATTTCCCAATTGGTGCCATCCCATGACGCGATGTTTTCTGCTTTAGTATATCCCGCACTCAAGAACCACCCGCCAACAATTAATCTATTGTCGAAAACTGTCATGGCATTTGTTCCTGAGATGTCACGACCACCGAGCCCTTCTTTGAGGGGCATCCAACCTGAATCAGTCCACACAGCGATACCGTTGACCGTTCTTCCGTCCGCTGTGGTAAACACCCCGCCTGCGATCAACTCTTCCTGATACATTGCCAAAGCAAATACGCTGTCGCTGACACCAGTACCGAGTGCCGAGAAGGTAGAACCGTCCCATTCGACAATGTGGTTCACAACAAGAGGCCCCACCTTTTTGAATCCACCGCCGATTATTAGTGAATTCTTGTACGGTATCATTGCAAAGACGGGACCGTCGAACTGCGCAAAGCTATCGGAGTCAAGAGTAGACCAATAAACGTCGTCCGGATCACCTATGGCACTTGCCAAGTTGCAAAAAACTAGGACTAGTAGTGAGGTCCCAAGAAATAATAGTGTCGCCCGCTTGTGCATTGTCTCGCCTTGAATTTGGCATCCGATACAATCTACCAAACGTGGGCAACTTTGTAAATGACTATTTCACGATGGTGACGAATCTGGAACACGAAGAGGACGGGGCAGACGAGGGCCTCTGCCGCCCACTAATCTTCACCCAACACAAGCGTTGGGGCACCCAAACGATCGGCCTACGCCGCCTTTTTGGCCTCTCTCCGGCGCGTGTGCGCGACATGCGTCTTGCCCCATGTGCAGGCCAGCTCGATAAACGGACGGAGTGAGCGGCCGTGCTCGGTTAGCGAATACTCCACCTTCGGCGGAATCTGCGGGTAGATTTTCCGAGCTACAACTCCGTGACGCTCCAGTTCGCGCAATTGCGAAGTGAGCATCTTCTGTGTGCTTCCGGGGATCAGCCTTTTCAGTTCATTGAACCGCTTGACGCCGTCTTTCAGGTGCCACAGAATCAACATCTTCCATTTTCCGCCCACGACACCGATTGTGACCTCGATCGGGCAGTTGAACTCTTCACCGTGCAGTAGGTATGTAGGTTTCATAATGGATACTATATAACAAAAAGGTGCGTACTTGCAAGAAGGGTTTTTACAGATAAATTGGTCACACAGTAGCTAATAACGACGTCGGCTCCGTCCGGGCACTTGGGAACTGGCGAAACTCACAACCTCACGGGAGTAGGAGGAATACGTATGCAATTACGCAAACACACCAAATCGCTCGGACTGCTCACACTGGCGGTCGCGGCCTTGCTGGCTGTCGCAGTCTGGGCGCAGGACCCGGTCAAAGTTGGCCCGGACATCTATAAGTCGATCTTTGAAAACGACCGGATTCGCGTCAACGAAATCAATTTTAAGGCGGGAGCCCACATAGACTTTCATTCGCATCCCGATCATGTCGTCTATTGGATCGCGGGCGGGACACTGCGCATCTGGAACAAAGGCGCCGACGGCAGGGTCGTGGATTCAGTTGATGTCACCGGCAAACCGGGTGAGGTACTTTTTCTGCCTGCCTGCACTCACGCGGGAACAAATATCGGCAAGACTGATCTTAAGTTAGTTCAGGTGGAGTTGAAAGAACCAGCTCCGATGAAATCTCCAAAGTAGGGCGGGTCCGTCTTGGGACCTGCCGTCTTCGCCGAGAGTTGCAAAAACTCGACGCACACGGAACACCGGGGTCGGTGTGACCCCGGTGATTTTGTGTCGAGTCGGCCCCAAATCATGTCGTTTCGTCAGGTCTTTTTCCGCCGAAAGGCGGAATGAGACCTGACGATCTTCCTTCCCAAATTTCGCGACAGGTCTCGGACTCGCACTTGCTTGTCCTAGGACCCGTCGCAACCTGCACTTATGCGTTTGTGGTCTGCGGTCGTCCCCGCCCGCCGACAATTTCACGCAACGAAGACGCGGCGGACGAGGACGGCCCCCACGCACGGAAAAAAAGCGGAGGTTGAGGCTTCGACAGGCTCAGCCTGAAGTCGTTTTGGATTTTCAAATCAAACCCCAATTCGACTTCACCCTGAGCTTGTCGAAGGGTTCTACAGATTCTTCGTAGGTCGGGGTCCTTGTGACCCTGACTCTCTTTTTTGATTCAAGAGAATGTCGGCCTCGCACGGAAGCTGACATACGAAGACTGATTCATTTCGAAGGAAATGCAAGAATTAAGCTATCTGTACGAAGATCAAGCTTGTATACCACAGAATCCTCAGTTTGATACTCATCATACGGTCGAAGAATTACTTTGCGAGGAAACCTGAATGTCAAGACAGTATCAGAGTGTTTGATTCCTATCTGGTCAACGGGAAACATATTATCTGCTTCCGACAGCGAATCATGATCCAGCTCCAGGTCGAATCTACCTGCTACGGAGCACCTGGCATGTAGCGTGTCGAACACCAGACAGTATTCTATCGAAGACCACTCAGTGCCGGTCACCCCTATTACTATCAACTTCTCCTTCGCTCTCAATCTGTAGAATATCCAGCTGTTTCCCCCGCTGTCCTCCAGCCCGTCAAAAATTATCCGATTGGTATTCCTTTCAATTGCGGCGAGCTTAAGCCCCTGACCTTCTGAATCTACCCAAACTCCCTCTGCAAGGAAGATATTTTGAGATGGACAGTATAGCGTGTTGATCCAGAGTCCGCTCACGCTCACGCTGTCACTGCAAGTGTCAAGCAAGACGAAGGCCGAATCAATAGCAGTGTCTTTTGAGTAACATTGAGCAACCCAACTCAAACTGGTAACAAAAGTAAGTACAATCAATTTAGACCGCACAATCGCCTCGATTCAATTGGAATAATCCTCATTCCTCAACAATTTTATTCGCCGCATCACTTCTTCGGCCACGACTTGATACCCATCTTTGTCTTTCGGCACAGTCGTGATCCAGTCCGGTGTGATCGGTTCGCCATAGCGGATCGAGTGTTTCTCGCGCCCCCAGAATACCTCCTTGAACTTGTTCGAGCCGTGCAAGTAGCAAGGTACAATCGGGCATTGCAACTCGGTCGCAAGGAGTCCTATCCCCGGTTTTGGATCCAAAAACTCGCGGTCAATGGCGCGTGTGCCTTCGGGGAAAAAGACCAGACCGTCACCGCGCGTGACAATAGTGCGGCACATATCCAGAGCCGCGCGGTCAATTGTCCCGCGTCGCACCGGGAAGGCATTAGTTTGAGTGATGAGCCAGCCGAAGAATTTATTCTTGAATAATTCCTGCTTGGCGAAAAAATACATCTGGCGTGTCGACCACCCCCCAACTATCGGCGGATCATACCACGAGCGATGATTACTGGCCAAAATAAAACCGCCCGTTTTGGGAATATGCTCTCGCCCCCGCACTTTGATTCTGAATACCAGCTTGGTGATGACGCGTGCCAAACACGCGCCGGCGTAATAGAGCGGCTTGAAGCTCACTTGAGAATCGACTTGAGTACGGTGATAATCCGTTCGACTTGTTCTTCTATGGTCAATGCAGTGGTGTCGATCACGATGGCATCCTGCGTGCGAGTCAGCGGCGAATGCTGGCGACCGGAATCGTGGGCATCGCGCCGCTCGATATCGGCAATCTGTTCTTCGAGCGTGGTGGCAATTCCCATCTTGGCCAAATCGATCAAACGACGCTGAGCCCGTTGTTTGACCGAGGCATCCATGTACACTTTGATATCGGCGTGAGGAAAGACCGCGGTGGTCGTGTCGCGCCCCTCGGCGACAATCGATCCCTTTTTGCCGATCTCTTTTTGCTTGGCCACCATCGCCTCGCGCACACCCTTGTGCGCCGAGACCTCGGAAACCAGCGCGGTAACGGCCGGTGTGCGGATTTCGTTTGTGACTTCCTCGCCGTTGATGAAGACATGATTGACATCCGCCTGGGTCTTGAACTCAATATCAACAACTTTGGCCAGCGCCGAGAGTTTGGCGGCGTCGGATGGCGCGATTCCTTTGGTGATTGCGAAATATGTCAGCGCACGGTACATCGCGCCGGTATCCAGATATTGATATCCAAGCTTAGCCGCCAACAAACGCGAAGTGGTTGATTTCCCCGACCCGGCGGGACCGTCGATGGCGATCACCCGGTTGGCGAGTTTGGATAGTTTGTATTGTCCGGTTGGCATTGGGGGAATTTATGATATGTCGGGGCGCGAGGCAACAAGGGAGAATTTGGAGGAAACGCCCTTCGACTCCGCTCAGGGCGACGTTCCGATCACCCCCATTGACGACTAGTAATGCCGCCGAGGCTCCGCTTCTGAAACATGTGCGGTGCTGGGCGGGCGACAACGTAATTACCGCTCTCAGGTGATCGCGTAGCGTCGGGCTGAGCGGAGTCGAAGCCCGTCTCTTTCCGCCCGAAAATGGCAACGCCGGGGTCGCTTGCGCAACCACCGGCGTTACTTCTGGAGGAAGAGAGAGACTAGTAAAACTCTAAGGTCAGCGAATTAAACCGATCATCGAGTTTTACATTTATCTTATTGGGCATGCTGTCAAATCCCTCGGTGACAAAGTCGCCGCCGTGCTCGACCAGCCCGATCGTGCGAAGGTAATCAGCGTCGTCGATGCCGCGTATCCGTAGGCCGGCGTCGTTGGGGACCCGCAGACGGAACCGCGAGTCAAGCCCTGAGGCCTCGATCTCGACATCCGGCTCATTCTTGCCAACTACAATATGAATACGTCCGTCCGCAACATCGATCTTGAGACTTCGAAGCGGAGTCTGCGAGAAATCCAGATGGACATCAGAGTGGTCGCCGGTGCAATCCAAATTGAGCGGGATATCGCGCGAGAAAGCCAGATTCCAGTCCTGTCGCTCGTCAATATCGACCCGGATGATTCGTCCCCAGGTACCGCCATTTTTGCTATCGAATTCAATCTTGGCGATTCCGTCGCGTTCGGAATAATCAACTATCGGTTTACGCGTAAAGGCCCGGGCCGACCATTCAGCCAGATTATCAGTGTTGTCCTGCACAGTCAGGTCTTCTTCGTCGAGGCGGACGACGGCATCAATTGCCTGTACGCTCGCCTTTACGTCGATCTGACCTTCGGCATCGGAGAAGAAATCAGTGTCTTTTCCCCCACGTCCGGCGTTGAACGACAAATACAAACCCGCCGCGACTAACGCAACTGATGATGCATACGACACCAATTCCATTTTAGTCTTGGTGAAGATCTTTTCAATGCCGATTGCGATCAAGATGACCGGCGAGTAAAAGAGCAGTTCCCCCCAGACATTTCGGTTGAGCGTGCCCATATTGATGAGCAAAAACAACGAACCGAAGAAAATCAATAGCATGCCCCATCGAAAACGTGCCGGCGACATATTATATCCCGTCCCTTCCCGTCGAATTGATAAATCCATTTTTCGACTTACGTCCGGTGTTGTAAAAGACCAGTCCAAGCCCGACCAGTATTAGAAGTACCGGCCAAACGACATGCCAGTGGAGCCAACGGAAGACCTGCACGATCATCAGGATCGATCCGACCCCGATGAGTATGACTCCGGGCAGGTACGAATTCCAGCCGGAAGTTCGCCCGCCGATAGGCGCAGTCTCACCCTGCGGACGCTCGGGGATCACGATCCACATGATGATATACAGGATCAGGCCAAAGCCGGTGCCAAGGGTGAGCAGGACTGTGAGGACCCTTACAATCGACGGATCAATCCGGTACTGCTCGGCAATTCCGCCGCAGACCCCGCCGATGAACTTTTCGGTGTTGGAGCGGTAGAGGCGCTCGCTGTAGGTTTGGGTGGTTTCCATATCTGTTTCTTCCTCCAAAATAATCTACGGACTTTTAGCCAAAAAGTTGTGTTGAAATAGATACCTGGGGATGGGGGGAATATTCAGGGTTGATTTGGACGGGTGGTTATGTGCGTGGCGGACATTCCTGTCCGCCGCGTCTCTGTCGGTTTTGTGCGCGGCAGGCTTCCTGCCTGCCCGTTCTTTTTGCCTTGGTAACCCAGGATTCATCCTGGGATTTCTCTAAACCAAGAGCCCACCATAAATAGTGGGTTACCAAGGCCAAGAAAACTGTAGATGAGTTTTGTAGGTCGGTGTTCCGAAGTGGTCTCTTGTAGGTCGAAATCCCTTGCCCCCGCAGGGGGTCGTCCGCCAACGGCGGACGAGGTTTCGACATCTTCTCCCGTGTGCGTGACGGACATTCCTGTCCGCCGCGCCTCTTTCGGTTCTGTGCGCGGCAGGCATCCTGCCTGCCCGTGCCTTGTTTCGCTATTGAGCGCGTCAGACACCCATGTCGTCCACGCGCAGTCCCTGTCTACTCACCCAAATTCTCCGGTCAATCGGCTCAATCCTTGACTCAAGTCAATTCCCCCGTCAGCTTTAACAGGCATACTGGAAATGTCCGCGGGCGGCCCACCCCGCCCCGAACCAACCGCCAAAGAGGAGGGAGAACCGATGGCTCGACAACTACTTTTCACCGCTTATGTTCTTTTCGCTTTTTCAACCACCCTCAGCGCCGCGCCGCCGGCTTTGACATTCTCCGGCCAAGTGCGAACCAGATCCGAATATGATGACCGCTCGTTTACTTCGGCCCGGTCATCTTTCTACACCGATATGCGCACCCGCTTTGGAATCGCCGCAGATATCGACACCTCAGTTCACGCCTTCATCCAATTTCAAGACAGCCGCCGGTTCGGCGCTTTGGCATACGACCGCCCGGCCAACAGCACCAATACTGACAACAAAAATGTCGATCTGCATCAGGCCTGGCTGGCGGTCGACAACTTCCCGGTGCGAAACCTGCGTTTTCAGGCCGGACGATTCGAGCTCAGTTTCGGCAACGAACGGGTCATCGGCGCCGGCGACTGGCACAATGTCTCGCGGGCCTTTGAAGGACTCAATCTGTCGTTCAAAGAATCAAACACGCTGACCAATCTCTTTGCGCTCCAACTTATCGAGGGAACTTCTGGTAAACTGGCCGAAGAGTACATGTTGTACGGATCCAACGTTTCATTGCAGAAGCTACGGCTCGATTTGCTTTTGCTGTACGAATATGATAGCGACTGTCTCTACCGCGACTGCGAGCGCATGAGGCGATTGTCGCTGGGCGGGTATTTCAATCGCCAGCTTGGAAATGTCGATCTTGTCTCCAACGCTGTCTATCAGATGGGAAGTCTGTATCAATCACCAAGTACCCCAAAGCAGGATATCGCCGCGTATCTGTTGACCGCCGAAGCCGGAATGACTGCCGGGCCTAAAAAAACCCGCGTTGCACTCGGAGTTGACTGGGCATCCGGTGATGACAATGCCTCTCTAGGCGACATGACTGCCTACGACAATCTTTACTACACCGGCCACAAATTTCGCGGCTTCATGGATTATTACCTGACCAGCTCTTCCACCAGTAACCGAGGCCTGTTAGACCTTATGCTCCGCTTCAAGCATGAACCCCAGAAGGGCTGGATCGTGCGATGGGACCTCCACCGCTTTGCCACCGCCAAGGCGTACGCTGTGGCAGGTGACCCGAAAAAGCATGGACTGGGATGGGAAGCTGATCTGGTGGCGACCACAACCCGAATCAAAGGATTCAAATTTGAAATGGGCGCGGCGACTTTTCTTCCAGAGACAGACTATTACGGTCAGGCCGCCGACCCCGGCTACTGGACTTATATGTCAGCCGCGGTTGATTTCTGATGCACATACTCAATGGACTATTTCCAAATACTGTTAGGAGGAGGAACCCATCGATGAAACGACTTCTCAAACTCAGCACGGTCATCTGTATTCTGCTCGTTTGCGGAATTGCAGTTGCCCATGCTGATCGAACTGTGCCGACCTCGTTGTCGGAGCAATCCGCCTCGTGCGTATCGTGCCATGAAGCCGATATGCCGGGGCTGGTCAAAGAATGGCGTCACTCGCGCCACTACGGCGCCGATGTCGGTTGTTATGAATGTCACGCCGCCGACCCCAAGGACGCCGACGCAGTCGACCACAACGGCTACTCGATCTCGGTGATCGTCTCGCCCAAAGACTGCGCCAAGTGCCACATCAATGAGTTCGACCAGTTTCAGGCGTCGCACCATGCCGATGCCGGCGCTATTCTCGGATCGCTTGACAATATGCTGGGCGAGGTGATCGAAGGTCCGATGGCCGCGGTGAATGGATGCAAGCAGTGCCACGGCTCGGTGATTAAAGTAAACGCCGACAAAACGCTCGACCCGACCACCTGGCCTAATTCAGGCATGGGGCGGATCAACCCCGACGGATCAAAAGGTTCCTGCGCCGCCTGCCACAGCCGGCATTCGTTTGATGCCGCGCTGGCCCGCCAGCCGGAAAACTGCGGCAAGTGCCACCTCGGACCGGACCACCCGCAAAAGGAAATCTACGAAGAATCCAAACACGGGATTGCCTACTACGCCAATATTGACCGAATGAACTTGAAATCGCCGTCGTGGGTGGTGGGTATCGACTACTCGGCCGCGCCAACCTGCGCCACCTGTCACATGTCGGCCACAAAAGATCTGGCGATGACACATGACGTGGGAGACCGGATTAGCTGGACTCTTCGTCCTCCCGTGTCGCAGAAAGTCGACGCCGCCGCGATCAAGACCGGCAAGAAGGTGACGTCATGGGAAAACCGTCGCGGTGACATGAAGAAGGTTTGTTCCAATTGCCACACCTCATCGTATGTCGATAATTTCTATACCCAATACGACGGTTTGGTCGGGCTGTACAACGGCAAATTTGCCGAACCGGCCACCGCCATCTACGCGAAACTCCGCTCCACCGGCCTTCTGTCGGCCGACATCGATTTCGACGAAGAGATTGAGTGGACATACTATTACCTCTGGCACCACGAGGGCCGTCGCGCCCGGATGGGTGCGGCGATGTTCGCACCCGATTACACGCAGTGGCACGGCATGTTTGAAGTAGCCGACCGGTTCTACATGCAGTTCATCCCGCAGGTGAAAGAGCTCCTTGAGCATGCCACCGCCGAAGGCGGCGCCAAAGCGGCGGCGGCAGAAGAGGTCGGCAAGCTAGTCGCCCAAACGCTTGATATGGACGAACACAAATGGTTTACCGGAAGTGAGCCGACGGAGGTCAAAGCGGCGCGCAAAAAAGCGGCCGAGGAATTCCGCAAACGGTACACACCGTGATTTGAGAGAATGCATCTCGACACAAATTCACAAGAGGCCGTGGCCAACCGCGGCCTCTTTTCTATTGGGGGATCTGTGCGCGGCAGGCTTCCTGCCTGCCCGTGCTTTGCTTCGTGCGCGGCAGACGCCCTCGTCTGCCCGTTCTTTATGCCCTGGTAACCCAGGATTTATCCTGGGATTTTTCAAAACCAAGCGCCCAACCTAAAGGTTGGGTTACCAAGGCCCGGAAAACCTGAGATTGGTGTGTGCGTGGCGGACATTCTTGTCCGCCGCGATGTGGTCTCTTGTAGGTCGAAATCCCTTGCCCCCGCAGGGGGTCGCGCGGAGCGCGAGGTTTCGACATCTTTTCGGTTGTAGGTCGGTGTTCCGAAGTCCCGCCGCTCAGCGTACGGGGCGACGTCTTTTGTAGGTCGGGACCCTTGCGGTCCCGACATCTTCCCCTACTTCATCCCCAGCGAATCCAGATACGCTTTCGCCTGTGTGCGGTCGGGAGATTTAGTATCGGCGGCAATGCTTCTTAAGCTGTCAATTGAGCGGGAGATCTCGGTCGTGTCTCGGGATATCTTAGCAATTCTGAAGTATGCTTCCGCCAGTGTCACTCGTGGTTCCGGCGGCCGCTCTGCCAGCGCCATGGGCGCAGGTTTGTTCGTCGCGATGCGACTCACGTCAGTCAACAATTTGTTTGCAACCCCGCCTGCTTTCTTTTCTTCCTCCAGCGAATCACGGATTGTGCTCCAGTATGCCAAAACGCCTGTCTCGATTTTGATCGGGGTACGCTGAGCCGGATCGGCTATCGGAACACCGTTAACTATATATTCGACCTCCCCCGCCCGTCCGCCGCGGATAAACACTTCGCCACTCGAATCGGTCTTCACTCCCGGCACGCTCTTCAGCAGAGAGTCAACCTTGCGAACCGGCAGAGATTTGATTTGCTCAGCCGTCTTAGATAACTGACTGCTGACTTCGGGTTTAGAAATCACGTCACGTTTGGCCTTAACTGCGGCGGTTGTTGACTCAACGGCCGCACCCGCCACGCTCTGGAGCTGAACTTCCTCGCGCATTGTCGGCGCGGACTCGGCCGGAAGAATCCGGTCCACCTCGACCTGATCTTTCAAGGGCTCGGTTGGCGCAGTCGACGGCGCCACCATCTGCGGTGATGATTTATAGTTGTCGTCCTCTTTGGCGTCATCAGATTTTTTCAGGACCCCTGAGTCTCGACGAGTCGAATCAATCGGTATGGCCAAGCGTGAACCGGTGGTCAATTCTGGTTTTTGCGAATCAACGACCATCGGAGAAGCCTCTTTTGGCGTTTCTGATTTTTGCAGGACCGTGTCTTTCGACATGAAAACCACAATTCCGACCAGCGCAATCGTAGCCGCCACACTCGTCAGTTTCCATCCCAGTCCCTGCCAGCTCTTCTTTCGAATGGGCGTGATTTCAGTCTGAGCAAGGCCCAGCCGTGCTTCGATCTTCTGCGCCTGTTTTTCAAAATAATCATCGCCCCCAAGATTCGCCTCGTGCTCGACCCAAGCCGACAACTTAAGAATCTTTTCAAGCGCTTCACGGCATTCGGCGCACGATTCTACGTGCTCCTGCACTGCCATTTGCTCGTACGGCGGCAGGGAATTATCCGCATAGGCGGAAATACGCTCTTTGTAATAGTTGTGATCCATCGTTACAACAAATCTTTCAGCGCCTCGACTAACATTTGGCGCGCCCGATATAGACGTGAGTCAACTGTCCCCGGCGGTATCTTCAAATAGATCGAGATCTCGTTATAGTCCATCTCTTCAAAGTGTCTGAGTACAAATACCGTGCGGTATTTCGCGGGGAGCGCCATCACCGCCTTGAAAAACCGCGCCTGCGCTTCATCATTTAGGAGCTTTTCCAGCGGGCCAAGATCGGTCGACTCCGGATCAAACCCGGAGTCGCTCTTTTCATCCAGCGACTCCTTGCGCTCCTCACGGGCAATCTGATTAAACGCCAGATTCCTCGCGATAGTCGATAGCCAGGGATAAAAGGCGAACCCCGGTTTGAATGTCGCAATCGCGCTGTAGGCCTTCACAAAGCTCTCCTGAACGATATCTTCCGCCTGGTCAAATGACCCGGTAATACTGTAGGCGAACCGAAACAACCGTTTCTGGTGCAGGCGGATAAGCCGGCCAAAAGCCGCGCCGTCGCCCTGCTGGGCCGCCTCGACAAGCGCCCGCTCGTCGGCAGTTGTACCCGATTGGGTTACCGGCGGCAAGGGCTTTTCTTCCATAATAAAACCGAAGATGTTAGCTCTGCAGAAGTTCGACCGCCAGCATCTCAAGGCAGATATCCGGCGAGATAGTCGAACGGCGCATCTGGGAATCAGCCGAGGCGGTAAGCAGTATCATCCGTTCGAGCCGCTCGTTTGAGACTTTGGATGTGTGGTCGCGATATTTCCAGGCCATCCAGCGGCGCTTTGAGTCAAGTTGCTTCCCGTTTTTCACCAGATACAATTCGATCATAAACTTGCTCACCCAGAACAGGATTGCAGTTGGACCGTTGCCGTCGGCGATGAGTGACCTGATTTGTGAAAGTGAACGATGCTTGTCCCCGGAAATAATGTCTTTGGCCAAATCGAATACGACGAAAACTTCGTATCCGCCGACGAGTGATTTCACGTCGTCGACTGTGATCGTCCCCCCCGGCCCTTTGTAATTGATCAGCTTGTCGACCTCTTGTTCGACCGCGCCGCGATTGCCCGCGACCGCGTCGATGAGCAAAGTCAGCGCCTTGGCGTCGATATTCAGTCCGCTCGATTTTAGTTTGGTCATGACATGTCGCTGAGTCTCAGCGACAGTAAGCTTTTTGAATTCGACCGGTTCGGCTATCCCGACTATACGTTTGAGAAAGGCTGAATCTTTGCGCGGAAGACGCTCCGATGGCGTGCTGAAAATCACCAGTCGGCTCGGATCGGCCGGAGTAAGAAACTTGGCGAGTCGTTCAAGTTGCTCGGTGGAGAGTTTCTGGATATCGGTGACCGCCACGACCTGCCGCTCGCCGAGCATCGGGTAGGCGGCCAGTTCGGCCGAGATTTCGGCAAAGCTGGTCTTGCGGGCGTCGAGACGACGATAATTTGTCTTCAGTTGGAGATCGGGGAGAAACTGCCGCGCCAGATATTTTTCGGCCTCGGTGATTCGGTAGTCTTCCGAGCCGTACAGGTAATAAACGGGGCGGAATTTCCCGGCCGAGGTTTCTGTCCCCAGTTGATCGGTAGTCATTCCCCCCAGTATACGCCGCCGCCTAAAGCGGGGTCAATCCAAAAGGGAGTCGTAGACGCTATTGTCGTTGGGCGGGACCCAGGTCAGAGAGAAATGGTACTTTTCGCGGTATTGCCGCGCCTTTTCGACCAGAGCGCCGAATTCAGGCGGGAATTGCTCGCGGCCGTTGATCTGATTGATCACATGCTGGTTGTTGCCAAAAATCTGATAAGCGCGATTTGAGAAGTACTTTTGATTGGAATCGATGAACTCAAGGAGGGCCAAGAGTGAGGCATAATCGGAATGATCGTCGTTGACCGCCCCAAACGGCGCCTTGAATCTGACGCCGATGTCGGGGATATGGAACATAACTACCGCGGTCCGGTCGACCGGGGCTTGAGCGGGGTACTTGTAGGCGCCAAAAAAGCAATTCATACCGGTCCAATTGGCAACTGCCGTGCCCCGGCTATTTCCAATATTTGGACAGACGTAACCTGCTGTTCAGTAGCACGTTATAGAATCTTACGCTACTGCATCCGGGCGGGCCATGCACTCAGGTTCACAATTCCTCCTCCGATTTGCTCCACAAAAAAAACGGCGCTTTTGCAAGCGCCGTTTTGAAAGTCAGAAGACTTGGTAAAATTACTTGGTCATCCGTTTGCGGATCGCGCCGCCAACGAGGCCAAGACCGAAGAGCAGAAGGGTCGCCGGTTCCGGAACCGCGCCAGTCTGATCCGGCACGCCGGAGGCATCGCCCGACATGTCATCAGCAACCCAGAAGTTGCCGGTGTCGTGCATTAGCACATAGGCGATGTTATTCGAGCCGGAGCTGACTGTGAGGAAGTCCTGACCAACAGCATTGCCGTGGGTGTAGCGGAGATTCGGTCCACCCATTTCGGAATCAAGCAGATTGCCGTCCTTGTCGTAGGCTTCCAGATAGAAATTCGAGAATGAGGAGAAACCGGTCGTAAACGTTGAACCATCCTGATTCAGGAAATCAACGCGACCAGCGCCGGCACCCGGATTGGTCCCGCAGAAAGCGCCAACATACCCGTGGATCCAGTATTCGCCGGAACCCCATTGGCCCTGTTCGGAACTGACATTCCAGTTACCGGAAGTGGCGTTGGCATAGATCCAGTCGAAACCGTTGGTGGTGGTGAACTGCAGGCCAGCGATCCCCGAAGAAATCACAGCCTGATCGGCACCGTCCTCGAAATTGATGGTCCAGGCATTGGCGCTAGACCACGCGCCGGCGGCCAAAACAACCGCCAGCAGTACTGTCATCACTTTACGCATTACTCGTCCTCCTCTTGAGAGACTCGTTATGTGGGTTTAGGGTTTTTAGTTAACGCCATATTCTGAGCAAAAAGAGGGCCGGGTCTCAGCCTGCGTAGCGGTATTTCGCTAATACAATGCATTATAATGCCTTACGATGACGACACCAAGCGCGGCGACTGTGGATATCTTCTGTTGGTGGCAGGAGAGTGCTAACATGGATCAACTTTTTCGGCAGACTGTTGCATACCCGCACGCTACCGAAATGCTGGGTCACACAGTTACTGTGTGAGCGACAAAGAAGATCGGTACCGACAGGTTTACAGTGTGGTGATGGAAGAATCAGCCGAGCGCTCGGCATACCGATCGGTCATTCCGGCGATAAAATCCGCGACCACAATTTCCTGCCGCTCGGTGTTGAGCATTTCACGGTATCGCAGAGGAAGACCCGATAGATCTGAATTGAGCCGGTTGAAAAGTATCGTGATAGTCTTCTTTGCCCGATCGGATAATTCCCCCAGTTTGGGGTGGCGATATAGCCGTACACGAAGGAACTGCTTTAACTCGGCTACTCTCAATTCTACATCAGCAGAATAATAACAGACATGCTCCGGACAAGCGCGAACATCATCAACCGTCCGAATTGCCAGCCGTTGTATCTGACTTTCAGTGTGTGAGAGGACATCGGTCACTACCTGATCGACCACTCGCCGCACGAGCAAATGGCGTTTCTGATCGTCGACCAAATGCCCCGCCACGCCTGTACCGGCAAAGAGTGAATCCTCGGCCGTTCCCCAGATTGAGAGCGAACGGAGGTCGTCAATTTCCAAAAGTCCCGCCCGCAGGCCGTCGTCGATATCATGTGCGCTATACGCAATCTCGTCGGCAATATCCACAAGCGAGGCTTCCAGCGTCGGTCGCGTCGACGGATCAAACTCGGCTGGGACATGCCGGTTTTTTGTCTCGTGCTTGGCGATTCCCTCGCGCACCTCAAATGACAGATTCAAACCGGGATGCTCCGGATACCTCTGCTCGATCAAGTCGACCACCCGGAGCGACTGACGATTGTGATTGAATCCACCCGCATCTTTGAGCAATTCACTCAGGACATCCTCACCAGCGTGACCAAACGGTGTGTGGCCGACATCGTGTACCAGCGCGATTGCTTCGGTTAAGTCTTCATTGAGTCCCAGCGCGCGGGCCATCGTTCGGCTGATCTGGGCTACCTCAATGGTGTGAGTCAGGCGAGTGCGGTAGTGATCTCCCTCGTGCGGCAGGAAAACCTGCGTTTTGTATTCCATCCGCCGAAAGGCGCTCGAATGTACGATCCGGTCGCGATCCCGCTGAAAACAGGTGCGGAGCGGATGTTCCACAGCGGGATAGACTCTCCCCTTTGATTGGACCGCTTTCGCCGCGTATCCGGCGAGCAAAGAAAGTTCGCGAGATTCAATCGTCTTCCGGTCTATCATTTGATTTCCACCCCGCCAGCTTCGTGGGCCTTCTGCCTTTTCAGAATTGACACAGAAACCGTCTGCGAAAATCCAAGCACCGGGTGAATCTTGGCGGCGTATGTCAGCGTGAACCACCGGGCTCCTATGTCAACTCCGCCGCCGTATTCGAGCGGACGGGTCGATACTCCCCAATATAGCGCGGAACCGGCTTTCAGGGGAATTCGCTGTCCGATACCATATCGCACCTGTTCTTTCTCGGTTTTGGTCGCTTGTACCAAAGTTGAAAGATGGCGTGGCGTCTCCCATTCAAAGACCGCCTTGCCCACTCGCTGATATGGGTCGGCCGAAGAAAAAAGTTTTGGTGCAGTCAGATTATCACCCGACAGGTGAGCGCGAAACGGTCCGCGCGTGTACCCGACACCGGCTCCCATTGTCGCAGAGCTGAACCGGCCATAGTTACCGCCAAACTCCACCTGCAGAAAAGAAACCGACCCGCCGATGCAAAAATCTTTGACCAAATAGCTCAGTGTTCCTTTGATCAGTTTTTCGCTATATAACTCGCTCTTCCCCAATTGCGCCAAACCAATCCCGCCAGTGAATGATTTATACTTGGCCGCACCGACAAGAAACAACCGGTCCAGATCCCGAAGATCATATTGCTGGACATACCCAAATTCGCTACCGAGCGAGTACTCGGGCATTGGCAATCCGGGATTAGCCACGATATCGGTTGGGCTCGGATGAGAGAGAACGGTGATTCCCCCCATCGACATGGCATGAGAGGCCGGGTACTCGAAGGCATGCGGGCGTGCGACGAATACCCAAGCAAAAAGAGTCGCGATCAATACCCTGCATCGATAGTGTTTCATCGCGCCACTACCACCGTCTGTTTGACTGATTGCACACCGCTCGCTTCCACATAAACGATATACAACCCGAGCGGAAGTCGGCCGCCCGAATCATCCCGCCCGTCCCACCCATACTCGCCGGCCAAATCCGGAGACTCATGTTCGAACGTGCGAACCAGTCGTCCGCCTGAACTATATATGCGAACGGTGTAGACATCGGCCTTGGGTGCGGTGATAACAATCAGCGCCGAATCATCGACACCATCGCCATCGGGTGAAAATACTCTTGGCTGAATATCCAATTTGAGCGTGGAGGCATTGGGCGCAAATCTGATATCGTTGACTTCACCCGGACTGCCGCCTAGGGCCGACGATTTCCCCCATCGATTGTCACCGTTTGATCGTCCCCATGTACTATTGTCTGGATACGCTTCAGCAAAGGCGAATTGATCGGCGGCAAATCCGAACGAATCGACCAGCCTGACAATATCACTCGCATTATTCAGTGCCCTCCAGCCGGAGACACTGGCCAATTGACCGGAGAAGTCACCATAGAACTGCCGGAAAGCGCTTGAGTCTTCAGCAATGACGAGATACCGGTGTGATGGAAGTTCAATTGACAGCAACGGCGCGGTCAGTCCAGTAGAATCGCCCAGTTGCCAGCCACCGAGCGACACGGCGGTGTCTTCGCGATTGTATAGTTCTACCCACTCACTGGTCAGCCCTCCGGTTGGGTTGGCGAGAAACTCAGAGAGAATGACCGGTGGATAGCCTTGCGAAGGGACTGTGCGGACACGACGGTTGTCGTATAGTCGGTCATCAGGCGAAAGTAATCCGCCGACTGTTGTGTATGTGCCGGTGAGCGTCAATTCTCGTACGACCGCGGTCGTGAATCCGGTGTCGACTGCCGGAATCGATACCGTTTCAAGTTGATTGGAAAAATCGGTCGAGTCATTGGGATTGACCAGATACAGAAGTACACTCGCGCCCGAAACAGTCGACAGGCTTCGGCTTGTGATCAGAAATGTCAGGGTGGTCACACCGGACTGCCAGCGGACATCGATACTGTCCAATGCCAGATCCCGGTTGCTTGGCGCCAGTGAATTGCTTCGGCCGGGAGTCGAACCGATCGGGTCGATTGATTGCCCGAATTCAAGCGATAGCAGGTCTTTTCGCTCCCAGGAAATGCCGTCGGCGCCGGAGGTTGTCCAAGTCAGCGATGACTCGATATTTCCCAGAAACGAAGTGCCCACACTTCCGGACGCATTGGTCAGTCCAAACCCTGCTTCGATAACGCGGTAGTTTTCCTTTGGCGAATCCCCCCAGACACCCGAACTGTCACCCCAGTACATTTCAAATCCGGGAGACGCCGGTATGCCGACCAACTTGCGGCAGATGACCAGGAACGAATGCCCGCCGACTGAATCGTTAAGCACAAGCTGTGTGCCGTTGGCATCTATCTGATAAAAATTGAGATTGGCCGTTCCGGCGGCATCGTTGTAGATCTCAAACCACTCCAGCCCGGTGTACCCTTGCGGTTCGTTGGAGAGAACTTCGTTAACTATCAGCTTCGCGTCTGCAGAATTACAGAAGAGAAAGAGCGCGAGCGAAACTGACAAAAGCCACCGTCGTGTCACAACTGCACCTGCATTTCAAAACCGATCGTCGGCGAATGTCGCGGGGTACTTGTTCGCGAATACGAATCAGTGAACTTGACACTTCCGCGCACGTTCTTCGCTAAGTCTTCGGTTACTGAAACAAATCCGTGCCAGGCGTCTATGCGGCCGTGCATCACTCGTCGCCAATTAGACCACACCCGCCACCGCTCTCTTCCGGACTTCCCGAGCAACCCCTGAACCAGCAACGACCAATATTCGCCGTACGTTGTTTCGTTGGTAAATCCGATCGCCGCTCGCGCGCGAACGCGAGTCCAATCGCCGCGCCAATCGATTTTTCCTCGACGTTGGGTGTTTTCGGACGAACTTTTTCGGACAGTTGACTTGTACAAAAAGTCGGTTGTGACATCGTGCTTCTTGCCTAAATCATGTTTCAGGCCGACCAATCCCTGCAGGGTCGCCGTATCGTCGCCGCGCCGCGCGAAGAGCATATCGCCGTTCAATGACCAACTGTCGACAAACTGCATCGTTGACTGCACCCGGCCGCCGGTCTGTCCGGATTGCTTGTCGCTGAAATCAAATTGGACGTCGTCAATCTCGACTGTGCGCGACAAGCTCGCCGCTTTGCTTCCAGCGCTCAATCCAAGATAGTCTTGGCCGTACGACCAACCGCTCGCCACCACACTTACGACCGACCATTTCTTCCTGGCCTCGACCACCAGTGCGCCGGCTTTCGCCTCCCCCTCCTGTAGCGAATATTCGGCTTCAATCAAGCTTGTATACACCCCCTGACGAACATATCCGCCGATCTGATATACCTGCGCGATGCTATCCGTGATTCGGTTTCTAATCAGATTTCCCGATACCAATATTCCCACCCTTGAAGCATGCGGCGATGTCATTAGGCTTGCCGCAAACGTGGAAACGGAGTGCATCGAATCGCGCTGTATCGACCAGAGCGCATTAATATGATACCGGTTGAAATACAGCTCCAGTAGCCCGCCGTTGAATCCGCCGAAATCAGGAAATAAGAACGACTCGCCGTCGACATTATCGGAGTAACCTACCAGCTTGGTGCGATACCCAACCACCGTCCCCAATCCGAAGCGCGCCCGGTAGTTTCCCACCGTCACTCTTGTATCGACTCTTGGATGATGATCTGTGTACGAGATCGAACGCCGCACGAATCTTTCCCTGCCGCTGTATTCGCGGGCCAGACCGATTTCGCCCACCCACCGCGAGTCGAATCTGCATCGGCCGAAGAAGCGGTACTTCGTCCTGCCCGCGTCTTCAAGTTCGCCACCAAATTTGTAGCTCAGAAATGATCTCATGTAGCGGCCAAACGTCGCGGCCTTCCCAAAGTCGTGGATTTGCGATTCTCGATAGTCGGCCGATGACGGTAACAGATCAAACAAGCGGATTCTGAGTGAGTCTTCGCCGTTCAACAGCAAATCCAGCAACAGCGAGTAGGTATCGTAATCGATCTCACCGCTTGAAAGAGCGTCGAGCAGTTCTTCTTCCGACGGAATTACTTCAGTCGACACATCCTGCGCCCGCAAAGTCGTGCATCCCGTGAGAATCATGACAACCATCAGGATGCCGATTCTAACGAATCTTGTATTTCCCCAGTTTACGATATAAGGTCCGTTCTCCGATCCCCAGCCGCCGCGCTGTTTCTTTTCGGTTCCCCTTTGTTTCAGCCAGCATCCGCTCGATCAGTGTTCGCTCCATCTCGTCCATAGTCGTCGCCGAGCGGGCGGCGGCGGCCGACGTAATATCGCCGGTTTCGCTCTCCGAGGGCAAGTGGGAGGTGATCAAATCTCGCAACAGACGTACCTCGTTGCCAAGCGATAGAATTGCCCGGTAAATCAGTTCCTGCCCCGCCTCTTCGACATTTCGCCCTGTCGATACGGGCAGATTCGATCCGGCGGAGAATTTTTGTTCGACCAAATACGACTCGATATCCTCAGTCCCGATTAGCCCTTTCGTCTTGAGCGCCATGACGCGCGACGCAAAGTTTTTTAGTTGGCGTACATTCCCCGGCCAGTCGTAGCGCTCCAATAGTGCAAGCGCACTATCGGAAAATTCCAGTTCGGTCCGCTCGGCCATGAAATGCTGAAGGAGCGGTTGAATATCCCCTTTGCGCTCTAAAAGTGGCGGGAGACTGATTTTGACCACGCTCAGTCGGAAATATAAGTCTTCGCGAAATTTCCGGTCGGCAATCGCTTCCAAGAGATCGCGATTCGTCGCCGCCACCACCCGGACATTCGCCCGACGCGGCGTCGATGACCCCACCGGATAGAATGTCCCGTCTTCCAAAAAGCGCAGAAGTTTCACCTGCATGTCCGGTTTGGTCTCGCCGATTTCATCTAAGAAGATTGTCCCCATGTCCGCCTTGGCAAATAGACCGTCGCGCTTTGAGACCGCGCCGGTGAACGCGCCTTTTTCATGCCCAAACAGCTCTGATTCCAGCACTCCCTCGGCGATTGCGCCGCAGTTGATAGCCACGAACGGGCGGTCTTTGCGAGATGAATCGCTGTGCACGGCGCGGGCGACTAATTCTTTTCCCGATCCCGACGGCCCTACCACCAACACGGTCACATCCGTCGGCGCAATCCGGTCAATCGTTCGCGCCAGCGCTTTCATCGATGCCGAGCGAGCGACCATTCCGTACCGGGCCAGCAGTTGTTTGTCCGACAGAATCTGTTTGATCTTTTTTGATATGTCATCAGTTCCAATTTGTCGCGACAGCACGCCATCGAAAAAGTCGGCATCCGGCATCGGCTGGGTATCGGAAGTGATCTGCCAGATCTCGGTCAGTCCGTGTGGACGACGCAATTTCGTCGCCACCGCGGCGGTCAGCTCACGGCGGCGTTCATCGGCCAATATGAGATCGGTCTGCCTCTCGCGCACCATGCGGTAGACTTCGGAAAGTTCTGTAGTCACAAACCCAAACTGATGCCAATTGACCGTGGCTTCAGCGGTATAAGTCGGCGGGAGAAAGAGTACAACATTTTGTAACGCCCCCCCTGCGCCCGACTGCGCCATGTCTCGCTTACCACTCATCGTCGCTTGCCTTTTTTGCGCTTTTGTATCACTTTCAACAGACTCTTGTTTCGCTTTTGTCCCCCCTGCATTTTGCCTTTTGCAATTCCTGCTTTCTTGGAGGACGTTTTCGCCAAATCGGCCAAATAAAGCTCAATCTCGCTCTTGGCGACATCGACCCGCTGAACACCCACCCGTATGGTGTCGCCTAAGCGAAACCGACGTTCGGTTCTCCGGCCGGTGATCGCGTAGTGCTTTTCATCGTAGATGTAGTAATCGTCGTCGATGGATGACAGTCGGACCATTCCTTCCGCGCCGAGTCGCAACAGCCGGACAAAGAACCCGTGCGGCGTCACACCAGACACCACTCCCTCGTACTCTTCGCCAACATGTTTGGCCATAAACGCAACTTGCTTGATTTTCACTGCCATCCGCTCGGCCTGTTCGGCGACCCGCTCAGTCTCTGAGCAATGAGTGCCGACTGCATCGATCAAATCAGGAATCCGCTTTGAGAGTGCATGCGGATACTTTCCCGGCCGCACTAATCGAAGCAAGCGATGAACAAGCAAGTCCGGGTACCGCCGAATCGGCGATGTAAAGTGCGTATAGTGCGAATAGGCTAGTCCGAAGTGGCCGATATTGTCCCGCTGGTAGACCGCTTTTTTCATCGAGCGAAGCATCAGCTCGTTGATGAAGTCGGCCTCGGGCAATGTTTCGATACTTTTTAGAAAGCGTGCAAAGTGAATCGGCTTCAAACTTGGCGCGACCGGGAATTTCTGCCCCAACCGGCTCATCAAATACGAAAACGCCTCTGCCTTTTCCTGATCTGGGCGGTCGTGCACGCGGTACAAAAACGGCTGTCCCATTCGAAAAACTTCAAGCGCCACTGCCCGATTGGCGGCCAGCATGAATTCCTCAACCAGCCTATGCGACTCCAATCGCACTCGGTTCCCCAGTTCAACCACTTCGCCGTCAGCGTTAAGCACAATCTTCGCTTCGGGTAGATCAAAATCAAGCGAGCCGTCGGCAAACCGCCGCTTGGTCAAAAGTTGAGCCAACTCCCGCGCGATTTTCAAATTGTCTCCGATTTCTTTTGAAATCGACGGCACACTCTCCCCTTCAAAAAACGACTGCACCTGCTCGTAGGTCAGCCGCGCTTTCGATGAAATCACCGTGTCGGCTATTTCCCATTTGATCGCCTTTGCTTGTTTATCGAATTCGATAAACACCGAGAAGGTCAGTCGTTTGCGATCTGGCCTCAGCGAACACGTATCACTGGAAAGCACTTCTGGTAGCATCGGAATAACAGTACCCGGCAAATACACCGAATTCCCACGCAGGAGCGCCTCTTTGTCCAGCGCTGAACCCTCGTCGACATACGCCGAGACATCGGCGATATGAACTCCCAATCGGTATCCACTGGCATGTTTCTCCACCGAAACGGCGTCGTCATGATCTTTGGCATCGGCCGGATCGATTGTATAGATGCAATCGCTCGTTAGGTCACGTCGCCCGGACATTTGCGTGTCCATCGACAATCGCGCCGCCGCTGTTTCCGCCTCGGCCAGTACATCGGCCGGAAAACTATCGGGCAAATTGAAACCGCGGGCAACCGCTTTCATATCGACTCCCGGCGAGTTCGGAAGTCCCAGCCGCTCGATAATTCGCCCCTCGGGATTCATCTGGGGATCATCCCAAACCTCAAGCACCGCCACAACTTTTTCTCCATCCTTGGCGGCCAGCGCATGTTCCGGCGCTATGTAAATATCGCGGTGGATCTTTGGGTTATCAGGCACGACAAATTGCCAGGTCCGGCTGATTCGAAATAATCCGACAATATTCCGCGGGACCCGCTTCGCAACGCGAATCACTGTCCCCATCTGGCGACCGTCGCGTTGGCCGGTCAGCCGCACGACTACTTCGTCGCCGTCGAGGGCGGTGAACAAATCATGCGACGGCACCACGATATCCTCATCGTGGCCAGGTCTGATTACAAATCCTGTCCCGGTGCGAGCGATCGAGATCTTTCCGACCACCAAATTGAGTTTCTCGGCCACACCGATCCGGTTGCGTTTGAGAAGCACCAGTTCGCCCGCCGCGATCATTTCTTTGACTGATTTCCGCAAGGCCGGGTAGTCGTCGGCCGACACACCCATCGCCTTGGCTAACTCCTTGATTTTTAGCGGACGGTCAGAATTTGCTTTTATGTACTCTAAGACTTTGTCGTTGTGATGTGCCATATCACACAATACCTGTGCCGCAGTAAATCGTCAACAAGAGCCGAAAAGAAATATGCCAAAATGGCAGGAACGCAGGTTTCAGACAGGCCAGCCAATTCGCCCAACCATCTCGGCTAATGCATTATTCAACAATATGTTAAGAGTGCCACGGAGTCGTGGTTCTTCCCTAATGCAAATCTGCCCATCATGCTGGCCCGTTTTTTCGAAATTGGCCGATGAGTGCCTAATACAATTCTAATGAAAACCTGCGAATATTGGCCGGTATGACTGCCCAAACGAGGGCCTGTGAGTTCCAATCGGAGAGAAAGCAGACTGGCCTAAAGAGACAGACACATGAATGCGAGAGGACAAATGAAAATACTGCATTACTTAAGGACCCTTACCATTTGCGCGGTGATCGCGATGATCAGCTCATCTTGCAAAAGCGGCGACACGAAGAACTCGCATTCTGCCGCTAAGGATTCGGCGATTGCACAGACGCCATCGGCCGCCACCGCTCCAAAGGTTTCCGGTCCGCTCGATGGAATGTACTTTGAAGGCATGGTCGGCGCCGCAGGGAATCCCGATGGTGGCAATGATATTGCCAATTTCTACGACGGCATGTTCACGACTTCGTATCTTCGCGGGCAGGGTTTTCGCCCCGCCGCGTATACAGTCCAAGTAGCAGATTCGATCACCACATTTCACGCCGAGTGGACTGATGCCAATTTGGGCACTCTTTCCTGGGATGGAAAAATTAGTGGCGACTCGCTGACGTCAACGGGCATCTACGCGCCGCTCACCGGTGACTCGATCAAATATTGGTGGGACGGCGTCGCCAGTTCAGTCGATTCCATCTCTGCCCGCCACTTGACCACGAGGCGTGGAGCAAAACCGACCGGCCCTGTCGACAGCACCAAGCCACACTGACGCCTGCTCGTCGTTTACTCCCCTCACAGCAATCTGACCCGCGCAGTGTGCTTGACTCGCACACCGGGGTCGCATTTATTGACAACTTCAGTCCACAATAAAACACGTGTGAACGGAGGATGTTATGATCGTCGTACGCAACACCTTTCAGTTGAAATTCGGCAAGTCCCGCGAAGCCATCGCCCATTGGCGCAAAGGCTGGCCCATCCTGCAAAAGTCAACGAAATCGAAAGTGCGCCTGTTGACCGACGTAACCGGGCAATTCTACACGCTCGTGCTCGAACTTGAATTTAAGTCACTGGCCGAGTACGAAAAGGGCCACGCGTCCAACGCAGAAGTAGCCGCCTGGCAGGCCTGGTACAAAAAATTCACTCCGCTGGTCGAAAGCGGTAGCCGCGAGATTTTCAAAGTCGTCGACTAATCAGTCAGCGGCGCAGACAAAAAAGCGAGTCCTGTCAGTGACGGACTCGCTTTGCGTAGGAAGAGTGGATGTAGAGAGGGAAGATCACCCTTCCTCGCCATCAGGGGCCTGGACATCAAACTCGCCTGCACTGTCTTCATCGTCGCCGTCGTCACCGTCGAACATCTCTCCTCGCATTCCACGATGACCGCGTGGACCGATCTCTTTGAGCTGTTCCTTTTGCTTGTCAGTCAAAATGCTACGCATTTCGGTGTGATGACGGTACCGCATCTTGGCGCTCTCGGCCCGGAGTTTCGCGATCTGGTCAATTTGGGCTTCGACCGCACTAACCGACGCTTTGTCATCACGGCGCAACTGGCGCATCTGAATTTGCGCTTTACGTACTTTCGCCTGCTGATCGATCATCAGCATCTGAAAATCGTCGCGCAGTTTTTCCATCTTAGCCTTTTGGTCGTCAGTCAATTCCAGTTTAGCCGCCATTTCCATTCTCATCTGGCCCCTGCGGCCGTGCATCCGCATACCTTTGCCTCGCGCCATCTTGGCGTGGCCGCCGGACATCATACAGGCCGGACCGCCCGGTTCATTGCCGCTTCCCGGCCCCGGCTGGGCGCCCACCAGCGGCGAACAAAGTAGTGCCGCGCTTATTACACATACTGTCATGAGTTTCATATCGGTCTCCTTCAGTTACGTAGCGTTTATTACAGGCCCCGGCCTCGTCCGCCCGGACCATTTTCGTCGTCGCGCATCCGTTCGCGAAATTCCCGGACCCTCTCCAGCAGTTCGAACTCGAATCGTTCGGTGAATACAATTAGCCGTCCGATTTGAACAGGTGTCAGCGTGACGCGCATGTCGTCAACAAACGTCCGGATCGTCCGCCGCTTGTCGGCTTCGACCCTGAGCACACTGTCAACCATGCCGTTGATTTTCCGGTCATCGGGCTTTGACGATTTGAGTTCCTCTGAAAGGAGCTCGATCACCGCACTCTTGCGATCGTCCAACTCCCGCAGATTCTTGCGCATGCCGGTAAAAGCGCTCATGAATTTGGGTTGTTGCTCTTCTGTCAGATCAAGAACTTCGAGAAGTTTGAGCAGGCGCAATTGCTCGATATGCTTGCGCTGTCCTCCTTGCTCCATTTCCTTTCTCAATTGCTGATTGCGCATCCGACCCGGTTCCTGTTGCGCATAAAACAGTGGACGATCGAAGTTCGGGGGTTGGCCGGCCCCCTGTTGTTCTTCTCCATTCTCGGCCAGGAGCGGCGACACTAGTAAAGCGGCCAGTATCATTGGCGCGGGCAGTAGTAACACAAATCGTCTTGCCTCTGTTTTCACAAAATATCTCCCACACTCATCTTGGATTCCAAATAAGCGGCTTCTTCATCTGTCAGATCACCCAAAAGATTTTCGCCGGCGGTAAACGAACCGTGTCCGGCGTAGTCCTCAAGCAGAGTTGCCACCGCATCAACCGAAAAGTCCTCCTCGGTATCGGTTGTGGTACTGTCTATTGTCTGTCCTACCGTATCAACGCCGGTCACTACCAGCGCCGAGTTGCCGGACATTTTCCACACCACCGTGCTGATGGACACAATCGCAACCGTCGCCGCCACCGCCGCATATCTGAACCAGCTCACACGGCGCAGATCGGTCGTTTGCGTTTCCGAGAGAATCTGCTCATCGACCAATCTGGCTACGCGCTCAGATTCGTGAGCCGATGGAAACGAATCGGTATTTGCTCCCATCTCCGACTGAAGTCCGCGTAACTCTTCCCAGAGTCTACGGCACTCGACACAAATCTCCAGATGCCCTGTTAGCTCTGACGTCAGATCGGATTGTCCGAACTGATCGATCAGCATTTCCCGGAAATGAGTACAGCTCATGACCGCCACCCTTCTGCGACCGCATGACGGCGCAATTTCTCAACCGCCTCGCGATAGAGGGTCTTGACAGTCCCCAGCGCCCGTTCCATAACAACCGATATTTCTTCAAATGACAACTGCTGATAAAATCTCAGATCAAAGGCCAACCGCTGTTGAGGGGGGAGAGTCTCAAGAAATTTGAGCATCCCTTTGCGAAGCTCTTCCTGTTCCAGCTCACGATGAGCGCCCGGTGTATTGTAGATCTCATCGGGCGCCGCATTGGCTTCTAATCGTACGCGCGTCGAACGCGACTCGATATAATTGAGTGATCTGGTCGCGGCGATTTTCCAAATCCAGCTTCGCACCGGCCCTTCACCTTTGTACTGGCCGATCTCACGCCAGGCCCGCACAAATGTTTCTTGTGCCAAGTCCGAGGCCGCGTCGCGGTCGCCGGTCATTCTGTATGTCAACGCCATCACAGGATTCATCAGTCTTCTCATTAAGTCACCAAAGGCCTGACGGTCGCCCCCCTGAGCTAATCTCGCCAGTTCATCAAGTTTTGGATCATCGCTACTTGCCATACCTTCATGTTCTATCTACAAGACCGCTCTGTCCAAACAAAAGATTACTCAAAAAGAAAAGGCCCGGCGAAGGCCGGGCCAAAAATCGCGTAAGTCGTTGTCAGTCTTTGCGACTGCGCTCCAGAACTTTTGCGTATTTAGGAAAATCCTCGATTACTTTCCCGGTCCCCCGAACCACGCAGGTCAGCGGATCCTCGGCGACATGGACCGGGAGATTCGTTTCCTGCCGGAGCCGCTTGTCAAGCCCGCGCAACAGCGCGCCGCCACCGGTAAGAATTATTCCGCGATCCAAAATATCAGCGGCCAATTCCGGCGGAGTCTGCTCAAGCGCCTGACGCACCGCCTCGATCACGATATCAACGGTTTCCGCCAGCGCCTCTCGCACCTGCACCGACGAGAGTTTCAGATTCTTGGGAATTCCTGCCACTAAATCGCGCCCGCGGATTTCCATCGACAGTTCTTTCTCCATCGGGAAGGCCGAACCGATTTTGATCTTGATATCTTCAGCCGTTAGCTCGCCAATCAAGAGATTGTAATTCTTTTTTAGGTAGTTCACGATCGCGTCGTTGAATTCATCGCCGGCGACACGAATCGAAGTATCGTTCACAATGCCATTAAGCGCGATAACAGCAATTTCCGAGGTCCCGCCTCCAATATCGATAATCATGATCCCGGTCGGTTGATCCACCGCCAGCCCGACGCCAATCGCGGCGGCCATTGGTTCCTGAAGGAGAAACACTTCGCGTGCGCCGGCGTTTTCTGCCGAGTCACGCACTGCGCGTTTTTCAACTTCGGTTATCCCCGACGGCACTGAAATAACCACCCGGGGTTTCATCAGGTATTTGTGTTTTACAACTCTGCGGATAAAATCAGCGATCAGCTTTTCCGACATTTCGAAATCAGCGATCACACCATCCTTGAGCGGACGAATCGCCTCGATCCCACCCGGCGTGCGGCCGGTCATTTCTTTGGCGGCCGAACCGACCGCTAAAATCTTGCCGGTTCCTTTTTCGACAGCCACCACCGACGGCTCATTGAGCACAATCCCCTGATTGGCCAAAAAGACCAGTGTGTTGGCGGTGCCGAGATCGATACCGATATCGTTGGCGAAAAAATCGAAGAATCCCAAAGTAAGTCCCTTTATCCTATTGCTTAGGCCGGACGACCGGGAGCCGTCGGGCCGCTTCCGTGCGATAAGGATTATGTCGGCCAAAAAGCCCTATAGTTTACCCCCCACACTGCCAAAGGGCAAGGGAAAAGGTTGCCGGGCATGTACGGGCATGATTCCCTGTCATTTCCCCCACCTTGTCATTCCCGCTCCTCCTTGTCATTCCCGCGAAAGCGGGAATCCAAGGGTGTATGAACAGCAAATCCGTTGTGGTTGCGTCAGGTCCTAGCCTCGGCGACAACGGAGCGAGACCTAACGCATTCCAAGGGTGTGAGATCCCGTGCGCGGCAGACGCCCTCGTCTGCCCGTATAACGGACTACCTCGCTGTCGTTGCGAGGAGTCTTCGACGAAGCAATCTCGTCTCTCTTCCCCTTGGTGACCCGCCCCAGTTGACACCCCACTGTCCTCTCGCTTTCTTCCCCCCATGTCCACCTACACCGCGACTATCAGATGGCAACGCAACGGCGCGCCCTTCACCGACAACAAATACTCGCGCGGCCACACCTGGCATTTCGACGGCGGCATCGAAATCCCCGCCTCGTCCTCGCCCCAAGTAGTCCCACTACCACTGTCGGTTGAAAACGCGGTCGACCCCGAGGAAGCATTGGTCGCGTCGCTTTCCAGTTGTCATATGCTTTTCTTTGTCGCGCTCTGCGCCAAACGAGGGTTTGTTGTAGATTCCTATGTAGACGAAGCGGTCGGCACGATGGAGAAAAACGCCGAAGGCGTCATTGCGATGACCCGCGTGGTTCTGCGACCGCTCGTGAACTTCTCCGGCGCCGAACTCCCCACTACCACAGATCTTGAAAAGATTCATCACCAGTCGCACAAACTTTGTTATATCGCTAACTCCGTCAAATCCGAAATCCTGATCGAACCCCGTACTGAGTGATTTCCATCCCACCCTTCGGGTGGGGTACTCTCCCTCTAAGCGAACATTCCCCCACGTGTCACCCCGGACAAGAATCGCGCGTCGCGCGATTCGCCGATCCGGGGCCCAGCAAGATCATTCAACACCATCAATTTCTCTCAAGTCACGGACTGGGTCCCGGCTCTTCGGCCGGGATGACAATAGAGGAGCCGGGATGACAGTGAGGGAGCCGGATTGGCAAGGATTGTAACGTGCGCGTCGAAGCAAATTCATCCCCTCCCCCTAACCCCCTACCCCGCTTGCCAATACGACCGCAAATTGTGCGCCTTTTGCCCCCCCCATTTTTTGTTGACCAACTATGGCAACTCTTTCTACCTTCGTCACATATAAGGATTTGTCCGCCAACATAGACAATATTGTTTGTTATAAACGTAGGAAGGATTCTAAATGAAGCACGCAAAAATTTTCTGGTTGCTGGCACTGGCCGCTTTACTATCGCTCTCACTTGTAAACTGCGGTGGTGATAAAGGCACGAAAGTAACCCCCGGAACCGAACAACCGATTACCACCGAAAAGCCCGAAGTCAAGCCCGAGCCGCCAAAGCAGGAAGAACCCAAGGAAATGCTCCGCGAAGAGCAACTCCAGACTGTCTATTTCGATTTCGACAAATACAACCTCCGCCCCGACGCCAAGGCCTCGCTTGACGCCAACGCCGCGCTTCTCGTCAAGTACACCACGGTGGTAATCAAGATCGAAGGCCACTGCGACGAACGCGGCACAGTCGAATACAATCTCTCGCTCGGCGAAAAACGCGCCAACGCCGTCATGGACTACCTGACCGGTCTCGGTGTTTCGTCCAGCCGAGTAAGCGTAATTAGCTATGGCAAAGAACGCCCGGTCGACGCCGGCCACGATGAATCTGCCTGGTCGAAAAATCGCCGCGCCGAATTCCGGGTCGTATCCCAGTAAAGCGCAGGCCGCAGATAATGAAAACTCATAGTCATTTTGCAAAAGCCGCTGTCGTTCTGACAGCGGCTTTCTGTTTCGGACTCACCCTCTCCGGGTGTGTCACCAAGCGGGATATTGTCGAAGTAAAAGATTCGCTCAACGGTATCCAACGCCAGAATGCCGAGACCCAGCGACTGGTGGAGCGGATGGATTCGATCATCACCGAAGGCGCCCGTTCCAACGCCGTGATGACAAACGAAATTCGCACGTCGGTTTCCGAACTCCAACAGGGGATCCAGCAATTGCTGGTCAACTACAACGAGCTGATGGACAAACTCAATCAAATGTCCCAGTCAAAGCAAAGAGTCATCGTGAACCCCTCTCCCGGCGCTCAGGGCGGCGATCTGAACAAACCGTCGGCTGATTGTATTGGTTCATACGACGACGCTTTCCTGCTCGTCCACGGTTCCAAATATGAGCAGGCGATCACTGCGTTCCGCGGATTCTTGGACTCCTGCCCGAAGAACGAAAACTCGGCGAATGCTTATTTTTGGATTGGCGATTGCTATTATTCGCTTGAGAAATACTCCGATGCGGTCAAAGAATTCGAGTATGTGCTCGATCACTACACCGACGACGCCATCGTGCGCAAAACGATGTACAAGCTCGCCCGCTCCAAGCAGGAACTGGGCAAGAAAGAAGAAGCCCGCAAGATTTACAAAAACATCACCACCAAATACAAAGGCACACTCGAGGCCCGGCAGTCGGAGGATCGTCTCAAAGAGTTGAAGTAGCCTTCATGCCGAACGCCACGCTCAAAGTTGTCATCTCACCCCCTTCCCGGAAAAACCAACCGGGACGGGGTTTTTATCAACTGGAAGAAGACTCGCTCTACGTTCCCATCGGCGGCTACTCGACCAACCGCCGCTTTTTTTCAAGTATCGAATCGGAAACAGTCCGGTTCGACATGGACAAGAACGGTGAACTGCTCTTTATCGAAGTCTCGTTGCCTCGTAAGAAATGGAAAGTCGATCAATCGCTGACCGCCCCGCTTCACGCCACCCCTGCTGATATCCGCTGGCTTGATTTCCGCGCCGACTTTGATAGCCCACCGGTGTCAACTTCACCTGATCGTTCGATTGTCTGTGTGACGCTCTCAAACGACAAACCAACGGAAACACACTACCTTGCCGAATCCGTTATTCTCGAAACAGTGAACGGCAAACAAGCCTGCCGGATCTGGATCACACAGATTACCGATGACGCCGGCGGCCGCGAAATCGCCGCCTTCCGCAAACAACACCCGGCGTAATAGTCCTTTGGTTGACACTTAATTCCCTGTCATTCCCGCCCCTCCATGTCATTCCCGCGCAAGCGGGAATCCAAGGGTGTGTGAATCCGTCATTGCGAGTGTCACGTCACCCTGAGCCTGTCGAAGGGGCGTGACCGAAGCAATCTCTATTCTTCTTATTGACTCCATGTCATTCCCGCGAAAGCGGGAATCCAAGGGTGTGTGATTTTCCCGTGCGCGGCAGGCATCCTGCCTGCCCGTTCTTGGTGCCCCACCGCTTGCGGTGGGATTAGACTGTTCACCACAGACTCCCTCATCTGCCCGGATAATGGATTGTGTTTCTGTCGTTGCGAGGAGTCCTCGACGAAGCAATCTCTTCTTCATCTTCGCCTTTGTAACCCACCCTTTAGGGTGGGCTCCTAGGATTACGGGCTTCGACTCCGCTCAGCCCGACGCTACGCGATCACCCAAAAGCTGTGAAGACACTTTAGTAGCTACCGGTACTTGGGTCTTGTAGGTCGGGACCTTTACGGTCCCGACAACCGAAGAGAAAACAAGTGTCGGGATCGCAAGGATCCCGACCGACAGAAGAGAATCACTCACTCTGCTAACAATTGTAAGATGCCGCGCCGCATCTCAATCCCAAACCGCATTTGTGCTGATCGGAACGTCGCCCTGAGCGGAGTCGAAGGGCGTCTCTTAGCTCCATGCGCGGCAGGCATCCTGCTCGCCCGTTCTTGGTGCCCCACCGCTTGCGGTGGGATTAGACTGTTCACCACAGACTCCCTCATCTGCGCCCCCAGTGGACGTCATTGCGAGTGTCGCCCGCCTCGGGCGACCGAAGCAATCACTCTGTTTTTCCAGGCACGGCCGGCATCCTCCCGTCTTACCCCCTCACCCTCCACATCACCCACGGCGACACCGCGGTCCACGCCAGCACCAACACCCACAACCGCCCGTTGAAAATATTATAATCAGCCAACAACACCCCCCACGGCTTATGCCCCACATAATGAAAAAACAAAAACTCAAACGCGACCGTCATCACGAGCCAGATTGTGCCGATCAGAACCGCCTGCGACCGCGACGCAATCGGAAACCACCCGGTGAAAAACCAGGTGAAGACCGCAAAAAGCGCAATGCCGGTGACACACGAAATCTGATGCGCCGCCAGCTCCGACATACGCGGCCCATACCCAAAATCGCGGATAGAGCCGTTGATGACAGCGAGAATGAGAAGCCCAAACCAGGCGAGGAGGTAGGGGAGTATGCGCGTCAAGCTTCTACTCGATAGTAAGAAACGGGCTAGCTACTTCCGGCCATTAACATCGCGAGAGGCAAAAACGGTATCCATGCGGCTAGTCCGATAACTTTGTGTACAAAGGGTCGCCTGTTTTTGTACTCAATCGGCTCATTTCCAATTCCCCACCCTTCCATTGCAACCGAGATCCCGACCATTCGAAGATTTTTACCGTGAATCAAGGTATAGCCTGTTCCAATCTTGTAACCGCCCATTTTGGCCCAACGTGCAACCAAAACGTCCACTCTATTGTATCCGCCAATTCCTGAGTTATACGCGTAGCGAATGCTCTCGAAAGGACCTTCGAGTCGGACCGCCATCTCACTGCCTACATCACGTTTTACAAATGTTACGGTGTCGTGCTTTACACGCAGACGCGAGTGCACAACATATCCTTCAACGATTGGTAGACCTTTGTCACGGCCGAACAAAGCGAGTTCGCCGCCTACGCGAGGGTATTCCGCCCACACGAGAGGTTTTGACAAATTGAGGGACCAACTAGCGATGAATGAGGCGCGTGGTGAATGAAACATCCATTTATCTTCTATACGCCAAAGCACTTTCTTATCAGTTGATTCCAACGGTTTGTCGAATTCAGAGTAGCTTGGAAATCCAAGCCCAATCATAGCTCGCCTTCCATAACCGGATGGGCCGATTACAGCGAATTCATCAGACATCAGCTTCTCTACCGCGCCCTTCTCATTTACTCCGTACACTTCGACTACGCAGTCGGTGTAACTCTTTTGATCCGAACTTGCTAGCTCGAAATGTCCCCTCCACCGGATAGAACCACACGAGTCGCTCCGAACGGCATTGTCTACCGTTAAGCCCACCCACTCAGATGATTGACGCAGTATTGAGTCGGGTCCCGGATAACTATAGTAAAGACTCATACGCAATGAGTCAGCACATCCGCCATTGTATTGGAGGTCATATGAAACGACTATCAAAGATTCTTTGCTGTGAACTTCAACTTTACCTGTGATCGCATCTTCGGCCAATTGGATCCTAGCTTCTACCCTGATGCTCAAAAAAGAAAGTAGAAGAGATGCGATTGAGACCACTCGCACCAATGCAAGGACGATACTCATTGTTGAATGGTCTGTAACTCTTTCGCGCATCGTCTCAATATCGCCTATTTACTCCACTCCGTCAATCCCCGCAATTTCACAACATCTTCGGCGCAACATCCCCCGCCGCACAGATTGGTATATGAGTCCCCTACCTTGGTGGCCCACCATTTATGGTGGGTTTCTGTTCTGTTGTAGGGATGAACCCGAGCGACGCCGAGCGTCGCGACGCGGTTCAGCCACTTTCTCACGTTGGATGCTGGAAGCAAACCCACTCTCATGTCGCTCGGCAAGCCCGGAATGGCAGAACCACTTCGCTACGCTCGGGTTCTGCCCTACAAAAGCGATCCCACCCCAAGGGGTGGCGTACCAGGATGCTCTTGATTCAAAGCGGCGAAGCCCCCACGCCGTGGCCGTGCCACTACAAAATTACTACACGATTGGTTGCGCCATCTTCACATGTCAAAATCTGTCACTCTCCCTCAATCCCCCACCCCGCAAAAGGTTGTGCCGAAAAACACCATCTCTCAAAACTCAAAAGTGCACAAACGAAGCCAAACATTAGCGACCCTTCGACAAGCTCAGGGTGAAGTCAAAAGAAAAGGCGTCAGGTGGGGGCACCTGACGCCACACTTGTGGTATCGGGCGTCCTCACCCGACACCAATCTCGATATTGCGGTCACGTGGGGACGCGTGACCGCACAAACCGGCAGGAGCGCGGGGCTCCTACCCTACTTCCTCCCCACCTGCGCGTCGACCACGGCCACCGCCGCCATGTCGACAATTTCGCTCACTTCAAGCGAACGATGCAGGACGTGAACCGGTTTGGACAAGCCCATCAAAATCGGGCCGACTGCATGCAGTCCGCCGATTCGCTGGGCCAGTTTGTATGCGATATTTCCCGAATTCAAATCCGGGAAAATGAACACGTTGGCCGGCTCTTTGAGTGTCGAGAAGGGGAAATACCGCTGGTTGTATTCCGGCATGACCGCCGTGTCCAGTTGCATTTCGCCGTCGCAGACAAGATTCGGCGCTTTCTTTTTCAGAATCGCGGTCGCCTTGGCGACCTTGTCCGATTCCGGATACTTCGCCGAACCGAAATTGGAGAACGACAGCATCGCCACTCGCGGTTCGATATTGAATCCGCGCGCAACGCGAGCCGCGCAGATTGCGATCTCGGCCAGTTCATCAGGTGTCGGATTGATGTTCACCGTGGTGTCGGCGAACATATACACTTGGTCGCTCTTGATCATCGCAAACAGGCCGGAGACCCGCGTCATGCCGTCCTGCAGTTTGATAATCTCAAGCGCCGGGCGAATTGTGGTCGGATATTCCGACGTCACACCCGAAAGCACGGCGTCGCACTCGCCCATTTCGAGCATCATGATGCCGAAATAGGTCAGGTCAGACATAAGAGCCAGCGCCTTGTCGGCGGTGATTCCCTTGCGCTGACGTTTCTCGAAATACTTCTCGGCGTAGGCCGCTTTGCGATCGGATGTCTCCGGATCGATGATCTTGATGCCGTCAAGCTCGATATCCCATTCTTTGGCGATCCGCTTGATCTCCTCGGCATGACCGAGCACCACCGGCTTGGCGATCCCCTCTTCGAGCACGGTATGGGCGGCTCGCAGAATTCTGCGCGAGTTGCCTTCGGGGAATACGATTGTCTTGGGATTCTTGATCGCCTTGTCCCAAAGAACCGACATGATCACCCGGCCGGTGCCGATGCGGCGTTCGAGTTGTTCGCGATAGACATTGATATCGATCGGCTTTTGCGCCACACCGGTTTTCATGGCGGCTTCGGCTACAGCGGACGATTCCCACACAAGAATCCGGTGATCGAACGGTTTCGGGATGATGTACTCACGGCCGAACTTGAACGATTCGACTCCGTACGCCCGCGCGACTTCTTCGGGGACATCCTGCTTGGCCAGATTAGCCAGCGCTTTTACCGCCGCCACTTTCATCTCTTCGTTGATAGCGGTGGCGTGAACATCGAGCGCACCGCGGAAGATGAATGGGAATCCGAGCACGTTGTTTACCTGGTTCGGATAATCCGAGCGGCCGGTCGCCATGATGACATCCTTGCGGGCATCCAGCGCGTCGGGATAGGTAATCTCCGGATCGGGATTGGCCATCGCAAAGATGATCGGATCTTTGGCCATCGATTTGACCATCGCTTTGGTGACCTGATCTTTGACCGAGACACCGACAAACACATCGGCGTCTTTCATGGCGTCGTCGAGTGTATGCAGATTGGTCTTGCGGACAAATTCCTGTTTGTACTTGTTGAATTTGTCGCCGCGCCCTTCGTACATCACTCCCTTGGAGTCGACCATGACGAGATTCTCATGCTTTACGCCCAGCGAACAATACAATTTGGCGCAGGCAATACCAGCCGCTCCGGCGCCGGAAAAGACAACGCGAATCTTGCCGATATCTTTCTTCACGATCTCCAGCGCGTTCAACAGAGCGGCCGCGGAAATAATGGCGGTGCCGTGCTGGTCGTCGTGGAAGACCGGTATTTTCATCGTCGCCTTGAGCGTCTCTTCGATCTCAAAACACTCCGGCGCTTTTATATCTTCAAGATTGATTCCGCCGAAAGTCGGCTCCAGAATCTGGCAAGTGCGGATTACTTCTTGCGCGTTCTCGGTGTCGAGTTCGATGTCGAAGACATCGATATCGGCAAATCTTTTGAACAGTACGCCCTTGCCTTCCATCACCGGCTTGCCGGCGATCGCGCCGATATTGCCAAGCCCGAGCACAGCGGTGCCGTTGGAAATCACCGCAACGAGGTTACCCTTGGCGGTGTACTTGTACGCATCCGCCGGGTTGGCTTGAATTTCAAGACAGGGTTGCGCGACACCCGGTGTGTAGGCCAGCGACAAATCAAGTTGTGTGGCGCACGGTTTAGTTGGGTTGACTTCGACTTTCCCCGGTTTCCCGCGGGCATGGTAGTCGAGCGCCTGTTGTTTTGTTATGAGCATTGTTCAGACTCCTGTGTCAATCACGAGCATGTGAATCAAATACACGACATTCGTTATTTTTTTCACAAGCAACATATCGCATTGAGTGAGAGAGCGTCAAGCCCTTTCACGTCCAATCAGTATACCGTTTTTAGACTTACGGGTCAACTCCGGCTTGGGGGAAGCGGCTTACCGGCTGTCCTGTTGCGCCGCAACATATTGGCGACATTCGGCCATGACATCGGACGGGATAAGCCTGAGCGCAAACCAGACCAGAACAGGTATGATTACCAGATCATCGAGCTGACCGGCAAACGGAATGAAATCGGGGATGATATCGATTGGGCTGATCAGATAAACCAACGCGATACCCAAGAGCCACTTGGCCGCTTTCGGTGTTCGGGGGTGATTGAGCGCCCGCTGGTAGACTTTGACTTCGGATTTGAGGCGATCGATTAAGCGACCTGCGCGAGTTTTCATAGGGTGGTCACCAATGCATCCGGTAAATGCGTTGCGTATCGCCGGTGGAGATATTCCCTCCGCCGCGCACTTTGACAATCGCTTTGAGCAGAAGATACCCGAAGACAAATCCACCGACGTGCGCCAGCCAGGCCACGCCCCCCCCGCTCGAACTGCCGATCATCGACATGACAATTTGAAGCGCAAACCAGATTCCAAGGACAACTTTCGCCGGCAACACGACGAACTGAATGATAAAAAAGACAATCAGACAAGTGACTTCAGCTTTTGGGTGCAAGACCAAATACGCGCCCATCACCCCTGCAATCGCTCCCGACGCACCGACCAGCGGAATTTCCGAACCTGGATTGAAGGCGGTATACAGCGCTATAGCGGCGATTCCTGCCAGCAGATAGAAGATGGCAAACTTAATCTGCCCGAAGTAATCCTCGATGTTGTTGCCGAAGATCCAGAGAAAGACCATGTTGCCGATCAGGTGCATCCAGCCACCGTGCATGAACATCGATGTCAACGGAGTCAGCAAAAGATGATCAGGAACACCTGCGTACTCATATGGATTGAGATAGAGATTTGGAATGTAGCCGTAACTGATCGTTATGAGCTGAAATCCACGATCTCCCTGGAAATACGAATAGAGAAAGACCAGCGTGTTGATGGTAATAAGTGCGACTGTCAGATACGGTTTGCCGCGGGTCGGATTGTTGTCGCGTATCGGGAAAAACATATGCTATTGCCGCTTACTTCTGATCGGCCTTTCTATTCGTGGCAACAGTGAAAATGAAATACTGTTCGGCCACATTTCCAGCCCGATCGGTTACTTTGATCGCCAGATGGTGGTCGCCGTCGCTCAAGTCAGCCGGCGGTGTAAGAGTGCAACTCCCGAGGGTGGGGTCGTATTCAGGGATCATCCACTGACGGTCCAGCTGGAAATCAAAGCTCAGGTCATCGGCTATCCCCGAAAGCGAGTCGATCACATTGAATTCGATAGTCGGTCGCGGGTTGGCGATTCGTTGGCGCGGTCGAATAGAGAAATTGTATATGACCGGCGGAGAAATGTCGAGTTTGGCGGCAAAAGTCCCACCGCCACCGACCGTTGCGGTGAGAGTCGTACCGGCAATTCGGCTATCGCCGATCCAATTCCAACTGTCCTTTTCGAAGTCGAAATCGCAGATGCCGGCATGATCGTTCATGGCATTCGGCAAATCGAGCTTGAGCCGGACATCGAGCGGCTCAAGTGTCGGGAAATCCTGCGGAAGTATCTTGTATACGTTGGTCAGCAGTCGATACTTCGAATTTGTTCGAAGTGGCAGTTTCTGCAATTCGAGAAATTTCGGCCCCGGCAGATCCTTCTTCTCAATTGAAAGTTGGAAGAGTGAGTCAACGGCGAGAGAATCACGCTCAGCATATCCGACTGCGAATATCAGACACTTCTCAACTCTATTGGGCAGGGTCTCGGTCGTGGAATCCATGTAGGCGGCGATACTATCAATACGAGCAAGATGCGGCTGTACCGGGATAAAGAAGTGATAGGTCCGGCGATTGAAATAGCGGGGTGGCACGAAACTTCCCAGCACACGATCTTCGCCGAATAGTTTGACCGTCGCATAACTGCCATATGGACCGGTTACGTTGAATGTAACCAAAAGGCCATCGTCGATCACTTCATGAGCTATCTCGACTTTCTTCGATCCCTGGGACATGAGTCCTGAGAACGGCTCACCGATGATCCGGCCCCCCAAGCGCGAATGGAAGATCAGCTTGAGGGTCCTCCACGCATTAACGCTCTTGTTCAAGTCGACGAAGCGGGCGCCAGAACTAAGGCTCTGGAGTTTCAATTCCGCGGCCGGTTGCCATGCGCTTCCCGCATCGAATTCGACAGTGACGCTTTCTATGTCGCATGCCGCAAAGGTCGGTGAAGGAGTGAAGAAACATCTTGAGCTGTCTCCCGCTATGTTGACTGTCGAGTCAAAGACGAACAGCGGCGATGTCACGGTGAAAAATGGGAATTCAAGAACCGACTGATTGCCGTAGCTGTCAGTAGCAGTAATTCGGCCGACATGTTTTCCCGGAGAGAGGCTATCAATATAAATGACACCGTTTGTTCCATTGAGTCCGCCGCTTCCGGGAGTCTGATTTGCCGGCAAATGATACAATCGACGGACATTGCGATTTTTGCCAACGGCCTTTTCGAAATCATATTCGAAGTAGACTGATTTCCCGGCGCTGAATGAGAGGGTGTCAAGATGCGACTGATAGTATGGAACGGAGTCTATTTCAAGCTTAAGATTCACAATAGCCTGATCCATGCCGTCGGGACGTGTTCGATCGAATCCACCGACCATCACACCAACTGGCGAATTGAAACACGGGACTGAGTCGGCCGTATACGATCCCGGTTTCTTTCCCTGATGAACGCCGATAAACCAAGAGCGACGACCATTGGCGAACAACGAACGGTCGTCGACCTGCGCGAACCCCAGGCCAGTCAACACCGGTCGTTCTTTGTCGGGAATCGAGAAGCCGTGGGTGAGGGGATTGACCGGCTTTTCGTCGGTGATCCGCTTTTCGAAATGCAGGTGCGGCGCCGAAGTCCCCGTCTCGCCGGAATAGGCAATGAGTTCACCGGCCGTGACCTTGAGAACTTCAGGGGAAAGAGTCGTATCGATGAAGTATCTCTTGGCCGAGTATTGGACGCTCTTGACGATTTGGTCAACTTTGGGGGCGTACGCTGACAGATGCGCCAAGACATAAATCGCATTGTCTTCGCCTTTGATATATAGCCCCTTGCCGTATCCGAGGTAGCTTGTCTTCAGCCGATAGACCGACCCGTTGGCCGGAGAATACACTTGAACGCCGATCCGGCCGCCGGTCCGCAGGTCCAGGCCGGCGTGAAAGCGGCCGTCGCGATAATCGCCGAAACCATCGGAGATGTCGACTTGTCCTTTGAGGGGCCAGGTAGCTCCCTCTCCCCTGGCCGGCGCCAACAGCACAAATAGAGTAAGAATAACCGGGGCAAACGATTTCGCGAAATCCGCCATTTCAGTTCTCCAAAAGGTTAGGGGACACCATGGGGCAAAACTATCGTTTTTTGACCTATTCCGGTACTCCAAATTTCGGTTTGGGGGCCGACTGGGCATATTGCCTTTTGAGGCCGATATATTTATACTGCAAAGCTGTGTTCGGGAACCGCCGGCCTGGGCTGGAAATGTGCGGTTTTTCCTCATGTTTGGATACAAGGAGTAGGATTTCATGTTCGAGACATTGCGTCGGATGATCTTTCCCATCATCATTATTGTGCTGGTTTTCTTCGTGGCCATGATTGTGTTGCAGTGGGGTCTTGATATAACCGGTCGGGGCAACCAGATGGCCGGTGGCGGGGCGTATGCCGCTGAGATTAACGGCGAGAAAGTGCCGCTGGAATACTACAATCAAATCTACAACAACCTATACCAGAACCAGAGCCGCCAGAGCACTGAAGAGTTGTCCGATGACCAGGTCGTTCAGATCAAACAGCAGGCTTGGAATGAGCTACTGCAGGATCGCCTGTTGACGCAGGAGGCGGCCAAGCACAATATCTCGGTCTCGGAAAAAGACGTTTTCGCATATCTGGCGTCTGCGCCGCCGGACTATATCCGGAATATGGAGTACTTCCAGACCAACGGGCAGTTCGACTATCAGAAGTACACGCAGACGATGGCAGACCCGAATGCGGCGTCGTTTTGGAATCAACTCGAACCGGCTCTCCGGAGCGATCTTTTGAAGATGAAAATGCAGCAGATCGTCATCGAAGCGGCCACCGTCAGCGAGCAGGAAATTCGTCAAGCGCTTTTGGATACACACGAGACTATTCAGGTTGGCGTGGTGACAGTGTCAGCGATCCCCTATATGAGCGCGGTAGCGACACTTTCGGACGCTGAAATAGGCACATACTTCGATGAGAATAAGTCCAACTACGAGCAGGGCGAACGGGCCGCGCTTGATATCGTTACCATATCTAAGACACCGACGGAGACAGACTGGGAGGCCTCGCGACAAAAAGCGCAAGTCATCTACGACTCGATTAAGGCAGGTCAGGACTTCGCGGTGATGGCGGAGCGGTACTCCGAAGATGAGGGGAATGCGGCGCAGGGTGGCGATCTGGGATGGTTTTCAAATGAGGCGATGGTGCCCGAATTTGAGAAAGTCGCCTTTTCGGCCAACGAAGGGGATATTGTTCCTCCGTTCAGAACCCAGTTCGGCTGGCATATAGTAAAGCACTTTGGATATCGCACGGATGAAGAGATCCCGGCGAACGGCAAAACCAAGACTAAGGTGAAAAAGGCGCATGTAGCTCACATCCTCGTGAAAGTTCATCAGTCACAGGAAAGCCGCGACCTCAGTTCACAGAAATTGTCAGCGATGGCGGAGAAAGCGAAAGAAACCGATTTTCAATCGGCGGCCAAAGAACAATCGCTGACCCCGCTAACCACAACGCCATTTCTGAAGGGATATAATATCCAAACGCTCGGCAATTCGCCGGCGGCCAACGCTTTTGCGTTCGCCAATGAGGTGGGAGCGATATCGACGGTGATGGAAACGCCGACGATGTTTTTCTTAGCGCGAGTGGCTCAGCGAATTCCCGCGGGAGTGCCTGCGCTGGCGGATGTCAAAGCACGGGTGGCCAATGACCTGACCCGCCAACGGGCGCGCAAGATGGCGATGGACACCGCCGCGGCGGTTGCGAGTGAAATTCGCGCCGGGGCCGCTCCGGAAGCGGCCGCAGGACGACACAAACTTGTGTACGAAATTTTCCCGCCATTCACCCGCAGTTCAGGGATGTCCGGGATGATCGGCCCTGATCCAAACGCGGTTGGCGCCGCATTCTCACTTACCAGTCCGGGGCAAGTCTCCGGAGCGGTCGAATTTGCCAGCGGCGCGGTGGTGATGATCCTCATTGAGCGGAAGGCGCCCAATCTCGATCAGTTCAATCAGAAGCGGGACTCGGTGAAACAATCAGTCCTGTACGGCAAGCAGTCTGACTTGTACTCGAAGTGGTTCGATCAATTGGTAAAGAGTTCGAAGATCGAAAACTTCGTTGAACAAATGGAGCGGACCGAGGCTCAGTCGCAGTAAGTAGCCTTCATTAAAGAAATTCCAATTGCGCCCGCCGTGTCATACGCGCGGGCGCTTTCATTTGTATGAAAAGTGCAATATCGGATTTGGGCCGAGCGCTATCGCCGAGTTGACTTCGAACTCTTTCTCATTTTTCGCCGGAAATCCCGTAGTTCAGTTAGGTCGAGGGTGACAGCCAACAGTCGCTTTTGCTGTTCTGCGGCAATCTCAACTCTTTGCTCTATTCCCCATGGGGCGGCAACCAGCGAGCGACCCTGAAGAGGATGACCGAAAATCTCGCCAACACCGCAGGTCTTGACAACAAACGCGCCTGAAACTCGGGCTCCGGAGGCGAAATACTGTTCGTCCCTAATCTGCTTCTGGGCCGGGGTATCGTCGGGCCTAAATGGCGAGGTCGTGGGTATGAAAATCAAGTCGCACTCATGGCCGCCCAATTCGGTGTAACGCTCCGGGAAAAAGACATCACCGCAGATCAAGATACCAACGCGGGCGTCTTCGTGGTCGAAGATAAAGTGCCGGGTTCCGGGTGATATCCCCCGCTCGCGTTCGCGGGCTACCGGGTGTTGTTTGCGATATTTGCCGATGAGAAGCCCCCGGTCGAAAATGTGAGCGGTATTGAACAGCTTGTCGCCATCCGGCTCAACCACCGTTCCCGCGATCAAACAGCAGCCGAACTCGGCTGACAATTGCTGGAGGTAATCAAGGTAGTCGTGAACACGCAGAGCGGCCCGAGCATAGTCGGTCACGGAGTGATCCACGAGGTAATACTCGGGCAGGCAAACAAAGTCGGGTTGTTGCTTGAAAATGTGAATTTTTTCGTCGAGAGTCAGATGCTGACCAAGACGAGCCTGGACGGCGACAATCTTAACGAGCATGCTGGACCATCTGTTGCGCGATCATACCTTGCTTATACGTCGCCGAAGGCGAAAGTACACGCAACAAACTGATCAACAATTGGTGTAGTTGGGGCCTTCTCCCCCTTGCGGCACCACCCAGCGTATGACTTGATACGGATCGGCAATATCGCAAGTCTTGCAGTGCACACAGTTGGAGGGTGTCAATTCCAGCTTCTGTTTTCCCGGGCGGCCAGCGTCGTCAACCATGTTATAGACACTGGCCGGACAGAAATGCTGGCAAGGATTGCCGTACTCTTCGGTGCACCGGGTGTTGCAGATGTCGTAATCGGCAATGACCAAGTGCGAGGGCTGGTGTTCTTCGTGCATGGTGCCGGATTTGTAGACATCCGATACTTTATCAAATGTGTAAGCACTGTCAAAACGGACTTCGGTTTTCCGGGGTTCATGTCCGAACTTCTTACGAAACGATTCTTTGCTCAGCATGTAGGCATGGTCAGATTTGTGTTCGCGCCGATCAAACAAACCGCGACCACCAGATAGAAATTGCATACCGGCATGGAAAATTCCCGCGTAGAGTCCGCCTTCGAAGGCCGAATGGAAATTCCTGACGGAATAGAGCTCCTGTCCCGCCCAACTCGACTTGAACTTCTGCTCATATCGGCTAAGCGTTTCAATCGAATAGTCGCCAGTGCGCGCCGCCTCAAAGATCGTCTCCGCGGCGAGCATGCCGGATTTGATGGCCAGATGAATCCCTTTAAGCTTCTGGGCGTTGAGCATCCCGGCTGAATCACCGCAGATCAGAAGTCCGTCGGAGGCAAGCTGGGGCATCGAGTAATAACCACCGACCGGGACTGTTTTCGCGCCGTAGTGGAGCATTGTTCCGCCTTCGAGAATTTTGCGCAGGAAGGAGTGCAATTTGTAGAGTTGAAATTTGGCATGCGGATCGTTGGTCGGGTCAGGGGAATCCAAGCCAACACAGTAGCCGACTGAGACCATCGTTTCCGACATGCCGTAGATCCAACCGCCACCGTAGTCATGCGAAGATTGCGGATATCCGACCGTGTGGATCACCTCCCCTGCTTTGATCCGACCAGCGGGAACTTCCCAGACTTCTTTCACGCCAGTGAGGTACGACTGCGGGACCGAGTTGGCGCGAAGCGCGGGAATTTTCTCGGCCGCCTGGCGAGTCAGCGAACCGTGAGTCCCTTCGCAAAGGACCGTCACTTTTGCTTTGATGATCGATCCGGGTTCGAAATTGGCGCGGGGGGTACCATCTTTGTCCAGTCCCATATCGACCGTCTGCACGCCGCAGACCCGGCCGTTTTCGACAATCAGATCAAATCCGGCCAAGCCGGCATAGATGTCCACACCCATCGATTCGACCTGCTGGGCCATCCAGCCGGTCAGCTTATTGAGCGAGACAACATAGTTGCCGTGATTTTTAAGCGGCGGCGGCATGAGCGGCGATTTAGTAGCGCCGTTCTGCGAGAGGTAGACAAAAGAGTCGGCCGAGACTGGTGACTCGAGTGGTGCGCCTTTTTCTTTGAAGTCAGGAATGAGTTCAGAAAGTCCCCGCGGGTTCATCACCGCCCCGGACATGGAATGGGCACCAACATACGACCCCTTGTCCATGAGGAAAATTTCGGGGCGCGTGACCGAGGTATCGCGCACGGCCAGATTGGCCAGATGATAAGCCAAGGCCAGACCGGCCGGTCCGGCGCCGACAATCAGAATATCGGTTTCGAGGATATCGCGTTCGACCGCCATGATTTTGTATCTCCTTCGTTGCCTGAAGGAAGATACGAAAGTCGGCGGTCAAACAAAAGAATTTACGACTGCACGGCCGACTGTTGACGCGGCGGTGCGGGCTGTTGATGTCCGTTGCCGTTGGCCTCGTCGTCATTACTTCTGCCATTCATCGAAATCTGCAACATCTCGCTGATTTTGCGCTTGTCACAGCCGATGGTCATAAGCCGGGCGTTTTTGATGATCGGCCGGCGCAAAAGAGTCGGGTCGGCGGCGATCAATTTGGCGACCTCGAACCGATCCGGCATCTTTTGATCGAGGCCATGCTTCTCAAACGCCTCGGAGGCCGGGTTGAGAAACATGAGCAAATCCCAGTTCCCCAGAAGTCGGATCGCCTCGTCTTCGGTTAGCGGTCGTTTCAGAAGGTCGCGGAATTCGACATCGATTCCGGAATTTTCGATAAAGCGGCGTGTTTCCAGACATTTGTCGTCGGTGCCGTATGAAATAAATGTCGCGCGTTTGGGCGCCATAGAACCTCCATGCGCAGGATATGCGGTCTGCCGTTTCTTGGGCGGCAGGACATCCTCAACGTGAGTGTGAATACCTGAAGTTTCCCCTGAAGGAAACCGTGCTTTGTCCGACCGTGCGGACGTTTCGAATCAATCGAGTCGACATAAAAACGATGTTGTCGCCACAGTGTCAATAAAAATTATGTCGCAATCGTGAATGCGTAGTTGTGTCTTTATTTCTTCTCTCCGCTTTAGCGGAGTATCGTCGTGTACTCTCCCCGTGCAACGTAGCCGATGCGCCCTGCGCACCCTGCGGCATACAGAAATTCCGAAACTGGTGGTGAGGTCTTGGGCGAACCCGCAAAGCGGGCCCCTGTCTAAACTATCGGATAACCAGGACGGGACATTAGCGCCGTCACAGTAATATAACGATTTTTTGCCGGAATAGTTCCGAATTCTACAAATCTTGTTTTTTTCTCTTTTACAAACGCAATCCAACAGTAATGCCGTCGCGAAGCGGCAATATCGTAGTGAAAAATCGCTTGTCGGCATACATCCGGCGGTTAAACTCTTTGATAGCGCGAGTAAGTTTGTCGGGTTGTGGATATGTCACTGCGCCGTGCCAAATGGTGTTGTCGGTGATAAACAGCCCGCCGGGCCGCAGACGCGGCGCGACCAGATCGATCGTGCCGGGGTACTGATCCTTATCTATATCATTGAGTACAATATCAAATGGGCCGCGATAGTCGGTGATTATTTCGCGGGCGTCGCCGCAATGGAAACTGAATTTCGATTTCAAGCCCGCCTTGGCAAAATGCGATTTGGCGCGATCGAGATTCTCCTGATTTCCCTCGGTGAGAATAATCTTGCCCTTTTTCCCCATCGCCCTTGAAAACCAGTACGCGGAGTAACCGTAGCCGGAACCGAGTTCAAAGATCGAACGCGCCTTTGTCAGAGTGGCCATTTGAAAGAGAAAGCGGCCGACCAGCGGACCTATAATCGGAAAGCCGTGTTTGGCGGCATACCGCTCCATCGCAGAGAGAGTGGCGTCACGACGAGGGGTCACGGAAAGCAGGTACTCGTGAACTTTGGCAAAGTTGACAGGTGGTCTTTTCATGGGAGTATCAGATAGACAATGTCGTTTTCAATTTCGATTTGGTATGTCTTCAGTTTGAATCCCGGGTTGGTTGTGCATTCGCCGGATTCAATGTCGTATTTCCAGCCGTGCCAGGCGCAGGTGAGTTCGTGTCCGCTGATTGCGCCACCGCGGGCGAGCGAAGCCCGCATATGTTTGCATTCCGATTCCATTCCAATTAGGCGGCCGTTGTAGTTGAAGACGGCGATTTTTCGCGCCATGATCTGCTTTTCGATTGCCCGGCCCGGCGGAATCTCGGCCAGTGTTCCCATTCTGATACGCGACGCCATAGCCGAATAAAGACCAAGGCGAAGCGATCCGCAAGTTGAATGCTAAGTTCAACGGGTCGGGACGTTTGAGCCGGCGGAAAGCCGGTCACCCGAATCTACGGCCGTGGTGGCGGGAACAGAACCGGGAGTAGCCACCGCTTTTGACTTTTTGCGTCGCATGGTCGTGATACCGCCGGCAAAAGTGATGAAGGCGCCAAACCAAAATAGTTGAATAAGCGGCTTCTTGCTGAACTCAATCACCAGTGAGGCCGGCTCGGATTGAGATTGCGGTACGAACGGCCCTGTGATTGCAAGCGAGACACCCCCATCTTCCGGGCGCACACCGGCAATAGTCACACTCCCCGTTCCACCGTCGAAAGTCGCGGCGTCGTGCAATATGCCGGATGGTTGCACTTTCATTCGTGGCGCTACCGATTCGGACTTGCCGTCATACACGACGGTCAATTCTGCCGCCACGCTCATCATTGAATCGGACGTCTGCTCGTCGCCGTGGGCGCCGGTGAGATCGAACTGGTTGAAAGTAAACTCATACTTGCCGAGTTTGGCCGGTTCGCCCTTCTTGAGCGTCAGGCGGCCGGCGTCGTTGGGCGCGGCTTCTTTTAGTGAGACAGGAGCGAGATACAAATCGTACAGGGCGTATGTTTCAACATGGGGCTTTTTCATCACCCCTTCGGCGTTCTTGGGAAATTCATGCGGAAGAGTGGTGTGTAAAATGTCGTCCCCCTTTTTGAGGTCGACATGGCAATCAAACCCCTTGGGGGTCTGGGCGACGTTTGTGAAAGTCAGTTCGTACCCCATCGCCGACAGCGGCTGATTTTGCATGAGGGTCAGCGTTTCTTTTGTTTCAAGACCGTTGGCGGAAGCGGCGCCGATGAGAGCAATCGCAAGGCCGACATGGGCAACATACCCTGATTTGAATTTTCCTTCGCGGAAACCGTCGATGACCACCCAGCCGTTGGCGGCCAGTGCCCACGCGGCGGCGGTGAATAGTGCGAGGTACATCGGGCTATATGTAACACCGGCGGCCAACAGCGAAACGAGCATGACCACGCCGGCGATCGCGCCTGCATATAGTAGTCTTTTGCGAGACATGCCGTCGTTCCATTTGAAGGCCGGGAATATTCCAATAAGCAACAGCAGGCCGATAGCGATGGGTGTCATTGTCGCGAAGTAATACGGCAACCCAACATTTGAAGGATTTTCGGCCAGGCGAGTGATAAGCGGCGCCGAGGTTCCCAAGAGGACAAGAATTCCGCCCAAAAATAGAAATACCACGCCGAGCATCACGAAGTACGACCGCGATGCAACCGACGAGAATGATTTTTCGGGCGTGATTTCGCGCCAGCGATACAAGATCAAGAAAGCGCCGATACCGATAAACGTGAAAAGTGTCGTAATCAAAAACGCATTGATCCCCAGATCAACAAAGGAATGGACGCTGAAATCGGCGAGCACTCCTGAACGGGTCAGGAAAGTTCCGTAGAGGATTGACCAGAAAGTGAGCGCGGTGACCACCAGCGAAAAGCGCATGAGGCCGCGCCGCTGTCTCTTGATAAAGAGCGAGTGCACTTGCGCGGTTAAGAAGATCCACGGAATGAACGAAGAATTTTCAACCGGATCCCAGGCCCAGAATCCGCCCCAGCCAAGCGTTTCGTACGCCCAGTAACCACCCATGACCAGAGATATGCCAAGCGCCGACCAGGCAAACATGGTCCAGCGCCGGGCCGCTTCCGACCAGATTTCGTATTTGCGTTCGACCAGCGCGGTCATGGCAAAGAGGAACGGGAAGATCGCACCGGCGAATCCGATGAACATAATCGGCGGGTGAATCTGCATCCAGAAATTTTGTAGCAGTGGATTTAATCCGGCGCCGTCGGCTTTGAAGACCGGCATGAGCTCAAAAGGAGATTTCTTGATTAAGATGAGCAAAAGAGAAATCGTGAAGAGATTGAGGAAGAACATGTTCCCCTTCTCGAATTTCTTTGAGGTGAACATCAGTACCGAGCCGAACACCACGGTATAGAAAAGCCACAGGAGAAAAGTGCCTTCCTGCCCGCCCCACAAACTGGAGATCAGATATCCGAGCGGTAGATCGTTCGACGAATATGAGAAGACATATGCGACTGAATAGTCATGGGTGAGAATCAGGGCCAGCAAGGTGGCCAGAGCGCCGGTCACGGCGGCGGTGGCGACCAAAAACGACCGACGAGCCAGAGAAAGCAGATGTTCTTTCCCACGCCACACCAAGAGATACAGCACCGCTGAGCCGAGCGAAAAAGCGGCGGCCGCAAAGATAAAAAAATCACCTAGATGAGCCATGGAGTACCTTTCAGATTATTGACTATCAGTGGCACTCAGATTGTGCGCTTTGTTTCTTCTTTCGTGCCGGCTTTTCCTGCTGAGTTATCTCGGCAGTGCCGCCAGAAAGGGCTTTCAGCCGTTCAATCACTTCTTCAACCAAGAAATCAGGAGTGGAGGCACCGGCAGTCACACCAACCCGCGAGACATTCTGACCTTCAGCAAACCATTCATCCTTGATATCCCGCACCGAGCCGATCAAATGCCCTTTGCCGCAGATTGCTTCGGAAATCGACGCGAGCCGTCGCGAATTGGCCGAGGATTGCGATCCGACCACAAGGACCATGTCGACATGCGGGGCCAAATCCATGATGGCCGTCTGGCGCTGGTTGGTGGCGTTACAGATCGTGTCAAATATTTCAAGGTGCGGCCACTTTTCACGCGCGGCCTGTTGAAATTGCACAAATCCCTCAAGCGACGCGGTGGTCTGGCAGGTCAGACCGAGCTTGCGGTCTTCCCAGTCGGGAAGTGTCGAAAGTTCTTCGATTGTCGCGACAACAGTGATTCGGTCTGGCGCATACCCGACCACGCCTTGTGTTTCGTCGTGGTTGGGATCGCCGAAATGGATGACATAATAATCGTTGGCGACGACTTTTTGGACGATCTCGTAAATACGCGTGACAAGGGGACAGGTGGCGTCGACTACATTCAGCCCGCGTTCTTTAGCATCGGTGATCACATCGGGCGCGATACCGTGAGCGGAAATTACCAGGGTCCCGGCGGAAACATCACCGACTGAAAATACTTGGCCGACACCTTGTGCACGAAACCGCTCGACTACCGCTTCGTTATGCACAATCTCATTGAGGATTGTGACCTGCGCGGCGTCGCGGTTGGCGGTTTCTTCGGTGATTTGAATGGCGCGCTTGACGCCCATGCAAAATCCGTAGTGACGGGCGAGTATAATCTTTTCTAACATGCGGCGAGCAAGTCCTTTGATTGATTAAATGCTTTGTACGAACTGCGCACCAACGGTCCGGCCTCGACATGGCCAAAACCGATTAGTTTTCCCACTCTGGTCAGTTCGGCAAATTCGTCGGGGTGCCAGAAACGCTCGACCGGAAGATGCGCCAGCGAAGGACGCAGATACTGGCCGACTGTCAAAATATCGACCCCGGACGCATAGCACTGGTGCATCGTGTCGATGACTTCTTCCATCGTCTCCCCCAGACCAACCATCAAACCGGTTTTCACCACCGGGCGCGGCGTGTACTGGTGGGCGTAGCGGAGAACTGCCAAGGATCGATCGATTTTTGCGGCCCCGCGGACCCGTTTGTGCAGGCGCGGAACGGTCTCGATATTGTGCGCGAAGACATCAACACCCGAATCGAGAACTGTTTTGACCGATTCCATTTTGCCCGCGAAGTCCGGAACCAAAAATTCGACTTTGACATTTGTATCCTGCCTTCGGAGGAGCTCTATAGTCCGGGCAAATATAGCCGCTCCCCCATCCGGCAGGTCATCTCTGGTCACCGAGGTGATGACCACTTGTTTCAATTTAAGTTCAGCGACCGCGTCGGCCAGGCGACGTGGCTCGTCTTCGTCAAGGCCCAGCGGCTGGGCTTTGAGCACATCGCAGAAATTACATCCGCGGGTACAGCGATGTCCCAAAATCATAAATGTCGCGGTGCCTTCATCCCAGCACTCGCGGATATTCGGGCAGGCCGCTTCCTGGCAGACCGAATGAAGACCGTTGGTCTTGAGAATCCCCTTCACACGATCAAAATTCGGTCCCGATCGAGCGACGATTTTCATCCAGTGCGGCGCCCGCTGATGCGGCACCTGCAGACGGTCTTTGACCGGCGGCGCCTTGGGCTTTTTCGACTCGGCCGAATAGACCTCGCCCAACTCTGTTTCGGGGACTTTATTCATCTACGTAATATACATTTAAGAACGGCGGTGTCACCCTAAAAAATGGGTCAGGAAGAACTTCAGGACGCTATGGTCCGACCCAAGCTCATTGTGAAATGACGATGCTAAAATCTTCCCATGTCTCACCAGGACCGGATCATTGCCTCGCCTGCCGATTACTTCAATGCCCTTCCCTACTGCTGTGATTTTCGGTGCGCGAATAAACGACGCCTCAATCTGTTTTTTCCCATTTCCAAAGCTGATATCAAGCTCTTCTCCAAATGAGAACACCTGGCGGCCGTAGCCGTTCCGAAGAACTTCTATATCGATGACTCCCAACGGTTTAACGTTGGATTGATTGTCCTTTATTTTGGTGCAAAGCAAGATCATGCCCGCGCAGGTGCCGTAGACGGCGTGGGTGCGACAGAAATCGATCAGCGGCTGACGCATGGCAAACCGGTCGATCATCTTGTCCATGGTGGTTGATTCGCCGCCAGGGAGAATGAGAGCGGAGAGTCCCTCGAGGTCGCGTGGGAGCCGAACTTCACGGTGCGATACACCGAGCTGTTGCAATTGCTCGATATGCTTGGCGTAGTCGCCCTGAATGGCGAGCACACCGACAGTGATGTTAGGCGGGATATTCACGTTCATTCTAACACCGAACCGATCAATCGGTGCCGGAATATAGTCCAAATCGAAGGGGAGTCAATGAAGGGTGGCACCAAACGAAGGTCGTTTACCGGGATTTGGGATTGCCGGGAAATTGGCGCGAACGTGGACACAACAAATCTCTGATAGTCGCGTCTAAAGACTAGAAATTACAAGACTCCTTACGCCAAAGTGGAGAGAACCATGATTAATCGACGACAATTCATGAGTCAATCGTCGGTCGCGGCCGTTGGGTATCTGCTCGCGCCGTCGCTTCTGCTTGCCCAGACCGAGACCAAGAAAGTTGAAAAGCCGCCTCAAATTTCAGCGGATCTGGTGCGCGATTTTGTTGCCGCCGGCCACAATAATCTCGCCAAGGTAAAGGAAATGCTCGCGGAACAGCCCAATTTGCTCTTTGCCTGCCACGACTGGGGCGGTGGGGATTTCGAAACGGCGCTTGAGGGGGCCGGACATGTCGGCGATGCCGAAATCGCGGAGTACCTCATTGGACAAGGGGCACGGCCGAATATTTTCGTGATGTCGATGCTGGGCAATACCGAATTTGTGAAGGCGCAAATTGAAAAGTATCCGTCGCTCTTGAGGGCGAAGGGACCGCACGGCTACACTTTACTCCATCACGCCGACCGAGGCGGCGAACCAGCCGCCGAGTTGGTGGAGTATTTAACGAGCAAAGGCCTGACGGAGAAGAAACTGGCGATTTAATCGTAGGTCTATTTCAAATAGACTTATAGGTCGGGTTGGCGAATTACGCCTGCGGAATTCTTCAGAAGGTACGGTGGTCTTGTCATTCCTGCGAAAGCAGGAATCCATCTTCTACTTAATTCCGACTATTTATCAGCCTGCGGGAGCAAGTCGTAGTACAAGTTCCGCCACTCGGGGTTGGTTGATTTAATGAGCTGAACTTTCCATGCTCGCTTCCACGCTTTCAATTGCTTTTCACGTTGTATTACGGCCATGACGTCTTCCGAGAAGTCGAACCAAACTAGCTTGTCGCAGTCAAACTTCGATGCGAAGCCGCCAAATTCACCTGACTTGTGCTGTGCGACCCGAAGAACAAGATCATTGGTCATGCCAATGTATAGAGTGCCGGGTCGGCGGCTGGCTGTAATGTAAACGTAGTACAGCATAAGATGGACCCCAGCTTTCGCTGGGGTGACATGTGTTCGTCTTATGTAGAAAATATCCATCTTAACTGACATCCAATGTCAGTCGAAATGATATCTCTCAATCCTGACAAAAAAAGGCAGGCCTTTCGGCCTGCCTTTAGTGAAATCTGAGATTTGTTTAACTACCGACCCTGCAACTGGTGCTCCACCGGGATTGATTCGGCGGCGATGCCCTTCATCGGGTCGCCCAGACCGTGCGAGTACTCCGCAATAATCGCGAAATCTTTGTAGTGAGTCGTGGCCGAGACAATAGCTTTCGCGCGTTTTTCCGGATCGGAGGATTTGAAAATGCCCGAGCCGACAAAGACCGCCTCGGCGCCCAGATGCATACAAAGCGCGGCGTCGGCCGGTGTGGCAACGCCACCGGCGGCGAAATTCGGGACCGGAAGTTTGCCCAGTTTGGCGACAACTTTGACCAGTTCAAGCGGCACGCGATATTCTTTTGCGATACCGTAATGCTCTTCGTTTGACATGACGGTCAGCGACTTCATCACGCCGCAAATGGCGCGCAAATGTTTGACCGCCTGCGAAATATCCCCGGTGCCGGCCTCGCCTTTGGTGCGGATCATCGCCGCGCCCTCGGAGATACGGCGGAGCGCTTCGCCTAAATCGCGACAGCCGCAGACAAACGGCACTTTGAATGGCCACTTGTCGACATGGTATTTGTCGTCGGCGGGTGTGAGCACTTCGGATTCGTCGATGAAGTCGATTTCCATCGTTTCGAGCACGCGGGCCTCAACAAAGTGACCGATCCGGCACTTGGCCATCACGGGAATTGTCACCGCGCGTTTGATTTTTTCGATCACATCCAGATCGGCCATGCGGGCCACGCCGCCCTCGGCGCGGATATCGGAGGGCACACGCTCGAGCGCCATTACCGCCGCGGCGCCAGCGTTTTCGGCGATCTTGGCCTGCTCGGCATTGGTGACATCCATGATGACACCACCTTTGAGCATCTCCGCCAGACCGACTTTGACTTTATAGTTGGGATCTTGGGCCTGCCACATATTTTTCAAACTCCTGCTTGAGTACTTTTCTCCACCTCTGTAACAAAAAATCTGACTGGGTGATTCACGTGCGAGAGAGCATCAGACTCTTTGCTTTGTAATATACACAGGTAATTGTACACACACAATTGGGCAATGGTAAAGGGGGAATGGTCAGGTCCGAAGGAAATTCGGTGGCAGATAGGAGGCAGGTTGCCGCACCCTAAAACAAAGGCGGGCTCAATGACGAACCCGCCCTGCAAAGAACATTCGGCGAAATCTTACGCTTTGGCTTTTTTGTATTTGCCGAATGAGTGCTTAGCCAGCGCCTTTTTGAACATTGCTTCCTGGCCGATCCAGAAATCGTGCATGGTGCAGGTTCCGACCTGTTCGCAGGAACATCGGCCGCCTTCGGTGCAGAGATTGATGTGGATAGGACCTTCGATCGCCTCGATCACATCAAGGAACGAGACATCCTTAGAATTGCGCGAGAGGCGATATCCGCCGGTTACTCCCTGAAAAGAGACCAACACACCGGCGCGGGTAAGGTCTTTGAGAATCTTAGCCAAAAATTCGCGCGGGATAGCTTCGGCCTCGGCTATGGCGTTAATAGAGGCCAGTTTCCCCTTCGGCAGGTTGGTCAGATGGCGGACGGCTCTGAGCGCGTAATCGGCTTTTCGTGATAACTGCATCGCTGTTTTCCCTTCTAAAGTGATCGGTCAAGTCATTGTCATCCGGCAGTTGGTACTGCCGAAACATGGAAATACTATAGTGGAAAAGTTCCCCCGTACTTCCATGTTAATTTATGATACGATCCCCGAGCCAATTAGTCCATAAATTTCTTGTGTTTTCGATATTTTTTTGTACTTTCGCACTGGCCGGTGGATACAAAGACTTAATTGGCCCCCGTTGCAAATCGTAACGGACTGATAGTCAATTAGTTAGCCGTAATAGAAATTTGAGATAGGCCCAACGGGCGATGAACTTTTTTGCGGTTCGGTTGTTGTAACAGCGTGGAGTTAATTGATCCAGCATCACAGACGACAAGTAGTAGACAGATAAAGGATATACAAAAATGAGCGAACAGACCAAAGTTACCCCGGAACAAGTAGTGCTTGTCACCCCCTCGGCGATCGAGGAACTCAAGCGCCTTATCGCCGCCGAGAACGAACCGGGGCTCTTTGTCCGGATCGGCGTGTCCTCGGGCGGATGCTCGGGGATGTCCTATTCGATGGCCTTTGACAATAATCCCTCCGAAATGGACCGGGAGTTTGATTTCGACGGCCTCAAACTTCGGGTAGACCTCAAAGCGCTCATGTACCTGGCCGGAACCACGGTCGATTACAAGAGCGGACTTTTGGGTGGCGGATTCGCTTTCAGCAATCCCAACGCCAAGCGCTCGTGCGGATGCGGTTCCAGTTTCACCTGCTAACACATTGCATCTGTGACCGACGCTCGCGACCCCGGGGCCACTAAATCCCCTGTATTTGAAATAGTCGATCCGCAGGCATTTCTCTTAAGTGGAATGTTCCGGCAGGATGACTTTCTACTGGCTATTGCCAACCATGATTGGTCGAAGTACGCCGGGAAGAAAGTACTCGTCCGCGGATGTGGATCGGCGCCGATTCCACCCTGGGCATACATGGCGATTGCCTCGCGCTTAACCGGAGTCGCCGACTCAATCCGGTATGGGAACGAGCACGATCAGGTAGTCACCTGGCGCACAAAAAAGACTTGAACCTCTCCCCGCCATGATGTACGATGGAGTCGATGAATGAGTCTGACCGAACACAAGGAACTATCTTCGATGCCGAAAATACGGTTTTTGCCTGCTGACGTAGAAGTTGAAGTTGAAGACGGCACCGCCATTTTGGACGCCGCGCTTGATAACAATATCCAGATTGACCACAACTGCGGGGGCAACTGCGCCTGTTCGACCTGTCACTGCATTATTGTGGAAGGATTCGATTCGTTGGCAGAGAAGTCAGAAGACGAGATCGATATGCTCGACGAAGCTGAGGGCCTCACCGACACCTCGCGTCTGGCCTGCCAGGCGAAAGTCACGCGCGATCTGGTAGTGCGTATTCCGGACCGTGAATCGACCTGGGACGACGATACGTTCTGAGCTTAACCTATTTCTGGCGCGGAGCCGGGAATAGAAATCCCAGCTCGAAAGTCAAAAATCCGTCACAATCGCAATCTCCCCCGCCTAACTGTAAGCTGGTTTCCGCAAAGAATCGCTTGTAGTGGAAATTGTAGGCCACTCCGCCAAAAGTCCACTGTCCTTCTTTATTCGATGGTGTGTCATGTTGCCAAGCGCCGGCTATGAGCGCAATATCATGCCGGACCGGGTAGCCCCGATGAACAGTCATATACAGGTCACCTTGGAATCCCCAGATTGACCCCAAATAGCCGCCGGACAATTTGAGACCAACTCGATCTGAAAACGGTTTCGCCAGAACCAGGTTAACTCCCCCGGGGTTGAGTACCGAAAATCCCAATTCTCCCCGTCTACCCGTGTTGGACTCGGAATTCGCCGGCTGGGCTATAACAGCCAGGCAAACAATCGACACAGCGATCACAGTGCGTGCTGGAATACACACTCTTCCCTTTCCCATTTGTACCTCGTTACACCTCAAATTGACTCGGAATCACAATTGACCAATTATACTCATCGTGGCATAGATTGTCAACGTTGTCGTTACTGTCACCCTTCGACAAACTCAGGGCGAAGTCGGTATCGAGCCGAAATCATACTTTGCCGTCTCTTCCCATCTATTCCAATGCAAATTGACTTTAGCCTGAGCCTGTTGAAGCCTTCGAAGAAATTTTGACGTCAGCGAGTTTCATTCTGAAACGGCTTTTGAAGTGGCCGGTTTCCTTTACCCTTTCATCCCTATCCCTTATCCCAAGGTCTGGTTCTAACCTGCCGATATATCAGGTGATACGGATGATTCGGCCAATGCCAATAAACAAAGCTACAAACAACAGCGGATACAGCTTGATCGAACTGATCGTGGTGGTGATAATCATTGGAATTATCGCCGGAGTCGCAGTGCGTTCGTTGCGCGGAGCCAACGATGTCGGCAAGGTTGAACTCACCAAGCAACGCCTTGACAAAATCGCCAATGCGATTTCCGGCGATCCCAATTTGGTGTCGGGGGGAAACCGTACCAGTTACGGCTATGTCGGCGACGTCGGCTCTCTGCCACCGAATCTCGACGCACTCGTCACCAATCCGGGCGGATACTCGACCTGGCACGGACCGTACGTTGTAGATGAACTGACTCCCGACGGCACAAACTCGCGCTTTAAGCAGGATGGTTGGGGACAGGCGCTTACGTATTCAGCAGGGACAACCGTGTCATCAAGCGGCGGTGGAAGCGCCATTGTCAGAACGATCGCGCCGTCGAGCGCGGCGCTACTGCTCAATCATGTTGGTGTGGCAGTTACCGATCTTCGTCACGCGGTCCCCGGAACAATCTACCGCGATTCGGTCAAATTTCTTCTGGATGTTCCCAACGGCACGGGCGGCACCACGACCAAAATCAAGTATCCGGCCTCGGATGGATTTGCGGAGTACGACTCTATTCCAATCGGAGAGCGCCAATTGCGCGTTGTATACATTCCCAACAACGATACTATTCGGCGGCTCGTGCACATCGACCCGGGGACAACCGCACATGTTCAGGTTCAATTGTTCCGAAAGGTCTGGTAAGCGATGTTACGATCCAATCATGGCTTTTCGCTTGTTGAACTGTTGATTCTCATTGTCGTCGTAGGACTGATGGCGGCGGTGGCGATGCAATCGATGACCGTCGCAGTTGAGGATACCCGCCGAAGCCAGACTGAGCGAAAACTCGAAGCCGTTGCCAATGCGATTGTGGGTGATCCGGAGAAAATGCACGACGGCACTCGGTCGGACTTTGGGTATGTCGGCGATGTCGGTGCGTTCCCCGCAAATCTTTCAGCGCTTTACGCAAATCCCGGGTACTCAACATGGAAAGGCCCGTATATTTCGACAGGAATTACGCAGGACTCGACCTCGTATCGCAAAGACGCCTGGGGGCGTGATCTGACTTACAGCGGCGGTGTGGTGGTGAGCTCTACCGGCAACGGCACAGCGATCAACAAACGGCTTGCTGATTCGTCGGCGGATTACCTGCTCAACAGTGTCAGCGGGATGATCCGCGATAAAAACGATTCGGTGCCGGGAGGCATTTACCCTGACTCCGTCCAGATTCTTGTAGACATTCCTAATGGCTCGGGCGGGACAACAACTCGCATGTATCACCCGCAATCATCTGGCGCATTCTTGCTTGACTCGGTACCCGCAGGAAATCGGTTCTTTAGATTTGTCTACTCGCCAGCCAATGATACGATTCGCAAATACTACACCGTTCTCCCTCGTCATCTTGGTGACCCCGAACTGGAAGTCAGGTTTTCGATGCCTTACTTTGCGATTGGTGGCGGCGGAGGGGGATGCACCGGCACCGACTCTATGATTCTGCGTCCCGACGGCGACGGTGCCCTGACCAACAACACTGACCAGTCGGGGTGTGTGAGTCACTGGCAATGCGTTGACGAGTCTGTGGCCGACGACGCTTCGACCCAAATCATCAACTGTAGCAACAACTGGCGGACCGATGTGTACTCCATGTCTGCTCCGAGCGCGTCGTCATGTCAGGTTGGCTCGGTCACCGTATACTGCCGCGCGATTCGTGACCACACGCAGGGAAATATTGAGCCGACATTGTATGTCGGCGGCACTGAATACAACTCTTCGTCGATGGCGCTAACCAACTCGTGGGCAGAGTACTCGTACACTTGGTCGACCAATCCCAACACCGGCGGACTGTGGTCCTGGACAGACGTTTCTAATCTTCAGGCCGGCGCCCGATTCAAAGGCCAAAACTCAAATTTCTGCGCAAGACTCACACAGGTTTGGGTAGTTGTCAAATACTAAGAGAAATCGCATGCGCTTAATGAAAGATATCCGACAAAACCGTGGATTCACTCTTATCGAAGTAGTGGTCGTTATCATGGTTACCGGTATAATCGTTGCGGTAGCGATGAAATCCTTTACCGGGCTCAACGACTCGGCCAAACTCGAAGCGACCAAACAAGAGATGGAATCGCTGGCATTTGCCATCGCCGGAAATCCAACCATTACCGACAATGGCGCACGAACGGATTTTGGGTATGTCGGAGATGTCGGCTCAATGCCGCCTAATCTCGACGCACTCTTCACCAATCCAGGCGGATACTCAACCTGGAAGGGGCCGTACGTATCCAATCGTTTCACTCAAACTACCGATGACTACAAGCGAGATGCCTGGGGAAACCTATATACATATGCAGGTGGGGTTGCGGTAAGTTCAGCAAGTGGCGGCGGTACGATGATACGACAGATCGCACCAACGTCTGCTGATCTGCTGTACAATACTGTCAGAGGGACAATCTCTGATATCGACGGCACTCCTCCGGGAACGGTGTATAAAGACTCGATCACCGTGCGCCTTACCTATCCAAATGGTTCCGGAAGTAAGACAACCAAGACAAAGACACCGGACTTGGGGGGATATTTTGCAATCGATTCGATCCCGATAGGGACGCGCGATTTGCAGGTGATCTATGCGCCGTCGTCGGATACCATTTCGCGGGTAATCGCAGTGGCCCCCAAATCGGCGACGTCGGCCGTTATCAGATTCGACCGTGATTTGTGGTATGCGCCTCCGGCGGGGTCGGGGCTTATTCAGTATGTTTCAAATTCCGATTCGCTCTCAGGTAATCGCGATCAGGACGTGAGCTTCTGGATCACCAACACCGGCGGTTCACCCATTGCCATCAGCAATATGTCAGTAGCCTGGACCGCGCCGCAGGCGTACTACAAGACAATCAAGTGGGGTGCAACCACCGTTTTCAATTTGGCCGGTTCACCGCGTGGTGTGTCCAACGCCACCTATGTACTTTCGTCCCCTATGACAATCAATGCCGGCGCTTCGGTCGAACTTCAAGTGCTCGATTTTCGGCGCCGCAATAAGACTGCCGGCGGGAATAAAGTCTCGATGAGGCTCGTCCCGTTCACGATCAGGCTTTCCGACGGCACAGTTATCAACTTCACAACTCCGAGCACCTGAGGGAGTTTGATGCCAAACAACCGCGGGTTTACATTTGTTGAACTGGTGATTGTGATCCTTGTAGTTGGGATCATGGCGACCGTCGCCTTGCGAAAAATGGGTGGAGCGATTACCACCGCGCAGGTTGAGCACACCAAGACCGAACTCGATCAACTGGCGATTGCGATTGTCGGCAATCCTGAGAGTTATTCGCTGGGGGCACGAGGCGAGTTCGGATATGTCGGCGATGTCGGCGCGATACCGTCCAATCTGGACGCCCTCTTAACCAATCCGGGGGGCTATTCGACCTGGCAGGGGCCGTATATCGAGCGCGGGATAATATCAACCGACTTCAAGAAGGACGCCTGGGGAGTTGATTATGTGCTCACTGGGACGACCCTTCGGTCTACCGGATCCGGAACAAACATCGACAAATTATTCGCGACCTCGGCCACAGCGTTGACATCGGATACCATCAGCGGTGTCATCTACGACGCAAATATGTCGCGTCCCAGCGGCGACGATGTGGATTCGCTCAAACTCGTATTGGTCTGCCCGAATGGATCGGGTGGGAACACGACAAAGACAATCTATCCTGACGAGGCCGGAAGATTCACGATCACAGGCGTGCCGATAGGTAATAGAGTACTTAAAGCGATCTGGATTCCCGAAGACGACACCCTCACCCTGCCGGTGACAGTCTATCCGGGTCGCACCACGCGCCTTGAAGTCGCCTTCCCCGCCGATCTATTCTAACCGATTCTACTCTTTGATCGTCAGCAGAATTCCGCGCTTTTTCAGGAGCGGAAGGAAAACCGACGGACTCACCGCGACTTCTTGCGGCTTAACACCACGCTCTTTGATCTGTCCCGCCGCCGCCATCCAGGCGATGATCGCCGCCGGAAACGCGGTCGTGCGCATCATGGCGGTCAGACCGGTCTTGGCATCCTGGCGATCAAGAATCTCGTACGTAATCGTCTTGGATTTTCCGTCTTTTGTTCCTTCAATCGAAACCCGGACTAAAACCAGATCGGGGTCAGCAAAAGTCAGATTCTGATCGAGCACAGCCTTGAGAACCGCTCGCGGCTCGACCATCTGACCGGCAACACTGACCTGCTTTCTGGAGGCGAGACCGATTTCGAGCATCGTTCTGAAAAGCTGGCAGTGCCCCGGATAGCGAATTGTTTTATAGTCGAGAAAATCAACTTTCCCGGCGTACGTTTCGGGAAGAGTCGAAGTCCCGCCCGATGTATAAAACGCTTCGAGCGCACCGACACCGTCGAATTCGAGCGATTCGATTTCGGTCATCGGATTGACGGTCTTTTTGCGGCCGCCTTCGAGGATTACACACGGCTCCCAGTACTCGTTGATGAGTCCTTCGGCGCTGAAGACCATTTGGTAATTCAGCGGCGGCCGGGGTGATTGAGGTAAGCCACCGACGCGGATTCTCACCGAATGAGCTTTGTCGACTTTGGAAAGACCGTCGGCCACCATTACTGAGACCATACCTGGCGCCAGTCCGCAGTCGGGGACTACGATCACGCCCGCCTTTTCGGCCTCGGCATTCATTTCCATCTGACTCGCTACCGTATCGTTGTTTCCCCCCAGATCAACCAAGTGACAACCTGTTTTGATTGCTGAGTGTGTCAGACCGGGGTTGTATCGGTAGGTGACACACGATACCGCCGCCTGATATCCGCTCAGGACTTTTTCTACAGCCGCTGAATCGCCGGCGTCAAGTCCCGCGCTGACCGCCTTGCCGTCGCCATATTTTTCTGCCACCGACTTGGCCAGTTGCGGATCGATATCGAAAACGCCAACTTCAGTGACATCGTTTGCCCGCGCTAAATCAAAAACCGCCGCCCGTCCCATCAGGCCGGCGCCAATTACCGCTAATTTCATAAGTCCTGCTACTCCTTCTTTGGTACAGCCCGTAATATATGGATCGGACTGCCCAAGAAAAGCGGTTTGTGCGCGAGTTTCTTCCTGCTCCACCAAATGAGAGAATTGCCGATAACATAAGTCTACAGGCAGGATACTGATGACAACACTGAATAAGCCGAAGACAAAATCAAATGAGAGAGAAATGGCCACTGATCTTGCCACCGACTATGAGACCTGGCAGGCTATCAAGCCGTATATTGGCCATTGCCTGACGCTAAATCACGAAATCAACAATGCTCTGACTGCCCTTTTGGGATATCTGGAGATCATATCAATTGATCGAGACGGGCTTTCGCCGAGCCAGATTGAATATCTTGAGACAATGCGCCAAGCGACACAACGGATTCAGTCTGCCGCCCAGCAGTTGAGCCGTGAAAAGATCGAACTGGCTGAGAGTATCGACTTAAAGCCGATTGTCGACGCCTACACCCGGCTGTCTGCCAATCAAAGCAAGTGATTGGCTTTGCGTAGCACCCATTCCACTGCCAGCGCTCCCAAGAAGACAAATAGTAGCCAGGATTTTCCCCAGAAAGTGATTTCGGCCTGCATTGACTCGGTAACCGGCTCGGGGCTGATCGCTGAGACCAATTTGTCAAAGTTTTTCCATGAGTAGTACCCGCCGCCCGAACCACGCGCAATCGCCATCAGATTGGCGGCGTTACCGGATTGATCGAGCTCTTCGAGCGAATACTTCTCAACCAGGATTTTTCCGTCGCGGGCCAGTAGTCGTTGGTCGCCGTTTTCCAGTAGGCCATGGTAGGTGTATTCACCCGGCGAAATACTTGCAAACTCGGCAAACAACTTCCCCTCTCCTCGATCGGCAAAGTTGACAACAGCGCTATCGCGGCCGTCGGCCGGAATGAGTGAAATCTTGCCGCTAGCGCCGGGAATCGGCCGGTACCCCTGGTCCAGAGCCAGAGCATCAAACGCAACCGGTTCACCCCGGCTGAATACTGATTTCTGCGGCACAATACGTAGCGGATCGAAATCATCCTGCACCGTCAGCCAATTGGTAACACCGTCGACAAAACGGCCATACGCGCCGCCGTCCTCGCCAATCCCCAGATTATAAAATCCCCAACTCCAGAATGGACCGACTGCGCTCGCGAAGAGTTTGCCGCGGCCGTGACGCCGGAATCCAAGAGCCGGAACCCGTGTCGAAATACCTCCGCTGACAGTCGCCAAGACCACTGAATTTGGATCGGAGGCGTCGCAACGGACCAACGTGCGAAACGGCGGAAGGCCGGCCCATAGGGCACGGATCGCGGTGCGGTCATCGGCGATTCGCATCGCGGGATGCAGAATATTTGCCTCGACCGGGTCGGCGTGGGACTCCACAAAGTCAAACGCTCGCGACTTGTCCGGGAAAAATGGCAAAAGCGCTGTCGCGCCGCGCGACATCCCCTGAGAAAAGCGCTGTCCCATCATCCACCAAACGGAGCCGCCATGCTCGGACATAAACGAAGTGAGTATCGGGAAGCGCGACTCAAGCCGGGTCGGCTGGACATCATGCAAAACGATTAAATCGTACCGGTTGATCTCGGCTTGTGTTGACGGTACGGCGCCGCCGAGATTCCCCGGATGATCGCCGAGCGAAACGAGCTTGATGTCGAACTTGTCGGATTGCGACAAATAACGCCGTAAAAATCCAAGATCGTAATCTGGTTGCTCGGTCAGCATGAGAACCGACAATCGACTTTTGAGCGCTTTAACTGCAATTGTCCGCTCGTTATTGCCGGTGGTCGATTCTTCGCCCAATGTATCAATCGCCACCCTGAGCATTTTTTGTCCCGGATCGGCGGAGATGTATTTGAGCGAGAGATCGGCGAAGCCGTCAGCTCGGGTCAGTGCAAAAGTCGTGGAATCAAGAAGTCGCGAACCCTGATAGATGCCCAGCCGCACCTTGCGACCTTCGGCCCCTTGCCACCCCAATTTGACCTTTACCTCAGTGGGCTTGCCGACAAACACCACGGGATTGTATTCGATATCGGCAATTGAGAGGTCAAGATTCCCCGTCTCGCCAGCCATATCAACTGAGTAGATCGGCGTTTTCAACTCGCCGCCCAGCGCCGACGGATTCCGTCCGGCGTTGGAGTTGCCGTCGGAAAGGAGTATCCAGGCATCAGATGGAGCGGCCATCTCTTCTTTAGACAATTCGGTCAGGGCAGTACCGATAGCAGTAGCGTCGCGATTGCCGGATGAGCGGGAATCGCTCAACTTATCTGCAAAGTACCACTGTTTGTGATCTGTTGCGCCTGTGAGCGACGAAAATCCAGCGGATGAGAGTAAGGAATCCACACGGTCCTTGCGCGAACGGCCGGCTTCGATCTTGTCCATGCTGGCTGAATTATCAACGATTACTGCGATTCGCTTGGCGCGATGAACATCGCGGGAGAGCGACAACACCGGTTGCAATAGCCCGAGGATGAGGGCGATAACCGCGACTGCGCGTAGCGCGGCCAACCCAATCCGTATCCAAGTGGGGAGGGGCGGATTGGTGTACCGGTAGAGCCAGACCGTGAGCAGTAGCAAGGCCGCCATGGCCAGGAATACAACCACCGGCACCGAGGTAAGAAAGTCTACGCTGATTTCTTTAAGGCCAAACATCTGAATGATTATACGCGGCAGACGGTGATTTGATTAGCGAGAAAACGCAGTATTCGGCCGCACACGGCTACGACGCCCGCGCGGTAGTATAGCGCACCATTGAGGTCAGGGAATCGACAAAGGCCGAATGCCCCAGCGCTGATACCGACTCAAGTGCTGATTCGGAGAGTTCCTCGGCCCGACGGTAGGCATATTCGATCCCGCCATTTTCCGACACGAAGTCGTACACTTTGCGGAAAGATTCAGGATCGGTTCCCTTTTTCAAGTAGGCGGTAATTTCGCGGTTGCTGGCTTCGTTCACTTGCCGGAGCGAATGGATGATGGGAAGAGTTACTTTGCCGTTCAATACATCCTGCCCCGGCTCTTTGCCGGTAACTTCCGGATCACCGACAAAATCCAACAAATCGTCGGTGATTTGAAACGCCACACCGATTTTCTCGCCAAACGTCGCCATTTTCTCGCGGGCGATCTGATCTCGATTGCAAAGAATCGGACCTGCTTCGCAACTGACAGCAAACAGGGATGCGGTCTTGTCGGCGATGATATCGATATATTCGGCCTCAGAAAGCGAATAGTTGCCGGTCTCTTCGATCTGGCGAAGTTCACCGACCGAAACCCGCTCGGTCGCCGATGAAATCGCCTGCACCAGATCCATCGAGCCGGAAGCAACCATCAAACGAAACGCCTTGGCAAACAAATAGTCGCCCATGAGTACAGAAATCAAGTTGGTCCATTTGGCGTTGACCGTCTCTTGGCCCCGGCGCAGGTCGGCGTCGTCGACCACATCGTCGTGGAGCAGTGTCGCGGTATGGATAAGTTCTATCGAGAGGGAGGCATCGACCGAATGCTCGGTATAGTTGTCAGCGGCGCGGGAAGACAAGAAAAGAAATGTCGGCCGCATCCGTTTTCCGCGACTGCGGAGGAGATGCCGGGCTATCGAAGTGATCAGAGGCGAGTCACCGCGCAGAATGTCGGACAGGCGACGATCAAACGAATCAAGATCGGCCGCCACGGGGGCGGTCAATTCGGCTAAAAGAGCATTGTCGACAGTGGCTTTTTCCGTATTCCCGACCTTTCCAAATCGGCCCAATGATACACCCCCCCGCCGAGGGTGTCAACCTCTATAAGGAGGGGGTATTTGCGGAGGAGGGATCGGCGAAAAACTGACGTATCGATTGGATGTACACGGGATCGGAAAGATAAGCCCGGTCATTGTGGCCGCCGAACAGCCGGACAAATTTTTTGGGTGGTTTGGCCGACTCGTATAGCCGTTGCCCGAAGGCAAACGGGATAATGTCGTCGTCAGGTGAGTGGGTAATCAAAATCGGGGCAGAAACAAGCGGCAATTTGGCGGTTGAATTGAAATCCGAGCGAAGGAGTAGCCCGGTGGGGACAAGCGGAAATGAATGGTGGGCAATGTCACGAAGCGATGTAAACGACGATTCGACTGTCAGCCCCGCAACTTTCTTTCGTGATGCCAGATCGATAGCCACTGCGCCGCCAATTGATTCCCCGAATAAAAAGAGCTTTTGGGCCGGCACTTTCTTTTCATCGATGAGCCAATTGTACGCAAGCTCGGCGTCGGCGTACATATTTGGCTCGCTCGGCCGGCCACTTGAGTGGCCGTACCCGCGATAGTCGATAATCAGCGTGCTTACACCAAGCGAGTGCAGAAACTGCAGATGCTCAATCCGGTGGCCGATGTTGCCGCCGTTGCCGTGGAGAAACAGCGCGGTCGGTTGTGATGAGTCGCCGGGTACATACCATGAGTGGACCTTCTCGCCGTCAGGTAGTTCGAGGAATTGGTCAAAGAATACCAGTCCGGCCTGATCGGGAGTTACGGCAATATCAGGAGTAGGATAGAAGAGAAACCGATCCTGAAAAAAATAGAGATAGAGACAAATGCAGAGATAGACACCAACGAGCGCGACTATTGGAAGAAAAAGCATACGGCGAACACGCGGCGACATCGACCTGCCGGCTTACTCCCACTCGATGGTGGCAGGGGGTTTGGAAGAAATGTCGTAGACCACCCGGTTGACTCCTTTGACATCGCGGATGATCCTATTGGAAATGTGCGCCAATATTGTCGGATCGATTCTTGCCCAGTCGGCGGTCATGCCGTCGACCGAGGTCACACACCGCACCGCCACGACATTTTCGTAGGTTCGCTCATCCCCCATCACTCCAACCGCGCTGATCGGCAGGAGCACACAGAACGCCTGCCAGATATCGTCGTAAATGTTGTTACGGTGGAGTTCGTCGATCAAGACAGCGTCGACCTCGCGAAGTATGTCGCACCGTTCGCGCGTTACCTCGCCCAGTACCCGAACTGCCAAACCCGGACCGGGGAACGGGTGTCGACGAATGAAACTCTCGGGTAGTCCAAGCGAGCGACCGAGCGCACGGACTTCGTCTTTGAATAGTTCGCGAAGCGGCTCAACCAATTTGAATTTCATTCGCTCTTTCAAACCGCCGACGTTGTGGTGCGTTTTGATTGTCACCGAAGGGCCCTTAAACGAGGTCGATTCGATCACATCCGGGTAAAGCGTCCCCTGAGCGAGAAACTCGATCTCGCCGATTTTGGCCGACTCGGACTCGAAGACATCAATGAAAGCGTTGCCGATCACTTTACGTTTTTGCTCGGGATCGACCACTTTGTGCAAGCGATCCAGGAATAGATCGGAGGCGTCGACCGGATGCAGGTTGATATTCAGATGCCGTAGCAGATCGACTACGTCGGTGAATTCATTCTTGCGCAACAGGCCTGTGTTGACAAAGACCGCGTGTAGATTATTGCCGATCGCTTTGGTCAAAAGAGCGGCGGCAACTGAGGAGTCGACACCACCGGAAATACCGAGAATGACCTTCTTGTCCCCCACTTGCGCTCGAATTTTGGCAATCGCTTCGTCGGCGAACGATTCAGCGGTCCAGTCACCTTTGAGTTTACAGACATCGAAAAGGAAATTGTGAAGAACGCGAATCCCCTCGGTAGTGTGATGAACCTCGGGATGAAACTGCACACCGTGGATCGGCCGGGTCAGGTGCGACATCGCCGCCACCGGCAAGGTCTCGGTCAGTCCGGTCAGCCGAAAGCCGGGCGGGAGGGTGACAATCGAGTCGCCGTGCGACATCCAGACCTGACAATTGTCGCTTACACCAGTAAGGACCGGAGATTGATCGACAATTTTGAAATGCGAGCGGCCATATTCTCGTTTGTCCGATCGCACCAGTTCACCGCCGAAGAGTTCGGCGATCATCTGCATGCCGTAGCAAACACCGAGGATTGGAGTGTCGGTATCGAAAAACGACTTCTTGAGCAATGGGGCGCCCGGATCTTTGACCGACGACGGACTTCCGGACAGTATATAGCCTCGCACAGGACGATTGGCGTAGACAGACAGGTCAGCCGTGCACGGAACTATTTCGCAGTAGACATGCGCCTCGCGAACTCGCCGGGCGATAAGCTGGGTAAACTGTGATCCGAAATCGATAATGAGTATCAGGTCGTGGGTTGTTGCCATGGCGTATATTCCTGTGATAGAAAGCCGTTGATGAGGGTGTCGTGGCGGAAGCGGTCGTCGGTCTGCGGAAAATCAGACATGTAATGCAGACCTCGCGATTCGCGCCGGGTCATCGCGCAGGTGATAATGAGTTCAGCGACTGTGGCAAGATTGCGTAACTCGATAATGTCATATGTTGCAGGATTTGTCAGGTAGTACTGCTCGACCGCAAGTTTCATCTGATGGACTTTCTCGCGCGCCAGCGCGAGTCGTTCCATGGTGCGGACAATTCCCACGAAGTCGGACATGATCCGGCGGAGTTCCCGCCGGTCGTGCGTGATAAGAATCTTCTCGCTCACAAACTTGATCGATGAATGCAGTGGAAGATCAACCGTGACTGAATCGGCGGCGTCGGCATGACAGAAGTAGTCATACGATGCATCGGCCGCACAACGGGCCATCACCACCGCTTCAAGAAGCGAATTGGAGGCCAGCCGATTGGCGCCGTGCATGCCGGTCATGGCAACTTCACCGGCGACAAAGAGGCCTCGCAGGTCAGTGGTGCCGTCGAGTTTGGAAATCACACCTCCGCAGGCATAGTGCGCCGCCGGGACCACCGGAATTGCGCGGGTGGTGATATCGAAACCGTACTTGAGGCACTCGCTGTAGATATTCGGGAAACGGGTCTTGATATGATGCGGATCAAGATGGGAAACGTCGAGCAAGACATATTCGTCGCCGCTCTGTTTGAGTTCCCGATCAATTTCGCGGGCAACGACATCACGCGGAGCCAAATCCTTCATTTCGTGGGCGCTATCCATGAAATATCGGCCGGCCACCGAACGCAATCTTCCCCCTTCGCCGCGCACCGCTTCGGAAATCAAAAACGGCCAACGCCCTGGAGCGTAAAGCGTGGTCGGATGGAATTGCACAAATTCCAGATTGCCGACTGAAACGCCTGCGCGACAGGCAATCGCGACACCGTCGCCAGTGGCGATAAGCGGATTAGATGTATGGAAATAGACCTGCCCCAAGCCGCCGGTGGCGAGCAAGGTGACCGGCGCATACATGGCGGTAAACGTTCGGTCGTTCTCATTGAAGACAAAGGCGCCCGAGCAAACTCGTTCGCCGGCTCGGGTAGTAGTAATAAGATCAAGCGCAATATGATCGGGAAAAAACGTAATGCGGTCGCCAATTGCGTGACAGGCGGCCAGGAGCGCTCGTTCAATTTCGCGACCGGTGATATCCGAGGCATGGACAACTCGCGCGGTCGTGTGCCCTCCCTCGCGTCCGAGATCAAAGTTTCCTTCGCGTCGAGTAAAAGCCACTCCGATCTTGGCAAGATCCTCAATCGCCGAAGGTCCCGCTTCGACTACTTGTTCGACCACATCCTGATGACAAATGCCGCACCCGACCCGCATCGTGTCGGCGATGTGGGTTTGAAATGAATCGGTGCCGGAAAGAACAGCCGCGATTCCCCCTTGTGCGCGATTGGTAGAGGAGTCCGCCTCGTGCTTTTTGGTGACAACTGCGATTTTGAGCTTGGGATCAAGCGACGACACCTTGAGGGCATAGTAGAGCCCGGCAATACCGCTTCCGATTACCAATATATCGAATCGTTTTTCCATCAGCGTGTCGGCGAAACCAACTTGAGCTTTTGCGTTATTTCAGCCACGAAATCGTCTTCCGGCGGGAGAAAGGTTACTTTCAACTCAAGATAATAGAACTCCGGCCCGAAATCAAAGTCCCTTGTCTTCACCCAGTCTTTGGCAGTTGTCAAAACAATTTGCGGATCATGCTGTCCGATTGCCTTTTTCAATCGAGCCACCGTCGCCTCGTCATACTTCTGGTGATCTGATAACTCGATCGCAGTAACCAGAGTTCCCGCAATTTGCTCGACTTGTTGCTTAAGCTGGTCGAAATGCCCGATCCCGGCAAATAGTAAGACTCGCTTTTCTTTCAGATATTCGAAGGGCACTGAACTATGTTTGCCAAAAAGAGAATGCGTAGCAAAATGCCCAGAATAAGAATTCGCTCGGGTGGCCTGGCGAGATACTAATTCCTCAAGATTTCGATAGTCACCCGCGACATTGGATCGCGTGTATACAATTATGTCCGCAGTACGGAGCGCCGAAATCGGCTCGCGAAGAATCCCAAGCGGCAGTGGACTCAGCCACTTGGCGGGCGAGGTGGCGTCGATTGCTACAATATCAAGATCACGGTGCAAACCAAAGTGCTGAAAGCCGTCATCGACTATGATGAGATCGACCCGTGTTTGGGCCGTCAGTAGCCGGGCCGCCTCGGATTTCACGGGATGAATTGAGAAAATGGTTAAAGGGAGTTGTTCGGCCAAAAGCAAAGTCTCATCGCCGACTTCGCTGGCTGTTCGAAGGCAAATTTCTTCCCCTCGTCCGATGATACTATCAGTGGAGTCCCGGCCATACCCTGACGAGACTATTCCGACTTCATACCCCTGCTTGACGAACGCACCTGCGATTGCCATGACGAGCGGCGTCTTCCCAGAACCGCCGACCGCAATATTCCCGATTGAGATGACAGGGACTTTTACGCGAGCGACCCGGCGCGGGCGATGTCGATTGATCCACGCGCCCAGTCCGTAGAAAAGCGATAGAATCCAAAATAGACCGGCCAAGAAAGACCACACTGAGAGCCCTTCCCGGCGAAGTGTCTTTTTCCAGATTTGCTCAAGCATTGCCAAGCCGTTTCAGGATATAGTCGCCCACCATGGCTGTAGGCGAGTGACGGTACTCTTCGGTCGTTTTCACCACGAATTTTCGGCGACGGTGGTAGAGATCGGAAACAACCTCTGGTAGTTCTTCCGGCGACTGGAGCCGCTGTCCATACCGGTGGTGTTCGATATACTCGGCCGCCTCGTGGACATTGGCCAGCGACGGACCGTAGACTACTGGCGTTCCCCCCCAAACCGGCTCCAAAATATTGTGTCCGCCGATTTCGACAAAGGTCCCGCCAACAAAAGCGAGGTCGGCGGCCATGTACAGCTCACCTAAGATTCCCATTTTGTTTACAACAACAATCGAGCCCTCAGTTGAACTGGATTCGCCATAAAGCGCGGGATGCAAATTGAGTTGTTGAGCCAATAGAAGGACTTCATCGGCCCGTTCGGTGTGGCGCGGGGCGATAAGAAGGCGAAGTCGCGGTAGATCCGGTTTCATTCGTACATACTGACGCAAAATCAACTCTTCTTCTCCCGGCCGAGTTGATCCTGCGACAAGCAAAAATGCGTCGGCGGCGATTCCCCCCCGGGCGCGAAGTTCTGCGATACGAACGTTCGATCGCTCAAGCAATGGCGCGTCAAATTTCATATCTCCGGCGACTGTTGTTCGGTCGCTGTCGACCCCGAACTCGACATACCGGTCGGCATCGGCCTGCGTCTTGAAAAAGAAATGTTCGTGAGCGGACAAAACTGTTGTAATAGAATTGGAAATCCAGCGGTATCGTTTTTGCGCCTTCTCGCTCATCCGGCCGTTGATAAGTACCACCGGAATATTCCGTACTTTGGCGGCGGCGATGAAATTCGGCCAGATTTCAGTTTCGGTAATGGCAATTGCTTTGGGGTTGATCCGGTCAAGAGTGAGCGCGACCGGAACAGCCGCGTCGACCGGCAGAAATCTCACCGTCGCTAACTCGCTCAATTCGGATTTGGCCGTGCGATATCCGGCATCGGTGACAACGGTCAACAGCACACTCAATGCGGGGCGTTCCCGCTTGATGTACCGGATAAGATGCGAGGCAATTTTTACCTCTCCAACCGAAGCGGCGTGAATCCAAAGATCGGATGCTTGCCCTGGCAGAGCGAAAGCCATCCGCTCACGCCATTTGATTGAACCTGATTTTGCGGCGATCCAGGCAAATGGCAACATGACAAAGTAGAGAACCTGAGTGAGGAGTTGATACATGTGGATCATAGCAACTCCGCAATCTGACGTGCCGCTCTTTCCGATGCTCCGATGCCACCCAAAGTCGAAGGAACACGCTGTAGCTCTCGAAAAACTCCGGTAGAATAGTCGGCATCGGTCATGTACTTGCCGAGTTCTGCCGCAATCGGACGAGGTGAAACCTGCCGCTGGATGAGTTCCGGGACCACTTTCTTCCCCAGCACCAGATTGACAAGTCCGATCTTGTCCAATTCGATCACTCGCTTGGCAATCTGATAAGTGATCTCTCCTGTTTTGTAAACGATCACCATTGGTCGGCCGATAATTCCGGTTTCCAAAGTCGCGGTACCCGACGCGACAACAGCCAGATCAGACGAGTAGATCACCTCGCGCGAGTTCCCATATTCAATCGAAATCCCAGAATTTCGAAACGGCTGACAGGCGGTTTCATAGTCGTACGCTCCCCGCACCGCTGCAATCATGGCAGTGCCGCCGTGTTTTTCTATGTGCAGTTTAGCGGCCCCAAGCATGGGGAGAATCATCCGGCCGATTTCCTGAGGACGCGATCCGGGAAGAAGGGCCAACTGGCGCGTACCGGGAGGCAGTGAATTCTGATAGGCGGCGTCGATGTCTTCAAGAAGATAGTGTCCGACATACTGTGCGGGGACACCGTGTTCGGCAAAGAACTTCTGCTCAAAGGGAAGGATGACCAACAGCCGATCGACAAGCTGGCGAATGTCGCCAACTCGCTTTTTCCCCCACGCCCACACTTGCGGCGCGATATAGTAGACAATCGGTATCCCCAGATGTTTGACTCGCGCGGCCAGCCGAAGATTAAAACCGGGGTAATCCACCAGAATGATAACTTTGGGACGCCGTCGTTCAATCTCGGCAACACAGCGGGACATCAGCTTTTGGAAAAACCGAAACCGCTTGGCTACTTCCCAGAAACCAAGAACCGCCAGATCGCTCCCTTTCGCGAACTGTTCTTGTCCAGCGGTGGACAGCCTCTCACCGCCTAGTCCGCAATACGTAACTCCCGGAATTTGTTTGTTCAATGCCAGCGCAAGGCGTCCGGCGGCGATGTCGCCGGAAGGATCGCCGGCTGAGATGAAAATGAGGGAATCATTCATGGAGACCGATCAGGCCTCCGTGAGTCGTGAAATCGACGCTGTCCCAATCCGGTCTACCTCAAGAGCAAGCCGTAGCGCCTCCGAGGCCTCGGCGACTGTGACCGCCACCGGACTGTCGTTGATGATCGCGCTCAGAAAAGCCGACAGCTCTGCGGCCAGCATATCCTGACCGTTGTCGGTTTTCTTGCGGTAGACAATATCGCGACCGGATTTTCCAAGCGGCACCCGCATTCCTTCGGATGGCGAGCCCGGTTCGGCCAGTGAATACAGATCGGCCTGCTTGGCCGCCAGATCGAGCGAGTAGTAACCCGACTGCTGAAAGATGCGAAGCTTGCGCATGGCGTGAAGAGAAATGCGCGAGGCCGTCAAGTTGGCAACAGCGCCATTTTGAAAAGTCAGCCGGGCGTTGGCGATATCCGCTTTTTCTGAAATCACAGCCACCGCCGAGGCCTGAATATCTACAACCCGTGATTTGATAAACTTGAGCACCAGATCGATATCGTGAATCATCAGGTCGAGCACCACGGCGACATCGGTGCCGCGCGGATCAAAGGCCGCGAGTCGATGGGCCTCGATAAACGACGGCTTTATCTTCTCGCTGTCGAGCGCAAGCACGGCCGGATTGAATCGCTCAATCTGTCCCACTGTGACCTTCACATTGTGGGCGATTGCCAGTTTGTGCAGTTCGCCGGCGTGGGAGGCATCCGATGTGATTGGCTTTTCGATCAGGCAGTGAATACCCGCTTTGATCAGGCGCGAAGCGACCTCGTGATGGCGGCTGGTCGGGACGACAATAGAAACGGCCTCCACCTGTCCGATCAGTTGGTCAAGCGATGAAAATGCTTGAACTGAATATTCGGCGGCGTACTGCTGTGATTTGGCAAGATCGACATCATAGCATCCGACCAGTTGCGACTCGGGAAGTTGCGCCATCCACCGCAGATGATGCCGCCCGAGCGCCCCTACCCCAACTACCGCAGTACGGATTTTCTTCATATGTAAACCGAGGCAAGAAGTCGCGTTACGACTTCACAAGCGGCCCCTTCTATTTTATGATTCCGCGCTCGGACTTGGCGATGAACTCAAGCACTTGACGGACATCGTCGTTCTTCTCAATTTCCGCGTCGGCTCGCTCCAAGGCTTGTGTGGTGTTCAAGCTTGAGAAGAATAACAGCTTGAACAGGTGTTCGAGCGTGCGTATCCGTTCGATTGAAAATCCGCGACGACGAAGCCCGATCGAGTTGATCCCGACGACCTTGGCAGGGTATCCACCAACCAGCGAAAAGGGGCAAATATCCTGCGGCACGCGGAATCCTCCGCCAACCATGCAGTGTGCGCCGATCTTGACAAACTGATGTATCGGTACGATTCCGCCGATGGTCACCCAGTCTTGTATCTCAACATGCCCAGCCATATTCACCGAATTGGCCAAAATGACATTATTACCAACGATGCAGTCGTGGGCAACGTGGGCGTACGCCATGATAAAACAATCAGCGCCAACCGAGGTCTCGCCGTGGGCTTTGGTCCCGCGGTTAATCGTCACATATTCGCGGACAACGGTGTTGTCACCGATTTTCGCCTGAGTGACTTCTCCGCCAAACTTGAGGTCCTGCGGATTTGTCCCGATAACGGCGCCGTGGGAGATTTTTACATTCTTGCCAAGCTGTGCGCCGTCTGCCAAGAGTACATTGGAGGCGATTCTACAATTGTCGCCGACAATGACACTGTCTTCTATGATTGTGTTCGGCCCGATAGAAACATCGTTGCCGATCTGGGCTTTGGCGGAAATGACCGCACTTGAATGAATGGTAGTCATCGATCCACCACCATCGCCATGAAGTCGGCGTTGGCCACCAGCGCATCCTCAACGAACGCTTCGCCGGTCATCTTACAGGTATTTCGGCGAAACGCCTGCATTTTGAGTTCAAACCGAACCTGATCTCCCGGTAAAACCGGTTTGCGAAATTTGGCATTATCGATTGACATGAAATACACTACCTTCGTCTGCGGATTTTCCACCGCATTGAGCAGGAGAATTCCTCCCGCCTGGGCCATCGCTTCGAGTATCAGCACTCCCGGCATGATCGGATGATCGGGGAAATGTCCCTGAAAGAACGGCTCGTTGATCGTGACATTTTTGATGCCCACCGCCCGCCGGTCGCCGTCGATCTCGATCACGCGATCGATCAGCAGCATCGGGAACCGGTGCGGCAGGATGCGCTGCACGCGGTTCACGTCCAGCTTCGGCGGGGCGGTGAGGCGGCCGTGCAGCGAATGGGCGTCGCGGCTCTGGATCAGCTTGCGAACGAGTTCATGGTTCAGGCTGTGGCCGCTCTTGCGGGCGTAGATGTGGCCGCAGACGAATCCGCCATAGAGCATGAGGTCGCCGATGAGGTCGAGGACCTTGTGGCGGACGCACTCGTTGGGGAAGCGGAACTCGTTGTCGATCGGGCCTTCGGGGCCGATGACGAGGATGTCCTTGTACGTCAGGTGCGTGCCCAGGCCCGCGCTGCGCAGGCCATCCGCCTCGGATTTCGTCACGAACGTGCGGGCCGGAGCGATATCGCGGATGTACGACTCGTATTGCAGCGAGTAGCGGTACACCTGGTGGCCGACGGGGC